>CAYXUN010000075.1:0-8781 GCA_964468165.1 uncultured Novosphingobium sp. | reverse complement strand
TTGTGTTTCGGCGGGGGGCCGAGGGGAATTTTCCGGGCGATTGTCCCTAGTGGGGGGCGGGCGGCGTGGGGCGGGGGGGGGGCCGCTTTGGTGCGTTCATCGCCTGCTCCAATTATCCCGAGTGCAAGTTCACCCGCAAGTTTGCCCAGCCGGGCGGCAGCGGCGAAGGCGGCGAGGGCGAGGATGCGGCGCTGGGCAAGGACCCCGAAACCGGCTTGGAAGTGACCCGGCGCACCGGGCGCTTTGGCCCCTATATCCAGCTGGGCGAGGGCAAGGAGGCCAAGCGCGCCTCGATCCCCAAGGATATTCCCGAACTCGATCTGGAATGGGCGCTCAAGCTGCTCAGCCTGCCGCGCGAGGTGGGCGTGCATCCCGAAAGCGGCAAGCCGATCACCGCCGCGATCGGCCGCTATGGCCCCTATCTGGCGCATGACGGCAAGTATGCCCGGCTCAAATCCACGGCCGAAGTGTTCGACACCGGCATGAACACGGCGGTGGTGCGCCTGGCCGAGGCGGCGAGCGGCGCCGGCGGGCGCGGCGCGCGCACCGCGGCCGAGCCGCTCAAGACCTTTGGCCCGCACCCCACCTCGGGCGGTGAAATCAAGCTGATGGCGGGCCGCTATGGTCCCTATGTCACCGATGGCACCACCAACGCCACGCTGCCGCGCGACAAGCAGCCCGAAAGCCTGACGCCTGCCGAAGCGATTGCGCTGATCGACGAGCGCGCTGCCAAGGGTCCGGCCAAGGGCAAGAAGAAGGCGCCCGCCAAGAAGGCCGCGGCGCCCAAGAAGGTTGCTGCCAAGAAAGAGCCGGCTGCCAAGAAGGAACCGGCGGGCAAGAAGGCACCTGCGGCGAAAAAGGCCCCGGCGCGCAAGAAAGCCGCGGCAGAATAACCCTGTGCGGGGCGGGCACGATCATGCCCGTCCCTCGGGCTAGCGTGGACGATAGAGCGCGTAGCGTTCCTGCCCCAACGTGATCTCGGCAAAGCGGACGTAGCCCTGGGCAAGCGCCTGGGCGATGATCGTGCGGGTGGCGCGGTTGGGCAGGTAGAGGTCTTCGGGCGCGCTTTCCGATACTTGCACCACGGCCGGGCGCGTCGCCATGATGCGGCGCACTTCGGCCACCGGGTCTGCGCCGATCGCCGGGCTTTCGGTCCAGGTGTTGAGGTGGTTGGGGAAGGCAAAGCGCGTGGGCACGCAGGCGCCCACGCCCCGATAGAGCGCCGGCGCGCCATCAAACTGAAAATAGCAGCCGCCGTGCACGGCGCTGCGGATCAACGCGGTGGCGCGATGATAGTCTTCTGCCGTGCCGTGGTTCTGCACCGCGCCAGCCATGACCACGACGCCACCGACCACGCTCGCCAGGATCAGGAAGCGCCCGCACCAGCGCGCCTGCCACGGCTGGCCCCCACGCGCCGCGGCCGCCAGGGCAGGGGCCGACAGCACGGCGAGTGGCGCCACCAGCGGCCCGGCGTAGTGATCATACCAGGTGCCGAATAGCAGGAAGCCCAGCACCGCCGCCGCCGCCCACAGGCCCAGCAGGCGATAGGCGAGCGCGCGGCGTTGATCATTCCACCCGGCGCGGCGCAGGGGATCGAACGCGATGCACAGCACGAACGGCGACAGGCCGGCTGACAGCTTGAGCAGCCTGCGCCAGCTGGGCGCGCCATCGGGCAGGCGTTCCAGCACCGAGGTGAAATTGGCGAAGACGAAGGCATGCGCCTGGTCGATCGCGGCATAGCTGCCCAGCACCAGCATGGTTGGCGCCAGGGCAATGCCGCACCACACCAGCGCTGCGCCGGCCAGCCGGGGGAGAGGCCAGCCGACCCGGCGGCCCAGCGCCAGCAGCATGATGCCCATCGCCAGGCCTTCGAACACCGCAGCATACTTGATCTGCAGCGCAAGGCCGATCAGCAGCATGATCACGCAGCCTTGCCGCAGCAGATCGGTGCCCTGCGCGCGTTGCCAGGCGCGCAACAGCAGCAGCGCCGCCAGCGCCACCAGCGGATTGTAGAACACCGGCGATTGGCCCAGCGCGCAATTGAACGCGGGCATGGCGCAAAGATAGACCAGGCCTGCCAGCCAGGCGCCGCGCGGCGAGGCCAATTCCAGCGCCAGGCGCCGCACCACCAGCGCTGCGGCTGCCGTGCTGGCAATACCGCAGACCTGATAGGCCAGCACGGGATCGCCCGGCAGGCTCAAGAACAGGCGATAGAGCGCAAAGAGGCCCAGCGGCTTGCGGTCCCAGATGTCCACGAATGGCACGGCGCCATGCGCCCAGCGATCGGCCATGAAGAGATAGAACTCTTCATCGACGTGGGTGAGCGGATTGCCCAGCAGTATCAACCGAACGATGAGGGCGAGGCCAAAATATTCGACAAACAGGCGGGCGTATTCGAGCGTGGCAGGGGGCGTTGCTTTCGCGCCAGCAGGATATTCTGGTCGCGATGCGATCAAGGATGGGCCAGAGATATCGAACATGCTTTGTTTCCGAAGTTTTCAGCTGTATTTATACAGGCTAAAGCTTCGGAAATTGGCTATCAAGCGCAGCGATTGTTATTATCTCAATATAACGTTCGGCGTCGCGTTTAATGCGGATCGGCTATTATTGTCGCAATGCTGACACGTAATTATCGTGGCCTGTCAGCGTGCGGCAAACAGCGCGAAAGTGCGGGTGCCCAGCGTGATGGTGCGAATCTGCCGATAGTGCTGGGCCAGCGCCTGGAGCACGACAGCGCGGGTCTGCAGGTTGGCGCCATAGGGGTTTGGCGCGGCATCGATCACGACCGCACCCGGGCGGCTGGCCATGATGCGTTCCACTTCGGCGGTCGGGTCGATGCCCAGGGCATGTTCCTCGAACCGGGTGGAAAGATGCGCGGGAAAGGCAAAGCGCGTGGGCAGGCACGAATTTGTCGCGCTGTAGAGGGCGCTGTCGCCTTCATAGACGTAGAGGCAGTGGTGGGCGTCGATATGGGGGCGAATGGCGGCGGCGGCTTCATCCAGGTCGGTGGTGTCGCCAAAGCGGTGGGCCTGCACGGTCGTCGCGCCCAGACCCGCGCCCAGGCCCACGACGAACAGCAAGCGGCGCAGCCAGCCGGTGGGGCGGCAGCGGCCGTCGAGGGCCGGGGCCGCCAAGATCGCCAGCGGCATCAGGGCAGGGGCGACGTAATGATCGTACCAGGTGCCCGGCGCCAGGAACCCGACGATCGCCAGGCCCAGCCACATCAGCACCGCACGCCGCACGATCTCGCTTTCGCTGCGGGGCAGGGCGATCCGCCAGCCCATCACCAGCGCCACGTAGAACGGGATCAGCGCAGCCGCCACCTTGGCGAGGCGGAACGAGGCTTCACCCAGATCCTGGCCGCGGCCGAGAATGGATACGACATTGGCAGTGAGGAAGGCTCGGGCTTCACCCTCTGCGGCATAGGCGGCAAAGACCAGCGCCGTGGGCAGCAGTGCCAGGGCGATCCACGCCGCACCGGCCCCGGCCAGCCTTGGCCAGCCCCAGCCGCGCCGCCAGCCGGCCCAGAGCAGCATCAGGCCAAAGCCGATGCCCTCGATCACCACGCTGGTCTTGATCTGCAAGGCAATGCCGACCAGCGCCATGGCCAGGCAGCCGCGCGCCATCAGGCCAAAACGCTGCCCGGCGATGGCGAGCGCGGCACTATCGGCCGTATCGGCCAAGGCACCGATCACCAGCGATGCGGCGACGATCATCGGCAGGTCATAGAAGACCGGGGCCTGGCCCATGCCGCAATTGAACGCCATCAGGTAGATGAGATAGGCAAGCCCGGCAAACAGTGCGCCACGCGGCCCGGCCAAGTGGCGGGCACAGCGCGCCAGAACCACCGCGGTGCCGGCAGCGCAGGTAATCGCCATGAGTTGATAGGCCAGCACGCCATTGCCGGGAAAGGCCCGCGCCGCGCCATAGATGAGAAACAGGCCCAGCGGCTTGCGATCCCACAGATCGACATAGGGGATCACCCCGTGCCACAGCCTGTCGCCCATCAGCAGGTAGAACTGCTCGTCTGCGTGGAACAGCGGATCGCCGAGCCACGGCGCGCGCAACACGAAGGCAACCAGGAAAAACACGGCAAAATTGCGCATTCGCGACAGTCCGATCCGATCCGGTCAGGGCAAGGCCGCGGCTGCGGTTTCCAGTTCGCCCGGCGGGGCGACAATGCCCCTGGCGCGCGGGCGTTCCAGATCGACCACCGAGGTGAGGGCTGCGGGCAGCAGCTGGGAACGAACCAGGCTGGTTGCGACAGAGCGGCGAGAGCGCCCGTTGACCGACAAGGCCGGGCCGGGCACGCCCGGCGGTGTCTGGTCAAAGGCGGTCATCGGTCCCGTCAGCATCCTTGCAGGCTGCGCCAGCCTCGGCGGCGGGTCAAGCAGCTTTACTTTACCCAGTCGAGACCGATTTCCTCGTAGATTTCGCGGCTGTCGGCCCAGTTCTCTTCCACCTTAACGTGGAGGAAGAGATGAACCTTCGCACCGAGCAGGTTGGCCAGCTCTTTTCTGGCCGCCTCGCCGATCGCCTTGAGCTTGGCGCCGCCCTTGCCCAGCACGATGCCACGCTGGCTGTCGCGCGCGATCACGATCTGCTGGTGGATTTCCACCGAACCATCGCGGCGATGCTGATAGCTTTCCGGCCGCACCGCGCTGTCGTAGGGCAGTTCGTCGTGCAACTGGCGATAGAGCTGCTCGCGCGTGATTTCCGCGGCGAGCAGGCGTTCCGAGGCATCGGAGACCTGGTCTTCGGGATAGTGCCACGGCCCTTGTGGCATCAGGCCGGCGAGACGCGTCTTGAGTTCTGCCACGCCGTCACCGGTCAGGGCCGAGACGAAGTATACCTCGTCGAACTGGCCTTCGCCGCTCAGCTCTTCGGCCATGACCAGCAGCGGTTCCTTGGGGGTGGCATCGACCTTGTTGAGCACCAGGATCTTGCGTTCCGGCCGCCCGGCAAGCGAGGCCAGGATGGGTTCTAGGTACTCGCGCTTTTTCTTGCGGGCATCGACCACCAGCAGGATGGCGTCAGCCTCGCTCGCGCCTTCCCAGGCGGCGTTGACCATGGCGCGGTCGAGGCGGCGCTTGGGCTCGAACAGGCCGGGCGTGTCGGCCAGGATGATCTGCGCCTGGCCTTCCAGGGCAATGCCCATCAGCCGCGCGCGCGTGGTCTGCGCCTTGGCAGACACGATGGCGACCTTCTGGCCGACCAGCGCATTGACCAGGGTGGACTTGCCCGCATTGGGCGCGCCGATCACGGCGACCAGGCCGCAGGTCTGCTCGCCGCCGGATTCGGTGGTGGTGGAAGTGGTGTCGATCATGGAAACAGAATGAACCTCATGGCGCCCGCCGACAAGCGGCCGGTGCAGCAATGCAATTGGGGGAATGGGGGCGATCGACCGATGGTGCGTGCGGTCAGGCAAACTGCCTGAGGAAATCGCGCGCGGCGGCCGTCTCGGCCTCCTGCTTGCTCGATCCCCGCGCCTGCGCCAGGCCCACGCCATTGACCTCCACACTCACGGTGAAGATCGCGGCATGATCGGGGCCATCGCGGCTGACCAGGTGATAGACCGGGGGCTTGCGCCGGTTGCCGGCGGCCCATTCCTGCAAGGCAGCCTTGGGATGCTTGCGTTGCCCGGCGCCAGTGCGCATCGGCTTGTCCCAGCAGCGGCGCACGAAATCGCGCGCGGCGGGAAAGCCGCGTTCCAGGAACAGCGCGCCGATCAGCGCTTCCATCACATCGCCCAGGATGTTGTCGCTATCGGCCCCGCCATCGTCGCGCGCCTGCTTGCCTAGGCGGATGTGCGCCGGCACGCCCAGCGCGCGGGCCACATCGGCACAGGTTTCGCGGCTGACCAGGGCGTTGAGCCGCTGCGACAGCTTGCCTTCGGCGGCATCGCTGGCCTCGTGCAGCCATTCGGCCACGGCCAGCCCCAGCACGCGATCGCCCAGGAATTCCAGGCGCTGGTAGTCGCGGGCCTCGCCCAGCGAACCGTGGGTGAGCGCTTCATGCCAAAGCGCCGGTTGTGCAACCGGCGCCTGGGTCAGTTCCGCCAGGAACTTGGCGGTTTCGGGGGAAAGGGGCGTGCTCAGAACGTGCCCCCGATCCGGTTCCAGCGCAGCGCGGTGAACCAGGTCCACGGCAGGAACCAGTTGGCCGAGCCATCGGTGGACCACATCACGATGGTGGCGCGGCCAACCAGGTTGTCCTGCGGCACCAGGCCGATGCCGCCGCCTTCGATCGCGGGGAAACGGCTGTCCATCGAGTTGTCGCGGTTATCACCCATCAGGAACAGGCGGCCTTCGGGCACGACCACGGGCGGCGTATCGTCCTGCGGACGATAGCCGAGGTCGAGCACGTTGTAGGTCTTGCCGCCAGGCAGGGTTTCCTGGAACTGCGGATAGTGGCAGGTCTGGGTGCCATCGGCCTCCGTCACGGCAAAATCGGGCGAGATGCACTCGGTGTTGGCCGAAACCTTGATCACGAAATCGGCCACCTTCACCTTGGGCACGGCCTTGCCGTTGAGGTGAAGCACGCCGCCGATCATCTGCACGGTATCGCCCGGAACGCCGATGACGCGCTTGATGTAATCGACATCGTTGCCCGGCGGCGCCTTGAAGATCACCACGTCACCCCGGTTGGGCTGGCTGGCGAAAATGCGCTTGGGCAGCAGCGGCAGGCTGAACGGCAGGGAATACTTGGAAAATCCGTAGGGCCATTTGGCCGCCAGCAGATAATCGCCGTTTTCCAGCCGGGGCAGCATCGATTCCGACGGGATGTTGAAAGGCGAGAAGAAGAAGCTGCGGAAGATCGCCACGATCAGCACCAGCTTCACCAGGAACACCGGGAAGCTGTCTTCCTTCTTCTGCTTTTTCGCCGGGGCGGCAGGCGCGCCCGCAGGGGTTGGCGCGGCCGCGGGCGGCACGGGCGTTTCCACCGCAGGATTGGCGGGTTCGGGCGTTTCGTTCATCGGCTGGGTCATGTGGAGGGCAAAGGCATCCGTCAAGCAAGAATGCACGCGGCATAGCCCGAGGCAAATACGTTTGCACGATCCGTTCGTCGAGCCACGCCACCGCTTGGAAGATTGTGCGCAAGCGGGCATGAGAGGCGCATCCCGCAACCGCGAAAAAGGACGTTAGACAATGGCAGCACAGGACCAGGCCACGCTGTGGCACGCACTGGAGACGCTGGAGGTGCCAACGCTCGCCGCGCTGTTCGCCGATCCGGCCCGTCTTGAGCGCTATGCCACCACGCTCGACCTGCCCGGCGGCCCGATTCGCTTTGACTGGTCCAAGACGCATCTTTCGCCCGAGGTCGAGGCGATCCTGGCCCAGCTGGCGCAGGCCACCGATTTTGTCGGCAAGCGTGAAGAGCTGCTGTCTGGCGCCAAGATCAACAACACCGAAGGCCGCGCCGCCGAACATACCGCCCAGCGCGGCGTGGGCGCCGAAGCCAGTGTGGAAGAAGCCCAGGCCCTGCACGCGCGCATGGCGCTGCTGGTCGAAGCCATCCACGAAGGCGTGCTGGGCGAGGTAAAGAGCCTGATCCACATCGGCATCGGCGGTTCGGCCCTGGGCCCGGCGCTGGCGATCGACGCGCTGGCCCGCGAAGATGCCAAGGTTGCCGTGCACGTGGTGTCCAACATCGATGGCTGCGCGCTGGAACAGGCGATGAAGCAGTGCGATCCGGCCACCACCCTGATCGCGGTGGCCTCCAAGACGTTCACCACCACCGAAACCATGACCAATGCCCACAGCGCCCTGGAATGGCTGCGCGAGGGTGGCGTGGCCGATCCCTATGGCCGCGTCATCGCGCTGACGGCCGCGCCGGAAAAGGCGGTGGAATGGGGCGTGGACGAAACCCGCATCCTGCCGTTCTCCGAAACCGTGGGCGGGCGCTATTCGCTGTGGTCCTCGATCGGGTTCCCGGTGGCGCTGGCCTTGGGCAACGAAGCCTTTGCCGCGTTCCTGGCGGGTGCCGAGGCGATCGACGAACATTTCCGCGATGCCGCGATCGGTGAAAACGTGGTGGTGCGCGCCGCCTTTGCCGATCTGTTCTATACCCAGGCGCGCGGCTGCCAGACCCGCGCGGTCTTTGCCTATGACGAGCGCCTGGCGCTGCTGCCCGACTATCTCCAGCAGCTGGAAATGGAATCGAACGGCAAGCGCGTGCTGGCCGATGGCACGCCGCTGACCCGCCCGAGCGCGCCGGTCACCTGGGGCGGCGTGGGCACCGATGCGCAGCATGCCGTGTTCCAGCTGCTGCACCAGGGCACCCACCTGATCCCGGTGGATTTCCTGGCCGTGAAGGTGCCGGGCCATGATCTTGATCCGGTCCATCACAAGATCCTGCTGTCCAACTGCTTTGCCCAGGGCGCCGCGCTGATGGCGGGCCAGGCGAGCGAGGATGGCGCGCGCGCCTATCCGGGCAACCGGCCTTCGGCCACGATCCTGTGCGACGAACTCAACGCCGCCACGCTCGGCGCGCTGATCGCCTTCCACGAGCACCGCGTGTTCGTTTCGGCGATGCTGCTGGGGATCAATCCGTTCGACCAGTTCGGCGTGGAACTGGGCAAGGCGATTGCCAAGAAGATCGATGCCGGTGGCGGCGAAGGCTTTGATCCCAGCACCGAAGCACTGCTGGCCGAGGCTGGCATCGGCGTGGAATGAACGTTAGCCTGCCTAATTGAATAAGCGGCGCAGATAATCGCTACGCCAGGGCTGGCGCCGGATGGGCATCGTTGCCATATCCGGCGCCAGTTTCCGATTCAGCAGC
>CAYXUN010000074.1:0-18913 GCA_964468165.1 uncultured Novosphingobium sp. | reverse complement strand
CTCCTTGAACCGCCGCTCCACAAAATGATCTGCCGCCAGCCGGCCGGCTGCCGCCCGCTCCGGCCCCCCCACCCGCCCCGGGGTGTCCCCCCGGGGGTGACGGGATATAGGCGATACGCTCCAGTCTCTTGTTATCAACCCTCTCAGCTGTGCCGTGCCGTCTCTACCCGCCCAACCTTGCAACCACCTGTCGCCAGCGCGCGATCAGGCCATCGGCCAGGCTTGCCGGCACCAGCGCGTCGCAGCGATCGGGCGCCACCACGTTGAGGCGCACCGCCACGTGCGCGATCACCGTTGCCGCCGTGCAGCCCGGCGCAAACGCGGGGTCTTCGGCATCGAACACGCCATCGTGCATCAGCAGGGTGCGCCAGCCGGCACCCGCCAGCCGCACCCGCACCAGGCCGCCGCCGATCGCCGTCACCGCGCCATGGTCGCCCAGGCCCTCGGCCAGCGCGGCGGCATCGACTCCGGCGCCCTCCACCAGCCACACCGTGGGTTCAAAGCGCATCGCCCGCCGGTGATCATCGCCGGCGCTGCGCCCGGCCGGTGGCAGGGCAAAGCCCAGCACCTGTGCCACCGCTACAGCACCGGCCGTATCCCACAGCTCAAGCGCCAGCACATCGGCGGCATCGTGGGCAGAAACCTCAATCACGATAGCGCGCCCCTTCGCGGTCATAGAACACCGGATCGCACACCCGCACCGGCACGCGCAGGTTCCGCGTGGCCGACCAGGCGAGCAGTTCCTCGCCATGGCGGGCCGTGCCATCGGTCAACAGCGCCAGGCCGATCCAGCCCTCGCCCGCCACGCGCGGCGCGGCGGTGGTGACATGGCCCAGCGGTTCCTGCCCTTCCTGCGTCACCAGCATGGCGCCTTCGGGCAGGGCCTGCCCGCCGATCACGGTCAGCCCCACCAACTGGCGCCGCCCGCGCGGCATGGCGATCGCCGGGCGCTGCTGCCCCTGCCAGCCGACAAAGCCACCACTCTTGCGCAGCATGCCCCCCAGGCCGATGTCCTGCGCGCTGACGCGGCCATCCACTTCGGCGCCGATCACGACGTGGCCCTTTTCCACGCGCAAATGGTCCATGGCATCCAGGCCATAGGCGCCGCCGCCGGCCGCCACCGCCGCCCCATGCAGCGCGTCCCACACCGCGCGCAGCTGGTGCCCGGGGGCATAGACTTCGAACGCGCGCTCGCCGCTATAGCTGGCCGCCAGGATCAGCACGTCCACCCCAGCCAGCACCGCGCGGGTGCAGCGCATGTGCGGCGGTGCCTCTGCCCCGGTCAGCGCGGCGAGCACGCGCGCCGCTTGCGGCCCGGCCAGCGCCACCGCGCCCAGATGCTCCTGCACGTTGACCACGCTGGCCTTGAGATGCGGCGCCATCACGTTGCGCAGCCACGACAGGTGCTGCGCCATGCGGTCTGCCCCGCCGGTCGAACTGGTCAGGAGATAGCGCTGCTCGGCCAGGCGCCAGGCGGTGCCGTCATCCATCACCAGGCCATCTTCGCGCAGCATCACGGTATAGCGTCCGCGCCCCACCCCCAGGCGGCCGATCGTGGTGGCACAGGCCATTTCCAGCAGCGCGGCGGCATCCGGGCCGCTCACCTCGAACGTCGCCAGCGTGGAAACATCGACCACGCCCACGCTGTGCCGCACCATGCGCGCCTCGCGCAGCGATGCCGCACCCAGGCTTTCCCCGGCGCGCGGATAGCTGCGCGGGCGGAACCAATAGCCCACCGGCTGCCACGCCGCGCCCAGATCATCGTGCGCCTGGTGCAGGCGCAGGCGCCGCACCGGCCCGGCATGCTCGCCCACCGCCGCGCCGGCAAACGCGCCCAGCGTGGTGGGGGTATAGGGCGGGCGAAACGTGGTCAGCCCGGCCTGGGGTATATCCACGCCCTGGGCCTGCGCCAGCCGGGCCAGCGCGGCCATGTTGCCGGTCTTGCCCTGATCGGTGCCCATGCCCAGCGTGGTATAGCGCTTGAGATGCTCGACCGAGCGATAGCCTTCGCGCCAGGCGAGATCGATATCGCCAAGCGTCACGTCGTTCTGGAAATCGACAAAGGCCTTGCCGCGCGCGGCCTGCGGCACCTCTGCCGCGCCGGCCGGCGTGCCCATGCTCAGCGCATCGTCCACGGCAAAGCCGCGCGGCGCCCCGTCGCTGCCCGCGGCCCAGCCCTGCGCCAGGATAGCGGCCAGGTCGTGCCCGCCCGCCGCCGCGCCGATGCTGGCCTGCGCCTGCCGCGCCGTGCCGGGCACAAAGGCTTGCGCTGCCGCGTCCCACGCCAGGTCGCCCCCGGCCTGCTTGTGCAGATGCGCCACGGGGGTGAACCCGCCCGACATCGCCAGCAGATCGGCCGCCAGGCGCTGTTCGCCGCCGCCCACCTGCGCGATCACCGTGGCCAGGCGCCGGCCCCGCGCGCGGGTATCGATCGGCCGGGCATCAGTGAGCACGGCAAAGCGGCCGCGCGCCTGCTCGACAATGGCGCTATCGGGCGCGGCGCGGCTGTCGAGCACGGCCACGACCTGCGCCCCGGCATCGGCCAGGGCAAACGCGGTGCGATAGCCATCGTCATTGCTGGTCGCTACCACCGCCCGGCGCCCCGGCACCACGCCGTGGCGCCGCACATAGGCGCGCACTGCCTGCGCCAGCATCACGCCGGGGCGGTCGTTGCCGCCAAAGGCGAGCGGCCGCTCGATCGCGCCGGTTGCCAGCAAGACCTTGCCGCAGCGCACTTTCCACAGGCACTGCACCGGCGCATTGGCCACCGGCACCTGTCCCGGCTCGGCCAGGCGCTGCACCACCGAAACCAGATTGCCATCCCAATAGCCGGTCGCCGTCGCGCGCAGCAGCACGCGCCCGCCGCCCGCGCGGATCTGCGCCACGGCCTGCGCGGCCCAGTCGGCACCCGCCACGCCATCGATGCGCACGTCCTCGCGCAGGAGCGCCCCGCCGGGCAGCGCGTCCTGCTCCACCAGCATCACGCGCTGGCCGGCCTGCGTCGCGGCCAGCGCGGCGGCCAGCCCCGCCGGCCCGGCGCCGACCACCAGCACGTCGCAAAACGCGGCGCGGTGGTCAAAGCTGTCGGGATCGGCCTGGGCCGGGGCCGGGCCCAGGCCGGCGGCCTTGCGGATGAACCGCTCATAGACCATCCAGCGGCGCGGCGGCCCGAAAAAGGTCTTGTAGTAAAAGCCCGCCGGGATCAGCCGCGATGCCAGGCCATTGATGGCGCCCACGTCAAACGCCAGGCTGGGCCAGGCATTCTGGCTGCGCGCCACCAGGCCATCATAGACGAACACGTCGGTGGCGCGGGTATTGGGCTCGGCCCGCCCGCCCTCACCCCCGGTAACCAGCGCCGATGGTTCTTCCACCCCTGCGGCCATCACGCCGCGCGGGCGATGATACTTGAAGCTGCGCGCCACCACGGCAATGCCGTTGTCGAGCAGGGCCGCGGCCAGGGTCTGCCCCGGCCGCGCGGCCAGGCGCTGGCCGTCAAAGGTGAAATGCGCGGGTCCCTCGCTCATGGCAGTACCGCCGGGCCCAGCGGGCGCACGGCCACGATGGCATGGCTCATGCGGTTGCGGCGCAGTTCCAGCCAGCCGCGGCAGCCCAGGGTGTGGCGCCAGATCTCTTCTTCCTCGCCGCGCGGGTTGGCGCGGGCATAGAGCGTGGCCATCGCCGCGGCCGGCGTGGCATCGAGCGGCACCACGCTGTCGCGCGTGCGCTCATAGGTGAATTCTTCCTGCGCGCGCGGCCCGCAATGGGGGCAATCGATCAGCATCATGGCCTGGTCTCCCCCTTATCGGTGCTGCGGCATGGGGCCAACGCCCGCTTCGTCGATGGTGCGGCCCTGGGCAAAGCGTGCCAGGTCAAACGGCGCGGCGATCGGGTGCGGCTGCCCGGTGGCGAGGTGGTGGGCATAGAGATGCCCCGATCCCGGCGTCGCCTTGAACCCGCCATAGCACCAGCCGCCGTTGATATGGAGGTTGCGCAGCGGCAGGTCGCCGATGATCGGCGAGCCGTCAAAGCTCATGTCGGTCACGCCCGACCAGCAGCGCACCATGCGCAGGCGGCTGAGCGCGGGCACCAGGGCAATCGCCTGGGCGATCGCGTCTTCCAGCCGCACCGGCTGGCCGCGCTGGGCATAGCTGGGAAAGCCATCGGGATCGCCGCCCGCCACGATCCCGCCCTTGTCGGATTGCGAGATATAGCAGTGCAGCGATTGCGACATGATCACCGTATCGATCATCGGCTTGACCGGCTCGGTGACATAGGCCTGCAGCGTGTGGCTTTCGATCGGCAGGCGCAGCCCGGCAAGCCCCGCGACATGGCCGCTGTTGCCCGCCACGCAGATCGCCACCTTGCCCGCCGCGATCGTGCCGCGCGTGGTTGCGATGCCAGTCACGCGGTCGCCCTCGCGCACGAACCCGGTCACCTCGCAATTCTCGATCACGTCCACGCCCAGGTTGTCGGCCGCGCGGGCATAGCCCCAGGCCACGGCATCGTGCCGCGCGGTGCCGCCGCGGTGCTGGATCATCCCGCCCTGGATCGGCCAGCGCGCATGGGGCGAAAAATCGAGCAACGGCACCAGGCGGCGCACTGCATCCACGTCCATCAGTTCGGCATCGATGCCCATCGCGCGCAAGCTGTCGCCGCGTTCGGCCAGGCGCGTCATGTCCGCGTCGGAATGGCCCAGGAACAGCGCGCCCCGCGGCGAGAACATGACGTTGTAGTTCAGCTCGTCAGACAGGCCTTCCCACAGCTTGAGCGAATGTTCGAGCAGGCGCTGCAGCGGCGCCTGGCGATAGTTGGAGCGCACGATCGTGGTGTTGCGGCCGGTGTTGCCGCCGCCGATCCAGCCCTTTTCCACCACCGCCACGTTGCGGATGCCGTGCTGGCTCGCCAGGTAATAGGCCGTGGCCAGGCCATGCGCGCCACCGCCGATGATCACCACGTCATAGCTGGGCCGTGGCTCTGCCGCGCGCCAGGCGCGGCCCCAGTGGCGATGGCCGCCCAGCGCGCCACGCAGCAGGGCCAGCGCGGAATAGCGGCCCTGCGGCCAGCGGGTTGATCGGGTTCCTGTCACGCCGTCATGGGTAAGTGGCGCGGGCCGATCGCGTCGCGTCTAAAAATGTCATCCCCATGGCCGAAAATGTGATTTGCCAAAAACCGCCGGCAGCCGGTCTTTGCAAGGCGTGAAAGCGCGGGCGGCACGCGGCCGGCCCGCCGGGGGGAAAAGCAGAGCATGACCGGAAATCTCGATCCGGGGGCGCTGGCCATGCCAGGTCAGGTCCTCTTGCTGCGCTGCGCCGATCAGCGCGGCATCGTGGCGGCGGTGGCCGGCTTCCTGGCGCAGCAGGGCGCCACGATCACCGAATCCAACCATTTCAACAACGGCACCGAGGGCCAGTTCGCCATGCGTACGGCATTTGCCGGCGATGGCGCGGCGCTGCCCGACGTGGCCACGCTGCGCGAGCGCTTTGCCCCGATCGCCGATCGCTTTGCCATGGACTGGTCGCTGCACGACATGGCCCATCGCCCCCGCCTGCTGCTGGCGGTATCGAAATTCGGGCACTGCCTGTTCGATCTGCTGCACCGCTGGCGCGCCGGACTGCTGCCGGTCGATATCGTTGGCGTCATGTCGAACCACGATGACATGCGCAGCTTCGTGGAATGGAGCGGGCTGCCCTATCACCACCTGCCGACCAAGCCGGATGGCAAGGCCGCGCAGGAAGCCCGCTTTGCCGCGCTGATCGACGAGACCCAGCCCGATCTCGTCGTGCTGGCGCGCTACATGCAGATCCTCTCGCCAATGCTGTGCGAAAAGGTGGCGGGGCGTTGCATCAACATCCACCACTCGTTCCTGCCCAGCTTCAAGGGCGCCAAGCCCTATCACCAGGCGCACGAGCGCGGGGTGAAGATCATCGGCGCCACCGCGCACTATGTGACGACCGACCTCGACGAAGGGCCGATCATCGAACAGGACGTGCGCCGCGTCAGCCACGTCCACGCGCCCGATACCCTGGTGGCGCTGGGCCGCGACGTGGAATGCCAGGTGCTGGCCCGTGCGGTTTCGTGGCATATCGAACGGCGCGTGATGGTCGATGGCCACAAGACCATCGTGTTTGGCTGAACCGACTTATTGTGCAGTGCAGCATTTTTAGGGGATACCCCGGAGAAACAACCACGTTTCCCCGGGGAAATCCCATATCCAACTGTAACTATTGAGCTTTTCAGGATGCCTGGGGGCGGCGGGCCAGCCAGTTGACCAGCCCCGCGCCCACGCCCAGGGCCAGGCCGAGCACGCTCACGCCGGTCCAGGCGGCGCCGTGCCAGGCCAGCGCCGCCAAGGCAGAGCCGGCCGCACCCAGCAGGAACATGCCGCCCATGAACAGCGTGTTGAGCCGCGCGCGGGCGCCCTGGTCCAGTGCATAGACGATATGCTGGTGCGAGATCAGCGCGCTTTGCACCGCCAGGTCAAGCACCACGCAGGCCAGCGCCAGGCCGACCACGCCCGAAAAGGTCATGGCGATGATCCAGGCCACCACCATCAGCGCCACGCCCACCACGATCGTGGCATGCGGGCCACGCTTGTCGGCAACATGCCCGGCCATGGGCGCTGCAAGAATGCCGACGGCGCCGATCACGCCAAACAGCCCGGCCACACCCGCGCCCTCGCCCACTTGCGCCAGGCGCAGCGCCAGGATGCTCCAGAAGGCGCTGAACGCGGCAAACAGCAGGCCTTGCGTGAAGGTGGCGAGGCGCAGCGCGCGGTGGCGGCGCCACAGGTGCCACAGCGAGACGAGCAGCTGCGCATAGCTGGGCCCTTCGCCGTGGTGGTCACCCTTGGCGCGCGAGGTGGGCAGCATCGCCCGCAGGATCGCCGCGGCGATCAGCGCCAGCGGCACGCCCAGCCAGAACATCGCGCGCCAGCCGGCATGTTCGGCCACGAAGCCGGCCAAGGTGCGGCTGAGCAGGATGCCGCAGAGCAGCCCGGCCATGACTTTGCCGATCACCGCGCCGCTGCGTTCCGCCGGGGCCAGATGCGCGGCAAAGGGCACGATCTGCTGCGCGACAGTGGCCAGTGCGCCGAGGACGAGCGAGGCACCGAGCAGCAGGGCCGGGCTCGGCGCCACGGCAGCGAGCACCAGCGCGACCGAGAGAAGCAGGAACTGCAAAACGATCAGCCCGCGCCGCTCCACCCGGTCACCCAAGGGCACCAGCAGGAACAGCCCCAGGGCATAGCCCAGCTGGGTGACCGTGGGCACCAGCGCGGTCAGCGCACCGGGCATGCTCGTTTCGATCAGGCCCAGCATCGGCTGGTTGTAATAGATGTTGGCCACGGCAAGGCCGGTGGTGGCGGCCATCGCCAGAATCAGGCCGTTGCCCAGAACCGGGCGGGGCGTTTGCGCCGATGGCTGCGACGCCTGGCGCGCGGGCGCGCCGGCAAGAATGGTGTCCGACATGATCAGGGCTCTCGTGCAGGGGCAGGCCGGGGGGAAACGGTTGCTGCCGGGCTTGGTTGCACCCCCTATGCACCATTGGCCAGCAAATGATAATCTGCCCCAAATGGCACGCAGCGTTGCATTGTGCGCAACGGTGCCGGGTAAGGCTCAGCCCGGCAACCCGCGCTCCCAATAGGGCGGCGTGCCAAAGTTTTCCGCCAGGAAATCAACCAGCAGGCGCACTTTGGCCATGCCGCGCCGATCGGGCAGGTAAAGCGCGTGGATGCCCGGATCGCCCGGCGGCGGCGCTCCGGGCCGGGCAATGTCGCCATGCCACGCGCCCAGCACCGGGCGCAGCCGCCCCTGCGCCACGTCTTCACCCACCAGCCAGGTGGGCAACAGCGCCAGCCCCGCCCCGGCCAGCGCGGTTTCGCGGATCGTATCGGCATGGTTGGCGCGCAGCGGCCCGGCCACGCGCACCCATTCGTGCTGGCCATCGCGGGTCAACCGCCAGCGCCGCTCGCCATCGGCAAAGGCAAAGGTGAGGCAGGCGTGATCGGCCAGGTCCTGCGGCACCTGCGGCGTGCCGTGCGCGGCAAGATAGGCCGGGCTGGCGCAGATCAGGCGGCGTTGCGGCGCCAGCCGCCGCGCCAGCAGGCTGGAGGAATCGAGCGCGCCCAGCCGCACCGCCACGTCGATGCGCTGCGCCGCCAGATCGAGCGGCGTATCGGTCACCACCACGTCGAGCGTGATATCGGGATGGGCCGCCATGAACGCGGGCAGGATCGGGGTGACGTGCAACCGGGCAAAGCTGACCGGCAGGCTCACCCGCAACAGCCCGCGCGCCGCGCCCGGCCCCTCGCGCACGGTGCGGTTGGCCTCGGCCAGGGTATCGAGGATGGCGCGGGCGCGCGGATAATAGGCCTCGCCCGCCTCGGTCAGGCTGACCTGGCGGGTGGTGCGCGTCAACAGCCGGGTGCCCAGCGCCGCTTCCAGCGCATCGACATGGCGGGTGAACGATGACGTCGCCTGCCCGGCGCGGCGCGCAGCCGGGGCAAAGCCGCCCTCGTCCACCACGGCCACGAAGGCCTGCAGCGCGGCGAACATGTCCATGGCCCGGCCCCCGCCGCCGCCGTGCGCGCCCGCCCCGGCGCTTAGCCCTGCGGCTCGCTGGCGGCGGCCACTTCGTCGGGATCACCCAGGATCACGCCGACGCGCTCGTGCAGGCCGGTCGGCACCAGATCGAGAATGCGCGCATGGCCATTGCTCGATGCGCCGCCGGCCTGCTCGATCAGCATGCTCATCGGATTGGCTTCATACAGCAGGCGCAGGCGCGCGCTGCCGCCCTTGCGGTGATCGGCCGGATAAAGGAAAATCCCGCCGCGCTTGATGATGCGGTGCACGTCAGCCACCATCGAGGCCGGCCAGCGCATGTTGTAATCCACGCCGAGCGGGCCTTCGGTGCCGCTGATGCGCTCTTCGATATAGCGCGCCACGTGGGGCGACCACTGGCGGCGGCGCGCCATGTTGACGGCAAATTCGCGGTTGCCGCGCGGCATCTGCATCGGCCCGTCGGTCATCCGCCACGAACCGATCTCGCGGTCGAGGGTGAATTCATAGACGCCCGTGCCCACGGTCAGCACCAGCAGCGTCTGCGGGCCATAGATGGCATAGCCGGCGGCAACCTGACTGGTGCCGGGCTGCAGGAAATCGGCCTCGGTCACATCGCGGCCGGCGCAGGCATCGGGCGCGCGCAGCACCGAAAAGATCGTGCCGACCGACAGGTTCACGTCGATATTGCTCGATCCGTCGATGGGATCGAACACCAGCAGGTATTCGCCTTTGGGGAAACGCCCCGGAATGGGGTGCAGCGTTTCCATTTCTTCCGACGCCATGGCGGCCAGCTGCCCGCCCCACTCGTTGGCATCGAGCAGCAGGTCGTTGGCAATCACGTCCAGCTTCTTCTGCACTTCGCCCTGCACGTTCTCGCTGCCCAGCGAACCCAGCACATCGCCCAGCGCGCCCTTGGAAATGGCAAAGTTGATCGCCTTGCACGCGCGCGCCACGGTTTCCAGCAACAGGCGCAGCTGCGGCGGGCAGGGCGAATCCGGCCGCCGCTGCTGCTCGATCAGAAAGCGGGTGAGCGTGACCGGCTGCCCCGATGGCGGATTGGGCGCCGGCGCAGCGGATGCGGCGGGGGCGCTGTCGATCACGGGGGTCTGGGTGCTCATCGGGCGAATCTCTCCTGCCTGGGCCCGGCCTGGCCGGGCGATGCGGCCCTCTCTAGGCCAAGTCTTGTGCAAATGCGAAGACGAAAGGGCAACTTTTGCGCGCAGCACGATGGCCTGCCCGCTTCGGCCGGCGCGGCGCGGCGCGCGTTGCCGGAGGCGAAGCGCCGGCAAGGCCGGTTAAAACGCATGACCCCGGTATTAAAAAATCGTCATGCGTTTGGAATTATCCTGCCTGCATCAGCAACATTGCGGAATGTTTCCAAAACAACATGAAATTTTCTACAGGTTGCCGCCGCACGGCTTGTGACGACCAAAGGCTTTGACTTACAAACCTGCGATACCAGAATGATATGAAAAAATAATAACCAGCAATTCTGAACAAGACATCGGCCTTTATTTGCATGGTTTGCAAATGGCCCCGTCGCAATCCTGCCCAACCGGGTCGAGACGCGACTGCACCCCTGCCCCCTTCAGGATCGCTTGACCATGGCATCAGCGCCAATCTCGAATGTCGCCATCAGCAGCCGGCCCTCGCCGCATCGGTTCGAAGCGATCGACAGCCTGCGCGGCTTCGCGGCGCTGTCGGTGGCGTTGCATCACCTGCAGGTGGGCAGCCACATCTATTTCTGGCACTATGTGCGCAACTCGTTCCTGTTCGTGGAATTCTTTTTCGTCCTGAGCGGCTTTGTCATCGCCTGCGCCTATCAGAACAAGATCCATGATCGGCAAGACTTCAAGATTTTCGCGATCAAGCGCGTTGCCCGGGTCTGGCCACTGCATCTCGTCATGCTGGCCGCATTCCTCTGCGCCGAAACCACGCTCTACATTCTCTCGCACAAGATCGCGCTGCCGCTGGCGCGGCCGCCGTTCAGCGAAAACCGCACGCTGTCGGGGGTGCCGGCCAACTTCTTCCTGCTCAACGGCTTCCTGCCGATCCCCGGATCGGAATGGAACGGGCCAAGCTGGAGCATCAGCGTCGAGCTGGTCAGCTATGTCCTGTTCGCGCTGATCCTGCTGCTGGCCAAGCGCCACGTGCGGCTGTGCCAGTTTGCCGCCATCGCGCTGGGCTTTGCCTGGCTGATCCACACCGATGGCGAGCCGGGCTTCTATGCGTTCCTGCCGCGCTGCATCTATTCGTTCTTCATCGGCGTGGCGCTGTGGAACTATCGCGACAAGCTGGCGGGGCTTCCGGCCACGCCGTTCCAGATCCTTGCCATCGCGGCGGCCTTTGCCATGCTCTATTTCGGATCGGGCTATGGCCTGTTCCTGGTGGGGCCGATCGTGTTCCTGTTCGTCATTGCCGCGATCTCTTTCGAGCAGGGCGCGGTGGCCAAGCTCCTGAAAAAGCCGTTCTGCCTGTTCCTCGGGCGCACGTCCTATTCGATCTACATGGTGCACTTCTTCATCGCGTTCGCGTTTGCCAACGTGCTCAAGGTCGTGGCCAAGCTGCTGCACGCGCCCGCCGTGGTGCCGGGCACGGATCTGGCCACGATCAAGGGATCGCCGTTCATCATGGACGGAGTGACCGTGCTCTACCTCGTCACCATCGTCACCGTGGCGCGGTTTGCCTATCGCCTGGTCGAACGGCCGGGCATGGAACTGGGCGCGCGCCTGGCCAGCCGCGTGCGCCGGGTGCCGGTCGCGGCCTAGCCCCGCGCCGCTTACCCCCGCGCCACCAACTTGCCCGCCAGCACCACCTTGCGCGTGGGCGCTTGTGGATTGTCCAGCCGGTCGAGCAGCATGGCCGTGGCGGTGCGGCCGATTTCCTCGACCGGCTGCTCGATCACGCTGATCCCGCCTGCGCCACCGGCGCCCTGGCCGACGAAATCCATCCAGTCGTTGTTGTCGAACCCGGCCAGCGCCATGTCGTTGGGCACGAAAAGGCCCTGCGCGCGCAAGGTGCGCAGCACGTTGAGCAGCATGACCCCATTGCTCGCCACCACGGCATCGGGGCGCTGCGGGCCAGACAGCAGGCCAGCCAGGGCGCGCTCGGCCTCGCCGGCGCTGTGGGGAACGGCGATCGCCTGCGTCGCCAGCCCCAGGGCCTTGGCCGCGCGCTCGAACCCGGCGCGGCGTTCCAGGCCGGTCGTGCTCATCGCGCCGAACAGGCCGGCAATGCGGCGATGGCCCCGCGCGTGGAGATGCTCCACCAGAACGGCGGCCATGCGTTCGTTGTCGAGCAGCACGCAATCGAGATCGGCGCCGGGAATGGCGCGGTCGATCAGGACCACCGGGCGCTCTCCGCCGGGCCATTCGGTGCGGGCGACGCGCTGGCGCGAGGGCGCCAGGATCACGCCGGCGGCGCGCTCCTGGTGCATGAGGTCAAGGTACATCGCCTCTTTGCCGGGGTCTTCATCGGTGTTGCACAAGATCACCTGCATGCCGCGCGCCGCCGCCACGGTTTCCACGCTGCGCGAGACGGCGGTGAAAAACGGGTTGCGGATATCAGCGACGATCAGCCCGATCACGTTGGAATGCCGCGAGCGCAGCCGCCGCGCCGCCAGGTTCGGGCGATAGCCGGTGCTTTTCACCGCATCGAGCACGCGCGCCTGCATGGCCGCATCCACCGCCTTGCCCGCCAGCACCCGCGAAACCGTGGCCGCCGAAACACCGGCCACCCGCGCCACATCCTTGATCCCCACCGCCATCAGAAAACGTTCTCTCCAATCCCCGGCCTTGCGGCCTGTTTTCGCGGCAAGCATGGCCCCAATCCGCCCATTTGCGCAAGCCTCTTGACAAAATTCACGAGAAAACGTTTTCTCAACCCACAGCGGCGGCTCAAGCCCGTCGACGAATGGCCCCAGGAGAGATGCGCGAAATGCAGCCCAACCCCGCGATTTTGCCCGAAGATGTGTCGCACGGCGCAGCCGCTGGCGATGCCGTTCTGGTGCGCATCGCCGCCACGGCCGCCGGCAAGGAAGACGCGATTCGCCAGGCGGGGCAGATGCTGGTTGCGGCCGGATGCGTGGCGCCGGGCTATGAAGACAGCATGGTCCGCCGCGAGGACGTGGCCAACACCTTCCTGGGCGCCGGCGTGGCGATCCCGCATGGCCTGGGCGAAGACAAGGGCCTGGTGCGCCGCGACGGCATCGCCGTGCTGCAGCTGCGCGACGGGGTGGAATGGAACCCCGGGCAGACCGCGCAGCTGGTGGTGGGCATTGCCGCCAGTTCCGACAGCCATATCGCCATCCTGCGCCGGCTGACCCGCCTGATCCAGGACGAGGCGCGCCTGGCCGCGCTGGTGGCGAGCGATGATCCCCATGCCATTGCCCGCGCCCTGGGCGAAGATGGCGCCGCGCCGGCCGCCGCAGCGCCGGTGGCCGACCTGGCCCACAGCGCGCAGTGGACGGTGGACTATCCCGCCGGGCTGCACGCCCGCCCCGCCTCTGCCTGGATGGATGCGGCGCGCGCCGCGCCGGCCGCGCTGCGCGTGCGCCACGGCCATGACAGTGCCGATCCCAAAAGCCTCGTCTCGCTGCTGCAACTGGGCCTCAAGCAGGGGGACACCATCACCGTTTCGGCCGATGGCCCGCACGGGCGCGCCGCGGTGGACCAGTTCCTCGCCGTTGCCCGCCGCCTGACCGCGCGGGAAAAGGAAGACGCGGCCCGCGCCGCTGCCAAGGTGGCCGCCGCTGCCGCGCAGAACGGCGGCAAGGGCTGGCAACCGGAAACGCCGCTGGCCATGCTGGCCGGCGTCGCGGCCAGTCCCGGCCTCGCCATCGGCCGCGTCCATGTCGTCGCCGCCGCCGAGCTGGCCGTGCCGGATGAACCGGTCGACCTGGGCCGGGGCGGCGCCATGCTGGACGAGGCACTGCG
The DNA here is from genome assembly GCA_964468165.1 of uncultured Novosphingobium sp. Taxonomy (GTDB): domain Bacteria; phylum Pseudomonadota; class Alphaproteobacteria; order Sphingomonadales; family Sphingomonadaceae; genus Novosphingobium. The sequence goes on along the minus strand of CAYXUN010000074.1, from coordinate 5,421 downwards.
CCGCACCCGCGCGCAGATGACCGCGCTGATCGACGATACCACCCGCCGCCTGGGCGCGGGCGATGCGGCGATCTTCAAGGCGCAGGCCGACCTGCTCGACGATACCGACCTGATCACGCTTACCTGCCAGCTGATGGTCGAGGGCCATGGCGTGGCGTGGTCTTGGCACCAGGCCGTCAGCCGCATTGCCGGGCAGCTTTCCGCGCTGGGCAACCCGGTGCTCGCCGCCCGCGCGGCAGACCTTCACGACGTGGGCCGCCGCGTGCTGGCCGCCATCGATCCGGCGCTGGCGGCAGGCTCGCTGGAAACCCTGCCCGATGGCCCCGATGCGGCGCCCTGCGTGCTGCTGGCCGGCGATCTTTCGCCCTCGGACACGGCCACGCTCGATCCCGCCAAGGTGGCGGGCATCGCCACGGCACTGGGCGGCCCCACTTCGCACAGCGCGATCCTGGCGCGCACGCTGGGCCTGCCGTCGGTGGTGGCGCTGGGCAATGACCTGCTGGCGCTGGGCGCCGGGGCGACGGTGATCGTCGATGGCGATGCTGGCCGCGTCTGGCTCGATCCCACGGCGGCAGACATCGCCAGCGCGCAAGCCTGGATCGATCGCATCGCCGCACGCCGCCGCGCGCAAGAGGCCGAACGCAGCCGCCCGGCGATCACCACCGACGGGCACCAGGTGGCCATCGCCGCCAACGTCAACCGCCCGGATTCGGTGCCCTTTGCCCTGGCCGAAGGCGCCGAGGGCGTGGGCCTGATGCGCACCGAGTTCCTGTTCCTGGAGCGAGGCGACACGCCGGGCGAGGACGAGCAGGAAGCGATCTATCGCGCCATGATCGCCGCGCTGGGCCAGGGGCCGGATGGCGACCGCCCGCTGATCGTGCGCGCGCTCGATATCGGCGGGGACAAGCAGGTGCCGCATCTTGACCTGCCGACCGAGGAAAACCCGTTCCTGGGGGTGCGCGGCGCGCGGTTGCTGCTGCGCCGTCCCGACCTGCTCGATCCGCAGCTGCGCGCGCTCTATCGCGCGGCCAAGCACGGCGGCGACCTGTCGATCATGTTCCCGATGATCACCTCGGCCTGGGAATTGCAGCGGCTGCGCGCGCGCTGCGAGGAAATCCGCGCCGAGCTGGACGCCCCAGCCGTGCCGATCGGCATCATGATCGAAGTGCCGGCCGCCGCCGTGCAGGCCGCGGCGCTGGCCGAACATGCCGATTTCTTTTCGATCGGCACCAATGACCTGACGCAATACACGCTCGCCATCGACCGCCAGAACCCCGATCTGGCTGCCGAGGCAGACAGCCTGCATCCGGCGGTGCTGCGCCTGATCGCGCTGACGGTGGAAGGCGCTGCCACGCATGGCCGCTGGGTGGGCGTGTGCGGCGGCCTGGCCGGCGATCCGTTCGGCGCGGCGCTGCTGACCGGCCTGGGGGTGAGCGAACTGTCGATGACCCCGCGCGACATTCCCGCCGTCAAGGCGCGGCTGCGCGGCGCGAGCCTGGCTGATCTGCAAGACCTGGCGCGTCGCGCGCTGGCCCAGCCCGGCGCCGCGCAAGTGCGCGCGCTCGATGCAGGAGCGGCCTGATGCGCGTTCACACCCTCACGCTCAATCCCGCGATCGACGAGACCATCACGCTCGATCGCCTGGTGCCCGGCCAGGTGCACCGCGCCCGCGCCGTGCGCCAGAACGCCGGGGGCAAGGGCATCAACGTGGCCAGCTGCCTGGCCGATTGGGGCACCCCGGTTTCGGCCCACGGCTTGCTCGGCCAAGATAATGCCGCGCCGTTCGAGGCGCTGTTTGCCGCCAAGCCGATCACCGATGCCATGGTGCGGGTCGATGGCGCCACGCGCGTCAACCTCAAGCTGGTGGATGCCGACGATACTACCGACATCAATCTCGATGGCCTGGCGGTGACCGATGAAACCCTCGCCACCGTGCTCGATGGCCTGGCCGAAATGGCCGCTGGCCGCAACATGGTGGTCCTGGCGGGCAGTCTTCCCCCCGGCTGCCCGCCAGCCTGCTATGCCACGCTGGTGGCGCGGCTGCGCGCGCAGGGCGTGTACGTGCTGCTCGATGCCAGTGGTGATCCGCTGGCGCGCGCGCTGGCCGCGCCCGTGCTGCCGCACGTGATCAAGCCCAACCGCGATGAACTGGCCGCCTGGGCCGGAGAGCCGCTGCCCGATGGCGCCGCCGTGCTTGCCGCGGCGCGCGCGCTGCATGCGCGCGGGGTGGAACAGGTGGTGGTCTCGATGGGCAGCGAAGGCGCGCTGTTCGTGACCGGCGATGGCGCGGTCCATGCCCAGCTCGCCCTGCCCCCGCTGGGGCCGCTGGGCGTGGCGAGCACGGTGGGCGCGGGCGATGCCATGGTGGCCGGCCTCGCCGCTGCGCATGTCGCCGGGCTGGGCCTGGCTGAAACCGCACGCCTCGCCACGGCCTTTGCCGTGGCCAAGCTGGGCATGGCCGGGCCGAACCTGCCGGAAAAGGCCAGCGTGATGGCGCTGGCGCAAGACGTGATCATCGGCCCGCGTCCGTAACGCGCGGCTGCAACAGAACTGACCTTGGGATTGGGTTTGACCATGAAACATCATGTGCTGATCGCCGCGCCGGGGCGCGATGTGGAGGCGGTGCTCGCCGCCGAGGCGCTGCGCAAGGCCGCGCGCGAGGCCGGGCTCGACGTCGAGGTGCAACTCGCCCTCGATGGCGCAGCGCCGGTTGCCCAACCCGGCGCGCGGGTGGTCCCGGTCGATGCCGTGTTGGCCGATCCCGCCGCCGTGCTGGCGGGCCTGGCGGCCGCGCCCGCCGCCGACGCCACGGATGCCGCGCCAACGCGCATCGTTGCCATTACCTCGTGCCCCACGGGCATCGCCCACACGTTCATGGCGGCCGAAGGGCTGCAACAGGGCGCAGCCGATCTGGGCCATGCCCTCCGCGTCGAAACGCAAGGCTCGGTCGGCGCCGGCACGCCGCTGACCGCGCAGGAAATCGCCGAGGCCGACGTGGTGATCATCGCGGCCGACCGCGAGGTTGATCGCGCCCGCTTTGCCGGCAAGCGCGTGTTTGCCAGCAACACCAAGCCCGCGATCACCGGCGGTGCCGCGCTGATCACCCGTGCCCTCGCTGAAGCCACCGTGCAGGCCGGCGGCGCAGAAACCGCCGCCCCCGCCAAGGCCGAGCGCACCGGCCCCTACAAGCACCTGATGACCGGGGTTTCGTTCATGCTGCCCTTCGTGGTGGCGGGCGGCCTGCTGATCGCGCTGGCCTTTGCCTTGGGCGGCATCCATGCCAACGACGATGCCGCCGCCGGCACCCTGGCGCACACCCTGTTCGAAATCGGCGCCAAGGGCGGCTTTGCCCTGATCGTGCCGGCGCTGGCGGGCTATATCGCCTATTCGATTGCCGATCGGCCGGGCATTGCCCCGGGCATGATCGGCGGCATGATCGCGGCCAGCCAGGGCGCGGGCTTTCTCGGCGGGATCGTGGCGGGCTTCATCGCCGGCTATGGCGTCGACGCGCTGAACCGCGCGATCCGCCTGCCGCGCAACCTGGCGGGCTTGAAGCCCATGCTGATCCTGCCGCTGCTCGGCACGCTGATCACCGGGTTGCTGATGGTCTATGCCGTGGGCACGCCGGTGGCAGCAGTGCTGTCGTTCCTCACGCAATGGCTGCGCGGCATGCAGGGATCGAGCGCCATTGCGCTCGGCCTGATCCTGGGCGCGATGATGGCCTTTGACATGGGCGGGCCGGTCAACAAGGCGAGCTATGCCTTTTCCGTCGGCCTGATCGCGAGCCAAGTCTACACCCCGATGGCCGCGACCATGGCTGCGGGGATGACTCCGCCGCTTGGCATCGCGCTCGCCACCGTCTTGTTCCGCAACCGCTTTTCAGCAGAGGAGCGCGATGGCGCCGGGGCCACCGCGGTGCTCGGCCTGGCGTTCATCACCGAAGGCGCGATTCCCTTTGCCGCGCGCGATCCCTTGCGCATGATCCCGGCCTTTGTCGCCGGATCGGCGCTGGCCGGCGCGATCTCGATGGCGATGGGTGTGGAACTGCGCGTGCCGCATGGCGGCGTGTTCGTGCTGCCGATCCCGGGCGCGGTCACGCACCTTGCCGCCTATGCCGTGGCGATCGCCGCCGGCACGCTCACCACCGCGCTGCTCGCTGGGCTGCTGCGCCGCCCGGTTGCAGCCGCCGACTGACCTTCTTTTATCGCGGCACCCCCCGCCGCCTGGAGTCCCCCGATGCCCGTCCTGCCCTCTGGTGCCTGCCGCGCAGGCGCCCTCGCCCTCGTCTTGCCTGCTCTCCTCGCCTCCGCCGCCCCGGCGCTTGCCGATGACGCACCGCCGCCGCCCACGCTGCCCACCGCGCAAACCCCACCTGCGCGCCAGCCGCTGCAGCCGCTGGCCGACCAGGGCATCACGCTGAACTGGAGCTATACCGGCGAAGCCGCCGCCAACGTGACCGGCGGCCTGGCGCGCAAGAGCGCCTATACCGGCCAGGTCTATCTCGGCGCCGATTTCGACATGGACCGCATTGCCGGGATCAGCGGCGCCACGATCCACGTGGCCGTGACCAACCGCCACGGCAAGAGCCTGTCGGGCATTGCGCTGGGCAACAACACCTCGGTTCAGGAAGTGTGGGGCACGCAGAACACCCACCTGGCGATCCTGACCTGGGAGCAGAAGCTGCTCAATGACCGGCTGGTGATCGAGGCCGGGCGCAGCCAGGCCAATATCCACTTCCTCAATTCGCCGCTCTATTGCCTGTTCCAGACCAATTCGACCTGCGGCAACCCCACGTTCGTGTTCAAGAACAGCAACTTCACCTATTTCCCGGCGTCAAGCTGGATGGCCCAGGCCAAGCTGTGGGTGGCGCCGCGCTGGTTTGCCCATGCCGGGGTCTACGAAGTGAACCCCGATCGCAAGCGGTGGAACGACGATGGCTTCAACTTCTCCTCGGCCAACCGCACCGGGGTGATCGTGCCGTGGGAACTGGGCTATGCCGACGACAAGGCCGAAACCCGCCTGCCCGGCCACTATATCCTGGGCGGCTGGTTCGACCGCGCCGACTATGCCGATCCGCTGCGCGACGACAATGGCGGCATTGCCATCCTCACCGGCCGGCCGGCCCGCACCCTGCATGGGCGCAGCGGGATCTATGCCCGCTTTGACCAGCAGTTGACCCGCCCCGATCCCACCACGCGGCGCGGGCTGTCGGTCTTTGGCGTGGCGATGACCAACCTGTCGGGCCAGGTGGAAGAAAGCCGCTATCTCGATTTCGGGATCGTCCAGACCGGCACGTTTAAGGGGCGCGACACCGACACGCTGGGCTTTGTCATCAACGACCAGCGCTTTTCCGACCTGGCGATGGCGCGCATGCGCGCCGCGCGCCTGGCCGCCGGCGGCGAAGACAACGTGCACCGCCAC
>CAYXUN010000073.1:0-19226 GCA_964468165.1 uncultured Novosphingobium sp. | reverse complement strand
GCATGGAATTTGGGCTGTGGGTCGAGCCGGAAATGGTCAACCCTGACAGCGATCTCTATCGTGCCCATCCGGACTGGGCACTGGCCCTGCCCGATCGCGCACGGCCCACTGCCCGCAACCAGCTGGTGCTGGATCTTTCGCAGGCCGCAGTGCGTGACTATCTGTTCGATTGCCTCGATCAGCTGTTGCGCGAAGTGCCGATCAGCTATCTGAAATGGGACCACAATCGTGATCTCGCCCCGGCCGGTGGCGCGGCGCAGGTGGGCGGTCTGTATGACCTTCTGGCCCGCTTGCGCGCTGCCCATCCCGGCGTCGAGATCGAGGCCTGTGCCGGTGGTGGCGGGCGCAGCGACGCCGGCATGGCGCCCCATGTTCACCGCTATTGGACCAGCGACAATATCGACGCGGTCAGCCGGGTGGATATCCAGCGCGGGTTCCTGGCTTTCCTGCCGCCCGAGATGATGGGCAGCCACGTCGGCGCCAGCCCGGCCCATGCCACCGGCCGGGCGCAGGCCCTGGCGTTTCGCGCTGCCGTGGCCATGCCGGGCCATTTCGGCGTGGAGATGGACCCGCGCACGCTGGACGCGGCAGAGCGCGATGAACTGGCCGTGTGGATCGCGTTTCACCGCAGGTGGCGCGATCTGCTGCATGGCGGGCAGGTGTGGCTGGGCGAAGGCCATGACGGCCTGGTGTGGCAGGCCCAGGGCAATGCGCAAGCGCAACTGCTGTTTGCCATCCGCCGCGCGCCCGCCGCTGACCGCCGGCCGCAACCGCTGCGCCTGCCGCATCTGGCCGGGCGTGGCGCCTGCAAGGTGCGCCTGTTGCGCCTGGCCGGTGGCACCGATGGCCACGCTGCGCCCACCACCGCGTTGCATCGCGCGATACACGACGCACCCGTGACGCTTTCGGGCAGCTGGCTGGCCCATGCCGGCCTGCCGATGCCCCCGATGAATGCCCAGACCGTGGCGATCTTTCATATCGAGGCCGGGTGAATGCCCCGGCCGCGTTACCTCCTTCCCCCTTCCTCGCGCGCCTGACGCGCCAACCAGCACGAGGTCGCATGTCCGCTGATCGTCCCTCCGTTCACCCCGATGCGCAAACGATTGCTCACCCGGTCACCCGGCAGCCGAGCCGGTGGGAGCCGCACGGCTATGATCCCGTGCCCGAAATTCCGCTGGTCACGGCGGCCGATGTCGCGCCGATCATGCCCGGCCTCGATCTGTGGGACTGCTGGCCCCTGGCGCACGAAGACGGGCGCACGGCGGTGCATGCCGGGCGCACCTGGTGGTTCTTCCTCAGCGCGCCGTGCTTTCCCGATCCGGTGCAGCGGCACGACGTGGCGCGCATCCGCTTGCTGTCGCACGGCGCCGATGGCTGGCGCGATCATGGCAACGCTTTGCCCGACGGGCTCAATCCCGGCACCCGCGAATGGGCCGGTTGCGCCGTGGTGATGGATGACGGCGTCTCGGTTACGCTGTTCTACACCGTGGCCGGTCGCCAGGGCGGGGCCTTTTCCTATGAGCAGCGCCTGTTTGCCGTGCCGGGCACGCTGGGCGCCGATGGACCCGGACAGTGGCAGGCCCCGCAGGAAATCGTTGCTGCCGATGGCCGCCGCTATGTTGCCGATCGCCAGGAAATCACCAATCCCGCGCCGGGTTCGATCAAGGCGTTTCGTGATCCGGCGTGGTTCCGTGACCCCGCCACCGGCCAGCGTCATATCGTCTTTACCGGCAGCGCGGCCTGGTCCGATAACCCGCACAACGGGCTGGTGGGCCTGGCCACGCTGACCGATGCCGGCTGGCGGCTGGACGATCCGCTGGTCGAGGCGATCGGCACCAACAACGAAATGGAGCGCCCCTGCGTGGTATGGCGCGATGGCCGCTATTACCTGTTCTGGTCCACCCAGCGGCACACCTTTGCTCCCGGCGCCGTCGATGGGCCGAACGGTCTCTATGGCATGGTGGCCGACAGCCTCACCGGCCCGTGGCGCCAGATCAACGGCAGCGGCCTGGTTGCACCCAATCCCACCGGCGAGCCCGGCCAGACCTATAGCTGGTGGGTGACCGGCGAGGGCACGGTGTGGAGCTTCATCGACTATTGGGGCATGGATGGGCGCAAGCTCGCCGACCATCCCGAGCTGTTGCGTGCTCAGTTCGGCGGCACCCCGGCGCCGGTGTTCAGCCTGGCGTTCGACGGGGATCGCGTCACCGTCGCACCCTGAAACGGGGGATCAGGCCCGCGGGCTGGTCACGCGCTTTCGCGTACGACCAGTTCGGGGGCCATGATCGTGGACGGGGTTTCCACCCCGGCAATGCGCTGGGTCAGCAGTTCCACCATGGCGCGGGCGCCGCCGGCAATGTCCTGGCGCACGGTGGTGAGTTGCGGCACGGTTTGCGTGGCGATCGGCACATCGTCAAACCCGGTCACCGCCACATCCTGCGGCACGCGCACGCCGCGTTCGTGCAGCAGGCGCAGCGTGGTCATCGCGATGACGTCAGACGCGCAGACAATGCCGTCGATCTGGCCGGCAAACTGCGTAAGGTGCCCGGCCACCTGTTCGGGAATTTCCTCGTTGGAGAGATGCGTGGAGCAGGCCACGAGCGGCGTGGCACCCGCGCACGCGGCCACGGCATCCTGCGCACCGGCCAGGCGATCGGCAATTTCCGGCGCGCCGGTATCGCCAAAGAACACGAGCTTGCGCTTGCCCTGATCAAGCAGACGCTGCGCCGCAAGGCGGCCGCCCAGGCGGTTGTCGGTGCCCACGGTGCAGTGGATCTGCCCCGCGCGGTGGCTGCCCCATACCACCATCGGCAGATAGCGCTCTGCCACCCGTTCGATCGCGTCCATCTGGTTGGACTGGCCGATCACCAGGGCGCCATCGAGCATGCCGGAATCGACGATGCGATCCAGCCACTCGTCATCGCCCGGGATCACGCGCGACAGCATCAGGTCGTGCCCGCTTTCGGTCAGCGCATCGGCCAGATGGCCGAACAGCGTCATGAAAAAGGGATCGGAAATGTGCTGGCGCCGCTCGTGGCCGAGCGGGATGACCACGCCGATCACCCCGGTGCGCTGCGTGCGCAGGCGGCGGGCCATCTGGTTGGGCCGGAAGCCATGCTCACGGGCGATCGCCTGGATGCGCTCGCGGGTTTCGGCGTTGACCAGGCTCTTGCCGGCCAGCGCGCGCGAAACAGTGCCGGCCGAAACACCAGCCATGCGCGCAAGTTCCGCAATGTTGCGGATCCTGGGTTTGCTTGCCTCTCTTACGGTCTTTTCGTTGGACGTTTCGGTCATGGCCACGCTTTTAGCTGGGGGAACCCTGAAAGCAAGGTGGAGCAGGCAACTTAAACCCCTGCAACGCCGGGGATCGAGGCGGTGGGTGATGCAGCTTTGTCACAGCCCGAGGCAAAGTGATAGCCGACGATGCAATCCATTGCATAGCGTGCAAATGCGCATTGCAAACGATTGTAGTCGTGCGTATCAGACAATTTATCGATTCCCGCTCCGCATGCGGGAACGTGTTCATGGGAGAGTACCTGATGAAGCCGTCCGCTTTTCTGTCGTGCGCGTCGCTCGCCGCCCTTGCCGGTGCGCTGATTGCCACGCCCGCCCTGGCGCAGGATGCCCAGCCGGCCGCGACCCCCGCCGATAACACCGCCGATGTCGCCCCGATCGTGGTGACCGCCGCGGCCGGTGGCAAGTCTGCCCAGCTGTCGTCGATCTCGGTGTCGCAGATCAACCAGGAAGCGGTCACCAACTTCACCCCGCGTTCGCAGGCCGAAGTGCTGCGCACGATCCCCGGCCTCAACGTGCAGGACACTGCCGGCCCGGGCGGCAACGCCAACATCGGCGTGCGCGGTATCCCGGTTTCCACCGGCGGTTCGGAATATGTCGGCCTTCAGGAAGACGGCCTGCCGGTCACCCTGTTCGGCGATATCCAGTTCGGCAACAACGACTACTGGGTGCGCTTTGACAACAACGTGAACCGCGTGGAAGCGGTGCGCGGTGGTTCGGCCTCCACCTTCTCCAGCCAGGCGCCCGGCGCGGTCATCAACTATGTGTCCAAGACCGGCGAGCGCGACGGCGGCGAAATCGGCCTGAGCCAGGCGCTCAACTATCGCGAAACCCGCGTCGATTTCGATTACGGCGGCCACCTGTCCGACAGCGTGCGCTTCCACCTGGGCGGCTATGCGATCGATGGCAACGGCCCGACGCACCTGCCGTACAAGGCGCAGAGCGGCTATCAGATCAAGGGCAACATCACCAAGGACTTTGACGACGGCAAGGGCTACATCCGCTTCAACTTCAAGCGGTTGGACGACAAGGAACCGACCTTCACCTCGATGCCCAGCCTGGTGACCCTCTCGGGCAACAAGATCACCGGCTACAGCACGTTCGATGGTGTCGACGCGCGCAAGTATGCCTCCACCGGCATCTACAACCAGAACTTCCAGATCCTCGATGCCAACGGCAACGTGCGCACCGTGGCGATGGAAGGCATTCACCCGGTCGCCACCGCGCTGGGCGGCGAATTCCACTATGAATTCACCCCGGCCTTCACCGTGACCGACAAGGCCCGCTGGACCTCGATGAGCGGCACCTTTGCCAACCAATGGACCGGCGAAGCCACCGCCGCCTCGCTCGCGGGCCTGGGCACGCTGCGCTATGCCGCCGGCCCCAATGCCGGCCAGGTCTATAACGGCCGTTTCGTCAGCAACAGCGCACAAGCCTATGTCGACATGAAGGATGTCGGCAGCCTGGTGAACGACCTGACGTTCAGCGGCAAGTTCGACGTGGGTGATGGTGCCAAGGTCAAGGCCAACGCCGGTTGGTTCCACATGCGCCAGACCATCGCCATGGATTGGCGCATCAACAACGCCACGCAGACTCTCAATGGTTCGAGCAACCCCGTTCCGCTCGACCTGTTCGATGCGGCCGGCAACCAGTTGACCGCGCAGGGCCTGACCGGCTTCAACAACCAGTGGGGCGGCTGCTGCGGCGGGCGTTCGTATGACGTCAGCTATACCGACGATGCGCTGTATGGTCAGCTCGAAGGCCAGATTGGCCACCTCAACCTCGATGGCAGCGTGCGCTATGACAGCGTGAAGGCATCGGGCGCGGCCTATGCGCCGCAGGCCGTGGGCAACGTGACCGTCACTGACGCGCTCGGCTCGGCCTCGATCCCGGCCTACAACACCAAGTCGACCCCGGACAACGTGCTCAACTACTCCAAGGGCTATGTCAGCTGGTCGTTCGGTGCGCTTTATGAAGTGAGCAACGACACCAGCGTGTTCGTCCGCGTCAGCCGCGGCGGCCGCTTCAACGCCGATCGCCTGCTCTACAACAACGCCAACTTCACCGCCGATGGCAAGCTGACGGCCGGCGGCGATCACCTGTCGGTCAACTATGTCAGCCAGCAGGAACTGGGCCTCAAGCAGCGCGGCAACGTGGGTGGCGGTCGCTACCACGCCGAAGTCACGCTCTATCGGGCGCAGGTAAAGGAAAGCAATTACGACTTCACCGCGCCCTCGCGCGGGGAAAGCCCGTTCATCGACGCGATCTACCATTCCTATGGCGTGGAAGCCTCGGCCGGCGTTTCGGCGGGCCACTTCTCGCTCGACGGCTATGTGGTCTATACCCATGCCGAAAACGTCGGCACCAAGACCACCCCGGTTGCCATGCCGAAGTGGACCTGGCTGGTTTCGCCCAGCTATGACGCGGGCGTTGCCGCCATCGGCTTCTCGGCCAGCGGCCAGTCGAACTTCCTGGTTTCGGGTGGCTACACCGCGCCGGGCCGCACCTTCGTGAACGGCTTCGTCAAGGTTCGCCCGGCCGACAAGCTGGAAGTGAGCTTCAACGTCAACAACCTGTTCAACACGCTGGGCTATCGCGCCAACAACGGTTCGATCGCAGTCGGCCCGGGTTCTGCCGGCCTTGCTGCCAACCAGGCGATCTTCGACAACAGCGCCATGCTGGGCCGGACGATGCGCGCCTCGGTTCGCTACAAGTTGTTATCCCCGGGCGGGCGGCGGGGGCATTGTCGGCCGCCTCTCTCGCGACAGCCTGACATCAAAAAGCCCGGCAAGGTCTGACCTTGCCGGGCTTTTTGCATGCGCCGTGCAGCAGGCGGGATTAGCCGGGCAGGGCCACGTCCAGCGCCTGGCAGCCGAGCGCGATCGCGCCGGTAATGCCGGCATCATCACCCAGGCCGGGCGTGACGATGTAGGTTTGCAAGCCAGCATCGAGGCGCGGGTGGCTGACATAGCCGTTGAGCTTGGTCTCGGTCTGGCGGCGCACCGATTCCACCAGGCCCGGCGCCTTCATCACGCCGCCACCGAAAATCAGGCGATCCGGCATATGCAGCAGCACCAGGCTGGCGGCCAGATGCGCGATATAGCCGCCGATCAGATCGATCGCCGCGCTGTCACCCGCCAGCTGGTCCAGGCTCTTGCCCCAGCGCTTTTCGATCGCCGGGCCCGATGCCAGGCCTTCGAGGCAATCACCGTGGTAGGGGCACGATCCCGCGAACGGATCGAGCGCACGGTCGTGCGGCGGCAGGATATGGCCGCTTTCAAAGTGGGAAATGCCCATCAGCGAGCGGCCATGGCTGACCACGCCGGTGCCGACGCCAGTGCCGATGGTGGTATAGGCCAGCGTGCGGCAGCCTTGCCCTGCGCCTTTCATCCATTCGCCCAGGCATGCGCCGTTGACATCGGTATCGACCACGATCGGCGCGCCGAAGCTGCCCAGCACGTCGTGGAAACGGGCGCCCTGCCAGCCCGGCTTGGGCGTGGTGGTGAACGTGCCATAGGTGGGCGAGGTGGGATCGATGTCGATCGGGCCGAAGCTGGCCACGCCAAAGGCGGCCACAGGGCCATGCTCTTCCTGCGCGGCGGCAAAGAAATCGGCCAGCGCGGGGAAGCAGGTGTCGGGCGTTTGCGTGGGGATGCGCGTGCGCGCCAGGATTTCGCCTTCCGGGGTGGCGAGTGCGGCAATGAACTTGGTTCCGCCTGCCTCGATCGCACCGATCAGGGGGGCACCGTTGAGCGGGGCAGCAGGCATTATTTCTCCCTTTGGATCGCACAAATCGGACGATCCTTGAAGGCGTGATGCCAGCATGGTCAACCTCTTTGCAATCGAATTATCACGAAAACGGCACGATCATGCGCGCGGCAGGAAATTGCGCGCGCTACCATGGCCAGGCATGGAAACGTGCTTGGCAGTGCCCACCCCGCTTGCATACTTATGCGACGTGCATCGCGCCGCATGAGCGACTAGGGCAGGCATCGACAAGGACCCAACCCAAGGGCTCGCACGTTGCCATGCAAGCGCGCACGGCATTCGTGTTGCGAAAGATAAGGAGATCCGCCGATGGCCGACAGCAGTTGTTCTGCGCTTTTGCTCTTTGGCGCAACCGGCGACCTTTCCCGCCGGATGCTGTTGCCCTCGCTCTATGCCCTGCATGAAGACGGGCTGATCGATCCGGGCCTGCGCATTGTCGGCACCGCGCGCTCGGAACACACCGACGCGGATTTCCGCGACTTTGCCCACGCCGCGCTGGATGAATTCCTGCCGGAAGACCGCAAGGACGAAACCAAGCTGGCCAGTTTCCTGGCGCGCCTGGAATACCAGACGCTCGATGCGTCGAACGTCGATGGCTTTGCCGATCTCGCCACCAAGCTGGGCGATACCAGCTGCGGCCTGTCGATCTTCCTGTCGACCGCGCCCGCGCTGTTTGAACCGACGATCGAAGGCCTGCGTCGCGCCGGCCTGGCGCACGACAACGTGCGCATCGGCCTGGAAAAGCCGCTGGGCAACGATCTGGCCTCCAGCCGCCGCATCAACGATGCCGTTGCCGGGGCCTTTGCCGAAGACCAGATCTTCCGCATCGATCACTATCTCGGCAAGGAAACCGTGCAGAACCTGATGGCGCTGCGCTTTGCCAACATGATGTTCGAGCCGCAGTGGAACGCGGGCAATATCGATCACGTGCAGATCACCGTCAGCGAAACCGTGGGCCTGGAAGGGCGCAAGGGTTTCTACGACGATACCGGCGCCCTGCGCGACATGGTGCAGAACCACATGCTCCAGCTGCTCGCGCTGATCGCGATGGAGCCGCCGCGCGATTTCGATGCCACCTCGATCGGCGATGAAAATGTCTAGGTGCTGCGCGCGCTGCGCACGGTGAAGGCCGAGGAAATGGTCCGCGGCCAATATCGCGCCGGGGCAGTGAAGGGCGGCGGTGTGGCCGGCTACCAGGAAGACCTGGGCGAGCCTTCGGACACCGAAACCTTCGTGGCGATCAAGGCCCATGTCGACAATTGGCGCTGGCAGGGCGTGCCGTTCTACCTGCGCACCGGCAAGCGCCTGGCCGAGCGGCGCTCGGAAATCGTGGTGCAGTTCAAGCAGGTGCCCCACAACATTTTCTCGGGCCGCGGCGGCAAGTTGCAGGCCAACCGCATGGTCATCCGCCTGCAGCCGGAAGAATACGTGCGGCTTCAGGTCATGGCCAAGGAGCCGGGCCTCGATCGCGGCGGCGTGGTGCTGCGCGAGGTAAACCTCGATCTCTCGCTGACCCAGGCCTTTGCCAAGGCGCGTCGGCGCATCGCCTATGAGCGCCTGCTGCTCGACCTGATCGAGGGCGAACAGACGCTGTTCGTCCGCCGCGACGAGGTGGAGGCGCAGTGGCGCTGGGTCGATGCGATCCGCGCTGTCTGGGCCGGTGGCGACATGGAGTGCAAGCCCTATGCCGCCGGCAGCTGGGGCCCCAATGCTGCCATCGCCCTGACCGAGCGCGACGGGAGAAGCTGGAATGACTGAGACCGCCAACCCGCGCGTGCGGTGGGCCACGCCTGGCGATGCCGCCGCCGTGGCCGATCGCATCGCCACTGAACTGGCGCGCCCGGGGGAAAAGCGCCTGGCGATGACCGGCGGCTCCACTCCGCTCAAGGTCTTTGCCCTGCTCAAGGATCGCGGGCTCGATTGGTCTGGTGCCACCCTGGCGCTGACCGACGATCGCCGCGTGCCCGATGATCACCCGGCCAGCAATTTCGGAAAGCTTTACGCGGCACTGGGTGACAGCGGTGCCAAGTTTGAACGCCTGGAAGAGGGCGCCGCGGTGGCGCCGTTCGATCTGGTGTGGCTGGGCATGGGCGAGGACGGCCACGTCGCCTCGCTGTTTCCGACCATGCAGGCGCTGGTCCGCCCCGGCGCCACGGTGATCGCCACCACGCCGATCCCGCTGCCGCCCGAGGCGCCGTTCGATCGCCTGACGCTGACCGCGCGGGCGCTCAAGGCCACCAGGGAAGTGATCCTGGTCGTGACCGGCGCATCCAAGAAGGCGCTGATCGAAGACGTGCTGGCCGGCAACGCAGATTACCCTGTTTCCGATTTCCTGCGCGGCAGCGATGGCCCGCCGGTTACCATCTACTGGAGCGAATGATGGCCCTTCATCCTACCGTGGCCAAGGTCACCGATCGTATCGTGGCACGCAGCCGCGATACCCGCGCTGCCTATCTCGATCTGATCGATCGCGCGCGCGATGCGGGCGTCAACCGCCCCAAGCTGACCTGCGGCAACCTGGCCCACGGCTTTGCCGCCGCCGGGGATGACAAGCTGACGCTGCGCGATGGCAAGGCGCTGAACATCGGCATCATCACCGCGTTCAACGACATGCTGTCGGCGCACCAGCCCTATGGTCGTTATCCCGAACAGATCAAGGTCTTCGCCCGCGAAGTGGGCGCCACGGCGCAGGTCGCCGGCGGTGTTCCGGCGATGTGCGACGGGGTGACGCAGGGCCAGGATTCGATGGAACTGTCGCTGTTCAGCCGCGATACCATCGCGATGAGCACTGCCGTGGGCCTGTCGCACGGCATGTTCGAGGCGGCGTTGTTCCTGGGCATCTGCGACAAGATCGTGCCCGGCCTGATCATCGGCGGCCTGCGCTTTGGCCATCTGCCGACGATCCTGGTGCCGTCGGGGCCGATGCCTTCGGGCTTGGCCAACAAGGAAAAGGTGCGCATTCGCCAGCTCTATGCCGAAGGCAAGGTGGGGCGCGAGGAACTGCTCGAATCCGAAAGCGCGAGCTATCACTCGGCCGGCACCTGCACGTTCTATGGCACGGCCAATTCCAATCAGATGATGATGGAAATGATGGGCCTGCACATGCCCGGTTCCAGCTTCGTCCTGCCCGGCACCAAGCTGCGCCAGGAATTGACCCGCGCTGCCGTGCATCGCGCCGCGCAGATCAGCTGGGATGGCGATGACTATCGCCCGCTGGGCCACTGCGTGGATGAAAAGGCCATCGTCAATGCCGTGGTCGGCCTGCTCGCCACGGGCGGTTCGACCAACCACGTCATCCACATCCCGGCCATGGCACGCGCCGCAGGCGTGCAGATCGACTGGGACGACATGGACGAATTGTCGCGCGTGGTTCCGCTGATCGCCAGCGTCTATCCCAACGGCGCGGGCGACGTGAACTATTTCCACGCCGCTGGCGGCATGCCCTATGTGATCCGCGAACTGCTCGACAATGGGCTGGCCCATGCCGACATCCGCACTGTCTATGGCGCTTCGCTTGCCGATGGCGCGCAGGAACCGGTGATGGATGGCGACACGCTTACGTGGAATGCCGCGCCGGTGAAGAGCGGGGATGACAGCATGCTGCGCCCCGTCACCGCGCCGTTCCAGCCCGAAGGCGGCCTGCGCCTGCTGCAGGGCAATCTGGGGCGCGGCACGATCAAGGTGAGCGCGGTGGATGCATCGCGCTGGACGATCGAGGCGCCCGCGCGCGTCTTTGCCGACCAGAACGACGTGCTCAAGGCGTTCAAGGCCGGCGAGCTTGAACGCGATGTCGTCGTGGTCGTGCGCTTCCAGGGCCCCGCCGCCAACGGCATGCCCGAACTGCACAAGCTGACGCCGCCGCTCGGCGTGCTGCAGGATCGCGGCTTCCGCGTGGCATTGGTCACCGATGGGCGCATGTCGGGCGCATCGGGCAAGGTGCCGGCCGCGATCCACGTTTCGCCCGAAGCCAAGCTGGGCGGCCCGCTCGCCAAGCTGCGCGATGGCGATATCGTGCGCGTCTGCGCGCAGACCGGCGAACTGGTGGCGCTGGTTGATGCCGATGAATGGGCTGCGCGCGAAGACGTGGTGGCCCCGGCCGAGGCGATGGGCGTGGGCCGCGAACTGTTTGCCCTGATGCGCCACTATTCCGATCCGGCCGAGCGCGGCGGATCGGCCATGTTGGCCGCTGCAGGCCTGTAACGTCCGGCATTCGGGGGAGAGGATATCATGGAACTCGTAGCCGTAGACATCGGCGGAACGCACGCGCGCTTTGCCCTGGCCACCGTGGAAGATGGCCGGGTTACGCATTTGGGCGAGGCGGTCACGCTCAAGACGGCCGAACACGCCAGCTTCCAGCTGGCGTGGGAGGAATTCGCCCGCCAGAACGGCGGCGTGCCCAAGGCCTGCGCCATTGCCGTGGCGGGGCCGGTGGGGGGTGAGGTGATCAAGTTCACCAACAACCCGTGGATCATCCGGCCCGCGCTGATCCCGGAAAAGCTTGGCGCCGAACGCTATGTCGTCGTCAACGATTTCGCCGCCGTTGCCCATGCCGTGGCCCAGGCCGGCGAAGAACACTTCATCCACCTGTCTGGCCCCGACGTGGCGCTGCCCGATCATGGCGTGTTCAGCGTGGTCGGGCCCGGCACCGGGCTGGGCGTGGCGCAGTTGTGGCGCCATCCGCATGGCTATCAGGTGCAGCCCACCGAAGGCGGCCATATCGATTATGCCCCGCTCGACGGGATAGAGGACGCGGTGCTCGCCCGCCTGCGCAAGCGTCATCGCCGCGTTTCGGTAGAGCGCGTGGTGGCCGGGCCGGGCATCGTCGATATCTATGAAACGCTCGCGCTGATCGAGGGCGCGCCGTTCATCCCGCGCGACGACAAGGCGATCTGGACGCTGGGCAGCAGCGGCGAAGACAGCCTGGCTGCCGCCGCGATCGACCGCTTCTGCCTGAGCCTGGGCAGTGTCGCGGGCGATCTGGCGCTGGCCCATGGCGCATCCGCCGTGGTCATGGCCGGCGGCCTTGGCCTGCGCATCAAGGATTGCCTGGTGCGTTCGGGCTTTGCCGAGCGCTTCCGCGCCAAGGGGCGGTTCGAGCAGATCATGGCGCAGATGCCGGTCAAGCTGATCACCCATCCGCAGCCGGGCCTGTTTGGCGCGGCCGCCGCTTTCGCCCAGGCAAACAAGTATTTATCGTGCCCCCGGCCGCCTTGCACTTGGGGGGCGGCCGGGGCACAATCGGGCCATGCATGTCATTCACGATCCTGCCAGCGAGCCCGAAGAAACGATTGCCTTCAGCGATTTCCTGAAAGTGGACATCCGCATCGGCACGGTGCTTTCCGCTGAAGACCTGGTTGGCGCCCGCAAACCCTCGATCAAGCTGGTGATCGATTTCGGCCCCGGCGTGGGCCACAAGAAAAGCTGCGCGCAAGTGGCCGCGCTCTATGATCCGGCCGCGCTGGTCGGCCGCCAGGTGGCCGCCGTGGTCAACTTCCCGCCGCGCCAGGTGGGCAAGGCGATTTCCGAAGTGCTTACGCTCGGCTTTGCCGATGCCGAAGGCCGCGTGGTCCTCGCCAGCCCCGAACGGCCCGTGCCCAACGGCGCCCGCCTGCTTTGACCGCGCCCACGATCTGGACGATCGGCTATGAGCAGGCGACGCTCGATGCCGTGATCGGCGCCTTGAAAGGGGCCGGCGTGGAAGTGCTGGCCGACGTGCGCGCCCTGCCGCTCTCGCGCCGGCCCGGCTTTTCCAAGACCGCGCTGGCTGGCGCGCTGGCGCAGGCCGGCATCCAGTACGTTCATTTCAGGGCGCTGGGCACGCCGGCCGATGGCCGCGCCGCCGCGCGCGCGCACGATCACGCCGCGCTGGAGCGTATCTATGCCGGCCAGCTCGAACTGCCCGAGGCGATGGCTGCCGGCGCGCAGTTGCACGCCCTGGCCTCGGAAAAGCGCGTTGCCCTGCTATGCTATGAACGCGCCGCGCACGAATGCCACCGCACCTTGCTGCGCAAGGCCATGCTGCCAGAGTTTGCAGCGGTCGATCTGGTGCCTGACGCAGTTTGAAACCTAGCCCCTCCACCAGCCTGCGGCTGGTCCCCCTCCCCATAAAATGGGGAGGATTTTGAAGGTCCTCCCCATGGAATGGGGAGGGGGACCGCTGGCGAAGCCAGTGGTGGAGGGGGCCTAGCGCGCCAGTTCCGCGTCGAGGAACGCTGCCACATCGGCCAGGTCGACATCCTTGGCCAGGAACGTCTGCCCCAGCCCACGCATCAGCAGGAAGGGCAGGGTGCCTGCATCCATCTTCTTGTCGTGCAGCATGTGGTTCTTGAGCGTATGCCCGTCGCAATTCATGTCCAGCGCCTTGAGCGAGGCGGGCAGGCCCACGGCAGCGATATGCGCCGCCACGCGCTCGGCATCCTGGCCGCGCATCAGGCCAAGGCGCGCCGAATAGCGCGCGGCCAGGATCATGCCCAGCGCCACGCCTTCGCCGTGCAGCAGGCGATCGGAAAAGCCGGTCTGCGCCTCGAGCGCGTGGCCGAACGTGTGCCCCAGGTTGAGCAGCGCGCGCACGCCCGTTGTTTCCTTTTCGTCGGCCGCGACGATCCGCGCCTTGGCTGCCACGCTGCGGGCGATGGCGTGCTCGCGCGCATAAGCCTCGCCGGCCAAGAGGGGGGCGGCATTGGCCTCGCACCAGAAGAAGAATTCGGGATCGTCGATCAGCCCGTACTTCACCACTTCGGCATAGCCGGCGCGAACATCGCGCAGGGGCAGGGTATCAAGGCTGAGGGGATCGGCCAGCACCAGGCTGGGCTGGTGGAACGCGCCCACCAGATTCTTGCCCATCGCCGTGTTGATCGCGGTCTTGCCGCCAACGCTGGAATCGACCTGCGCCAGCAGCGTGGTGGGCATCTGGATGAAGCCGCAGCCGCGCTTCACCATCGAGGCGGCAAAGCCGGTGAGATCGCCGATCACGCCGCCGCCCAGCGCCACCACGTTGTCCTTGCGCTCGATCTCCAGGCCCAGCAGCCAATCGACCACGCGGATGAGGCTGTCCCAGGATTTGGTCGCTTCTCCCGCCGGAAGCACCAGCCACTGGCTGGCGATGCCCTGCGCGGCAAAGCTGGCCGTCACGGTCTCGCGCCAGGCGGAGGCGACGTTTTCGTCGGTGATCACCGCCACGCTGTCCTTGCGCAGGAACGGGCGGCACAGCGCGCCGGCGCGGGCAAGGGCGCCTTCTTCGATCACCACGTCATAGGGGGCGCCGGCAATGGCGACCGGGATTACAGCCATGCGTCAATCGCTTTCAGGATGCGGTTTGCCGTCACGCCGTGGGGCAGGTTGCCGCTGGTGATGTGGATCGCCGCCTGCTCATAGGCGGCGCGCCGGTCCTCGCGCAGGCGGGAAAGGATCTCGCGCGGGTTGCCGCCGCGCAGCAGCGGGCGGTTGTCCTTGCGGCCCACGCGCTCCACCAGCGTGTCGATATCGCTGTCGAGCCAGACCGACACGGCCTTGTCGAGAATCAACCGCCGCGTATCGGGATCGACAAAGGCGCCGCCGCCGGTGGCCAGGATCTTGCCATGGGCCTTGCCCGGCGCTGGCGTGGCGCCATCGAGCAGGCGGGCGATCACCCGGCGCTCGCCGCTGCGGAAATAGGGTTCGCCGTATGTCGCGAAGATTTCGGGGATCGGCATCTGCGCCGCGCGCTCGATCTCTTCGTCGGCATCCACGAACGGCACGTCGAGCAAGCTGGCCAGCTTGCGGCCCACCGTGGTCTTGCCCACGCCCATCATGCCCACCAGCACCACCGGCCGATCGATCCGGCGGCCAATGCGGGCGATTTCCGCCATGGATAGGAGGGCGCTTTCGTGGTCCATTGCCGCGCCGCCTATACTTGCGCTAGGGCCAAGCGCAAGCGCCGTGGCAGCGAGGCAACGTGAACAATCAGGGTTCGATGCAAAGTGGCAAGGGTGACGGGCGCGGGCCGGAAAATCGGCCGACGCTTTCCGCAGGTGGATTCGCGCCGTTTCAGGGCCTGCCCTGGCTGGCGATCGGCGGTGGCCTGGTGGCGGCCGTGATCGTGGTGCTGGTCGTGCTGGCCTGGATGCTGGGCGGACCCCGCCAGACCACCTGGGTGGAACAGCCCGTTGCCGTGCCCAGCAATGCCAGCCCGGCCCATTCGGAAAGCAAGCCATGACCCCGCGCCTTTTCCGCCATGCCCTGCTCGGCTGTGTTGCCATTGCCGGGATGACCGGCGCGCTGCTGGCACAGGAATCGCTGCTGCCGCCCGGTTTTGACAAGCCGGCAGCGCAGCCGGCACGCCCGCAGCCGGCCAAGGCCAAGCCTGCTGCAGCACCTGCCGCCGCCAAGGCGGCGCCCGCACCGGCCAAGCCCGCCACGGCCCCGGCGGCGCCAGCGGCCGTTGCCTCACCGGTGATCCAGCCGCTTCCGCTCGACGAGAATGCCGATGTGACCGGCAGCAGCGGCCCGGCCGATCCGCTTGATTCGCTCGATCCCGGCACGCTCGATGCGCTGATCGCCAAGGCCCAGCCCAAGTATGATATTCCGCCCAGTGCCCAGCGCAGCCTGGCACGGGTCGGGGTGATCGACCAGGTCGACGGCGGATTTCCGGCCACGTCGACGCATTATCTCAACGGCCCGTTCGTGGAGCAGTTGCTCAACCACATGCGTGGGCCGATGGTGTCGCGCTGGGGGCATATCCTGGTGCGCCGCGCGCTGATGAGCCGCATGGATACGCCGGTGGGCATGAACGGCGCGGATTGGGCCGCCCTGCGCGCCGGGCTGCTGCTGCGCATGGGGGAGGCTGATCCGGCGCGCGCCATGGTGCAGTCGGTCGACAGCGGCTTTTTCACGCCGGGCCTGGAAGACGCCGCGATGGGCGCGTTCCTGGCCACGGCCGATCCGGTTGGGCTGTGCCCGATCACCGCGCTTACCGCCGCGGGGCGGCAGGGCATGCAGTGGGACCTGACCCGCGCGATCTGTTCCGGCTTTACCGGCGATGGACCGCCGGCGATGGCGCAGCTTGATCGCCTGATGCGCCGTGGCGGCACCGACAAGATCGATATCCTGCTAGCGCAAAAGCTGGCGGGCGCCACCTCTGCCACGCGCCGCGCGGTCAACATCGAATGGAAGGATGTCGATCAACTGACGCCATGGCGCACCGGCATGGCACTCGCGGTTGGCATCGAACCGCCGCAAAGCCTGCGCGAGCAGGCCTGGGCCGATTATGCCGTGCTGGCGGTGCGGGCACCCATGCTGCCGCTGCCGGCACGCTGCGCCGCCGCCGATGTGGCCGCGGGGCGGGGCATCCTGTCGAGCGCGGCGATGGTCGATCTCTACAGCCAGCTTGCCGAAATCAACGCCCAGGACGGCGCCGACCAGGACAAGACCTGGGGCCCGCTGGCCGACAAGCTGCGCACCGCCTATACCGCGCCCGAAGCGGCTGACCGCTTGGCCGCGATCAAGTCGCTGTGGGGTTCGGCCGACAATCCCGACCGGGCCTATTCGCGCCTGGTGCTCACGGCCTATGCCGCTGCGCGCATGCTGCCCAGCCCCGATCTGACGGGCGATGCCGGTGGCCTGATCGCCTCGATGCTGACCGCCGGCCTCGATGCCAATGCTGCGCGGTGGAGCGGCGTTGTCGCTGTGGGCAGCGAACCCTGGGGCCTCATTGCCCTGTCCGCCCCGGCCAAGAGCACGGCGATCGGCAGCACCGCGCTGGAATCGTTCCAGAGCGGGGATGACAGCAGCGGCGCGCTGCGTTCGCAGTTCCTGTTGGCCGGGCTGATGGGCCTGGGCCGCGTGGACGATGCGACGGCCAGCGCCTTTGCCGGCAAGCTCAAGGTCAACATGGGGCGGCAAACGCGCTGGACCCGCGCCATCGACGATGCCGCCCAATCCAACAATCCCGCGCTGGTCGCGCTGCTCGCCGGCTTTGGCATGCAGGCGCAAAGCTGGGACAAGATGACGCCGTTGCATCTCTATCACATCGTTTCGGCGCTGCGCCGCGTGGGCCTGGATGGCGAGGCGCGGATGATTGCCGCCGAAGCGGTGGCACGGGTGTGAAGGCGCGGGTGTGAACAGGCGCGGCGCCGGGCCGGCCTCTCCGGCGGTGGCGGCGTTCCTGGCCATGATGGCGGCCGAACGCGGCGCTGCGGCCAATACGCTGGCTGCCTACGCGCGCGATCTTTCCGGCGCGGAAGGCGTGGTGGGCGATCTGCTTGCCGCCGATGCCGATGCGCTCACTGGCCTGTCGCAAACCTGGGCTGAGCTGGCCCCGGCCAGCCAGGCGCGCAAGATTTCGGCGCTGCGCCAGTTCATGGCCTTTGCCCAGGACGAAGGCCTGCGGGCCGACGATCCCAGCACGGCGTTGGTGCGGCCACGGGCCAGGCGGCCGCTGCCGCGCCTGCTCGATCATGCGGAAATCGCCCGCTTTCTGGAAACGGCAGAGGCCGATGCGGCTGCTGGTACGCCCGAAGGCGTGCGGCTGCTCGCCCTGGTCGAACTGCTCTATGGCTCGGGCCTGCGCGCCACCGAGCTGGTGTCGCTGCCGCTGGCGGCGCTGCCGCGCGATGTGCCGTTCCTGGCAATCACCGGCAAGGGTGGGCAGCAGCGCCTGGTGCCGGTGTCGACCCGGGCGCTGGCGGCGCTGCGGCGCTGGCTGGCGGTGCGGCCGGGTGGCTCGCGCCACCTCTTTCCTTCGCCGCGCGGCGGGCATTTGACGCGCGTGCGGCTGTTCCAGCTGGTGCGTGATCTGGCCTTGCGCGCCGGCATCGACCCGGAAAAGGTCAGCCCGCACGTGCTGCGCCATGCCTTTGCCACTCATCTGCTCGAAGGCGGGGCAGACCTGCGCGTGTTGCAGACCCTGCTGGGCCATGCCGATATCGCCACCACCGAAATCTATACCCACGTGGATTCGGCCCGCCTGGTGGCGCTGGTGAACGAGAAGCACCCGCTCAGGCACCTTTGAGCCCGCGCGGCCATTGACCAAACGGCCGCGTGTCCCTAGCGCAGGCGCCATGATTTCGTACCTCGAATTCGAAAAACCCGTCGCCGCCCTGGAAGCGCGTATCGCCGAACTGCGCGATACGGCTGCCGCCAGCGGTGAACTGGATATCGCCGCCGAGATCCGTCGTCTTGAGACCAAGTCGGCCGAGCTACTGGCCAACACCTATCGTGCGCTTTCGCCCTGGCAAAAGACCCAGGTGGCCCGCCATCCGGCGCGGCCGCACTTCCGCGACTATGTCGAGCGGATGTTCACCGGGTTCATGCCGCTGGGTGGAGACCGCCTCTATGGCGAAGATCAGGCGATCATCGGTGGCTTTGCCCGTTTGGGCAATCGCCGCGTGATGCTGATCGGCCATGAAAAGGGCCACGATACCCAAAGCCGAATTCGCCACAATTTCGGCATGGGCAAGCCCGAAGGCTATCGCAAGGCGGTGCGCCTGATGGAAATGGCCAGCCGATTCGGCTTGCCGGTAGTTACCCTGGTCGATACCTCGGGCGCGTTTCCGGGTGTCGAGGCCGAGGAACGCGGCCAGGCCGAGGCGATCGCCCGCTCTACCGAAGCCTGCCTGGCGCTGGGCGTGCCGATGGTCGCCACGATCGTGGGCGAGGGCGGCTCGGGCGGGGCCGTGGCGCTGGCCAGTGCCGAGCGCGTGCTGATGCTCGAACACGCGGTCTATTCGGTGATTTCGCCTGAAGGCTGCGCCTCGATCCTGTGGCGCACCGCCGAAAAGGCACCCGAAGCGGCCGAAGCGATGAAGGTGACGGCGCAGGATCTGCTCGCGCTGGGCGTGATCGATCGCATCGTGCCCGAACCGGTGGGCGGCGCGCATCGCGATCCTGCCGCCACCTGCACCGCGCTCGCCGCTGCGATCGGCGAAGAACTCGATCACCTTGCCGGCAAGAATGCCGATGCCCTGCGCGCCCTGCGCGCCGAACGCTTCCTGCGCATCGGCGCCTGATCCGCGCAGGCCAGACACGAAAAGGCCGCCGGGCATCATGCCTGGCGGCCTTTTTCGTGCCCGCCGTTGCGTGCTGCCGACAGAAAAGGGGCGGAAAAAGGCCCCCGCCTTCTTCCGCCCCTTCCTGGGGTCACTACACGAAAGTGCATTTTACGTACGCTCTCATGACTGCCGTCCGAG
>CAYXUN010000072.1:1018-19658 GCA_964468165.1 uncultured Novosphingobium sp. | reverse complement strand
GTTCCTGACGCTGCTTGGGGTGGTTGCGGGCGCAGCCACGGTGGTTCTGGGGGGGGGTGACGATGGCCTGATCGTGGCTGTGGAAGGCTTGCCCGGCCATGCCGCCTCGCGCGCCGCGGCGCGCCAGCTCGACAGCCTGCGGCCGCACCTGGCCCGCGCCCTGGCGCTGAGCGCGCAATTGCGGATGCAACGCCTATCGGCCGCGGTCGGTGCGCTGGAACTGGTGAGCGTGGCTGCGGCAGTGATCGATCCCGTTGGCCGGATCGAGGCGATGAACGCGCTTTTCACCCAGGCGATGGACCACCTGCTGACCCAGCGCGCCGGCGCCCTGCGCGCCCTGCACCCGGCCTGCGACAGCCAATTGCGCGCCGCGATCGCGGGATTGCAGGCAGGCAGCGGCAACGCCGGCGGTGCCTCGCTGCCCTTGCGCGACGCGGCCGGCCTTGCCCGCCATGCCCTGCACCTCGTGCCGCTGCGCGGTGCGGGCCGCGATGCCTTTGACAGCGCCGGCGCGGTGATCATCCTCGCCAGCGCCGGCAACCCCAGCGTGCCGGGCGCCGACCTGATCCGCGCGCTGTTCGATCTCACCCCGGCCGAAGCCCGCGTCGCACGGGCCGTGGCGCAGGGCCTGTCACCCAGCGATATCGCCCAGCGCCACGCCGCCTCGCCCGCCACGGTGCGCACCCAGCTCAAGCATGTCTTCGCCAAGACCGGCGTGACCCGTCAGAGCGAACTGGCCGTCCTGCTCGCCTCGCTGCGCAGCCCGGCCGATGCGGATGCGGCGTTCTGATCCGCGTGTAACCTGCAAACAAAAAGGGCCGGCCCGAAGGCCAGCCCTTGATGCGTTCGTTGCCGAAGCGCGATCAGCGCTTCGAGAACTGGAAGCTGCGGCGTGCCTTGGCGCGGCCGTACTTCTTGCGCTCCACCACGCGGCTGTCGCGGGTGAGGAAGCCGGCAGCCTTCACGGCGCCGCGCAGCGCGGGTTCGAACTTCGAGAGAGCCTGGGCGATGCCGTGCTTCACGGCGCCGGCCTGGCCCGACAGACCGCCGCCCTTGACGGTGGCGATGATGTCGTACTGGCCTTCACGACCGGCGACCTGGAACGGCTGGTTGATCACCAGGCGCAGGGTCGGACGGGCGAAGTACACTTCCTGATCGCGGCCATTGACCACGATCTTGCCGCTGCCGGGCTTGAGCCAGACGCGGGCCACGGCGTCCTTGCGGCGGCCGGTGGCATAGGAACGGCCGAAGGCGTCGACTTCGCGATCGCGCAGCGGGGCGGAGGGAGCAGCGGGCGCAACCGGAGCATCGCCTTCGACGGCGGTGTCAGCGGCAGCAGCCGGAGCGGGAGCGGCAGACGTCAGGTTCTTGAGGTCGGCCAGGCTCGAGACGGTGTCGTTATCGGCCATGATCAGGCACCCACCTTGTTCTTGCGGTTCATCGAGGCGACGTCGAGCGCCACCGGCTGGGTGCCACCGTGCGGGTGTTCGGTACCGGCATAGAGGTGCAGGGCACGCATCTGGGCGCGGCCGAGCGGACCACGGGGGATCATGCGCTCAACGGCCTTTTCCAGCACGCGCTCGGGGAAGCGACCACCCAGGACCTTGTCCGCGGTGACTTCCTTGATGCCGCCGGCATAGCCGGTGTGCTTGTAATAGGTCTTGGCCTTGAGCTTGTTGCCCGTCAGGCGCACCTTGTCGGCGTTGATCACGACAACGTGATCGCCGCAATCGACGTGGGGCGTGAAGCTGGGCTTGTGCTTGCCGCGCAGATGGTTGGCGATGATGACGGCGAGGCGGCCGACCACCAGGCCTTCGGCATCGATAAGATGCCAGTTCTTTTCCACCTCGGCCGGCTTGATCGACCGGGTGACCTTGCTGAGAGCCTTCATGGCTGGTTCGGTTCCCTGGATGATGGGTTACCCCATCGCGTGCCGGACTTGGCACAAACGGGGTGAAGAACCGCGCCTTTGTTGCAAAGCGCCCCAAGAGTCAAGCAAACCGCGCCTTTGCGGAGAGGTAAAATAATACCTCTTGCCAGAAACCGGCCGATCAGGCCGCCCTGGCCGCCCGGCCCAGGGCATGCGCGCCCCATACCGTGCAGATCAGCAGGATCGCGCCGCACAGCTGGTGCAGCACCGCCAGCCACAGCGAAACCCCGCTATAGACCGTGGCGATGCCCAGCAGCACCTGCGTGCCAAAGGCGCTGTGAATGGCAATGGAGGCGCGGCGCTGCCCCGCCCGGCGCAGCTGGCGCGCCATGACGACCAGCACTGCCACCACGGCCCAGGCCCACCAGCGGTGGAAGAAGTGCACGAGATAGGGATCGCTGGTCAGCGTGGCCCAGGCGCCCCGCGCCCATTCCACGCCATCGGGAAAGAAGCGGCCCTGCATCAGCGGCCAGGCATCCCACGAAAACCAGCCGGCGCCAGCGACCACGCCCGCGCGCAAGCCCGCCAGGAACGCGCCATAGACCAGTTGCAGCGCCAGCATGCCCAGCGCGAGCGTGCCCAGCCCGGTCAGCCGCGCACGCGCCTCGCCCCGCGCCAGGGCGCGCAGATCGAGCATGGTCCACACGATCCCCGCCAGCGTGAACAGCGCCACGCCCAGATGCGTAGCCAGGCGATAGTGGCTGACTTTCACATCATGGACGATGCCTGACTTGACCATCCACCAGCCCACCGCGCCCTGCAGCGCGCCCAATGCCAGCAGGGCCAGCAGGCGCGGCCCGTAGCCGGCCGGGATCTTGCCGCGCAGCCAGAACCAGGCGAGCGGCGCGGCAAAAGCCAGGCCGATGGTCCGCGCCAGGAGGCGGTGCACCCATTCCCAGAAGAAGATGAACTTGTAGGTCGCCAGCGTCATGCCCGCCGGGCCGTTGACCAGGATATATTGCGGGGTCTGGCGATAGGCATCGAATTCCGCCTGCCACTGCGCCTGGGTCAAGGGTGGCAAGGCGCCCGACACCACATTCCATTCGGTGATCGAGACGCCCGATTCGGTCAGCCGGGTAATGCCGCCAACCACCACGATCGCCACGATCATCGCCGCCACCACGGCCAGCCAGCGCACCAGGCCCTGCGTCGGCACGGCGCCCACGGCAGGCGGGCGCGCCATGGCCGGGGCATGGGACGGGGATGAGGGCGAAGCGGTGCGGGAAGCCATCATGGGCCGTTCTCTCGCCGCTCGGGCCCGGCCGCGCAAGTGGCATTTGGGGGAAGCGCGGTTTGGCCTGCGGCGCGCTTCCCGCCGCCGTCAAAGGCCTTGAACCATGTTACAACATTACATATATGCACGCCATGAACCAGGCCCTCCTCACCCTGCGCAGCCGGCTCGACCGTTTCGGCGTGATCCTGTCGGGGTTGTGCATGATTCACTGCCTGGCCGGGCTGTTCCTGGTTGGCGTACTCGGCCTGGGCGGCGGGGTGCTGCTCAATCCCGAAATCCACCATATCGGCCTGGTCCTGGCGATCGTGATCAGCGCGGCCACCATCGGCATGGGCGCCTTGCGCCATGGCCAGCGCCTGCCGCTGATGCTGGGCCTGGCTGGCCTGGCGCTGATGACGGCGGCGGTGATGGTGGGGCATGGCGCGGCCGAATCAGTGCTGACCATCGCAGGCGTGCTGCTGGTGGCCTCTGCCCATGTGGTCAACATGCGGCGGAATGCCTGCTGAAGCCTTGCACCATGCCGTGCCGTCGTTAAAGCACGCAGCCATGGCCACGAACCCGCAAAGCTCGACCCTGTCGCTCACGCTCAACGGCGAACCGCGCCGCGCTGCTCCCGGCACGATTGCCGATCTGGTGCGCAGCCTGGACCTCGATCCGGCCAAGGTGGCCGTGGAGCGCAATGGCGATATCGTGCCCCGCTCCACCCTGGCGCAGGTGCCGCTGGCCGATGGCGACGTGCTGGAGATCGTGCATTTCGTCGGCGGTGGCCAAGGCGATGCCGCGGCGCCGGATGATACATGGACGGTGGCCGGCCGCACGTTCCGCTCGCGCCTGATCGTCGGCACCGGCAAGTACAAGGATTTCGCCCAGAATGCGGCCGCGCTGGCGGCCTCGGGCGCGGAAATCGTCACCGTCGCGGTGCGCCGCGTCAACGTGTCGGACCCCAAGGCGCCGATGCTGACCGACTATATCGATCCGCGCAAGGTCACCTACCTGCCCAATACCGCGGGCTGCTTTACCGCCGAAGACGCCATCCGCACCCTGCGCCTGGCGCGCGAGGCCGGCGGCTGGGACCTGGTCAAGCTGGAAGTGCTGGGCGAGGCGCGCACACTCTATCCCGATATGCGCGAAACCCTGCGCGCCACCGAAGTGCTGGCCAAGGAAGGCTTCCTGCCGATGGTCTATTGCGCCGACGATCCGATCGCGGCGCGCCAGCTGGAAGAAGCCGGTGCGGTGGCGATCATGCCGCTGGGCGCGCCGATCGGTTCGGGCCTGGGCATCCAGAACAAGGTGATGATCCGCCTGATCGTGGAAGGGGCCAAGGTGCCGGTGCTGGTCGATGCCGGCGTCGGCACCGCCAGCGATGCCGCCGTGGCGATGGAACTGGGCTGCACCGGCGTGCTGATGAACACCGCCATTGCCGAGGCGAAGGACCCGATCCGCATGGCCCGCGCGATGAAGGCGGCGGTCGAAGCCGGGCGCGACGCCTATCTTGCCGGCCGCATGGCCACGCGCCGCTATGCTGATCCGTCGAGCCCGCTCGCCGGGCTGATCTGATCGGATCGACAGAATACAAAAGAGGGGGCACAGAACGTTCTGTGCCCCCTTTTTTGTATTCTCATCTTCCCCACGTCACCCCGGGCTAGACCCGGGGTCCCGCTTCTTCGGGAAGGCGCAAAGTAGCGAGGTAGCACAACCCCGGATCACGTCCGGCGTGACCACCACTATCGCTGCCAAACCTGTCAGGCGGTGATGCCGGCCGCGGCCAGCACGGCCAGTGTCAGGAGGTCAGGCGCCGTTGCCGTCATCGGGGCGATCTGCACCGGCTTTTCCATGTTGAGCAGCATCGGCCCGATCATGGCGTTGCCGCCCAGCTCGCGCAGCAGCTTGGCCGAGATATTGGCCGATTGCAGCCCGGGCATGATCAGCACGTTGGCCGGGCCCGACAGGCGGCAGAACGGATAGGTCTGCATGATGCGCGGGTTGAGCGCGGCATCAGGCGCCATTTCGCCTTCGTATTCAAAGCCCGGCTGGCGTTCGTCGAGGATCGCTACGGCATCGCGCAGCGCATCGAGCCACTTGCCATAGGGATTGCCGAACGTGGAATAGGACAGGAACGCCACGCGCGGTTCGTGACCCATGCGACGGGCGACGGCGGCCGTCTCGATGGCGATATCGGCCAGTTCCTCGGCATTGGGACGCTCGTTGACCGTGGTATCGGCCAGGAACACCGTGCGGTTCTTGCCCACCATCAGGTGCACACCGAACGGCAGGTGCCCAGGCTTGGGCCCCAGCACGCGGCGGATTTCCTTCATGGTCTGCGCAAACGGGCGGGTGGTGCCCGAAATCATCGCATCGCCATGGCCCAGCGCCAGCAGCAGCGACGCGAACACATTGCGATCGTTGTTGACCATGCGGCGCACGTCGCGTTCCAGGAAGCCCCGGCGCTGCAGGCGCGGATAGAGATAGGCCACCATGTCTTCGACCAGCGGCGAGACATTGGAGTTGTGGATTTCAAAGCTGGACGGGTTGGACACGCCCAGTTCCGAAAGCTTGTCGAGCACGCCCTGCGTGCGGCCGACCAAGACCGGCGTGCCATAGCCGAAATCGCGGAACTGGATGGCCGCGCGCAGCACCACTTCCTGCTCGGCCTCGGCAAAGACCACCCGCTTGGGGTTCTGCTTGACGCTGGCATAGACGTTGGTGAGCACCGAGGTCGTCGGGTTGAGCCGCGCCTTGAGGCTTTCGCGATAGGCTTCGAAATCCTCGATCGCCTTGCGCGCCACGCCGGTTTCCATCGCCGCCTTGGCCACGGCCGAGGAAACCCGCTCCATCAGACGCGGATCGAACGGGGCGGGAATGATGTAGTCCAGGCCGAACTGGTGGTTCTTGCCATAGGCGGCCGCCACTTCCTCGGGCACCGGCTCGCGCGCCAGTTCGGCGATCGCGGTGGCCGCGGCGATCTTCATTTCCTCGTTGATCGCGGTGGCCTGCACATCCAGCGCGCCGCGGAAGATGTAGGGGAAGCCCAGGACGTTGTTGACCTGATTGGGATAGTCGGAACGGCCGGTGGCGATCACGCAATCCGGGCGCACGGCCTTGGCCGCGTTGGGATTGATTTCGGGATCGGGGTTGGCCATCGCGAAGATGATCGGCTGCGGCGCCATCTTCTTGACCCATTCGGGCTTGAGCGCATCGGCCGCCGAAAGGCCCAGGAAAATATCGGCGCCATCGAGCGCCTCTTCCAGGCTGCGGGCCGGGGTATCGACCGCGTGCGCGCTCTTCCACTGGTCCATGCTGTCGGTACGGCCGCGATAGATCGTGCCCGAACGATCGCACATGATCACGTTGTCGTGGCGCACGCCCATCGCCTTGATCAGCTCGGTGCAGGCAATCGCCGCCGCGCCCGCGCCGTTGACCACGACCTTGACGTCAGCCATCGCGCGGCCGGTCAGGTGGCAGGCGTTGAGCAGGCCGGCGGCGGTAATGATCGCCGTGCCGTGCTGGTCATCGTGCATCACCGGGATCTTCAGGCGCTCGCGCAGCGCCTGCTCGATGATGAAGCATTCGGGGGCCTTGATGTCTTCCAGGTTGATCCCGCCAAAGCTGGGCTCCATCAGGGCGACCGCCTCGACAAAGGCTTCGGGATCTTCGGTGGCGAGTTCGATGTCGATCGAGTCGACATCGGCAAAGCGCTTGAACAGCACCGCCTTGCCTTCCATCACCGGCTTGGACGCGAGCGCGCCGAGGTTGCCCAGGCCCAGGATCGCCGTGCCGTTGGACACCACCGCGACCAGGTTGCCCTTGGCGGTATAGTCATAGGCCGTGGCGGGATTGTCCGCGATGGCCAGAACCGGCACGGCCACGCCCGGCGAATAGGCCAGGCTGAGATCGCGCTGGGTGGCCATCGGCTTGGAGGCGATGATCTCGATTTTGCCAGGCCGGATGGTGTTGTGGTAGAAAAGCGCCTCGCGTTCGGTGAAACGGACGTTGCTTTCCTCGGACATTCGCGCACTCCCGGCAGACTGGAAACTCGTCTTGCCCCCTTGCACATTCGAATGCGCGAGGGAAGGCTTGAGCGCGCACGAAATGAACCCTTACAAATCGCGCGCCTGCCATTTGGGCAGGCCCAACGGCCGCACGGCAAACAGCAGGCTGCGCCCCTGCTGCCACACCAGGCGCAGGCGCGGATCGGGATTGCGCGGCAGGCCGGTATCGATCAGCCAGACATAATCGACCCGCTCCACCGGGGCAAAGCGCAGGGCCGAGTCGATCGAACGCAGGCGCCCGCTGGCGCAGCGGCGCGACCACACGAATTCCGAAGGATCGGCCGCGAAGTTGCGCGCCGGGCGGAAGCGCGGCACCACCATGTGCAGGCCAGGCACGGCCCAGTTGTCGTTCACCCAGGCCTGGCGATAGACGCTGGCCAGGCTGGCCAGATGATCGCGCCGGGTGTTGCGCCACGCTTCCTCGAGGCAGGAATGCTCCACGAACGTCAGGATGCGGGCGCCCGGCTCGATATGTTCGAGCGCGGACAGCTGCTGGCGATAGTCATCGGCATAGTCGACGAAGCTGGCCGCCGTGACCACCGTGCGCAGGCCAAGCAGGACCAGCCCGGCATAGGCCACGGCGCGGGCCACGCGCGGGCGCGCGCCGCTCCAGTCCTGCAGGCCCAGCAACAGCATCATCGCCGGGGGCAGCAGGCGCACGTCGACAAACGCACTGCCGTTGATGTCGCTCGGGATGATCACATAGAGGATCAGCACGCACAGCCCCGGCAGGCCGCGCTGCCAGTTCCACCGCCCGCCCAGCCAGAACCCGCCGAGCAGCAGAATATAGGCCGCGGCCGTGGTGATCACGTCGAGCGCGAACGACTGGTCGCGCAAGGTGATGCCCAGGAACACGCCCTTCTGCTCCCAGCGCCAGGCATTGAGGCTGCGCGCCGGTTCGGGCGAGAACAGCTTCCACAAGACGATGGTGAGCACCGTGGCGAGCAGCGGCCAGCACAGCACGACCAGGCGCCCGGCGGCCGCCTTCCAATCGTGCGTGGCGATCACCGTGCGCCAGCGCGACGGGCGCCACCAGCCGGCCGGCAGGTTGTCCAGTTCGCGGCCAAAGGCATTGGCGCCGACCATCACCGCCAGCAGCAGCCCGCCGATGGCATGGCACAGCATCGCCAGCGGCTGGGCCACCACCAGCAGGCCGGCACGGTCGCGCGGGCGGTGTTCCAGCGCCATCGCCGCGGCAAAGGCACACAGCGACAGCCCGGTGCCCAGGATATAGTTGAGGAACCCGGTCAGCAGCGGAAAGCTGAACACCCACATCAGCGCCCAGGGTGCGCCATGGCCGCCGCGGGCATTGGCCACCCGCACCGTGGCCAGGCAGCCGCCGGCGAACAGGCCGGTGGCCAGCACCGTGCTCCACCAGCCGGCCGCCAGCACGCCCAGCCAGCCGCCCAGCACCTTCATCAGCACGTCGCCGCCGATGTTGAGCGTGAACACCCATTTCCAGCCCAGATACTTGCCCAGCGGGCTGTCCGGCCCGGCCGCCTCGATCGCGGCGGCGCCCATATGGCCCGGCACGTCGATCAGCGGCGGCACATCGACCAGCACGAACGGAAAGCAGATCAGCAGCACACCCAGGATGATCGCCGGCGTTGAAAGCCAGGGCAGACCCCCGCCGCGCCAATCGAGCAGAAACCGGAACCGCTTGGGGGAAACTTGCATCAGGCCTCTTTTACGCTGCGTCGGGCTGGGGTGGAAACAGGGATGGATACCGGGGGTGGAGCGCCTGCCCTTATCACGCCGATGCCGCGATGGGGAGCCGTGACACCCGCAGGCCGCCGTCCCGGCTGATCCGGCCTGTTCATAAGGCCCACGAGCGGGTTTGAGAATGCACGCGGCCTGGGCTAGCCATGGCGGCGATGTCATCCCCAGCCCCTGCCCCCACCCCGATGATGGCGCAATATCTGGCGCTCAAGGACCAGGCGCCCGATTGCCTGCTGTTCTATCGCATGGGCGATTTCTTCGAACTGTTCTTCGATGATGCCCGCCAGGCCGCGCAGATTCTCGATATCGCGCTCACCAGCCGGGGCGAGCATGGCGGCGCCCCCATCCCGATGTGCGGCGTGCCGGTGCATTCGGCCGAAAGCTATCTGGCGCGCCTGATCCGCGCCGGTTGCCGCGTGGCCATTGCCGAGCAGGTGGAAAGCCCGGAAGAGGCCAAGAAGCGCGGCGGTTCCAAGGCCCTGGTGGCGCGCGATATCGTGCGCTTCGTCACCGCCGGCACGCTGACCGAGGAAGCGCTGCTCAACCCGCGCGAATCCAATGTCCTGGCCGCGCTGTGCCCGCTGCGCGACAGCGTGGGCCTGGCCTCGTGCGACATTTCCACCGGGCGGATGGAACTGGAAGAATGCACGCCCGACCGGCTGGGCGCCGCGCTTGCCCGGCTTGGCGCGCGCGAGATCGTGGCCCCCGATGGCTGGGCCGATGCCCCGCTCGATGCCGTGCCGCGCGAAGGCCGCACGTTTGACAGCGCCCAGGGCGAAGCGCGGCTCAAGGAGCTGCACGGCGTCGCCACGCTCGATGGCTTCGGCATGTTCGGCCGCGCCATGCTGGCCGCGGCCGGCGGGTTGATTGCCTATCTCGACCATGTCGGGCGCGGGCGCCTGCCGCTGCTCTTGCCGCCGGTGGCGCGCGGGGCCGATGCGCACATGGCGATGGACGAGGCCACCCGCGCCAGCCTGGAAGTGCTGGTTTCGGCGAGCGGCACGCGCAAGGGCAGCCTGGCCGAAGCCGTCGATCGCTGCGTCACCGGCGCTGGCGCGCGCCTGCTCGCCGAAGACCTGGCCGCGCCGCTGCTCGATCTGGCGCAGATCCGCGCCCGCCTGGAAACCGTGCAATGGCTGGTCGATGATCCGCTGCTGCGGGCCGACCTGCGCGCCACCTTGCGCACCGTGCCCGATCTGGGCCGCGCGCTGGGCCGCGTCGTCGCCGGGCGCGGTTCGCCACGCGATCTGGGCCAGTTGCGCGATGGCCTGGCCCAGGCGCGCCATCTGCATGACAGCCTTTCTACCCGCGCCGATCGCCCGGCCCTGATTGCCGCGCTGCTACCGCATCTCTCCGGCCATGGCGCGCTGGTCGATCTGTTTGCCCGCGCGCTGGTGCCCACCCCGCCGACCGAGCGCAGCCAGGGCGGCTTCATTGCCGAAGGCTATGATGCCGGGCTCGATGAACTGCGCGCCGCGGCGGGCAATTCGCGCCGCGCCATCGCCGCGCTGGAAGCCAAGTACCGCGACGAGACCGGGGTTGCCGCGCTCAAGATCCGCCACAACGGCGTGCTGGGCTATTTCATCGAGGTGCCCGCGCGCCATGCCGATCGGCTGATGGCACCCGATTCCGGCTTTACCCATCGCCAGACCATGGCCGGCGCGGTGCGCTTCAACGCGCTTGCCCTGCACGAGGAAGCAAGCCGCATTGCCGAGGCCGGCGGCCATGCCCTGGCCGCCGAGGAAGCCCATTTCGAAGACCTGATCGCCCAGGCGGTGACCGCGCGCGAGGGCATTGCCGCCACCGCCGCCGCGCTCGCCCGCATCGATGTCGCCGCCAGCCATGCCGAGCGTGCCGGCGAAGGCGGCTGGTGCCTGCCGCAGGTGGTGGAAGAACCGGTGCTGGCGATCACCGGCGGCCGCCACCCGGTGGTGGAAGCGGCGCTGGCCAAGGCGGGCGAGCGGTTCGTGGCCAACGATTGCCAACTTACCGAGGCCGACCGGCTATGGTTGGTCGGCGGTCCGAACATGGGCGGCAAGTCCACCTTCCTGCGCCAGAACGCGCTGATCGTGCTGCTCGCCCAGGCCGGTAGCTATGTTCCCGCACTCGATGCCACGGTGGGCCTGGTCGATCGGCTGTTCAGCCGCGTCGGCGCCAGCGACAACCTGGCGCGCGGGCGCTCCACGTTCATGGTCGAAATGGTCGAAACCGCCGCGATCCTGCAACAGGCCGGCCCGCGCAGTTTCGTCATCCTCGACGAAGTCGGGCGCGGTACTTCCACCTACGATGGCCTGGCCCTGGCCTGGGCCGTGGCCGAGGCGGTGCACGAAACCAACCGCAGCCGCTGCCTGTTCGCCACCCATTATCACGAAATGCAGCGCCTGGCGGAAACCTGCCCGGCGCTCTCGCTGCACCATGTGCGGGCGCGCGAGTGGAAAGGCGATCTGGTCCTGCTGCACGAGGTGACGCAAGGCCCGGCCGACAAGTCCTATGGCCTGGCCGTGGCGCGTCTGGCCGGGGTGCCCGAGCCGGTGGTCAAGCGCGCGCGCAGCGTGCTCGACAAGCTGGAAAAGGGCCGCGCCGCCACCGGCGGCCTGGCTGCGGGCCTTGAC
The DNA here is from genome assembly GCA_964468165.1 of uncultured Novosphingobium sp. Taxonomy (GTDB): domain Bacteria; phylum Pseudomonadota; class Alphaproteobacteria; order Sphingomonadales; family Sphingomonadaceae; genus Novosphingobium. Next base: position 8,114 of record CAYXUN010000072.1, on the reverse strand, counting down.
GACCTGCCACTGTTCGCCGCCGCGATCGAGGCCGCCGAGGACAAGGTCGATGCCCTGCGCGACATGCTCAACACGCTCGACATTGACGCGCTGTCGCCCCGCGCCGCGCTCGACCTGCTCTATGAACTCAAGCGCGAGGCAAACGCATAGCCCCTCCACCACCGCTGCGCGGCGGTCCCCCTCCCCGCCTTCGGCAGGGAGGATCTTCAGGTCCTCCCCATCAGCGATGGGGAGGTGGCGGCCGCAAGGCCGACGGAGGGGCTTGATGTCAAAGCGACAGAAACAGCCCCGCCAGTGCCGCGCTCATCAGGTTGGACAGCGCGCCGGCGCACAGCGCCTTGATGCCCAGCCGCGCGATCACCGGGCGCTGGTTGGGTGCAAGGCCCCCGGTCACCGCCATCTGGATGGCGATCGAGGAGAAATTGGCAAACCCGCACAGCGCGAACGTGACGATCGCGATCGTGTGATCGGACAGGCCCTTGGCCTCTTGCAGGTCGATGAAGCCGACGAATTCGTTGAGCACGATCTTGGTGCCGAACAGGCCGCCGGCCTGCATCGCCTCGGCCCAGTTGGGCGCGCCCAGCAGCAGGAACACCGGCGCGAAGATCGGCGCGAGGATCTGCTGGAAGGTCAGCCCAGGATGGCCGAAGAAGCCGCCCGCCCAGCCAAGCATGCCATTGGCCAGCGCGATCAGCGCGACGAAGGCGAGCAGCATCGCGCCCACCGCCACGGCCAGCTTCACCCCGGTCTGGGCGCCTTGCGCGGCGGCCATGATCAGGTTGGCCGGGCGCTGTTCCTCCGGCGCTTCTTCCAGCGACGGCTTGATGTGCGGATTGGTCAGCGCGGCGTCGGCATCGGCATCGACGGCATCGTGCAGCGGGGGCACGTCGGGCATGATCAGCTTGCCCATGAACACCCCGCCCGGCGCCGACATGAACGCTGCCGCGACCAGGTAATCGACCCGCACGCCCAGCCCGGCATAGGCGGCCAGGATCGTGCCGGCGACGCCCGCCATGCCCACGCTCATCACCGTGAACACCTGGCTGGGCGAAAGCGCGGCGAGATAGGGGCGGATCACCAAGGGCGATTCGCTTTGCCCAACAAAGATGTTGGCCGCCGCGCACAGCGATTCCACGCGGCTGATGCCGGTGACCTTTTCCAGCGCCCCACCGATCCAGCGGATCACTAGCGGCATGATGCCCAGGTAATAGAGGATGGAAATGAGCGCAGCAAAGAACACGATCGGCGGCAGCACGGCGATCGCCACGCTCTTGCCGCCCAGTTCGGGCCGGGCGAGATCACCGAACACGAATTCCACCCCGGCGCGCGAATAGGACAGCAGCTGCTGTACCGCGCTGGCCGCCCCCTGTAACGCCGCCTTGCCCGGCGGGAAGCTCAGGACCAGCGCGGCCAGGCCCGCCTGCAAGGCAAAGGCCGGCAGCACCACCCGCCAGCGAATGGCGCGGCGGTTGGAGGAAAGCAGGAATGCGATGGCAAACAGCAGCGCCATGCCGCCAAGACTGGAAAGAATGCGCATGGCGGGATCGCCAACTCCACTTACGGGGGATTTAGACGGTTTCGTTCCTAACCATATTTGGCGCCGCGTCAAAATCAGGATAGAGGCCACCGATGGAAAAGATGCCTTCATCCGCGCCGCAGACCGTCTCCCTGCCCCGCGCACTGTTCGTATTTTCCCTGCTTTACGGCGGGTTAGTGGTTCTTGCCGGCGTGCTGGGGGCCAAGATCGCGAGCCTGGGCACCTGGCCCGTGGTCGGCAGCCTGGCGGTGGAATCGGGCATTTTCTGCTTTCTGCTGCTGGTCGTGCTGTCGAGCACCACGGCTGAACTCTATGGCCAGAAGGCCGCGACCACGCTGGTGCGGCTGGGTTTCATCCCGCTGATCGTCTCGATGGTGCTGCTGACCCTGGTGATCCACGCCGTGCCGCCCGCGCCGTTCTGGCAGGGCCAGGAAGCCTTTGCCACGGTGCTGGGCCAAGGCGCGCGGATGCAGCTGGCGGGGCTGATTTCCTATGGCGTGTCGCAAACGCTCAACGTGCATGTCTTTGCCCGCATCGGCGGGGGCCAGGGGCAGCGGCTGATGCTGCGCGCCTGGCTGGCCAGCCTGCTCAGCCAGGTGGCCGATACCGTGCTGTTCATCACGCTGTCGTTCTGGGGCGAAAAGGGCGCAGACGGGCACCCGCTGCCGATCGGCGCGCTGATGACCGGGCAGCTCGGTGCCAAGCTGCTGCTGTCCACGCTGATGGTGCCGCCGCTGATCTGGCTGGCGGTGCGGCTGGGCCGCCGGCTCGATCGCGCCTGACGCAAATCGTCACGGCGCAAATAACCACTGCAAATTCGGTCGAAGACGGCTAAGGCGCCGCCATCATGGCCACGAACATCGATCAGACCGACTCCTATCGCACCAGCATGCTCGCCAAGGCGGAAACGCTGACCGAGGCGCTGCCCTATCTGCAGCGTTATGCCGGCAAGACCTTCGTGGTGAAGTATGGCGGCCACGCCATGGGCGATCCCGATGCCGCGCGCGATTTTGCCGAAGACATCGTGCTGTTGAAGGCGGTGGGCGTGAACCCGGTGGTGGTGCACGGCGGCGGCCCGCAGATCGGCGCGATGCTCAAGAAGCTGGGCGTCGAATCGCACTTCATCGATGGCCTGCGCGTGACCGATGCGGCCACGGCCGAAGTGGCCGAAATGGTGCTGTCGGGCAAGATCAACAAGGAACTGGTCAGCTGGATCAGCGCGGCCGGCGGCAAGGCGCTGGGCATTTCCGGCAAGGACGCCGGGCTGGTCACCGCCACCAAGGTGGAACGCACCACCAAGGACCCGGAAAGCAATATCGAGCGCGTGGTGGACCTGGGCTTTGTCGGCGAACCGACCGAGATCGATCCGACCATCATCCACACCGCCAGCGCGGCCGGCTTCATCCCGGTGATCGCACCGATCGGCGTGGGCAAGGATGGCCACACCTACAACATCAACGCCGATACCATGGCCGGCGCGATCGCGGCCAAGCTCGGCGCCTCGCGGCTGTTCCTGCTCACCGACGTGCCGGGCGTGCTCGACAAGGACAAGCGCCTGCTGACCGACCTCACCCCGCACGATATCGCCGGGTTGACGCGCGATGGCACGATCAGCGGCGGCATGATCCCCAAGCTGGAAACCTGCGTCCACGCGGTGGAGGCCGGGTGCGAGGCGGCGGTCGTGCTCGATGGCCGGGTGCCCCATGCCATGCTGCTGGAAATCTTTACGGCGCGCGGCGCCGGCACGCTGATCCACCGCTGAAAGCCGCGCGCGCCGGAACGGGCCGGGCCGCCAGGGAATGGAACGAAAGCCGATGCCAAGCGTGGTTAGAGGCATGATCCGTTCCTGCCTGGCCACCGCCCTCGCCTCTGCCATCGTCATCAACCTGTCAGGGTGTGACCGGCGGCCCGATCCCGCACCGCAAGCCTCTGCCACCGCGCCCGACAGCGCCGAGACCACGCCACCGGCCTGGATCGTGGCGCCATCGGACCTGCCGAGCGAGGACACCGCGCCCGATGCGGCGTCAAAGCCGGTCGCCACCGATACGGCCGCGGCCGATCCCGCGCCCAATCCGGCTTATGCCGCAGCGCTCAACGCCCGGCGCGATCCCGGCAAGGTGCTGGCCGCCTGGGGCACTGCGGTGGAAGCGCGCGACTGGGCCTCGGTCCGCGCGTTCTGGGGAGACCATGGCAAGGGCAGCGGCCTTGATGCCAAGGCCTTTGCCGATCGCTGGGGCAAGCTGGTGCAGCCGCGCGTGACAATCGACCCCGGCCAGTCCGAAGGCGCGGCCGGATCGATCTACTACACCGCCCCGGTCACGATCATCGACGGTGCCCGCCGCCTGACCGGCGAAGTGGTGCTGCGCCGGGTCAACGACGTGCCCGGCGCCACCGCCGAACAGCTGCGCTGGCACATCGACAGCACCACGCTGACGCCCTGAGCGGGACAAGACCCAACGAAATCTTGCGCAAAAGGGCGGCGTTCACCCGATTGCCCTTGGGCCCATGGCTGGGCTAAAGCGCAGCACCGCTGCCGCCATAAGGAACGCCGCCCGTGCTGCTCTATACCCTTGTCCAGATGATCGATTACCTGATCAGCGTTGTCAGCATGGTCGTGATCGTGCAGTTCGTGATGAGCCTGCTGATCAGCTTCAACGTAATCAACACCAGCAACAATGCCGTGATCGCGATCTGGCGCGCGCTCAATGCCATTCTCGATCCGCTGCTGGCGCCGATCCGCCGCTTCATGCCCAATACCGGCGGGATCGATTTTTCGCCGATGGTGCTGATCGTGCTGCTGCGCCTGCTGTCGATCCTGCTCAACGGCCTGGCCGCCTCGGGGTACTGATTTCATGACTGCCAACGTAATCGATGGAAAGGCCTTTGCGGCCGACCTGCGCGCGCGCATCGCCACGCTGGCGGGCGAATTCTCGCAGGCCACCGGGCGCCAGGCGGGCCTCGCCGTGGTGTTGGTGGGGGAAGACCCAGCCAGCCAAGTCTATGTCCGCTCCAAGGGCAAGAGCACGGTGGAAGCCGGCATGGCCAGCTTCGAACACAAGCTGCCCGCCGATACCGATGAAGCCACGCTGCTGGCCCTGGTCGAACAGCTCAACGCCGATCCCGCCGTCGATGGCATCCTGGTGCAACTGCCTCTGCCCCGTCATCTTGACGAGCAGAAGGTGATCGCCACGATCAACCCCGACAAGGACGTCGATGGCTTTCACGTCACCAATGCCGGGCGGCTGGCCGTGGGCCAGGCCGGCTTCGTGCCGTGCACGCCGCTCGGCTGCCTGATGCTGCTGCAAGACCGGCTGGGCGATCTGTCCGGGCTCGATGCCGTGGTCATCGGCCGCTCCAACATCGTGGGCAAGCCGATGGCCCAGCTGCTGCTGGCGCAAAGCTGCACCGTGACCGTGGCCCACAGCCGCACCCGCAACCTGCCCGATGTGGTGCGCCGCGCCGATATCGTCGTGGCCGCTGTCGGCCGCCCGGAAATGATCCGGGGTGACTGGATCAAGCCCGGCGCCACGGTGATCGACGTGGGCATCAACCGCGTTGCCGGCGCCGTGGAAGGCAAGACCCGCCTGGTCGGCGATGTCGCCTATGCCGAGGCTGCCGCCGTCGCCGGCGCGATCACGCCGGTGCCCGGCGGGGTTGGGCCGATGACCATTGCCGTGCTGCTGCGCAACACCCTGGTGGCGGCCTATCGCCACGCCGGCCTGGCCCTGGCGCCCGACGCGATCTGATCACGGTTCTTGGCGGAACGTTTCATTGCCAAGTGCTTGCTTGGCCCACGGGCCGGCATCCGATAGAACCGGGGGTATGCTGCTTCGTGTCCCCGGCGTCGCCCTTGCGCTTGCCTTCTGCCTTGCCGCCCCCGCCCTGGCCCAGCCGGCCGGTGGACGCGTGCGGATGATCGCCAATCCCAGCGCGCTGATCGGCGCCGATATCGCCACGGCCCAGGCCATGCAGGCCAAGGGCGCGCGAGAGGGGTTGGCCAGCAGCATGGCCGAAGGGGCTGAACTGATCCTGCCGCCACGCCAGGCAGCCGATCCCCTGCTGCGCCGCAAGGATGCCATGCCGGGCCACCCGCACCAGCCCGATGCCGCCTGGATCGCCTGCGACGGCAGCTTTGGCATCACCCGCGGCCGCTGGAAAACCGCGCAAGGGACCGGCGGCTGGTATGCCACCGTCTGGCAGCGCCACGCCAAGAAGGGCAATTACCAATGGCGCCTGTCGCTGGAAGGCATGGCCGCCAGCCTGCCTGATGCGCCCGAATTCCTCATCGGCCTGGTGGCCGATTGCCCGGCACGGCCCATGCCTGCCGGCACCGACGATCGGCCGGCGCCCAAGCCGGCCAAGAACGCGCCGATCGTGCAGCGCCCCCTGGCGGGCGCCATTCCCGCCGACGACGCGCCGGCCGGGTCCGACAGCCAGACCGCGCAATCCAACGATGGCACCCTCGCCTGGCGGTCCACCGTGCGGCCCGACGGCAGCCGCGCTTTCCGCGCCTGGCAGTGGAAAGACGGCGCGATGGCCGAAATTGTCCATCTGGACGCGGGCCCTGACCAACGCCAAGGTGGCTGACATGCTGCAACTGTTCCTGTCCGCCTTCACCACGCTGTTCCTGGTGATCGATCCGCCCGGCTGCGCGCCGATCTATGCCGGGCTGACGACCCATGCCACCGCGCGCCAGGCCGGGCAGATGGCGCTGCGCGCCTGCGTGATCGCCACCGGTATCCTGGTGGTCTTTGCCCTGTTCGGCGAAGCCCTGCTCGGCGCGCTGCATATCGAACTGGCCAGCTTCCGCATTGCCGGCGGGATCATGCTGTTCCTCATCGCGCTCGACATGGTGTTCGAAAAGCGCACCGAACGGCGCGAGGAACGCGCGGAAAAGGTGCGCAATGCCCAGCCCCACGTGGAGGACGTCTCGGTCTTTCCCATGGCCATGCCGATGCTGGCCGGGCCAGGCTCGATCGCCTCGATCATGCTGCTGACCGCGCGCGCCCACGGCACCGAGGAAACCGCGGTGGTGCTGGCCGCGCTCGGCGTGGTCATGGTGCTGAGCTTTCTGGCGCTGGTCGCCGCGCGCCCGATCATCCGCGTGCTGGGCGAACAGGTAGAGGCCGTGGTCACCCGCCTGCTCGGCGTGCTGCTTGCCGCGCTGGCCGCGCAATTCGTTATCGACGGGCTGCGCACCCAGTTTTAACGGCTGCCCGGCCAGGGGCTTCGACAGGCTCGGCCAAACGGTTCCGGGGGGTAATGCCCCCCGTTCGCCCGGAGCCTGTCGAAGGCCGCCAGCGCAGCGCCCACCCTCTCAGACCAGGCCGGCCGTCTGGGCCAGCAGCCAGCTGCCGATCACGATGAACAGCGCCGCGGCCACCAGGCGCACCAGGTTCATCGGCACGCGCGCGATCAGGGCATTGCCGAGGAATACCGCCGGCACATTGGCCAGCATCATGCCCAGCGTGGTGCCGGCCGTCACTGCCACGGCATCGTGGAACCGCGCGCCCAGCGCGATCGTCGCCACCTGGGTCTTGTCGCCCATTTCCACCAGGA
>CAYXUN010000072.1:0-1008 GCA_964468165.1 uncultured Novosphingobium sp. | reverse complement strand
GGGCGCCATTTCCCCCCCGAAAAATCCCCCCCCGCGTGGTCAGCACGGCGCAAACGGGCGCCGGCCGGGCGGCGTCATCCGCGTCATCGAGCTTGTCGGGCACCAGGGTCCACAGGCCCATGGCGATAAAGCCGGCGGCAATGGCATAGCGGAACCACAGGCCATCGAGCAGGTCGGCCGCAACCATGCCGACCAATGCCGCGAGGAAATGGTTGACCAGCGTGGCGGCAAGGATGCCCAGCACGATCGGCACCGGCCGCTTGAACCGGGTGGCAAGGACAATGGCAAGAAGCTGGGTCTTGTCGCCGATTTCGGCCAGCGCGACCACCGCGGTGGACGTGCTGAAGGCTTCGAACAAGGGTGCCATGGGTGATACGTTCCAGGGCCGGGCGAGACGAAGACAAACGACAGCGCGTGCTTCCGCCCGGCCGAGCGAATCACGCAACTGCCATTTGGTCTTGCCCGCAGCGGGCCGTGTCCGGCCTGCCTCTGCCCGCGCCATGGTCTCTCGACCAAGCATGTTGACGCTGGGCGCCGCGCGCGTGGCGCGGTGGCTACTCCCCAAGTGACGTGGCCGAGCGGTTAGGGTGCCTGCTCGCCCGTGGCAACAGGTTTTTCCCGCGCGCCCAGGCGTTTTTCGCAACGTGCCAGGATCGCACGTTTTTCTTCCGCACCTGCGCGGTACCATGCGGTGATTTCGGCCAGCGTGCGGGCGCAGCCACGGCACAGGCCGCTGTCGGGCACGATGCTGCACACCCCGGTGCAGGGGCTGGCGGGCATGGCGGAGGGGCCGGGCGAATCCATGCCACGCCCTAGGCCGTAAACTCATAAATAGCACCCCCGAGGTTTGAGGCCAAAGGCCCCGTCGCGAGGAGAAAGCGCGCAGGAATATCGGCAATATTTCAAGTGCTTTCGACGCTGCGAGGGGGCCTTTGGGTCAAATCCCGAAGGGACGCCAAAATGGCTTCCATCTCAGCCCAAAGTGCCCTTGCAAAGGCTACCAGCCTT
>CAYXUN010000071.1:12885-19819 GCA_964468165.1 uncultured Novosphingobium sp. | reverse complement strand
TCTCCCAGACCAGGGCGAGCCGCTCGATCTTGACGGCGACGACGGCGGCGGGCGCGGCGGGCGGCCCCCCCCGCCGGCGGCGCCCCCCGCCCCCCCGCGGGGGGGGGGCCGGGCCCCCCCCACCCGGGGCCGGCCCGCCGCCAGTTCTGGCAGGCCCGGCTCTGGCTGGTCGGGGCTGATGGCCGCCTTGCCCGGCGCACTGCTGGCCGGCGGCGCGGCAGCAGCGGTCAGCATGGCAAGGCCCAGCAGCGCGCTGGCACGCGTGAGGCGCCTTGCCCGGTGCACACCGGCGCTGACCGTACCGGCTTTCTCGGTTTCCTGTGTCATGATCCTCCTGGCGCGCTGCCCGACATGCTTTGGGCCCATGCTATGCCCTACCCCGGCGCTGACGCTATCTCGTATAGGCATTTGCCTGTGCTTTCATGTTATTCCTGCGCCGGGCGATCCCGGCGGAACAGCCGCCCGGCCAACTCGTTGCCCACCCTGAGCGCCCCATAACCACCGGCGAAAACAGGGAAACAGCAGCAATGGCCAAGACTTCCAAGCTCCTGGCGATCATGGCGATCGTCCTCGCCCTGTGCGGCTTGGTGCTGCTGGGCGGGGGACTTTGGCTCGCGATCGAGGGCGGCAGCTGGTTCTATGCCCCGGCCGGGCTGGCGCTGATTGCCTGCGCTGTCTTGTTGTGGCGCCGCCAGGTGGCCGCGCTCCACCTCTATGCCGCGCTGGTGGTGGCGACGCTTGTCTGGGCACTCGCTGAAATCGGGCTGGACTGGTGGGCACTGGTGCCGCGTGGCGACGTGATCTTCATCCTCGGCGCCCTGCTGCTGCTGCCGTGGATCACGCGGCGGCTGGCGCCCGCGCAGGCCGGCTGGTGGCGCACTGCCGGGCCGCTGGCGCTGGCCCTGATCCTGGCGGGCGCGATCGGCGTTGCCGCCATGCTGCGCAGCCCGCACGAATGGGACGGCGCCTTGCCGGGTGCGCGTGGCGCCGCGCCGGCATTGGCTGCCGGCACCGACGCCGGCGACTGGCTGGCCTATGGCCACACCTGGGCCGGCACCAAGTGGTCGCCGCTTACGCAGTTGACCCCGGCCAATGTCAGCAGCCTCAAGCAGGTCTGGCGGATGGACACCGGCGACAGCCGCCGCCCCGGTGACCCGGAAGAAATCACCTATGAACTCACCCCGATCAAGGTTGGCGATACGCTCTATGCCTGCACCCCGCACAATATCGTGCTGGCATTGGACGCGGAAACCGGCGCGGTGCGCTGGCGCTATGATCCGCACATGCAGGTGCCCAGCCATGTCCAGCACCTGACCTGCCGGGGCGTTTCGTATCACGATGCCAACTGGCCGGGCGCCACGCGCAGCGCCGATGGATCGTGCCCGCAACGGATCATCATGGCCACGGCCGATGCCCGGCTGATCGCGCTCGATGCCCACACCGGCCGCCTCTGCCCCGGCTTTGGCAAGGGTGGCGCAGTCAACCTGGCCGTCACCGGCCCCGGCCTCAAGCCCGGCTGGTTCCAGTTCACCTCGGCCCCGCTGGTGACGCGCGGGCTCGTCGTGGTGGGCGGGGCGATCTATGACAACGCCTCGATCCACATGCCCTCGGGCGCGATCCAGGCGTTTGACGTCGCCACTGGCAAGCCGGTGTGGGCGTTCGATCCCGGCCGGCCGGAAGACACCGCGCCGCTTGGGCCGAACCATCCCCCCGTGCCGTCCACTCCCAACAGCTGGAGCACGGCGGCGGCCGACGAAGACCTTGGCCTCATCTACCTGCCGATGGGCATGGGCGCGATCGACCAGTGGGGCGGCAACCGCCCGCCCGATACCGAGCGCTTTGCCACCTCGATCCTCGCACTCGACATCAAGACCGGCCAGGCGCGCTGGGTGTTCCAGACCGTGCACCACGATCTGTGGGACATGGACGTGCCGGCCCAGCCCGCGCTGGTTGATCTGACCATTCCCGGCAAGGGCCGCGTGCCGGCGCTGGTGCAATCGACCAAGACCGGCAACATCTTCGTGCTCGATCGCCGCACCGGTCAGCCGATCCAGCCCGTGCACGAAATGCGCGTGCCCGGCGGCGCGGCGGCTGGCGATTTCACCTCGCCCACCCAGCCGGTTTCGGCCATCTCGCTGATGCCGCCGCGCATCCGCGAGGCAGACATGTGGGGCGCCACGCTGTTTGACCAGATGGCCTGCCGCATCGCTTTTCGCCGCTATCGCCACGAAGGGCCGTTCACCCCGCCCTCGACCCGCGGCACGCTGGTGTTTCCCGGCAATTTCGGCGTGATGGACTGGGGCGGCCTGGCCATCGATCCGGTGCGCCAGGTGGCCTTCGCCCATCCCAACTACATGGCCTTCGTCGATCGGCTGATCCCGCAAAAGCCTGGCGCCGGCAACGGCAAGGATGGCCCGGCGGGCGCATCGGATCGCGGTGGTTCGGCCGAACACGGCTACAATCCCAACGCTGGCGCGCCGTTTGCCGTGTCGATGGGGCCGTTCCTCTCGCGCCTGGGCCTGCCGTGCCAATCGCCGCCCTGGGGCTATGTCGCGGGGATCGACCTGGTCACCGGCAAGGTGGCGTGGCGCCACGCCAATGGCACGATCCGCGATGAAACCCCGCTGCCCATTCCGCTCAAGCTCGGCGTGCCCTCGCTCGGTGGGCCGATGATGACCGGCGGCGGGCTCTCGTTCATGGCCGCCTCGCTCGACTATTACCTGCGCGCCTATGACACCACCACCGGCCGCGTGCTGTGGCGCGCGCGCCTGCCAGCCGGCGCCCAGGCCACGCCGATGACCTATCGCTCTCCCGCTACCGGGCGGCAGTTCGTGGTGGTGGTGGCCGGCGGCCACGGCTCGCTGGGCACGCGGCTGGGCGATTCGATCATTGCCTATGCGCTGCCCAAATCATGATCCCGCCTGAAAGGGCAGCTTGCCGCAGGCGGCGAGAATGGTGCTTTGCTCGGCCATGTCGATAGCTGCCCTGCCCCGCCCGCTCGTTGTCCTTGGCCTTGCCGGCATTGCCCCGCAGGCGTTCTGCCTGCTGATGGTGCTGCATGGTGGCGAGGATCGCTGGACCGCACTGGCCGCCGCGTGCTGCTATGCCGCGCTGATCCTGTCGTTCCTGGGCGGCCTGTGGTGGATGGCCGGCATGCTCGCGGGGGTGACGGCCGGCTGGTTCCACGCTTTGGCCGTGGTGCCGAGCCTGGTCGGATGGGCCATGCTGTTGCCGTGGTGCGTCGGCGCCCCCTGGCCACGGCCGGAACTGATGACGCTCGGCCTGCTGATCCTCGCCAGCCCGCTGGCCGACCGCGCACTCGCGCGGCACGTGACATTCCCCGACGGCTGGCTGAAGCTGCGCATGCTGATGGCCACCGGGCTGGGCGTGCTGACCGTCGCTGTGGGGCTGCTCGCTTAGTACGGACTGCCAAGGGCTTCGACAAGCTCAGCCCGAACGGGGTTTAGGCACCAGAAATCACACACCCGTTCGCCCTGAGCCTGTCGAAGGGCGGCAAGCACCGCGCTCGAACGCGCTACTGCGCCACCACCGGCAGCACCACGGCGCTGGCCTTGTCGCCGCCGAACCACACGCTTTGCGTGGCCTTGCGATAGTCGCCGGCACGCGCAAACATGATGTTGGGCACGAAGGTTTGCGGGTTGCGGTCATAGAGCGGGAACAGCGTGGACTGCACCTGCACTTTCAGTTTGTGGCCCGGCAGGAACACGTGGTTCACGTTGGGCAGCGCCCAGTGATAGTGCACAACCTGCCCCGGCTTGAGCGCGGCGGGCTTGGCAAAGCTTTGCGCATAACGACCGCGGAAGATCTCGATGCCGATCGGCAGCTCGTATCCCGCCATCGACGGGCGGCCGCCCTGGTCGGCAGCCTCGGGCACGTCGTTGGGATAGACATCGATCAGCTTGACCACCCAGTCGCTGTCGGTGCCGGTCGTCGCGGCATAGAGGTCTACCTCGGGCGCGCCCATGATGTGCACCGGCTTGTCGAGCGTGGCAGTCTGCCATTCGGCCACGTCGGGCCGGCCCGAGACAAAGCGCTGGTCGTGCACCAGCCAGGGCTTCCACTGCGCGCCATCGTCCATGTCCACCGGGCGCGGGATGAACGGCACGGGGTGGGCGGGATCGCTGACATAGTCCTCATGCCCGGCCACGCCCGGCTTGGCAAAGCCGGCACTGCCATCGGCCCCCAGATAGAGCGCCTGGCCCGTGCCCATCGGCCAGCGCGGGCTTTCCTGCCACTGGTTGATGCCGGTGGCATAGGTCAGCACCGGCGGGGTGTGTGGATCGGGCGCATCCTTGAGCCAGTGATCGAAGAACGGCTTGAGATACTTCAAGCGCCATTCGTGCGCGGTGTCACCGGTGAAATCCAGCGCGCCCAGGCTCGATCCGCCGTGGTTGGCGCCCGAATGGCGCCAGGGGCCGATCACCAGGGTGACCATGTCGTTGTTCTTGTCCTTGGGCTCCAGCGCGCGATAGACCGCCGGCGCGCCATAGCTGTCTTCCTGGTCCCACTGCCCCACTTCCAGCATGGTCGGCACGGTCAAGGGCCGGGCGGCCAGCCACTTGTCCACCGCCTGCTCTGACCAGAAGCGCGTATAGGCCGGGTTTTCCAGCCACTTGCGCACGCCCGGAACCTGGCTGATGCCCAGCTTGGCGGCAAAATCACCCACCGAGCCCGCTTCCAGCCAGCGGGTATAGTCATCCCCCTTGCCCAGCGCGAAATCGCCGCCGCCATCGCCCTTGTTGACCACCTGGGTGGTGGCATAGCTGAGCGAGGTGACGCGGAAAGCGCCGTTGTGGAACCAGTCGTCGCCCATCCAGCCATCGACCATCGGGCTTTCCGGCACGGCGGCCTTGAGCGCGGGATGCGGGTTGATTTCGGCCATCAGCGTGGTGAAGCCGAGGTAGGACGAGCCGATCACCCCCACCTTGCCGTTGGTTTCCGGCACGTTCTTCACCAGCCAGTCGATCGTGTCATAGGCATCGGTCGATTCATCGATGCCGGTGGAATTGAGCGGCCCGGCGATCGGCCGGTTCATGATGTAGGTGCCTTCGGAGCGGTGCATGCCGCGAATGTCCTGATAGACGCGGATATAGCCGTCTTCGGCAAATTCGGCGTCCATCGTTTCCAGGATATCGACGATGCGCTGGCTGGCCACGCGATGGGTCGATCCCCAGGCGTCATAGGGCGTGCGCGAAAGCAGGATCGGCCCGCCGCGCGTGCCCTTCTTCATGACGATCACGGTGTAAAGCTTGGTGCCATCGCGCATCGGCACCATCGCCTCGCGCCGGATGAAATCGGCCGACGGCAGCACCTGGTCGAAATGGGCGATCACATCGGGTGTCATCGGCGTGACGGGGGCATCGGCCGCCGTGGTGGCGCCTTGCGCCAGGGCCGGGCCGGCGATGGCCAGCGAAAACAGGGAAGCCGTTGCCAATGACAGGAATGCGCGCATGGGGGTGCAACTTTCGAACAGCAGGAAGGCGCGCAGGGTGGTTGCGCGGGAAACCTTCTACCGCGCGATCGCGCAAAGACAAACGGACATTGGCCCGCGCATCACGCCGCGCTGGCCAGCGCCTCCCACCCACGCTGGCTGCGCCAATCGGGCGCCAGGTCGGCAAAGCGCGACAGGGCAAGCTTGTCGATCTCGGCAAAGCTGACCTGCCCATCGATCACCAGATCGCGGATGGCATGGCCCGAAGCCGGCGACAGGCCAAAGCCCACGCCCGACATCGTGGCGATCGTCACGTTTTCAGGATGGGTCAGCCGGTCGATGATCGGGCGCCCATCGGGCGTGTTCTCGATGATGCCCGACCACGAGCGGATCACGTTGAGATGCGCCGCGCCCGGCAGCAGTTCGGCCACGCGCCGCGCCAGGTTGCGCGCCAGCGGGGTGGACGGGCGCGCGGCCGGGCCGGCCGGATCGGTGTCGATCCATTCGTGCGGGCCGCCACCATAGGCAAGGTTGCCGCGCAGGGTCTGGCGGCCATAGAGACCGTTGCCATCCACCCCGCCCCAGCGCATCAGCGGCGCCGGCTCGGTCACGATCATTTCCGCCCGCGCGGCCGCCAGCGGCACGTCAACGCCCAGCGGCGCCATCAGCCCGGCAATCTGCGGCCCGGCCGCGACCACCAGCGCGTCGCACGAAAACGTGCCCTGCGGCGTCACCACCCCGGTGGCGCGGCCGCCGCTGGTTTCGATGCGCAGCGCCGGGCAATGCTGGATGATCCGCCCGCCCAGATCCTGCGTGGCCCAGGCATAGGCCTGCACCGTGCGCTGGGGATTGGCATGCCCGCCAAAGCGCAGGTGAATGCCTCCCAGGCAATTGTCGCCCGCCAGCGGCACCATCTCGCGCGCCTGCTGCGCGTCGATCTTGTCCACCTGATAGCCCATGTCGCCACACATGCCGGCGATGTAATGATAGTGGTGCAGCTGCCGCTCGCTCACCGCGATGATCACCCGCTCGCGCTGGTATTCGGTGGGATAGCCGAGCAATTCGTCCATCATCGGCCACAGGCGCTGTTCTTCATCGAACAGCGGGCTTTGATAGTGCGAGGCGCCGCCGCCATTGCGGCTCGAGGCTTCCCAGCCGACCACGCCCTTGTCGAGCACGATCACATCCACGCCCGAGCGCGCCAGCCACCATGCCGCCGAAAGCCCCGTCACCCCTGCGCCGATCACGATGACCGAGGCGCCATTTGCCGATTTCGTCATGTCGCGTCCCGTCGTCATCAAAGGTGCATGTTGCCGCCCAGCGCCTCGCGGTGCATCGCTTCCCGCTCGGTGCCGATATCGCGATAGGGCGTCCATTGCGTGGGAATGCCGAACCACACGTCCCAGCCTTCGCGCATCGCCTCGGCCTCGTCCCAATCGGCCAGCACCTTGAGCGCAAGGGGCAGCACCGGCCCGCCCCCCC
>CAYXUN010000071.1:0-12875 GCA_964468165.1 uncultured Novosphingobium sp. | reverse complement strand
CGGGGGGGGCCCCCCCGGGCGCCCCCCCGCGGGCCCCCGGGGCCTGGTGGATCGGCAGGTTGGCCCCCATGGCCAGCAGCATGCCCACCTGTTCGCGGCAGCGGCGTGCCTGGCACGCGCCCATGCAGGCGCGCGTCAGCCGCTTGATCTGTTCCTGATCGGGCGGGCCATCGTGGAGCAGCGTTTCCAGGCTGCGGCAGCTAAGCTTTTCTGGCCGGGCGAGATACTGCGGCGGCTGCACGCCCAAAAGATCGGCGCGGCTCACTTCCTCGCACTGGCACACGTGCACGCTCTCGGGCGTGGCGGCGACCAGCGCGCGCAGCCAGGCCTGGCGATAGGCCAGCCGATCGGCCGCTGGTGCCGGGTGATCGGGCGCCGGCGCATCCAGCCCCAGCGCCTGGCGCGCGGCGGCGCGGCCTTGCGCGGCAGCAGCATCGCGGCCATGGCCCAGCCCGGCGCAATCGCCGGCGATGAACACGCCGGGCAGCGCCATGCCGGCGAGCGCCTGGGGCACGTGGCCACCGCGCGCGCTGTCGGTCACGATGCGGCCACCGGCGACGTCGAGCAGTTCGATCGCCGGCACCACGTCCACCGCCATGCAGATCGTATCGCATTCCAGGGTTTCGCCGGTGCCCTCGCCCGATACCGGGCCGATCACCGCCGCGCGCACGCCATCGATGCCGCTCGGCGCGCCGCGGATCACGCTGGCGCAGCGGATCGGCACGCCCGCTGCCTGCAGCGACGCGACCTTGGCGGCGTCGCCCTGCGGCGCGTCTGCCACTTCGACCAGGGCGACAACCTCCAGCCCCTTGTCCAGCGCCAGTTGCGCGGTATCGAGCGCGAGGTCGCCCGATCCCAGCACCACCAGGCGGCGCCCGGCAAAGGCATCATAGCGCGTGAGCAGGGCATGCAGCCCTTGCGCGCCCATCACGCCGGGCTGGGCCCAGCCATCGAACGCCAGCGCCAGATCGCGCGCGCCGGTGGCAAGCACGATCGCCTTGAACCCGACCGTCCACGAACGCTCTTCATCGGCGAGGCCCAGCATCGGTTCGGGCAGCGCGCCCAGGTTGGCGCGGTTGCGCCACAGGCCCCAGGCATAGACACCCAGTTGCACATCGATGCCGGCGTCAAACGCCTGCTCGAACAGCGGTTCGGCCATGAACACCTGCTCGATCATGCGCGCCTTGGCCGCCACCGCGCCGGTCATCCGCCCGCCAAACCAATAGGGCACGTCGTTGCCCATCTGCGCGGCCGAGACGGGGTGCTCGTCCACCAGCAGCACGCTGGCGCCGTTCGCGGCCGCTTCCAGCGCGGCGGCAAGTCCTGCCGGCCCGGCGCCGACCACCACCACGTCGTAATGCGCATCGGCGCCGGGCAGCTTGCCGTTGACGGCGTGGGCGTCGGTTCCGGTGAAGTCTTCGTTGTTGCTGTCCGCCACGCTCACACCACCTCCAGCGCCTGCGCCAGGTCGGCGATCAGGTCGTCCTCGTGCTCGATCCCCACCGACATGCGGATGGTGCCATCGGTAATTCCCCCGGCCAGGCGCTTGTCCGGCGCCACGGCATAGTGCGTGGTGCTGGCCGAATGGCACACCAGGGTTTCCGATCCGCCCAGGCTGACGGCCACTTTCATCAGGCGCAGCGCATCGAGCATGCGGAACGCCTCGGCCTCACCACCCTTGAGGTGGAAGGAAAACGTCGATCCCGCACCGCTGCACTGGCGATCGAACACCGCGCGCTGCGGCGATCCTTCGGGCAGGAAGCCCAGGTAGGTGATGCCCGCCACCTTGGGATGATCGCGCAGGAACGTGGCGATCACCCGGGCATTGTGCATTGCCCGTTCCGAACGCACGTGGACGCTTTCCATCGAACGCAGCACCAGCCAGCTGGTGAACGGATCGAGATGGCTGCCCAGCGTGGTGCGCAACAGCCGCAGCGGCGCGATCAGATCCAGGCGGCCGGAAACGCCGCCGGCCAGCAGATCGCTGTGCCCGCCGCAATACTTGGTGAGCGAGGTCATGCACAGGTCCACCCCCAGCGCGATCGGGCGCTGGGCAAAGGGGCCGAGCAGGGTGTTGTCGCAGACCACCACCGGGCGGCGGCCGGTGCGCGCGCCGATCGCGTCGGCCAGCGCCACGATCATCGGCAGGTCGGTGATCGCCGCCGTGGGATTGGCCGGGGTTTCGATCACGATCATCGCCAGCGGCCCGGCGGCCAGCGCCTTGTCGGCCTGGGCGCGCACATGGTCGGCGTTGCAGCCATCGGTGATGTCCACGCTCGTCACGCCCCATTGCGGCATGAACTGGTTGAGCAGGCCATCGGTGCCGCCATAGATCGGGCGGGAGTGCAGCACGCTGTCACCCGGGCGCAGGTGCGCCAGCGCGATCGCGCTGTGCGTCGCCATGCCCGAGGCAAACACCGCCGCTGCCTCTGCCCCGTCCACCGCCGCCAGGCGGGTTTCCAGCATGTCGAGGTTGGGATGGCCGAGCCGGGCATAGATGTGGTGCGTCTTGCCCACTTCCGGCCCGGTGCCATCGAAATAGGCCTCGTGAATGGCCTTGGCTTGCGCCGCGGATTCATAGACGAAGGTGCTGGTCAGATAGACAGGCGGCTTGGCCGCGCCGCTGGCGCTGGCCGGATCATAGCCCGCCGCCACGGCCAGGGTCTCGGGCCGCACGCCGCCGGCATCATGCGGCATGGCTGAGATCCTTGGCCGCTGCCAAGCCGGCGCCATCGGATTGCGCCGTGCCCAGTTGCGCATCGAGATATTCGCGCGCCTTGGCACAATACCAATCGACGAACCGCACCACCAAGACTTCGGCCTCGGGCGAATAGGGGCCCGGCGTATAGCCCGGGCTATCGACGCCTTCCTGGTTGTTTTCGGCCAGTTCCTTGTCCTGCAGGTTGGTGGTGTTCCACAGCTCCACCAGCTTGGCGCGGTCATAGTCCACGCCTTCCACCGCATCCTTGTGCACCAGCCACTTGGCCGTCACCACGGTTTCGCGCGGGCCCACCGGCATCGCACTGAAGAAGAACAGGTGATCGCCCACGGCATGGGCAAAGCTGTGCGGCTCCAGCGCCCAGCGCAGCGAGCCGACGTCACCCTCGCCCGCCGCCACCATCGGCCGCGCCACCAGCGGCTGCCCGTCCATCGACATCGACTGCATGCCGGGGTTGAGCGGGAAGCGGATCGCCTGCCACCAATCCTCGCCCACCGGGCCCGTGGCCAGGCCCAGGTCCTGCATGCGCGCCTCGAACTGCGCGGCGTGGTCAGCCTCGCCGAATTCGAAATAGGACGATGCGCTGACCGGGAACGTGCGCGCCAGTTCCGGGTGCGAGGCCTGGCAGTGATAGCACTCGCGCCCGTTTTCCAAGACCAGCTTCCAGTTGGCGTATTCGGTCAGGGTTTCGACATGGGCCACCTTGGCGTTGGCCAGGTCATGCGGCGCCAGCAGCGCTTCCATCTCGCGCCGGAACGCCTCGAACGGCGGCGCTTCGTCTGCCAGGCAGATATAGATGACGCCGGCGACGATCTCGATCCGCACTTCGCGCAGGCCATGATCGGCGTTGTCGAAATCGGCCGGCATGCGCGCGGCGCTAAGCAGCGAGCCGTCGAGGTTGTAGGTCCAGCGGTGATAGGGGCACACCAGGCGCGGCGAGCGGCCGGTGCCTTCCTTGCACAGCATCGCGCCGCGATGGCGGCAGGAATTGTGAAACGCGCGGATCGCGCCGCCCTTGTCGCGCACGATCAGGATCGGCCAGCGCCCGACCTTGAGCGAAGACCACGATCCCGCCTCGGGCAGTTCGCAGGTAAAACCGGCCATCAGCCACGAACGGCCATAGATCGCGGTCATGTCGAAATCGAACATGGCCGGATCGTTGTACAGCGCCTGGGGCAGGCTGTGCCCGGGGCGGCGTTCGTCAAGCTTGGCCTTGATGTCGACCAGGTTCACCCTTGTGCGTCCTTTCAAAATGGCACCATGGGTCTTGGCACGGGGGGCGCGGCTCTCGCGAATCCGATTAAGTCATGCCCGCATGCGATTTTCGCCGTGGCCGGCGCGCCACAAAAATCCGATGGAATTGACGCAGATCAAGGAAACGCGCATTTCTGGGCGTGCCAGCATTTTCTGGCCGGCCGGACTGCCAAGACGGGAGCCACCACCATCGGACCGAACGGGCTCATCAATCGCCGCTGGTTGCCGCTGAACGCCTTGCGCGCGTTCGAGGCAGTGGGCCGCTACCAGAGCTTCACCGCCGGTGCGCAGGCGCTGACGGTGACGCAAAGCGCGATGAGCCGCCATGTCAGCAGCCTGGAAGACCTGATCGGCAAGCCCCTGTTCGAACGCAGCGCCTCGGGCCTGCGGCTGACGCCGGCGGGCGAAGTCTTGCTGCCCGTGGTCAGCAAGTGCCTGGACCGCATGGAGCAGACGCTCAACGTGGTGCGCAACCAGGACATGGAAAGCCGCCCGCTGCGCGTGCACATCCCGCCCTCGCTGCTCTATCAGACGGCGCTGCCGCTGATCCACGGTTTTCGCCGCGAGCATCCCGAGATCCGCATCGATGTCTCCACCTCCAACGTGACCGGGGCGCCGCCGGGCAATCTCGACATGGCGATCGTGTTCGATCGGCCCAACGTGGGCGACATGGTCACCGACCTCTTGTGGATGGTGCGCGTCGCGCCGCTGTGTTCGCCCGCCACGTGGGAACAGCACAAGGGCAAGTCGCTGGAGGATTTCCTCAATTCGGCCGAGCTGCTGCATGTGAAGCTGGATAACGAGCCGCGCGGCCTGCTGTGGAGCAGCTATGCCGATCAGCAGCGCATCACGCTCAACTGCACCGATGGCCTCGCGTTCGACACCGCCTTTTCCGCGGTGCGCTATGCCATTGGCGCATCGGGCGTGGTCCTGGCCGATATCGACATGTTCGGCCCGGAAATCGCCGCCGGAAACCTGGTCATGCCCTATGACGCGGTCGCCGCCGATGGCTATGGCTATTACCTCAAGCTCCATGCCGAAGACCTGTCGGACCCGGCGATCTACCTGTTCCGCGAATGGATCATCCGCCATTTCGCCCGGCAGCGCGGCCAGGAAGAAACCGCCGAGGCCGAGCACAAGGCCCAGATCATGGCCAAGGCCTGACACCCGGGCGGACACGCCACAGATTCTGTTTGTACCTTTCGGTAAAACTATGTACTGATCGGTACAAGGCGCTGCTGCGCTGATTCGAGCGATCCAACGCTCCCCTGTGTCATCATGGCTTTGCGCATCTTGCGTCCACAGCGCTCGCTTGTGGAAACGATGCCGGCATCCCGAAAGGAACAGACGTGTCCCGTCCCCCCCTCCCCCCGTTCACCGCCGAAAGCGCGGTCGAAAAGGTGCGCCTCGCTGAAGATGGCTGGAGCAGCCGCGATGCCGCCAAGGTGGCACTGGCCTATACGCCCGACACGCGCTGGCGGAACCGGGTCGAATTTGCCACCAACCGTGACGAGGCGCAGGCCTTTCTCACGCGCAAGTGGAACAAGGAGCACGAATACCGCCTGATCAAGGAACTGTGGGCATTCACCGGCAATCGCATCGCGGTGCGCTATGCCTATGAATACCGCGACGATGGCGGGCAGTGGTTCCGCGCCTATGGCAACGAGAACTGGCTGTTTGCCGAAGATGGCCTGATGTCCAACCGCCACGCCAGCATCAACGAAATGCCGATCGCCGAGGCCGATCGCAAGTTTCACTGGCCGCTGGGCCGGCGTCCCGACGACCATCCCTCGCTGAGCGAGCTTGGCCTGTGAAAACCCGGCGCGCGCTGACCGATCGCCAGAGCGCGGTGCCCGCCCTGGCGGAAGCCTTCCGCGAGCACGGCTTCGAGGGCGCGAGCCTGGCCGTGCTGTCCAAGGCGACAGGCCTGGGCAAAGGCAGCCTCTACAACTTCTTCCCCGGCGGGAAGGAGGAAATGATGGCGGCGGTGCTCGCCAATATCGACGCCTGGTTCGTCGCCGCGATCTTCCAGCCGCTGGAGGATGGGCCCGACCCGCAAGCAGCGATCATCACCATGTTTGATGACGTGACCGCCTACTTCCGATCGGGCCGGCGGGTGTGCATCGTCGGCTGCCTTGGCCTCAACACCGCCGGCCAGGCCTTTTCCGGCCAATTGGCCCAGTATTTTGCGCGCTGGATCAGGGCGCTGGCCCAATGCCTGGAAAAAGGCGGAGTGCCACAGGGCCTGGCTTTGGCGCTGGCAGAAGAAACCGTTTCGGGCATCCAGGGCGCCATCGTGCTGGCCCGCGCGCTGGACGAGGCAGCCTCGTTCCAGCGCATCGTCGCGCGGCTCCAGGCCACCTTGCTGGCCGCCCTTGCCGCGTCTCCGCCGGCCGGGATCGCGCCTGATACCGTCAAGAAGGACGCAACCTGATGGCACAGACATTTCTGCGGACCATGTTCGGCCCCCACTCCCGCGCCTTGCAGGAGCAGGACGGCTCGCGGAGCGCCTATGCGCGCATGGAAGCGCAAGCGGGCGAGGTAGACTTGCTCACGCCCCGCGAGTTCGATTTCATCGCCGCGCGCGACAGCTTCTATATCGCCAGCATCAGCGAACACGGCTGGCCCTATATGCAGCATCGCGGCGGGCCGGCCGGCTTTCTCCGCCAGATTTCCGGCAACCGCCTCGCTTTTGCCGATTATCAGGGCAACCGGCAGTTCCTCTCGACCGGCAACCTCGCGGCCGATGATCGCGTCTGCCTGTTCCTGATGGATTATCCCGCGCGGCGCCGGTTGAAACTGATCGGCCATGCCCGCACCACCAACGATGCCGCAGAGATCGCGGCACTGATGCCCGCAGACTATGCCGCCATCGGTGAACGCGCGTTTGTGATCGACATCGTCGGGTTCGATTGGAACTGCCCGCAACACATCACGCCCCGCTTTGGCGCGGCAGAAGTGGCGCAGATCACCCAGCCGCTCCACGACGAGATCGCCCAGTTGCGCGCCCGCATCGCCGCCCTGGAAGGCGCCGCGCCATAACGCTCGCCTGCGGTCGGCTCGGCACGCGGAAAATACGGTGGCCAAAGCACATTTCAATACGTTACGACAGCGCGCATGAAGAACCTCACTCCTTTTGGTGCGCTGCTGATCTGTGCGGCGATCGGTCTGTTGACCCACAAGTTCGGCCTGTGGTTTCCGATCGGGATCGTCGCGTTCATCGTGGTGAGCGTGGCGCAGAACAAGCTGCGCCCGTAAACCGCGCTTACCAGGCCGGGCGGTCGGACAGATCAAGCCCGCCGCGCGCGCTGCGCAGGGTTTGCGGCGCGTTCATGTGCGCCTGGCCAGTCGCGGCCGTATCCGTCGCCCACTCGCTGATCAGCGTGCGGCGCACGATCCGCCACTGCCCGTCGAGGCAGGCATAGGCATCGATATAGCGGCCAGCGATGAACAGGTCGCGCGGCGCGCCATCGGCGCCGGTGATCCCGTGCCAGGCCTGGAAATAGCTTTCCCCACTGGCGCGGGCGGCATCATGGATCGCGATGCGGCTTTGCCCCAGCATGTGGTGGCTGGCCTGCATCTGCCCGAGAAAGCCAAAGGCAAAGGTCACGAACCCATCAAGATCACCGGCATAGACACCGCAATCGATCTGCGCGTCAGGATGAAACGCGCTGCGGAACAGCGCCTCGTCCAGCCGGTCCAGCCCGCGCATGTAGCGCTGCACGGCATCGGTGATATCGCGCCGCGCAACGTAGTCGGCCAAGGGATCGGCCAGCGGATCGGCGAGCGTACCGGGATTGGCCTGCGTCACAGCTTCACCACCACTTTCCCCAGGCTCTTGCCGGTCAACATGCGATCATAGGCGACCAGGGTGTTTTCCAGGCCCTGCGTCTCGTCGATCGTCGCCACCAGGTCTCCGGCATCGAACCAGGCGCGCAGGCGCGGCATGAATTCGGCGCCGCGGTGGAGGAAATCGGGGATGAAAAAGCCCTCTACCCGCAGCCGCCGCATCAGGATCTGGTCGAACCGCGCCGGGCCCGGCAATGGCGCGTCGGCATCATAGGCGGCGACCAGCCCGCAGATGGCAACGCGGCCATAGTGTGCCATGTTGGGCAGCACCGCATCGAGCAGCGGCCCGCCGACATTGTCGAAATAGCCATGGACCCCGCCGTCCACCGCGGCAAGGCGGGCGGCAACATCCTCGTTCTTGTAGTCGATCGCCTGGTCAACGCCCAGGTTTTCCAGCAGGTAGCGGCACTTGTCCGGCCCGCCGGCAATGCCGATCACGCGCAGCCCGAGGTTGCGCCCGATCTGGCACGCGAGGCTGCCCGTCGCCCCGGCGGCGGCCGAAACCACCAGCCATTGCCCGGCAGCCAGGCCCAGCACTTCGGCCACGCCGACATAGGCGGTCCAGGCATTCATCCCCAGCGCACCGAAATGCTGGCGAATATCGGCCACGTCATCGTCCACCGCCACCAGGCCGGCGGGATCGGGCATGACCGTGCTGAACTGCGCCCACTGGCCAAAGCCGCGCACCAGCGTGCCGGCAGCAAAGCGCGGATCGCGGCTCTCGCTCACCCGGCCCAGCACCACGCCCATCATCTTGGCGCCCAGCGGCAGCGGCGGTTGATAGCCATCGGTGCGCGGGCTCATCCACATGCGCGTGCCGGCATCCATCGACAGGTATTCGGCCGCGATGCGCACTTCGCCATCGCCCAGCGGCGCCAGCGGCTCGGTGCAGAGCGACAGGGCGCTGGCGAAATCGTGCCCCTGTGGGCGCGCATCCAATCTCCAGAAGCGGTTGTGCGCCATGGCCGGCCATCATCCTCTCGGTTCGTTGGCCGCTGTGCTGCCCGCTGCCCTGCCCCCGCGCCACCTAGTCAAAGGATTAGGCCTATCCATTGTCGGAGGCGGAAGCCGCGCCACGCTCGTGGCTTAATCTCAAGGCTCGGGACGAAGAACAGTTCAACAACGCCCAGTCCACGCACAACAGACGCGCGCCACAGCGCCCGCCAGGGAGAGTACCATGCCTCGCAAAGCCCATCGCCTGATGGCGGCAGCCGCCTTTGGCCCGCTGGCCCTTGCCCCGTTCGCCGCCGCCAGCGCTGCCGAAGCGCCGCCGCCCGCCGCCGCTGCCGATGCGCCGCCAGCCGCCGCGCCCGAGCATGAAAGCGGCCTTGCCGAAATCATCGTGACCGCGCGCAAGCGGGTGGAAAGCGCGCAGTCGGTGCCCGTCGCCGTCACCGCCATTTCCGCGCAGACCCTGGTGCAGCGCGACATTACCAGCATCGAAAAGATCGCCGCCGCCACGCCCAGCCTCACCGTGGGCCACGCCTCCAACGGCTCGGCGGCGCAGATCGCGCTGCGCGGCATCGGCTCCTCCTCCACCTCGATCGGGATCGAGCAATCGGTGGCCACCGTGGTCGACGGGGTCTATTACGGCCAGGGCCGCGTGCTGGAAGAAGGGTTCTTCGATCTGGCCGGCGTGGAAGTGCTCAAGGGCCCGCAAGTGCTGTTCTTCGGCAAGAACGCCACGGCCGGCGTCATCTCGATCAAGACCGCCGATCCCACCCCCACCTGGCAGTTCCGCACCAAGGCCAGCTATGAATTCAAGGCCAAGCAGGCACAACTCGAAGGCGTGGCATCGGGTCCGCTGACCGATGACCTGGGCCTGCGCGTGGCGGTGCGCGGCACCAAGGCCTGGGGTGGATACTATGACAACGTATCCCAGCCCTTTGCCATCACCTATCCGCTCTCGCCCACGCCCAGCCCGACCTACACCTCGTATCCCACCAGCAGCAATCAGCCGGGCAACCGTGAATTCCTCGGCCGCGTAACGCTGAAATACGAACCCAGCAGCGCGCTGACCGACACGCTCAAGGCCTCGTTTGATTACAACAAGGCCAACAATTCCAGCTACAACTACGTGGCCTATAACTGCCCCACGGGGAAGACGCAGATCAACGGCTACACCTGCGGCTACAACTTCGTCACTCACCAGAACAACCTGCCGAGCGAAGTGGCCAAGAACTTTCCCTATGCCGGCGATGGCAGCCTCTACAACCGCTACAAATCCGCCGCCGTCACCAACAATTTCAACTATGATCTCGACAAGGTCACAATCACCAACGTGACCAACTACAACTGGAACAACAACCAGTGGCTGTGCGCGTGCGAGTTCAATTCCAGCGCCAGCTCTGTCTGGGCCACGGAAAATTCCAGCTGGCAGGCGTTTTCCAACGAGTTGCGCGCGCTCACCCACTATGACAGCCCGGTCAACCTGATGGCCGGCGTGCTCTATCAAAAGACCCGGCGCGATTTCGCGCAGTTCGTCAGCTACAGCTACAACAATATCCCGAGCCAGGGCATCAACCAGTACCAGGACGGCACCAAGTCGAGCTATACCCGCGGGCAGACCATTTCCGGCTTCGCCCAGGCGATCTGGAAGATCGTGCCCCAGGTCGAATTCGATGCTGGCGTGCGCTATACCCACGAAACCAAGGACAGCTTCTTCATCCAGCCCTATACCAGCCCCACGTTCATCGGCGTGTGGCCGATGGGGGCCGGCTCGCAGGTCACCGCGCACCAGGTGTTCAACAACTGGTCGCCCGATTTCTCGCTGACCTACAAGCCGTTGCAGGACGTGATGATCTACGCCTCGTACAAGACGGGCTACAAGTCGGGCGGCTTCTCCAACGGCGGGATCTATTCGCTCGCCTCGGCCAACCCGGCGGCCGATTTCGTGTTCAACCCCGAAACCGTGCAGGGCTTTGAAGGCGGGATCAAGAGCACGCTGGCCGATCACCAGCTGCGCCTCAACCTCAACCTCTATTCCTATAAATACAAGAACCTGCAGACCGACTATTTCGACTCGGTCAAGGTCGCGTTCCAGACGCTGACGGCTGACGCCACCACCAAGGGGGTCGAGCTGGAGTTCGAATTTGCCCCGCGCGCGGTCTCGGGCCTCAACCTCCACGGCAGCCTGAACTACAACGACGCCAAATACAGCAACTTCCCCGTCGCGCCGTGCTTTGGCGGGCAGAGCATTGCCGAAGGCTGCAACCTGACCACCGCCGGCGCCCCGATCGCCGCTGGTGGCACCGGCGCGCGCCAGAACCTGACCGGCCAGCCGCTGGGCATGGCGCCGCACTGGACCGGCACGCTGGGCGCCAACTATGAAACCCCGGTGGGCAATGGGCTCAAGGCCGGGTTCAACATCGATACGCGCTACAGCGCGTCCTATCTCGTCTCGGGCTTTGGCGAACAGTTTTCGCGCAACCCCGCCTATGCCGTGCTCGACGTGGGCCTGCGCCTGGGCGCCACGGACGATAACTGGCAGGTGGCGATCATCGGCAAGAATCTGACCAACAAGCAATATATCAACGGCGGCGTCGATGCGCCGCTCACCGGCAGCGGCACCGGCACGGCCAATGCGCTGCATGCCGATCTCATGGGCTTTGGCGCGCTGCCCCGCACGGTGCAGATCTCGCTGACCAAGAACTTCTGATCGGCGCCAACCGCGCGATCAGCAGGACCGCCTGAGGCGCGGGTGCCGACCCTTGCGGCACTCGCGCCTTTTTTCTTGGTGAAGCGTTGGTTGGCGCCGCGCTGGTGATCCGGTAACGCGGCACGCGTGCCGGGCCCGCCCGGCGCGGGACCCAATAGTGCAACAAGAAAGCGTCGCCTGCCATGCAAGCCTTTCGCGGCTCGATGATCTTCACGCTCGTCTGCCTGATCCTCGCCGGCGTGCTCGGCTATGTCGAGACCGGGCTGCCTGGCCCGGCGCTCTCGATGGTGTTCATCGCCGGCGTGCTCGGCGTGATGGAAACCTCGCTCAGCCTCGACAACGCCGTGGTCAACGCCTCCATCCTCAAGGACATGGACCCGCTGTGGCAGCGCCGCTTCCTGACCTGGGGGATCATCATTGCCGTGTTCGGCATGCGCATCGTCTTCCCGATCCTGATCGTCTCGGTCGCCGCGCTGGTTTCGCCCTGGGAAGCGGCACGCATCGCGATTGCCGATCATGCCCGCTATGAAGCGATCGTAACCGGCGCGCACTTGGGCATTTCCGGCTTTGGCGGCGCGTTTCTGATGCTGGTGGGCCTGTCGTTCTTCTTCGATGCCGACCGCGAACATCACTGGATCGGCCTGATCGAACGCCCGCTGGCGGCCTTGGCGCGGCTGCCGCTGGCGCCCTACCTGGTCACCGCGATCGTGGTGGGCGCAATCTCGTTCTGGTTGCACCCGGGCGAGCAGAAGACGTTCCTGATCGCGGGCCTCGCTGGCGTGGTGACCTATTTCGCGGTGCAGAAATTTGGTGACCTGATGGGCGGCGAAGCAGATGCCACCACTGGCAAGGTGGTGCGCTCGGGCGCGGCGGCGTTCGTCTATCTCGAGTTTCTCGATGCCTCGTTCTCGTTCGACGGGGTGATCGGCGCCTTTGCCATCACCAACGATATCCTGCTGATCGCGCTGGGCCTGGGCATCGGCGCGATGTTCGTGCGCTCGATGACCGTGGCCCTGGTGCGCGGCGGACACTTGAGCGAGTTCCGCTTTCTCGAGCCCGGCGCCTTCTATGCCATCGTCGCGCTCTCGGTGATCATGCTGATCAGCATCCGCGTGCACGTGCCCGAAGTGGTCACCGGCCTGATCGGCGCGGTGATCATCGGCCTCTCGCTCTATGCCTCGATCCGCCACAAGCAGCGCTTCCCCAACGAATACGAGGAAGCGGGCGAGGCCGACGCGATCCTGCCCAGCGGCGATGTGCAGCCCGGCCAGCACACCGCCTGAACCAAGCCCCGGCCCCCGCCCCCCCCGGGGGGCCCCCCCCCGGCGGGGGGGGGCCCCGCGCCCAGGTGAAGAGCTGCGTGCTGCTGGCGGGGCTCTACGCGGACGGGGACGT
>CAYXUN010000070.1:0-20048 GCA_964468165.1 uncultured Novosphingobium sp. | reverse complement strand
GAATCCTGTTTCCCTGAGTAGGAAATATGGATTCCCTTATGATCATGATCATAAGGGGGCGCGGCCCCGGGGGGCGGGCGGGGCGGGGGGGGGGCGCGGGGGGGGCCGGCGGCCGGGCGGGGGGGGGGGCCCACGGCAGACACGCGGAAAAGCGGGGAAAACCCCGCCCGCATGGGCCCGAGGTTGGGGAGAAGAAGGACAGGCCCCGTCTGGCTGCAAGGCCGGGCGGGGCCTGTTTCCTTGGCCCAGGGCCATCCATCACCCGCACCCGGTTTCAAATTTGTGACGAGCAGGCGCGATACGTTGACCTTGGCGGAAGGCGTGGAATAGGCGCGCGATCATGCTGCACCCGCTCTCTTCCACGCTGATGTCCGATTCCGATGATCCCGCCGCAACGGCCGCCGGCCTTGTCCGGCTGCTGACCGTGACGCCCGATGCCGCGGCCGGCGCCGATCTCTTTACCGGGCCGCGCAAGCCCGGCGGCGTGGGCCGCGTGTTTGGCGGCCAGATCGTGGCGCAGGCGCTCGCCGCCGCGCAGGCCACCGTTGCCGCCGATCGGCCGGTGCATTCGCTGCATGCCTATTTCCTGCGCGCGGGCAGCGAAGATGCCGACACGCGCTATACCGTGATGCGCGACTTTGATGGCGGCAACTTTGCCAACCGCCGCGTGGTGGCCAGCCAGGGCGACGCGCCGATCTTCACCATGACGGCCTCGTTCCACCGCCGCAGCGCGGGTGGCGAGACCAAGGCCCTGCAGCACGGCCTGCCGATGCCGTCGGTGCCCAGCCCCGATGACCTGCCGAGCGAGGCCGACCTGCTGACGATCTATGCCGATCGCCTGTCAGAGCAGCGCCGCGCCCTGCTGTCGCGGCCGCGCGCGATCGAGATGCGTCCGGCCGAGCCGCTCAACTGGCTGCGCGAAACCCCGGCCGAACCCGTGGCCCACACCTGGCTGCGCTGCGTGGCGCCGTTGCCCGATGATCCGGCGCTGCACCGCGCGGTGATCGCCTATGTCAGCGACATGACGTTGCTCGGCACCAGCCTGCTGCCGCACGGCATCAGCGGCAAGGCCGGCAGCGCCCAGGTGGCCAGCCTCGACCACGCGCTGTGGTTCCACGCCGATGCCCGCGCCGATCAATGGCTGCTCTATGCCTGCGACAGCCCATGGGCGGGCGACATGCGCGGCTTCAGCCGTGGCCGGATCTTTACCCAGGATGGCCGCCTGGTGGCCGAAACCGCGCAGGAAGGCCTGGTGCGCCGCCGCGCCTGAACCGCCGCCGCGCTACTTGCCGGGCAGCGGCGCTGCCGGGCTGGCCATGGCGATGGTCGCAGCGCCCGCAGCGGCCGGCCGGGTGGGATTAGCGCCAGGCGTAGTGCCGGGCGTGGTGGGCTGGCCGACCAGGGCGCAGGCCATGCGCTCCATTTCCGGATGGGCCACCATGGCCGTTGCCACAAAGCGCAGCGTGGCGCCGGTGATGTCGGCCGTCACGGTCTTGATCGCGCGGTCGATCGCGGTGCAGGCCTGCAGGTTGGTCGCGCCGCCGCCATAGCGATTGGCCACGAGCGTGGCATAACTGTCGAACGCGCGCTTGTCGGCAAAGCCGTGGGCCGGGCTGATATAGCCACGGATGGCCTTGTCGGCCGCCGCGAACACGCCCTGGTGCACGATCATCATGCGCGAAAAGCTGGTTTCCACGTCCATGCCATGGCTCTTGCAGCGCAGCGACACGGTCATCATCATCGTCTGGAACTGATGAAACCGCGCCGCTTCGAACGTCGGGCTGTCAAGGCATGACGGCGGTGGCGGCGGCGTGGCAGCCTGGGCCAGCGGGGCATGGCACAATGCCGCCAGCATCGCACCTCGGATCGCCAGGGCAAAGGGCATGCGTCGCATCATTTGGCCACTCCGCAAGACGTGATCGGAACTGCCATCAGCGCATCGAACTGGCGCACCAGCGCCTGTTGCGCCTGAAAGGCAGCGTCGGCTATCGGCTTGTAATCGCGTGCTTCCTTGGCCAGCGCATTGCGCATGTCGGCATCGCCTGCGGCCATTGCGTCATAGCGGGCCTGGATCGATTGGAGATAGGCGATGGCCTTGCCGTTGTTGGCCTCGGCCGCTTCGCCGGCCGGACGATAGGTTTGCGCGTGGAAGGCGTTGCGTTCCTCGGCACTGCAAAAACGGGCGGGCAGGACGACCGCCGGCACCGTTTCCAGTTGCGGGCGACCGGCGGCAATATCCTGCGGGACCGGGGCGGCCGCCTGGGCCGGAGCCGAAACGGCTGCGGCCGGTGCCGTGGGGGTTTCCTGCGCCGCGGCCAGGCTGGCCAGCAGGCTGGCTGCCGCGGTTTCGTTGGGCCCGGCCTGCGCGGTGGCAGCGATCGCAGCGGTTGGGGCAACAGCGCTTGGAGCCGTTGCGGGCGGCGGGGTGACTGCCGCCGGCGCTGCGGCGACCGGCAATGGCGCAGCAATCGCCGGCGCTGCCGCCGGGCCACCGGTCGCCCCGCGCCGCAGCGCTGCCGCCTTTACCCTGGCCAGCGGCGCAAAGGTGCCATTGGGAAACTGCTGCAGATAGGCGTCGTACATCTCGGGATCGCTGCTGGTCGATACCGAGCGCCAGAATTCCAGTTCGAGCGTCTTGTCGGAAACGGCCGCATCCTGCGCCAAGGCAGCCGCAGTGCCCAGCGGCAGCGCCCCCAGCGCCAGGGCACCCAAGGCCGCAACGCGCAGCACCAGCCGGCCCACCGGCCGCCGCCCTGCACCGGCGCCCGGCGCCACGGCTTGTCCCCACTCCTTACAGTGCGACGCGCCAAACTGCGGCGCGCGCCCAACCCCCTGCTTCATCGTACCCCCCAGGCAGCGACGGACCACCCTGCCGGTCGGCCTGCTCCACCACGTCCCCTGGTCGGCGGCCGATCCTTGCCACTTTGCACGTAACGTCCCCGTCATGCCCCAAGCTATGTGCAGAGACGTTGCGTAACTTGGTTATCGAATATTAGTGATCTTTTCGTCACCCCCAATTTGAGGGAGACCAACAATAACCGCTGCGGTACTTGCCGATGGCACGCCATGCGCCCAGCAATTGTCTGATAATTTCCACAAACGCAGTGGCCGCAGCGATTTATGCCCCGGGATGATAGAAATCGAAGATGGTTTGCGCCACCGCGGCGCTGACCCCTGGCGCGCGCATGAGGTCTTCGAGCGAGGCGGCGCGCACTTTGCCTGCGGTGCCGAAATGCAACAGCAGCGCGCGCTTGCGGGCCGGACCGATTCCCGGAATTTCGTCGAGCGGGCTGGCGGTGATCGCCCGGCTGCGCTTGGCGCGGTGCGCGCCGATGGCGAATCGGTGCGCCTCGTCGCGCAGTTGCTGCAAATAGAACAGCACTGGGGAATTGAGCGGCAGCAGCTTTTCGCGGCCATCGGGAAAGTGGAAGTGCTCCCGCCCGGCATTGCGGTCCGGCCCCTTGGACACTGCGATCAGCGGGACATCCTCGATGCCCAGTTCTTCCAGCGTTTCGCGCACGGCTGTCATCTGGCCCTTGCCGCCGTCGATCAGCACCAGATCGGGCCAGGTGCCACCCTGGCGATCGGGGTCTTCTTCCTGCACCCGGCCAAAGCGGCGCGCCATGACTTCGCGCATCATCGCAAAGTCATCCCCCGGGCGGGTTTCGGCGCGCTTGATGTTGAACTTGCGATACTGGCCCTTCTGAAACCCTTCGGGACCGGCCACGACCATGCCGCCCAGCGCATTGGTGCCCTGGATATGGCTGTTGTCGTAAACCTCGATGCGCTGCGGCACATCGGGCAGTTCCAGGAATTCGGCCAGGTCGCGCAGGATCTTGGCCTTTGTGCCGGTTTCCGCCAGCCGCCGATCGAGCGCCTCCACCGCATTGCGGCTGGCCTGCTCCATCAGCCGGCGCCGGTCACCACGCTGCGGCACGGTGATCTCCACCTTGCCGCCGGCGCCCTCGTGCAGGGCCTCGGCCAGCAGGTCTGCCTCGGGCAGGATGCGATCGACCATGATCAGGCGCGGCGGCGGCACTTCCTCGTAGAACTGCGCGAGGAAGCTGGTCATCACCTCGGCCTCGTCCAGCCCTTCGGTGTGGGTGGGGAAGAACGCGCGGTGGCCCCAGTTCTGCCCGCCCCGGATGAAGAAGGCCTGGATCGCGATCTGGCCGCCCTTGCTGGCCATGGCAAAGACATCGCCATTGCCCACGCCTTCGGCATTGATCGCCTGGCTGCCCTGGATGAACGTGGCGGCGCGCAGGCGGTCGCGCAGCATGGCCGCGCGTTCGAAGTCCAGATTCTCGGCCGCCTCGCTCATCTGGGTTTCGATCTCGCGCTGCACCGCGCCCGATTTGCCGCCGAGGAAATCCTTCGCCTGGCGCACCAGTTCGGCATAGTCGGCCTCGGCAATGCGGTCGACGCAGGGCGCACTGCAGCGCTTGATCTGATAGAGCAGGCAGGGCCGGTCGCGCCGCGCCATGAAGCCATCGTTGCAGCTGCGCAGCAGGAACAGCTTTTGCAGCGCGTTGATCGTGGTGTTGACCGAGCCGGCGCTGGCAAAGGGCCCGTAGTAATTGCCCTTGGCCTTGCGCGCGCCGCGATGCTTCATGATCCGCGGAAACGCGTGATCGGCCCGCAACAGGATGAACGGAAACGATTTATCGTCGCGCAGCAGCACGTTGTAGGGCGGACGATAGCGCTTGATCAGCTGCGCTTCGAGCAGCAGCGCCTCGGCCTCGGAATTGGTCGTCACGATCGTCATCGACCGCGTCTGGCTGACCATGCGGCGCAGGCGGTTGGGCAGCCGATCGACCTGGGTGT
The DNA here is from genome assembly GCA_964468165.1 of uncultured Novosphingobium sp. GTDB lineage: Bacteria > Pseudomonadota > Alphaproteobacteria > Sphingomonadales > Sphingomonadaceae > Novosphingobium. Next base: position 15,224 of record CAYXUN010000070.1, on the reverse strand, counting down.
AATTGGCCACGCGGTTTTTCAGCGCGCGCGCCTTGCCCACATAGAGCACGTCGCCGCGCGCATCGAGCATGCGATAGACGCCGGGCTTGGGCTTGAGCGTGCGGACAACGTCGCGGATGGTTTCCACGCCGCGTTCCAGGTCGGGCTGGTCGGTGCCGCGCACCGTGCTGATCGCGGCGTCTTCGTGGAAACGCTCGGTATCACGGTCGGGTGGGGAAGATGCGCTCTTGCGGGCCATGAATGCCAGATAGGGGCTGTCACCCGGTTTGGGGAGAGCCCGAAAGGCGGGCGATCGTGGACAAGTTATATCCGTACATCTACGTAGATGATTGCAGATGATACCTTTACCATGCCGGGGTAAACGTGGCAGCCATGGTGAATGCCCCCATCACCGGTAATAGTGCAACACGCGGCCGCCGCGCGGATGCACGGGCAAGGCTCAACATTCCCGGGCGCCTGATTTTGCGCCGTGGCGTGTGCCCCTGCCTGGTGGAAGACCTGTCGCGCACCGGGGCGCGCCTCTCACTGCCCTACCCGCCGGCGCTGGGCGAAACCGGCGTGCTGGAAATCAACCGCCTCGAAGGGTTTGGCGCCGCCGTTTGGGTAAAAAACGGCCAGTGCGGCTTTCACTTTGACGAGCCGCTGGCGCTGGAACAGGTGGTTGCACTGCGCCAGTTCGCCGACCATTTCAGCGAACACCGCCGCGAGCAGGAACGCACCGCCGCGCGGGAGTTCGTCCAGGGCCGGCGGTTCGTCTAGCCCGCACAGGGCCTCAGAACATCTTGCGGAATTCCAGCTTGAACACCCGCCCGGTGGGATCGAGATAGCCGGCCTGATAGCGCAGCGGGATTGCGCCGGTCTGGTCGGTCACCTTCTGCTGGGCATCGAACACATTGTTCACCGCCAGCGACACCCGTGCGTTCTTGAGGAACGGCACCGCCTTGACCAAGCCAGGGCGGCGGCCAAGATCGGCAAACAGGCGCAGGTTGAACTTGGCAATCGGGTGGAAATCCAGGCTGGTCGTGCCCGAATCCGCGTGGGCCGATCCGGTATAGGTGCCGGTGAAACGCACGCCAAAGCTGCGATAGAAACCGCCGCCTTCCAGCTCGATGCTGTGCCGCGCCACCCCCGTGCTCGACAGCGCGCTGCCGCCCAGCAGATCATAGACCGTTCCGCCCGGGGTCAGTTGCACCCGGTTCATCAGCATGATCGTGTGGGTCAGCGACAGGTTCCACCGCCCACGCCCGTCGAAGCCGCCCGGCCCACCCGGACCACCGGGCCCACCTGGTCCGCCCGGTCCACCTGGTCCGCCCGGTCCACCAAAGCCACGCGGCCCGCCACGCCCGCCGCCGTCCATGCGCGGCCCGCCCGGACCCATCATGCCGCGCATGCCGCGCTGGCGCACGAGGTTGGGATCGGGCGTACCGAAACTGCCGGTCAGGTTGATGCCATAGCGCAGGCTCTCGCTTTCCTGGCGCGCGAACGTAACCGGGCTTTCGTCGACCGCCACGATATCGCCTGCGGCATTGCGCGTGACGCGCCCGGGATAGGCGGCTTCCACTTCGGCGGTCAGCAGGGGGAAGCTGTTGCTGGTGTTGAAGCTGCGATTGTGGAAATATTCGACCACGAAAGTCGAATTGGTCAGGAACGGCAGGGTCCAGTTGCCGGCCAGCTTCACGTCGCGCTGGCGCTCCTTGAGCAGGTCGCGGTTGCCCCCGCTGGTCACCGTGGCCAGCACCGTCTGGCCCTTGATGAAATCATAGATCGCCACGTTCTGCGTGGTCGTCGTCGGCGCGCCCAGCTGCGTCAGCGAGGGTGCGGTCTCGGCACCGATGAACGTGCCGGTAAAGCTCAGCTTGTCGGTAGGCCGCCAAGTCAGCCCGGCGCCATAGTCATAGAGCCCGCCAAAGTCCGACAGCGTGTGCGCCTCGGCGTTCATGTTGAGCGACAGGTTGCCAAGGAAGCCGCCGAAATTCTCGCGCTTGCTGGTGATCGGCACGTCCAGGCTGAAACCCAGCTGCGCGTCGCCACGCTTGAGATCGATCGCGCCGTTGGTGGTGCGCGTATCGGTGCTGTGGATGCCGGAATAGGCAAAGCCGGTCTTGACGGTCAGCGAGGTTGCCCCGCCCGGCAGGCGGAACGGCTGGCCATTGGCCGTCGCCAGCGAGGTCAGGCTGTCGGTGCGGCTCAGCGCGCGGTCGATGCCGCCAGCAATGATCGCGCCGCTGGGCAGCGCGCCCGTGGCGCTCAGGCTGCCATCGTCGACCAGCGTCTGCAGGCCGGAAAGATCGGCCGAGCGATCGATCCGCGTATCGGTGGTGACATGGCTGCCATCGGCCGTCACCGACAGCTGCCAGGCGCCGATGCCGGTGTTGAGCCCGGCGCCGGCCGAGAGCGTGGTGGTATAGGTGCGCGTGGTCAGCGGCTCGGGCGCGGTGGTGGTGCGCGTCACGCTGTTGCCGCTGTCGGGATCGGTCAGCGTCACGGTGTTGAGACCGTTCCAGCTGCGGCTGTAGTCACGCTGCGCCAGGGCGTTGAGCGTCAGCCCGGTGCCCAGGCCGATCGGCTTGGACCAGGTGGCGTTGAGCGCTGCGCTGTCGGTCTTGGCCTGCAGCGTGCGATAGTCGGCCTGGTTGGGATCGCCCGCCACGGTGCTGTTGCCGCCCGTGCCGGTGCCGGTGGCCGCGCTAGCCTGGCTGATGCCGCGCTCGGCCTCGGTGATCGCGCTTTGCGTGGATAGCGTGCCGGTCACGTTGACGCGGGCCTTGTTGGCGATCTTGGCCAGCGTGGCTTCCTCGCTCAACCCGGCATAGCTGCCGTTGCCCGGCACGCTCGCCTCGGTTTCGCTGCTGATGCTCTTGAAGTGGTCCTTCAGGATGAAGTTGACCACGCGCTGATCGGGGCGATAGCCGTATTTCAGCGCCACTTCCTCGGGCAGGACTTCCACCCGGCGGATCGCCTCGGGCGGCAGCCCCCGCATTTCGCGGAAATTGGAAATGCGCATGCCGTTGAGCAGGATCACCGGCCCGTCGCTGCTGCGCCCGCGCCCGGAATCGGTCTGCGGCGCCAGTACGGTCAGCAGATCCTGGATCGAATTGACGCCATAGGCGGCGATTTCGTCTTCATCGAGCGTCACGATCGGGGGCTGCTGCGCCTGCACCACGCCCTTGATCGGCGCGGCGTTGACCAGGATTTCGCCGGTCACGTCGTCCACGCCGTCACCATTGGCATCCACGCCCAGCTGGCCCTGGGTATTGACCATCTGCTGGCCGCTGCCGCCGGCGGTGCCGCCAGTGCTGCCATCGGCCTCAGGGGCAGGAGCTGGCGCCTGCGCGGCCTGGTCTGCGGCCAAGGCCCGCTCACCCCCACAAACGGCAAGCGCGGAAACGGCACACAGCAAGGCAAGACGAACAGACACGCGCAACAGACCCCATCATGGCTTCGAGGCGATCCTGCTGGCGCGCCTGACAAATTGAAACAACACACAAATCGTATCAATTTGTCGTCCAGTGCGGATGAACATCGGCTGGCTGGCCGCCATGCCGCTGCCCGGATCACCACCGCAACCTGGCTGCAAATGCGGGGCTTTTCTTTTGCCGGCCGGAACGCTATGGGCGCCACGCGCGTCGTTTCATCGCGACCCCCTCGATCATGGCTATGCAGCTTGCGCCACGACGGTGCCGGTTGTCGTTCCGGCCATTCAAGACAAAAGGCTACTGACCCCGCCGATGGCGAAAGAAGAACTCCTCGAGATGCGCGGCACGGTGGTGGAACTGCTGCCCAACGCCATGTTCCGCGTGCGTCTGGAAAACGATCACGAGATCCTGGGCCACACCGCCGGCAAGATGCGCAAGAACCGCATCCGCGTGCTGGTGGGCGACGAAGTGCTGGTGGAACTCACCCCTTACGATCTGACCAAGGGGCGCATCACCTATCGCTTCATGCCTGGCCGGGGCGGCCCTGGCCAATACTGATGGCTGCGAACGTGCCGCCGCTGGTGCTGGCCTCTGCCAGCCCGCGCCGGCGTGACCTGATCGCGCGCCTGGGGCTGGTGCCCGATCGCATTATTGCTACCGATATCGACGAAAGCCCGCTGCCGGGCGAGACGCCGCGTGTCCACGCCGTGCGCCTTGCTGCGGAAAAGGCCCGCGCTGCGGCCGCGCACGCACCTGATGGCGCGATCCTTTCGGGCGATACCGTGGTCGGCGCCGGGCGCCGCATCCTGCCCAAGGCCGAGGACGAGGCCACCGCGCGCCACTGCCTGGCGCTGCTCTCTGGCCGCCGCCACCGCGTGTTCTCCGCCGTTGCCCTGCTGATGCCCGATGGCACGCTGCGCGAGGCGTTGAGTGAGACCATCGTCCGCTTCAAGCGCCTCTCCGAGGCCGAGATCGACGCCTATATCGCCGGCGGCGAATGGCACGGCAAGGCCGGCGGCTATGCCATCCAGGGCAGCGCCGAAGGCTTTTGCGCCTGGCTTGCCGGCAGCCACTCGGGCGTGATCGGCCTGCCCCTGTTCGAAACCCGGCGCCTGCTGGTGGCCGCCGGCCTCCTGGCCTGAGCACGCCATGACCGCCACATGGCTGGTGGAACAAGGCATCGGCGAAACCCGCGCCGCCTTGGTCGATGGCGCGCAGATTCTGGCGGCACGCATCGCCTGGCCGGGCGGCCTTGCCGTGGGCCTGGTGGCGCCTGCGCGGGTTGCCAGCCGCCTTGCCGGCACGCGGCGCGGCACGGTTCAATTTGCCGATGGCGCGGTTGCCTTGGTCGATGGCCTGACGCCCGACCTGCCCGAGGGGGCGAGCGGCCTGTTCCGCGTGACCCGCGCCGCGATTGCCGAAAAGGGTCGCACCAAGCTGCCGATGGCCCGCCCCGCTGCCCCGGGCGAAGAGGCATGCCCTGCCCCCACCCTGGCGCAGCAACTGGCCGCCACCGGCCAGCCCGTGCGTCTGGTCCACGCCACCGATCCCGCGCTGGACCAGGCGGGATGGGATGACCTGGTGGACGAGGCGATGAGCGGCGAGGTCGCCTTCCCGCGCGGCGCCCTGTGCATCAGCCCGACCCCGGCGATGACCCTGATCGATGTCGATGGCAGCCCGCCGCTGCCGGCGCTGGCGCTGGCCGCCGTGCCGGCGATTGCCGCGGCAATCATGCGCATGGATATCGGCGGATCGATCGGCATCGATTTCCCCACGCTGGGCGAAAAGCGCGATCGCCAGGCAGTGGATGCGGCACTGGCGCAGGAATTGGCCGAGCGGGGCGCACAGACCGGCTGGCGCAGTGAGCGCACGACCATGAACGGCTATGGCTTCGTCCAGCTGGTCAGCCGGCTGGAGCGGCCATCGCTGCCCGCGCTGTTTGCCCGCCACCCCCTGGGCGCGGCAGCGCGGCAGTTGCTGCGCCGCGCGGAAAAGGTGCGCGATCCCGGCGCCCTGCTGCTGACCTGCCACCCCGCCCTGGCGCGGGCCGTGCTGCCCGCCTGGCAAGACGAACTGGCCCGCCGCACTGGCCGCATGCTGCACTGGTCGCTCGACGAAACCCTTGCGCCCACCGCCGGATTTGCCCAGGCCATCACCCCATGACCACCACCCCAAAGCGCTGCCCCATCTGCGGCAAGCCGCGCAGCGATGCGCACAAGCCGTTCTGCTCTGCCCGCTGCCGCGACCGCGACCTGATGCGCTGGCTGGAAGACGGCTATGCCCTGCCCGGCCCGCCCGCCGACGCCGAGGAAGAGGGCCCGGATTGAAGCGCAGCAGGCCCAGGCCCAAAAAACCGATTGTGGAAAAATAGATGCAATTGAGGGCTGGACAAGCTTGGGCCACCTCGCCATAGGGCGCTTCACCAAACGCAAGGCGCCGGCCCAACGGCCCGCCAGCGCGGCAAGCCCGGGTAGCTCAGTTGGTAGAGCACGTGACTGAAAATCACGGTGTCGGCGGTTCGATTCCGTCCCCGGGCACCATTGCCATTTCGATCTTCCCTGAAATCCAAGAGCCGCCCGAACAGCCCTTTCGGCTTTCGAGTGGTAACCACAAGAACGTGTTCGCTTCGCTCATAGTCGCGGGCAGGTGCACCGGGATGGCGCCCCCTTTCCCAAGATCATGCGGGGTCTGCCTGGCTCGCCTGTCCATTGCCGAGGCAACGTACGGCAGAACGCCGACGGCATCGTGGCGTCTCACCACGATACCGCCAGCGTTCCTGGCTTCGGAAGGGCTGCCGGCCTAGCGCCCGGCGCCGCCGGCCGAGGTGATCGCCGGGGCAGGATCGGGCGGCGTGGCCGGACCGAACGAACTGGCCTCGTCGATCGAGCCGGTGCCGTTGTAGCGTGCGACAGTGGGATAGGCATAGACCGGGCGGCTGCGCGGCGCCCGCGCACCAGGGGTAGGCGGTGCCATTGCTGCTGCCATGCCTGCGGGCAGCGGTGGCATGCCGGAGTCCCTGGCCGTGGATGGCTTCATCATCCCCGGGGCGCCTGTCGGCAGCGGCTGGCCTTCCATTGTCGGCGCAGCGCGATGGGCGATCATCACATCGGGTGCGCGTCCCTGCTCCACCCAAGCCATCAGCGCGGCGAGCAGCGGGAAATCGTTGGGGCCGTCGCCCCCCGAACAGTGGCCCATGCCCGGGAACAGGAAGAGGCGCAGCATGGCATCGCGGCGATCGCGGCCCATTGCCGTGCCAGCCCGGTTGAAATAGTCGATCGTGTTGAGCGGGCTGATGTGCGGATCGGCCCAACCATGCCAGAGGATCAGCTTGCCGCCGCGCGCAGCAAAACCATCGAGATTGGCATCGTCGGCATCATAGAGCGCGCGTGCTGCCCGCTGCGCCTGCAGCGCCGCAACGGTGAAGGGAAAGCTTTGCGGCGTAAGGCCCGGGTTGTCCCCCGGCGCTGCCAACAGGTGATTGATCGTCTGATCCGCGATCATCGCGCTGAGGATAGGCGCGCCGGGAGCGAAGGGCACGAACACGCCCGCCCAGCCCAGTTCGCTGCCAGGCTGCAGCGGCCCCACCTCCAGCGCCTGACCATCGGCCGATCGCGCCCCGGCATAGATGGCGCGGGCCGCAGCGACCTTGGCTGCGGTCAGGCAGCGCCCCGGCTGATAGCCATCCTTGCACGCCACGACTGCAGGATCGACATGGCAGTCGCGCGGGTCGTCAATCTGCCCGTCAGCCAAGCCATCCTGCCTATCGCAGGCTGCGAGCGCGACGCGGTGGAGCAGCGGCAGGTCTGCCGCGACGAGGATCGGCTGCCCATCGGCTGCCGTGTTGGCGCGTGCCAGCCAGGCATGGTGGAACGAGTTCTGCACGGTGAAATGCAACGCCGGCGCGCCGGCAGCAATGCCGTCGAAATCCTGCGGATAGCGCTGCGCTTCGATCAGCGCTTCGCGTCCACCGTCGGAGCAACCCGAGAAGTAGGCATAGCGCGGATCGCGGCCATAGAACGCCCGCGTGAGCGCCTTGGCGACGAGCGCGGTGACATGGACGCCGCGATAGGCGAAATCCTCGCGCTGGCGCGGGTTGGCACCCCAGGCCATGTCCATGCCCTGGTGGCCCATGTCGGTGGCGGCAAGGACGATCGCCCCGTCGGTGACAGGCACGCAGCCTTCGGCCTTGCCCGCGTCGATGCGCAGGTTGCCGCACAGGCCGCCACATCCGGTCTGGAGCAGGCGCTGTGTCCAGCCCTGCAATGGCAGGTGCACTTCAAAGCGCAGGGCGGGCGCGATAACGCCCGTCACGCGGCAATAGGGATGCGCGCCCTGCACCGGCGCTGCGGCAAGCGTGACCGGCCCGCCGGCGATTGCGGCAAGGTCGGTTTGCGCCAGCTTGGCGCAGTCGGTCACCGGGGCGAGCGCGGCCAGATCGGCCAGGGCCATGTTTGCCGTGGCCGGGGGATCGGCAGCCAGGGCAGGAACCGACAGGCCGAGCGCGACAAGCGTGGACAAGATGAAGCAAAGCAGGCGAAACGGCAGGAACGCAGCCCTGTGGTGGGCCGGGAGGCGGTTGGTCATGGCAGGTCCTCACGGATGGCAAGGGCGCAGAGCCCGGTGATGAGCATCGGCACGCAGAACATGCCGAAGATGGCAATGAGCGGCAGCGAGAGGCCGATGGCCCACCCACCGATCATGGGCCCGACCAGCGCACCGGCGCGGCCGATACCCATGGCCCAGCCGATGCCGGTGGCGCGCACCGGTCCGGGATAGACGGTGGCGGCGAGCGGGTAGTTGCAGTTGACCCCGCCCTGCAGAGTGATGCCGATGCAGAAACACACTATCAGCACGCCGGCCAGCGGCAGGGTCGCTGCGCCGAACACCACGAACAGCACGCTCGCCGCGCAAAGCATCGCGAACATCAATCGGCGCAAGTTCCAGCGCGTGGCCAGGAAGCTCAGCGCGATCGTGCCGACAAAGGCCCCGGCGTTGTAAATCGCGCTGGCAATGATCGCGTCGGTTGGCGCCAGGCCAGCCTGGATCGCGAGCTTGGTGATCCAACTGGCGATGAAGTAGAGCGCCATGAAGCCGTTGATGGTACACAGCCACATCAGCACAGTGTTGCGCCGCCGCGCCCCACCGAGTGCCGCAGCGATCGACCGCTGCGCGGGCGCAAGTTCACCGTTCGCCAAGCCGTTGGCCCGGGCCTCCGGCGCCTCGGGCAGCGCGAACCAGCATACCGGCAGCAGGATCAGGCTGGCCAGCCCGGCGCCGATGAACATCGCTTGCCAGCCATGGTGGGGCAAAAAGTGTGCGACCACAAATCCGGCCAGCGTCGCTCCCACCGGATAGCCGGCTTGCGGCACGCCGGTGGCAACATGACGCAGCCTGTCGGGCGCAAAACCGGCGGAGAGCGCGGTGATGCTGGCCAGCACCGTGCCGATGCCGATGCCCACGAAAATGCGTGCCACGGCCAGTGCGGCAATGCCGTGGGCCAAGGCGCTCGCCATCATCGAAACGACCATCAGCACAAGTGCACCGAGCACGACCGGCCGCCGTCCGATGCGATCGGCCAGCGGCGCCACGGCAAGCCCGCCCACCGCCATGCCGACCAGGCCGGCGCTGAATGCGATGGCCAAAGCCGGCGCACCCACGCCGAAGGCCTGCTGCAACGCGGGGGCGACGTACGTGAGGACGAAGACGTTGACGCCGTCGACCATATTGAGGGCAAAGCACAGCCACATCACGGCGATGCCGCGCGCGGACCAGGTCTGGGGTGGGGCCATGTCGGCGTTGTGTTCCGGTAAGGGCATGAAGCGGTCGGCCTGGCGACAAGGGCGACCACGGGAAGAGATGCGATGGGCTCCGCCCGTGGCGCGGGACATCAGAACTTCACGCCGAGGCGAACGCCGTAGAGCCGCGGCAGCGAGGTCGAGAAATTGACCGATCCCACCGGGAAGGCGGTCCCGTCGGCTTCGGGCGCGGCAACGCTGCCGGTGAAACCGCCATAGGCGCCGTTGTAGCCGTTGGGCCCGAACGTCTTCTGCAGCTTGTTCTCGATATTCTCGACAAACAGCTGCACGGTTATCGCATCGCCCTGCGTGGCATAGGTCACGCTGGCGTCGCTGCGCGTGAACGGGCTTTGGCGATACTGCACGGCATTGGCATAGTCGCTGAGCAGATACGAGGTGCTGTACTTGCTCGCTGCGCGCAGGCGGATCTGGGCGCCGCCGGCCAGGTCGATCGAATGCGTCACGGCACCGTTCAGCGTGAAAGCGGGCACGTTGGGCAGCGCATAGCCCGACCAGTTTGCAAAGACCCCGGTCAGGTAGCCCAGGAACCCGGTCTTGAGCGAGCGGATGCGCGAGTGGGCATAGGCCGCGCCGATGGTGACGGCGGTGTTGGGGTCGATCTGGTAGCGCAGCTCGTTCTCCCAACCATAGATCTCCACCGGCGCGAGCTGGGTATAGAGCACGCCGGTAACCCCGGCAGCGCCGACGAACAGCGCCAGGCCGTTGATCTGGTCCTTGGCATAATCGTAATAATAGGCGCTCGAGGTGAAAGTCAGCCCGCGCGCCGGACGGCCCTTGTAGCCGATCTCGTAGGCGGTCATCGATTCAGGCCCATAGGGCACGACCGAAGCGCCGGTAGCGGGGTCGTAGTCATTGAAGCCGCCCGCCTTGAAGCCGGTGGCAACCGAGGCATAGAACAGGTCGTTGGGCGTGGCCTGGTAGTTGAGGCCGACCTTCCAGGTTACCTTGTGATCCTTTTCGGTGCCGCTGTTGGGGCCGCCGATGCAATCATTGGGATAAGTGCACGCCGGGTTACCTGCTGCGGGGACATTGACCGCGAACGTGCCCTGCCGCGCGTTCTGGTTGTTGCTGTAGCGCAGGCCGCCGATCGCGCTGAACCGGTCGGAGAGATGCACCGTCGCCTGGCCGAAGATGCCCCATGACTTGTGCGTGGTGGTATTGACCGGGTCGATCGCGGTCAGCCACGTCGATGTGTCCGTCCAGCTGTCGACCGGCGCCTTCCAGTTGTGATCGCTCTCGTGGATCTTCTCGTAGTAATAGTTTGCGCCAGCGACGTAATCGATCACCCCAGGCTCGGCGTTGGAGATGCGCGCCTCCACCTGCGAGGTGGAGAACCGGCCGGTATATTGGTCGAGCAGGAACACGCCGGGCGCATCGGCGCTACCGGTGTCGTAAGGGTTGGCGTTGCCGGTGATCTGGTTGCGCGCGCTGAAATGCTGGTAGCTGCCCAGCACATCCAGTTGCACGCCGCCGTGGCGCGCCGTGACCTGGCCGTTGACGTTGACGAAGTTGTTGTCCTGATAGGCCGGGATCGGGTTGGGCACGATCTCGAACGCCTTGTCGCCGCCCGCTTCGAGGTTGGAAAGCAGCGCCCCGCCCGGCCCGGTCCCGCCGATGTGGCCAACGGTGGTGATCAGGGTCGCGCTGAAGTCGTCGCTGGGCTTGAGCAGGATCGACAGGCGCCCGGTGCGGTCCTTCTGGTCACCCTTGGCAGGCTGTCCGGCGGCAGACAGGCGCGTGGTGCCGGTGGCACCGGTAACGGTCGTATCGACCGGGCGCAGATAGCCGTCGCGATCGTTCATGTTGCCGGCGATACGCACGGCCAGGATCGGCGTGATCGGGATGTTGATCGCCGCCTCGGCCCGACGCGTATCATAGTTGCCGGCCTCGACCCGGGCATAGCCCTCGAACTTGTCCAGCACCGGCTTGCGGGTAATCACGTTGATCGCGCCGCCAGTGGAACTGCGCCCATAGAGCGTCCCTTGCGGGCCGCGCAGCACCTCGACCCGGTCGATGTCGAAGAAAGCGACGCCCTGTTCCTGGCCACGACCGATGAAGGCACCATCGATGTTGAAGGCGATGCCCAGTTCGCCCTTGGACGTCTGGTCGCTGCTGGTCACGCCGCGGATCGTCACGTTGGTGCCGAACGAGCCATTGCCCACCACCACGCCGGGTACCAGGTTCTGCACGTCGTTGACCGAGTTGACACCTACCGTGCGCAGATCTCCCCCGCCCAGCACCGCGATGGCCGCGGGCACCTTGAGCGAGGTCTCGGCACGCTTGAACGCAGTGACGACGATGTCGGGGCCGGCAACGTCGGTGGTGGCAGGAGCGCTCGCCGCAGGCGGCGCTGGCGTGGCTCCCGATGGCGACGGGGTTCCTGCAACCTGCGCATATGCCGATGGGGCGTTCAAGCTTGCCATGGCAAGCGCCAGGGCCGAGAGGCCGGACCGCACCAACACGTGCCCGCCGGGTTTCGACCGGGCACAGTCCATCGCTTCCGCCGACGCGGAATTCCGCCTTTGCGACATCTCTCACTCCCTATGATGATCTTCGTTGGCGCCGCACCGCAGCGCTTGCTCGTCGCTTAGCTTGCCCGCGCTGCGAAAGCGCCTAGACATACGTCGAGCCTCGGCCCGCTTGTCCGCTTGACCCCAACGCCGCTAGGCTTTCGACACGCAATCACGAAGAGGGAAAACCCAAGCCTTGCCCAGCGAGCCCGAAGTCCCTGCCGCGCTGCCCCTGCCTCCCCGGGCCGCGGCGTCGACCGACGAGGCGGCGCTGCGGGTCCTGCTGGTCGATGATCACCCGCTGTTCCGGCAGGCGCTTGCCGCCACCGTCGCGCAGATCGCGCCAGGTCTGGGGATCGAGCAATACGACACGCTGGCTGCTGCCCGCCGCGCACTGGACGGCGATGGAAGCAAGGCACTGGTTCTGCTCGACCTCAAGTTGCCCGACAGCCAGGGGGTGACCGGGCTGCTTGGCCTCAAGGCCCATGCCCCGGCCGCCAGTGTCGCGATCGTTTCGGCCACCGACGATGCCGAAACCGTGCTCACCGCGCGCGCCTGCGGTGCGGCAGGCTTCGTCTCGAAGGCGGCCGGGGTCGAGGAACTGTCCGCCGCGCTCGAGAGCCTGTTTGCAGGCGAGCCATGGTTCGTCTCGCTCGACCACGACACCGCCAGGGAGCCGCTCACGCCGACGCAAGGCCGCATTCTCGATGGTGTCCAGCGCGGTCTGATGAACAAGCAGATCGCCTACGAGCTGGCTTTGACCGAGGCGACGATCAAGTATCACCTCACCGGATTGTTCCGCCGTTTCGGCGTGCAGACGCGCGCGCAACTGCTGGCGGCGATGCGCGACTGATCACGCGCGCGCAGGCGCATGCCGGACCAGCAGCGCCTGAAGCGCCAGTGGCGGGGTGGGTTTGTCGAGCAATACGATACCTTCGGCGTCCAGCGTCTGCGCCCAACCTTCGTCGGGCGTGGCAGTGACGAGAATGCGCAGGGGACAGCACGGTCCGATTTCGCGCAGCAGATCCAGTCCATTGCCGGTGTCGAGCTGGTAGTCGGCGATCACGGCATCCCATTGCCCACCCGATGGCACGTCGGCCAGCGCGCGTGCGCGGGTCACCACCCCGCCCCACCGTTCGACCAGGGCGCTCATCGCCAGCAGCACGTCGGCATCGTCATCGAGACACAGCACGCGCATCCCGGCAAGGTCGGCCATTGCCGGCACGGCGACCGGCATGCGCGGCACCGCAGCGCTGACCGGGGCATGGAGTGCGAACACGCTGCCCGCGCCCTTGCGTGAGTGCACGTCAAGCGTGTGGCCCAGCGCCCCGGCGATCCGCGCCACGATGGCAAGGCCCAGCCCCGTCCCCTCAGCCAGGCTCTCGCCATCGGCAAGGCGGCTGAACTCGCGGAATGCCAGCGGCAGTTCATGCTCCGCCATGCCCACGCCGCTGTCGCGAACTTCGATGCGCACCATATCGCCACGGCGGCGCGCCAGCATGACAATGCGCCCGCGTGGGGTGTAGCGCAGCGCGTTGACCAAGAGGTTCTGCAGGATCGAACGCAGCAGGTCGCGATCGCTGCGCACCCAGGCCCGGGTCGGCAGCACCACGAGCTGCAACCCACGCGCTGCCGCAACCGGGGCAAATTCGGTTGCCAGCGCCGCCATCAGCGCATCCACGTCCACCGCTTCCTGGCGCGGCTGCAACGCCCCCAGCTCCAGCTGCGAGAGCATGAGCAGCGCCTGCAGCATGCGGTGCGCGCCCTCCACCGCCTGATCTGCCTTTTCCAGCAGGTCGCGCTGGTCGTCCTCGTGCGCGCCCATCGTGGCATTGCCGATGAACAGGCGCGCGGCATGCATCGGCTGGACAAGGTCGTGGCTGGCCGCGGCCACGAAACGGCGCTGGGCGCGGGTGGCTTGCTCGGCCGCGCGGCGCGCCTCTTCCAGCGCGCTGTTGGCATGGGTCAGCGCGCGGGTGCGCTCGTCCACCCGCCGCTCCAGCGCCGAGCGATCCTGCGTGAGGATTGCCTGGGCACGCTTGATTTCGGTTACGTCGTCGAGCGTCAGCAGCACGTCGCCGCCCGCGATCTGGCGGCGCGATATCGCCAGTATCCGGCCGTCAGCGCGCACGATCTCGCCGGGCATCGGGACTTCCCCGATGTTGCCAACCCCGGCGGCGGCAAGCAGCGCGGCATGATCGCGGCCCACTGCCACGGCTTCGACCGGTATGCCCATCAGCGCCAGGTACTGCGCGTTCCACACCACCAGCAGCCCGTCGGCATCGAGCACGCAAACCCCCTGCGCCAGACTTTCCAGCGTAGTCTGGAGCAATTCGCGGCTGAACTGGACCGCATGGCTCGCCTCGTCGAGAATGCGGCCGATTTCGTCGGCATCGCGACCGCCCTGTGCCATCGCGATCGCCACCACGTTGCGGGCCGAAGGAGCACCGATCACCCCGGCCAGAACACGCTCGCCGGCACGCACCAAGGCAGGCGAGACCGGGGCGTCATCACCGGCGACCGGACGGCGCGCGGTGGCGTGAAAGGTTGCCAGCATGCGTTCGGTCTCGGCCGTACCGATAAATTGCTCGAGCAGCCGGCGCAGGTCTCCCACGCTCGCACCGAGGTCGTGGCCACCGCGCTCGGTCAAGGCCACGGGATCGAGCACGAAACTGTTGGCCTGGATCTCGTCGATCAAGCGTGGCCGCGCGGCCAGCGAAAAGCCGACGAAGCACAGCGTGTTGACCAGCAGGCTCGCCACGATGGCGAGATTGACGAACCCCGCCTGCGCCACCGGCCACATACCGGCCTCCACCGCGCTGCCCAACGGCCCATGCACCGGTGCGAACGCGGGAACTGCGATGGTTGCCAGCCATACCGCAACGCCCGCCGCCACCCCCGCGATCGCCCCGTTCGCGTGGCCGCGGCGCCAGTAGATCCCGCCGATCAGCGGCGGCACCAGCTGCGCCGAAGCCGTCAGCGCCGTAAGGCCCAGCTCGGTCGGGCTCTGTATGTCGCGGATGCCCAGGTAATAGAGCCATGCCAGCCCGGCCAGCAGCACGACTGTTATGCGGCGCACCGTCACCACCGCCGCGCCGATCGACTGCTCCGCGCGCCAACGCCGCAACCGCCCGGCAAGGACCGGCAGAATTACCTCGTTCGAGATCATTGCCGAGATCGCGGTCAGTTCGACAACGACCATGGCGCCGCCGGCCGACAACCCGCCGAGCAAGGCCATGGCCAGCACGATGCCGTGATGGCTTTGCATCGGGATGGCAAGCAGTTGGAGATACGGCGCAACGCCTGCAGAACCAAATCCTGACCGGATGCCCATGGCGATGGTGAGTGTCGCAAGCACCCACAAGGCAAAATAGGCCGGGACGACGCGGCGCGCCCGACCGATATCCTCAAGCCGCTCGAGGGTAACGAAGCCCAGGTGGAATTGGCGCGGCAAGGTGAAGGCAGTGATCGTGCACAATGCG
>CAYXUN010000069.1:13536-20194 GCA_964468165.1 uncultured Novosphingobium sp. | reverse complement strand
GCTCATCTCAATTGTCGGCGCTGACCGCGTGGTTGCGGTGATGCGTCGCTTTCTTGTGCGTGGTGCCTGCCTTGGACGCGGCGTCGGCATCCTGCGCGCTGGCATCGTCGGCTGCCTGGGCCGCAGCATCGCGCCGCTCGGCAATCATCGCGCCCAGTTCCTCGCTCGCGGCATTGAGGAAGGGATAGGTGCGCGCAGCGGTGATCCATTCCGGCCGGCCCTTGACGCCCCAGACCACGTCATAGGCAAAGACCAGCAGCGAAAAGCCCAGGACCATGAGGATCGCGCCCTTGACCGCGCCAAACCCGAAGCCGAGCAGCCGATCGATCGGCCCCAGCATCGAATCGCGGCTGGCCGCACCCAGCTTGCGCGCGATCAGGCGCATCAACCCCCAGGGCACGACCATCAGCAGCGCATAGGCAAGAACGCCCGCGCCGGTGTCGGTCTTGAGGTGGGGCTTGAGCGCCTCGGTCAGTGGCTCAAGGCCATAATGCACTGCCACCAGGACGATGCACCATGCCGCAAGCGACAGCACCTCCTCCACGAAACCGCGAAAGAAACCGCCGATCGCGCCGACCGCGACGACCAGAAAGACAACATAATCGAAGCCGGTCATATCGCGGCGATTAAGCGCCGGTCATCACCCGGTCAACGAGATTTGGGAGCAGCCGGATCGGAGAATAGCGCAAGCCCTCCACCTTTTCCGCCGCGCCGTCGGGCCCGTGCAGCTGGGTAAAGCCCAGCTTTGCTGCCTCGCGCAGGCGCACGCCGGAATGCGCGACAGGGCGCACTTCACCGGCGAGCGAGACTTCTCCAAACCAGGCGGTGCCGGCCGCCAGGGGCCGATCGGCCAGCGCCGAGACCAGCGCGGCGGCGACCGCGAGATCGGCCGCAGGATCGGTCAGGCGATAGCCGCCCGCCACGTTGAGATAGACTTCGGCCGAGGAAAAGCTGAGGCCACAGCGCGATTCGAGCACGGCGAGCAGCATCGCCAAGCGCCCCGAATCCCAGCCGACCACGGCGCGGCGCGGGGTGGCGCCGCTGGCAAGGCGCACAGTGAGCGCCTGGATTTCCACCAGGACCGGCCGCGTACCTTCCAGCGCCGGAAACACGGCGCTGCCCGGCACCGGCTCTTCCCGGCCCGACAGGAACAAAAGCGAGGGGTTGCCCACTTCCTCCAGCCCTGCCCCGGCCATGGCGAAAACGCCGATTTCGTCCACCGCGCCAAAGCGGTTCTTGATAGCCCGCAGGATGCGATACTGGTGGCTGCGCTCTCCTTCGAAGCTCATCACCACGTCGACCATATGTTCGAGCACGCGCGGCCCGGCGATCGAACCATCCTTGGTGACATGCCCGACCAGGACCAGCGCCACGCCGTTTTCCTTGGCATAGCGGATAAGCTCGAACGCGCAGCCGCGCACCTGGCTGACCGTGCCGGGCGCGCCCTCGATCTGGTCGGAATGCATGGTCTGGATCGAATCGATCACCAGCAGCGCCGGCGCGTCCATGGTGCCGAGCGTGGTGAGGATATCGCGGACAGAGGTGGTGGACGCGAGGCGGATCGGCGCCTTGCCCAGCCCCAGCCGATCGGCGCGCAAGCGGATCTGGTCCGACGCCTCTTCCCCGCTGATGTAGACGACCAGGCCGCCGCTGTTGGCAATGCTGGCCGCCGTCTGCAGCAGCAGCGTAGACTTGCCGATCCCGGGATCGCCGCCCATCAGGATGGCCGAGCCCGGCACCAGCCCGCCGCCCAGCGCGCGATCGAATTCAGCCAGGCCCGTCTTGCGCCGCTGCGGCAGGGCCACGGGCGTATCGAGCGAGACGAACTGCACCGCGCGGCCGCCACTCGACAGGTCGTGCTTGGCGGAAAACACCGTCTGCGGCGCCTCTTCCACCAGGGTGTTCCATTCGGCGCAATCGGGGCACTGCCCCTGCCAGCGCGGAGAGACGCTGCCACAGGCCTGGCAGATATAACGACGTTTGGGCTTGGCCATGCACGCGCGCTAACGCGAACAGAGCAAGAACGCAAGCGCCAGTTGCCGCCATTGCGGCATCAATGGACGCCGCGCATCGCCCGGGCCGAGAGCAGCACGCCCAGCCCGCGGCCGACCAACAGCCCGGACAGCGCGCCCCGCACCACCGTTTCCACCAGGCGCAGCGCGGGTTGATGGGCGGCGACGGGATCAACCGCATCGAACACCGCCATGCCATAGCGCAGAGCGAAGATGACGAGGATCAGCGCGAAGATCAGCCAGCTGCCGCGCAGATGCAGCCGCACCGGCGGCCCAGGCTCTGCCCGCAACAGCAGGTGATGCCCCAGCGGCCGGCCGACCAACCCGCCCAGCACGAGCGCGGCCACCCACACGGCCGTTTCCAGCGCCGTGGCATGCCCCGCCACCAATCCCACCACGCCGAGAACGACGATGATGCCCGGCAACACCAATGGCCCGGCCATGCCGGTCGTGCGCGGACGGGTGGCCTGCCACGCCCGCAACAGCACGAGGCCAAGGATGAACCAGACATAGACCGGGGTATGCGAAGCGATCGCCACGGCACTTTGCAACATGCTCGTGCATCTCCATTTTTTGGACCCGACAGGATGAGACGCGGGCTATATCCCTGCCCGCGCACAAGACGATCGGAAATCTGCCAACGACATAGGCGAAGGGAACAGCGACCGCGCCTATTCGCTGAACGTCGAGCGCTGCGCGGCTTCCACTTCTTCGAGATAGCGGCGGCGGGCGTGGCGCTCGGTGATCACCCCCTGCACCACGCCGACGCCATCGACCACGGCGATTTCATCGGCCGCGTATTCGTCGAACAGGGCGAGGACGGCCTTGATGTCTGACGCCGGGCCAAGCGTGACGCCGGTGAGACCAGCCAAGGCGTGGAGCCGCATGTCGGGCGCGAGATCGGGGCGATAGGCGGCTGCGGTGGCCATGATCCCGCGATAATGCCCCTCCTCATCGACCAAGACCGCCTTGCTGGCCGAGCCGAGCGGCATCCGCGTGCGGAATTCCTCGATTGTCAGGTCTTCGGGCATCGACACCCAATCGCGGCGCATGATCCGGCCGGCCGAGAGGTTGAGCATCCAGCCGATGTCGCGCGGGCCGCGAATGTTGCTGCCGCGCACATGCAGGCGCCAGGTGGAGAACGAATAGCCGAACACTTCGCGGGTGAGCGTGCCCGAGACCAGCGAGGCGGTGAGCACCACGCCCATCAGCGCGAAATCGTGGGTGATTTCCAGCATGAGCATGGCAAGCGTCATCGGCCCGCCGACGATCGACACGCTCAGCGCGGCCATGCCGACCAGCGCCGCGTCGGTGGGATCGAGCGAGAGGCCGGGGAACAGCTGCCCCGCGATGATCGAAAAGGCCTGGCCCACCACCGAACCGAGAAACAGCGAGGCGAAGAACAGCCCACCGCGAAAGCCGCTGGACAGCGCGACGACGCAGGCGGCAATCTTGGCCAAGAGCACCAGGCCAAGGAAATCCAGCCCCGGCCGCAGCGCCAGGTTGAGGTGCAGCGCGCCGTGCCCGGCCGACAGCGATTGCGGCGTCAGCAGGGCGAGCGGCACCAACAGGAAGCCACCCAGGATCGGCCGCCAGCGCGCCAGCCACTTGAACCGCGCCAGCGTGAGTTCGGCCCCGGTAACCAGGCGCATGACGATGATGCCGACCACCGCTGCGACGAGGCCGAGCACGCCATAGGCCAGATAGTGCTCGAACGTCAGGCTGCGGCCCACGGCCGTGGTGGCGATCAGCCAGGGTTCGCTGCCCATCAGGCGCGACATGCCGGCCGCGGCCAAGGCGGCAGCCATGACCGGCGCCACCGCGCCAGGCACGAACGAGCCGATGACGATCTCGAACGCATAGAATGCCCCGGCGAGCGGCGCATTGAACGCCGCGCCCACCGCCGCCCCGGCCCCGGCGCCCACCAGGGTGCGCAGATCGTTGCGGCGCAGCTTCATCGCCTGGCCCAACACCGATGCCATGCCACCGCCCATCTGGGCATAGGCCGCCTCGAGCCCGACCGAGGCGCCGACCCCGTTGGAAATCACCGTCTGGCCGGCAATGATCAGGTTGTCGGCCGGGGGAATGCGCCCGCCATGCAGGGCATTGGCCTCGACCACGTCGATCAGCGGGCGATTGCGGCGACGCAGCCAGCGCGCCCACAGCGCAAGGGCCAGGCCGCCGAGCGGCAGGGCGAGCAGCCGCCAGGGGTGGCGGATTTCGGCGAGCGCGCTCAGCCGGTTGCCCTCCAGGCCATAGAAGACCTGCTGCATGGCATGAGCGATGAAACCGAGCAGGTTGGTCGACAGGCCAGCAAGCGCCCCGGCGATGGCCGCCAGGACGATGAAGGCCGCCTCACGCTCGCGCAGCAGGCGGCGCAGGCGCACGACCAGCTTGATCAGCGTGTTGGACAATGTGTGGGAAATGCTGCGCCGGGGCGAGGAAGAGCCGGAATGGGGCATCGGTCAACCCGCGATCGAGAGCCGGAACAGCATGGCCGGAAAATGGTGCCCCTGGCCCGACTCGAACGGGCACGTCTTTCGACAACCGATTTTGAGTCGGTCGCGTCTACCATTCCACCACAGGGGCACTGCGGCTTGCCGGGGCGCTTTAACCGCCCCGGCAAAAAGGTTCAACCAACTTTCAAGCCTTGATGGCAGTTGCCACCAGCTTGTGCAGCTTGGAATGCATCGCATCGTTGGCGGCCAGCACGGTTGCGTCGCAGATCGGCTGCGAACGGCCGCGATAGTCCGACACGAAGCCACCCGCTTCGCGCACGAGCAGGCATCCGGCGGCCGTGTCCCACGGCTTGAGATTGCTTTCCCAGAACCCGTCATAGCGGCCGGCGGCAACCCAGGCGAGATCGAGCGACGCAGCGCCAAAGCGGCGGATACCCGCCACGCGCATGCCGATTTCGTGATAGATGCGCGTCCATTCGCCCATGTCGCCATAGCCCAGGAAGGGAATGCCGGTGGCAACGACCGCGTCTTCGAGATTGCGGCGCGCCGAAACGCGCAGGCGACGATCCTGCAACCAGGCGCCGCGGCTCTTTTCCGCCCAGAAGCTTTCGTCGGTCATCGGCTGATAGACCAGGCCGGCGATGACATCGCCCCAACCCAAGCCATCCAGCGCCGGTTCCTGCACCGCGATCGAGATCGCGAAATGCGGGATGCCGTGGAGGAAATTGGTGGTGCCATCGAGCGGATCGATGATCCAGCGCGGCTTGGTGGCATCGCCTTCAACGACGCCGCCTTCTTCCATCAGGAAGCCCCAATCGGGGCGCGCGGCGCGCAGTTCCTCGTAGATCGTCTGCTCGGCAGCGCGATCGGCCTTGGACACGAAATCGGCCGGGCCCTTGCGGCTGACCTGGAGATGTTCGACTTCACCAAAGTCGCGACGCAGGCGCGTGCCGGCCTTGCGGGCGGCACGCTCCATCACCCGGACAAGACCGGAAATCGCCATGAGATCAGCCCGCCTTGCCGACGTAGGAACGCTCGTAGACGTCCACGACGATGCGCGTGCCGCTTTCGATGTGCGGCGGCACCAGGATGCGCACGCCGTTGTCGAGCACGGCCGGCTTGTACGACGAAGAGGCGGTCTGGCCCTTCACCACGGCGTCGGCTTCGACGATGGTGGCTTCGACGGTTTCGGGCAGTTCGACCGAGATCGGGCGCTCGTCATACATTTCGAGCAGCACGGTCATGCCATCCTGCAGGAACGCAGCGGCATCGCCCAGCAGGTCGCTGGGCAGCGTGATCTGGTCGTAGGTTTCCACGTCCATGAACACGAGGTCTTCGCCCTCGGCATAGAGGAACTGGAAGTCCTTGGTATCGAGGCGCACGCGCTCGACCGTGTCGGCGCTGCGGAAGCGCACGTTGGTCTTGCGGCCATCGATCAGGTTCTTCATTTCGACCTGCATGAACGCGCCGCCCTTGCCGGGCTGGGTGTGCTGGGTCTTGGCAACCTTCCAGATGCCTTTTTCGTATTCCAGGATGTTGCCCGGACGGATGTCCACGCCGCTGATCTTCATGATGGAAAGAGCCCTGACCAAAGTAGGAAAGGCCGCGCCTTAGCCGAGGTGGCCGATTGCTTCAAGCCGCTGATGCATGCTAGCCGGTGTGGCATGACCATACGCGCACGCAAAGCCTCGCTGGCGGCCCTTGCCCTGATGTTGGCCGCATCCACCGCCTCGATGCCGGCCCGCGCCGTGCCGGGCGGCGATCTGGGCACGCTGCACAACGGCCGCTGGACCTGCGAACAGGGCGGCGATGCCGCCGTGCTGCCGCGCCACGTGCCGGCCGAGGAATTTCGCATCACGCCCGATTCCAGCTATCGCACGCCCGATGGCAAGGGCGGCGGCACCTATATCCTGCTGGGCCGGGCGATGACCTTTACCTCGGGCCCCTATTACGGGCGCAGCTTCCTGGCGCAGGGGCCGAACACGGTGTTGCAGCTTGATGCCACCGGCAAGCGCACCGGCGTGCGCTGCACCCGCACCGGCTCGCCCAGCGGCGGCTTTGCCGATGCGCCCGAAGCCGGGGTGAACGGGGCCAACTGATCGCGGTTTCCGCCCCCCCCCCACCCACCCCGGGGGGCCCCCCCAAAAAAACCCAACAAAGCGGCGCCCCCCCCCCCACCGGGCAAAA
>CAYXUN010000069.1:0-13526 GCA_964468165.1 uncultured Novosphingobium sp. | reverse complement strand
CCGCAACCAGGGCTGGCGGCAACCGCAATTCAGCGATCAGATGCGGGCGCCGCGCGCCATGCGGGCATAGGCAAAGGCGATCAGCGCACCAAACAGCGCCAAGCCCAGCGGCATGGCCCAGGCATTGCCGGCCACCACCGTCATCACATCGGCCTTGCCGCTGCCCGCCACGATCGCGGCAAAGGCGATGTTGAACAGCCCGTCGCCGACGATCAGGCCGGTCGCGGTCAACACGCCCATGCGTTCGGCCAGCGCCGGATCACGCTGCCCCATGGCCCAGCGGTTGTAGAAATGGCCAAGCACCGCGCCCACCACCACCGGCAGCGTGGTCGGCATCGGCAGATACATGCCCATGCCCACCGCGAGTGGGGGCAAAGATCCCTTGCCCGTGGCGCGCAGGCCTTCATCGATGGCGATGGCCACGGCGCCGATCGCGGCGCCCAGCGCGATGAGATTCCAATCGAGGCCCTGGCCCAGCACGCCCTGGATGATCGCGGAAATCAGCGCGGCCTGCGGGGCGGCGAGCGCCTCTGGCCCGGCCCCCGGCGCGCCGGCAAAGCCGAACGTGCCGTTGAGCAGAGTGAGGATCGGCGGGATGACAACCGCGCCGAACACCACGCCCAACACCAGCGCCACCTGCTGCCGCCACGGCGTGGCGCCGACCAGTTCGCCGGTCTTGAGATCCTGCAGGTTGTCGTTGGAAATGGTGGCGACACCAAACACCAGTGCCGTCACGAACAGGGCAAAGGCCACCAGCGCCTTGCCGGCGGCCGGATCGGCAACGTGGCCGAACAGTGCCAGCATGACCAGGGCAATGCCCAGCGCCGCCAGGATGCCCACGCCCGAAATCGGGCTGTTCGACGCGCCGATCAGGCCGGCCATATAGCCGCAGACCGAAGCGATGACGACGCCGGCGACCAAGACATAGGCCACGGCCGCGAGCAGCGTCGGCACCAGGTGATCGGCCACCGGGCCGCCGCTGGCAAAGCCCGCGAGCAGCGCGGCGATCGGCAGCATCAGGACCACGATCGTGCCACCGACCAGGCCGATCGGCAGATCGCGTTCGGCCAGGGCCACCCCGGCATAGCCATCGGCCGCGCGGGCACGGCTGGCGGCAAGCGCGCCGGCAATGCCGCGCACGATTGGGCCGATCACGCGCAGCAGCGTCCAGATTGCGGCAACGCCGATCGTGCCGGCGCCGATGAAGCGAATCTTGGCGCGGAACACGCCCGAAACGAAATCGGCCAGTTCGGTGCCGGCGGGCGCGCCGCCCGCGGTGTAGATCGGCAGCAACACGCCAAAGCCGATGATCACGCCGGTGAGGATCGCCAGGCCAACCGCCAGGCCCACCAGGTGGCCCACGCCGATCAGCGCCAGCGACAGGCCACCTCCGGCCGTGGTGGCGCCGCCGGCAAAGCGGAACACGCCGCTTGCTTCTTCGGCCACGAGGCCAAGCTTGGCGAGCAGGGGATAGGCGACCGAAAGGCCAGTGCCGGTGGCAACGGCAGCAAGGCCGCGGCGGTTTTCCTCGACACCGCCCTCACCCGCGCCCACCTTGAGCACTTCGGCCGCGGCAACGCCTTCGGGATAGGGCAGGTCCGATCCGGTTACCAGGGCGCGGCGCAGCGGCACGGAATACATCACGCCCAGGATGCCGCCGATGGCGATCACCGCCACCGATTGCCAATAGGGAAATCCGCTCCACCAGCCGACCATGACCAAGCCCGGCAGCACGAAGACGATCGCCGAAAGCGTGCCTGCCGAACTGGCGATCGTCTGGACGATATTGTTTTCCTGGATGGTCGATCCCGGCAAGAGGCGCAGGATCGCCATGGAAATCACCGCCGCAGGGATGGAGGTGGCGAAAGTCAGCCCGATGCGCAGCCCGAGATAGACGTTGGCTGCGGTAAAGATCACTGTCAACACCGCGCCCAGCGCGACACCGCGCCACGTCAGTTCGCGGGGATTGCTACCACTTGCCACCATTGCATCCTTCTTGCCGTCTGCCTGCCGTGTGGCACGGGCAGACGGCAAAGGAAAGATGGCGGCACGCAGATGATCAGGCGACGAATTCGACTGCGGTCTTCTGGTCCACCATCTGCGCGAGGCGCGCTGCATCCCAGTTGGTCAGCCGCACGCAGCCATGGCTCTCGCTCTTGCCGATCGCGGCCGGCTCGGGCGTGCCGTGGATGCCGTAATGCGGCTTGGACAGATCGATCCACACCACACCCACCGGGCTGTTGGGGCCAGGGGGCAGCATCGCCTCCGGCTTGGAATCCGAAACGTCCCAGAACAGCGCGGGGTTGTAGTGGTACTTGGGATTGCGATCGATGCCGTTGATCTTCCATTTGCCCAGCGGCAGCGGATCGTGCTGCGATCCGGTGGTGACGGTGAACAGCGCCACCAGTTCATCCTGGCTGTCATAGACCGACAGGGTGCCGGCCTTGCGGCTGACGACGATGCGCGTGGCATGGGGTTGCTGCGTGCCTACGCCCAGATCGGCCAGGGTCTGCCGCCAGGCGGCATTGCTGGCCTGCGCGGGATCGATGGCATCGGCACCCACGTTGGGCACGCGCAGCTTTGACCCGGCAGCGAACGGCGGCGCGCCGGGATTGAGCGCATGAAGCACTTCGGGCGTGGTGTGGAACCGTTCGCCCAGCTTTTCATCAAGGCTGGCATAGCCCAGCGCCGGCAGCTTGGCCTGGGCCGAAGGGTCCTTGGGCAGCGGCGCGAACGGCCCGGCGGCAAAGCTGGCCGGAATCGTCACCACGCGGGTGGCGGGAATGTTGCTCTGCCGCGCAAAATAGGCGCGGGTGGCATCGTCGAGCGTGCCCGTCACGTTCAACTGGTTCGCCTGCTGATAGGCGCGCAAGGCATTGCGCGTGGCCGCGTTCAGCGTGCCATCCACGACGCCAGGGGAGAAGCCGGCGCGATCGAGCAACACCTGGACCTGCATTTCCGGGCGCGCAACATCATCGGGATGGGCGGCCGGTTCGCCCGGACCGGCGTCCTGCGACGCCATGCTGTCGGCGCCGGGCAGATTGGCCGTGGCGCTGGCCGTGCCGCTGGCGTCTTCGTCAGGGATGGAACGGTTGCAGGCAGTGGTCGAAAAGGCAACGGCAACCAGGGAAAGAACGGCGAAAGGGGCAAGCCGGCGGGAGCGTATCATCGGGTCTCCGGGAAAGGGAGCAAGCGCCCGGCGCGTTTCGGCGCAGCGCTGCTACGCCAAAACACCAATCTTTCCCGTTGGTTCCCGTACTTGCGCAGATCAGTCGAGATCGCCGTCGGCATCGTCGGCGCGAAGGTCGCCCAGGCCTTCGGTTTCGCGCGGCGGCGCCTCAGCAATGGCGCGCAGGAAGGCAGCAACCGCGCCCGCTTCGTCCAGGCCGTGGGCGTTGGCCCAGACCGCCCCGCTCACCGCCAGGAAATCAGCGCCGGCGGTGACCAGCGGCGCGCAGTTTTCGGGCGTGATGCCGCCGATCGCCACGCAGGGCAGTTCGAACACGGCAGACCACCACGCCAACAGTTCAGGCGCGGCGCGGTGCTTGGTTTCCTTGGTGCCGCTGGGATAGAACGCGCCGAATGCCACGTAATCGGCGCCGCCCTCGCCCGCTTCCATCGCCAGGTGGCGGCTGGCATGGCAGGTCACGCCGATCTGCACATCGCGGCCCAGGCGCTGGCGCGCATCGGCCACGCTGCCATCGTCCTGACCCAGGTGCACGCCATCGGCGCCCAGGCGCTTGGCCAGGCTGACCGAATCGTTGACGATGAAGGCCACGTCGCGATCGGCACAAATACGCTGGAGTGGATCGGCCAGCTTGGCCGCGGCATGCTCGTCCACGTCCTTGACGCGAAACTGGAACGCCGCCACCGGCCCGGCATCGAGCGCGCGGGCAAGGCGATCGGCAAAATCGCCACCCACATCGAGCGGCGAGATCAGGTACAGATGGCTGGCAAGTTTGGTCATGGTCGCCGCCCCTACCGGTTTCGCCAGCGCGCGTCCATCTTTGCGCGAAATCGCCCGGGAACCGGCGCGGCTGGCGATGCATTGGCATGGGCATGAGGACCCTGCCACCGCTGCTGCCGCTGCTCTCGCTCATCGCCATAGGCGCCTGCGCCACCCTGCCCCATTCGCCGCGCAGCGATGGCCTGGCCCGGCTTGGCGAAGCGACGCGGGTGGGCAGCCAGACGGTGCGCCCGCTGTCGGTGGTGGAAGACAGCCGCTGCCCCGAAAACGCCCGGTGTATCACTGCCGGTCGGTTGATCGTTGCCACGCGGGTGGGGCGCGAAACGCGCAACCTCGAATTGGGCAAGCCCGATGCCTCTGGCGTGACGCTCGATGGCGCCGAACCCGCCAAGCGCACCGACCGGCGTATCCTGCCGGGCGCCTGGCGGTTTCATTTCAGCGTGATTACGCCGTAACCAGCTTCTGGGTAGAGCCGGCAAAGATTTCATCGATCGCGCCGCCCAGCGCGGCATCGAATTCCGCGTCGGTCATCTGGTGGCGCAGATCTTCGAGCAGCGCGCGGCTGAAGCTGGCGATGATGCCGCGGTTCTTCGACAGTTCCACGCAGGCTTCGGGGCGGGCATAGCCGCCCGAGAGCGCAACCACGCGCAGCACGGCGGGATGATCGACCAGCGCGTCAAACGTGCCGGGCACCTTGGGCAGCGACAGCTTGAGCATGACCTTGGTGCCCTGCGGCAGAGCATCGAGTGCCTTGATGATCTCGTCACGCAGCAGCGTGTCGCAGGCTTCGCGCGTTGCGCTCTTGATGTTCACTTCGGGCTCGATGATCGGCATTAGCCCGCCCGCCAGGATCTGCAGGCCGACCTCGAACTGCTGCTTGACCACGGCGGCGATGCCTTCGGGATTGGCCGAATTGATCACCGAACGCTCCTTGGTGCCGAACACGCCCAGCGCCTTGGACCGCGCGACAAGGGCGTCGAGTTCGGGCATCGGCTTCATCAGCTGCACGCCGTTGGCTTCGTCTTCCAGGCCCTTGTCGACCTTGATGAACGGCACCACGCCCTTTTCGATCAGGGCGGTGGGCACGGGCTTGCCATCGACGGTGCCATCCATGGTGCGTTCGAACAGGATGGCGCCAATCACCTTTTCGCCATTGAACACGCCCGAACGGATGATCCGGCTGCGCATCTCGTGGATCAGGCCGAACATTTCCTCGTCAGTGGAATATGCGCTTTCGTCAACGCCATAGCCCTTGAGCGCCTTGGGCGTGGACCCGCCGCTCTGGTCCAGCGCGGCAATGAAGCCATGTCCGGCGGCCATCTTTTCGGTCATTTCAGCGTGGTTCATGATCGGTCCTGTGGATCTGAGGCAGCAGCGCGCGGGCGCCGCAAATCAGGTGAGCGAATCTCGTTGTGCATACCTATGCACATCCACGCATTAAACAGGCGCGCGCTGCACTGCAACACGCGCCTGTAAAAAAGTTGCGATCAGGCTTCGAGAGCGGCCACGCCGGGCAGTTCCTTGCCTTCCATCCATTCGAGGAAAGCGCCGCCAGCGGTTGAAATGTAAGAGAAATCACCCGCCACACCAGCGTGGTTGAGTGCGGCGACAGTGTCCCCGCCCCCGGCCACCGACACCAGCGAACCTTCCTTGGTCAGCGCGGCGGCCGTCTTGGCCAGCGCCACCGTGGCAGCGTCGAACGGCGCCATTTCGAACGCGCCCATTGGCCCGTTCCACACCAGGGTGCGGCAGGTCTTGAGCACGTCGCCCAGCGCTTCGACCGCTGCCGGCCCCACGTCGAGGATCATTTCATCCGCGCCCACTTCGTGCACGTTGGCGGTGCGCAAGGACGGCGGGTTTGCTGCAAATTCCTTGGACAGGACAACGTCATAGGGCAGGTGCACGGTGCAGCCAGCCTTGTCGGCATTGTCGAGGATTTCCTCGGCGGTGCCGGTCAGGTCGTGCTCGCACAGCGACTTGCCCACGTCCACGCCGCGCGCGGCCAGAAACGTGTTGGCCATGCCGCCGCCGATGATCAGGTGATCGACCTTGGCCACCAGGTGCTTGAGCACGTCGAGCTTGGTCGAAACCTTGGCCCCGCCAACCACGGCGGCAACCGGCTTCACTGGGTTGCCCAGCGCCTTTTCCAGCGCTTCGAGTTCGGCCTGCATGGCGCGGCCGGCATAGGCCGGCAGCACCTTGGCCAGGCCTTCGGTGGAAGCGTGGGCGCGGTGCGCGGCGGAGAACGCATCGTTCACATAGGCCTGGCCCAGCTTGGCGATCGCGGCAACCAGTTCGGGATCGTTCTTTTCCTCACCCTTGTGAAAGCGGGTGTTTTCCAGAACGGCGATGGTGCCATTGGCGAGCGCGGCAACCGCGGCTTCCGCCTCTGCGCCGGCGCAATCGTCGATGAAGGCCACCGGGCGGCCCAGCACGTGGCTGAGCGCGGGCAGCACCTGCTTGAGCGAATTGGCTTCGCTGCGTTCGCCCTTGGGGCGGCCGAAGTGCGCGAGGACGAGCACCTTGGCGCCCTTGTCGGCCAGTTCGGTCAAGGTCGGCACGGCAGCGCGCAGACGGGTGTCGTCGGTCACCTGGCCATCGGCCATCGGCACGTTGAGATCTTCGCGCACCAGCACAGCCTTGCCGGCAACATCGCCCAGATCATCGAGAGTCTTGAAAGTCATGGGTCTATACCCCTGTTCCATAAGGAAAAGGCCCGGCGCCCGCCTCTGCCTTGCGGGCAGACGCGCGGGCACCGGGCCTTTGCATTCAGGTGATCAGATCAGCTTGCCCATCGCGCCGGCAGTATCGACCATGCGGTTGGAGAAGCCCCATTCGTTGTCGTACCACGACAGCACGCGCACCAGCTTGCCATCGATCACCGCCGTTTCCAGGCTGTCGACCGTCGACGAGTGGGCATCGTGGTTATAGTCGATCGAGACCAGCGGCTCTTCGCTATAGGCCAGCACGCCCTTGAGCGGGCCTTCGGCCGCGGCCTTGAGCAGCGCGTTGACTTCTTCCTTGGTCGTGTCGCGCTTGGGCTGGAACGTGAGGTCCACCACCGAAACGTTCGGGGTCGGCACGCGGATCGCCGAACCGTCGAGCTTGCCCTTGAGTTCGGGCAGCACTTCACCCACGGCGCGGGCGGCACCGGTGGTGGTGGGGATCATGCTCATCGCCGCAGCGCGCGAACGGCGCGGGTCGGAGTGGATCTGGTCGAGGATCTTCTGGTCGTTGGTGTAGCTGTGCACCGTGGTCATCAGGCCGCGCTCGATGCCGATGGCATCGTTGAGCACCTTGGCGAACGGCGCCAGGCAGTTGGTGGTGCACGAGGCGTTCGACACGATCACGTGATCGGCGGTCAGCTTGTCGTGGTTCACGCCGAACACGACCGTCAGGTCAACGTTCTTGGCGGGCGCCGAGATCAGCACCTTCTTGGCGCCGGCTTCGATGTGCTTCATGCCGCCTTCGCGGTCGGTGAAGAAGCCGGTGCATTCCAGCGCGATGTCGATGCCCAGTTCGGCGTGCGGCAGCTTGGCCGGATCGCGCTCGGCCGTCACCTTGATGCGCTTGCCGTCGATCACCAGGTCGTTGCCATCGACTTCCACCGTGCCGGGATAGGCGCCGTGCACGCTGTCACGCTTGAACAGCAGGGCATTGGCCTTGGCGCTGGCGAGGTCGTTGATGGCGACCAGTTCCAGGCCGCAGTCGGGCCGTTCGAGAATGGCACGCGCCACGTTGCGGCCGATGCGCCCGAAACCGTTGATTGCAACCTTGGTCGCCATGGTCTTACTCCTTAGAATTGAAGACACCGGATGGATGGGGGTGACTTGGAGCCGAGCGGCCCGGGCGCTTACCCGAGCCGTTCGAGAATTTGCGGCACGATCTTGGCAGCCGTCAGGCCGAAATGATCATACAGCACAGGGGCCGGTGCCGAGGCACCGAAGCTGTCGATGCCGATCGCCAGGCCATCGCCGACATGCTTCTGCCAGCCAAACGTGGTGCCCGCCTCGATCGAGACCTTGAGCACGTCGGCCGGAATGACATCGGCCTGGTAGGCCGCGTCCTGCGCGTCGAACAGTTCCCAGCTCGGCATCGACACGACATCGGCGCCAATGCCCTGTTCTTCCAGGGCCTTGGCCACGTCAACCGCGATCGACACTTCCGAACCGGTGGCCAGCAGCACGACCTTGCGCGCGGCACTGGCGGCAACCAGGCGATAGGCGCCCTTGGCGCTCAGCATCGCGCCATCGTGGCGCAGCTGCGGCAGGTTCTGGCGGGTCAGCGCCAGGACCGAGGGCGTCTGCGGCGAGGCCAGTGCCAGGTTCCAGCATTCGGCGGTTTCAACCACGTCAGCCGGGCGGAACACCTGCAGGTTGGGGATCATGCGCAGGCTCATGACCGTTTCGATCGGCTGGTGCGTGGGGCCATCCTCGCCCAGGCCGATGGAATCGTGGGTGAGCACATAGATCACCCGCGCATGCTGCAGCGCCGACATGCGGATGGCATTGCGGCAGTAATCGGCAAAGACCAGGAAAGTGCCGCCATAGGGAATGATCCCGCCGTGCAGCGCCATGCCGTTCATCGCCGCCGCCATGCCGAATTCGCGAATGCCGTAATAGACATAGCGACCGGCATAGTCGGCCGGGCCGAATGGCGTGGTGGCCTTGGTCTTGGTGTTGTTCGACCCGGTAAGGTCAGCCGAACCACCGACCATTTCGGGCACCAGCGGGGTCAGCACTTCCAGCGCCAGTTCCGATGCCTTGCGCGAGGCGATGTTCTGGGTCTTGCCCAGCCATTCGCCAAAGGTGCGGCCCGCTTCTTCGCCCGAGGGCAGTTCGCCGGCCATGCGGCGCATCAGTTCGCCGCCCTGCGGGTTGGCCGCCAGGCGCGCTTCCCATTCGCTGCGCAGGTCGCGGCCGGCATCGCCCGTGGCGCGCCAGTTGGCGAGGATGTCCTCGGGAATTTCAAACGGTGCAGCGGTCCACCCCAGGTATTCGCGCGCAGCGGCGATTTCGTCCTTGCCCAGCGGCGAGCCATGGACATTGTGGCCGCCCTGCTTGTTGGGCGCGCCCTTGCCGATCACCGTGCGGCACGAGATCAGCGAGGGGCGATCGTCTTCCATGGCAGCGGCAATCGCGCGCTCGATATCGGCGAAATCATGGCCGTCGCAATCTTCGGTGTGCCAGCCGCTGGCGCGGTAGCGGGCGAGGATGTCTTCGCTGGTGGACAGCGAGGTATCGCCATCGATGGTGATCTTGTTGTTATCCCACAGCACGATCATGCGGCCCAGGCCCAGCGTACCGGCCAGGCCCACGGCTTCGTGGTTGATCCCTTCCATCAGGCAGCCATCGCCGGCCACCACCCAGGTGCGGTGATCGACCAGATCGTCGCCGAACTGCGCGTTCAAGTGGCGTTCGGCCATGGCCATGCCCACGGCCATGGCAAAGCCCTGGCCCAGCGGCCCAGTGGTGCATTCCACGCCCGGCAGCAGGAAGTTTTCCGGGTGGCCGGCGCAAGGGCTGTTCAACTGGCGGAAATGGCGGATGTCATCCATCGTCGGCTGCTGATAGCCCGACAGGTGGAGCAGCGCGTAAAGCAGCATCGAGCCGTGACCGGCCGAGAGCACGAAGCGATCGCGATCGGGCCACTTGGGCGCGGCAGGATCGAACTTGAGAAAGCGCGACCACAGTACCGTGGCAACATCGGCCATGCCCATCGGCATGCCAGGGTGGCCGGATTCCGCTGCCTGGACCGCGTCCATCGCCAGCGCACGGATCGCGTTGGCCATGGGTGCCAGCGCGGTCGGATCGCTTGTCATCTTCGGGTTGGTGTCCTTACTCGCGCGCCCGGCGCGGCCGGTGCGTCTGATTCGGGGAAATCGGGGTCTCTTTGGTTCCCCGGCTTGCCAGCGTCAAGCGCGGCGTCGGCCGGGGCGGCCGATCGCACCGGCACACCGCGATGGCCCGTGCGCTTTGACAGCGCAATCGGGACCGTGGCCGGCATGACCTGCGCTTTTGTATGCACAGGGGAACTTGCAGGCCACGGCCAGTGTGATACCGGATGAAACATGGCAATCATGGACGGCAATTCGGCAGGGCACGCTGCGACCAACGGCACAGGCACGGATGGCACCGGCGATCTCTTTACGGCGATCGAGCGGGTGGAACTGGCGCTGGCCCGGCTGGAAGACGTTGTCGCCCGCCGCGAGGCCGAGGCGGAAAGCGCCGTGGCGCACAACGCCCAGGCGGCCCAGGCCGAGCTGAGCGAGTTGAAATCACGCCACCGCAAGCTGCGCGAACGCGTCAGCGAGGAATTGCAGCAGCTTGACCTGCTGCTGTCGAGCCTGCCGCAGTAACAGCGCCGCATCCGATCAGGGGCCAGGGGAACAACGAGCATGCAGATGACGAACGTGACTCTGGCCATCGGTGGACGGTCGCTGACCATTTCCGTTGCCGCCGGGGAAGAAGCCCACGCCGAAATGCTGGGCCGCATGATCGACGATCGCGTGCGCCGCCTGGGCAACATCGCCACCCAGGGAGAGGCG
This sequence comes from uncultured Novosphingobium sp., assembly GCA_964468165.1. GTDB lineage: Bacteria > Pseudomonadota > Alphaproteobacteria > Sphingomonadales > Sphingomonadaceae > Novosphingobium. Next base: position 3,012 of record CAYXUN010000069.1, on the reverse strand, counting down.
CGCATGCTGCTGTTTGCCGCGCTGATGCTGGCCGATGAACTGCACGAGGTGCACAGCCGCCCTGCCCCGGCGCCCGCGCCGGCTGCTGCGGCCGAACCGCCCGCGCCCGCCGCGCTGCCGCCCGAACTGGTCGCACGCGTCACCCATCTTGCCGAGCGGGTGGAAAACCTCGCGCAAAAACTGGCGCTGCCCCTTGAGCCTGATGCCGCGAGCGCCTAAATTGCATGGCGACGGGTTCTGCCCGGCACGCGCCGCATGAAACATCCCTGAGGCTATAAGCAAATCCAAGGGGGCTGTCCCTACCTGGGCCCTGGCACAGGCACATGGTCCCCACCTGACGTTGAGGCGTCAGAGGATTTTCCCGGAGAACGACCCATGGTGGGCCCGTCACCCCCCCCATTCCCGGACGAAGACAACGCCGTTGCCGCCAAGCAGGCCCTGCGCAAGGCCCTGCGCGCGCAGCGCCGCGCCCATGTCGAGGCGCTCGATCCGCGCACCCGCGCGCTGCTGTTCCGCCGCCCGCCTGCGCCGCTGATGGCGCTGATCCCGGCCGGCGCCAGTGTGGCGCTATACAACGCCAGCCAGTGGGAAGCGCCAGCGGCAAGCTATGCCACGTTCTTTCACGAGGCCGGCCATGCCGTAGCGCTGCCGTGGTTTGCCGATCGCGCGGCGCCGATGCAGTTTCGCCAGTGGCTGGTACCCCCGCTCGACGATGTGCTGGAACCCGATCCGTGGGGCGTGCGGCAACCGGCCGCCGATGCGCCGCTGATCACGCCGCAGGTGCTGTTCGTGCCGCTGGTGGGCTTTACCGCGCAAGGCCAGCGCCTGGGCCAGGGCGGCGGGCATTATGATCGCTGGCTTGAAGCCCATCCCGATGCCGTGCCGATCGGCATGGCGTGGGATGCGCAATGCGTGGATAGCCTGCCACGCGAGGTCCATGATCGCCCCCTGCGCGCGGTCGTCACCCCTACCCGTCTCTACGGGCCATTCTGATGGGCGAGCGCCAGCCCCACTTCAATCCGCCGCCCCCGCCCACGTGGCGCAAGCCGGTGGGCATCCTGGCACTGATCGCCGCGCTGGCGATCTATGGCGGTATTGTCATGGGCCTGGGCGAAGAGATCGGCCGCCTGCCCGTGCTGGTGCAGGTGCCGATCTACCTGGTGCTGGGCACGATCTGGCTTTTGCCGCTGCGCCGCTTCTTGATATGGATGGAAACCGGCCGCTGGGGCTAGGGTGCGCGGGGATTCAGGCCATGGCGGGCTGCGAACCGCCGCTTTTCGCGCGTCCGGTGCTCACGTACCGAAAGTACGCTGCGCTCCGGGTCGCGAAAATCAGCCATTCTCGCTCCACCCTGGCCTGAAACTCCACACACCCGAAGGTGGTGTGGGCAGGCGCGTCTGACCGCCAGCGCGCTGAACCGTGATGCCGGAAACGAAAAAGGCCTCCCGAAGGAGGCCTTTTTGAAAATCCACCAAGTGGCGCGAGTGACGGGGCTCGAACCCGCGACCTCCGGCGTGACAGGCCGGCACTCTAACCAACTGAGCTACACCCGCGTGCCCTTGGGGATTGCGCCTCTAAGACGCGGCCGATACGCTGTCAACTGCCAATCTGCTGTTTCCAGCCTTGGCGTGAAACCCTTGTTCGAGCAAGGTTTTCGTTGATCAACAATATCTTACCCAAGGGATGGCGCGAGTGACGGGGCTCGAACCCGCGACCTCCGGCGTGACAGGCCGGCACTCTAACCGACTGAGCTACACCCGCGTTCCCCTTGGGGTGAGGCGCCTCTATGCCGGGCGGCCGCAGGTGTCAACAAAGGGTCATGCAGAATTTTCGCACCAAGCTGTGCAAAACTTGATCTGCCCCCGCAAACGCCGCGCGCCTTATACGGCGACCGGGGCGGCGAGATGGGCTTGCGGATGATAACCCTCCACCACGAAGTCCTCGATGCGGTAGTCAAAGATCGCGTCCGGCCGCCGCGCGATCACCAGGCGCGGATCGCCCGACGGCACCCGCTGCAACTGCGCCTCGATCAGATCGGCATGGTTGAGATAGAGGTGGGTGTCCCCGCCCATCCACACCAGTTCGCCAGGCTCGAGATCGCACTGCTGCGCCAGCATGTGCACGAACAGCGCCGCGCCCCACAGGTTGAACGGCAGGCCCAGCACCACGTCGCAGCTGCGCTGATAGAGCACGCACGACAGGCGATTGCCGGCCACCTGGAACTGATAGGTCTTGTGGCACGGCGGCAACGCCATGGCGTCAAGCTCCGCCACGTTCCATCCTTCCACGATGTGGCGGCGGCTGCCGGGGTTGCGGCGCAGGCTGTCGACCAGGTCTGCCACCTGGTTCACGCCCTGCGCGCGGCGGCGAAACAGGCCGTCCTGGCCGGCGGGCTCATAGACCGGCCAATCGACCCACTGCTTGCCATAGACCGGGCCAAGATCGCCCCACTGCGCGGCAAAGGCGGCATCGGCCACGATCCGCGCGGAAAAATCGGCGCGGCTGATCGCGTCACCAGTTTCGCGGCGATAGCGATCGAGTGGCCAGTCGGTCCAGATTTCCACCCCTTGCGCACAGAGCGCGCGGATATTGGTGTCGCCGGTCAGGAACCACAGGAATTCGCGCGTGGCGGTTTTCCAGAACACCCGCTTGGTCGACAGCAGCGGGACGCGGCCCTGCGCCAGATCGAACCGCAATTGCGTGCCAAACAGCGCACGGGTGCCGATGCCGGTGCGGTCCATCCGCTCGTCACCCTGCGTCCAGATCTGGCGCATCAGGTCAAGGTATTGCCATTCGAAGTGCGGGCTGTGGGATTCGGTGGGGCTCATCATGCCCACAGCCTTAGGAGTGCGGACGGGAATCGCAAATAGCGGCAAGCCTCACCGGGCGTTCGCCGCAAACGAAAAAGCCGGCCCGAAGGCCGGCTTTTCATGCCCCTGCAATGCAGGGAAAATAAGTGGTCGGGGAGAGAGGATTCGAACCTCCGGCCCCTGCCTCCCGAAGACAGTGCTC
>CAYXUN010000068.1:0-20310 GCA_964468165.1 uncultured Novosphingobium sp. | reverse complement strand
ATCGTCAGCATCTCAGATTTGAGCCCTCGAGGCTCCGGCAGTCATGGGGTCTATGCGCTGGGCCAGCGCCTGACGATTGTCGCCTTCTTCGTGCTGATGCTCGTGGCGGGCGGCATCGCGTTCTACAATCTCAACATCGAAGCCTATCCCGACCCCGTGCCACCGATGGTGGAAATCGTGACCCAGTCTTCGGGCCTGTCGGCCGAGGAGATGGAACGCAACGTCACGATTCCGATCGAAGTGCAGATGTCGGGCCTGCCGCACATGACGGCGATCCGCGCGATCTCGCTGTTCGGCCTGTCGGACGTGAAGATCCAGTTCACTTATGATTTCAATTACGAGCAAGCCCAGCAGCAGGTGATCAACCGCCTGGCGCAGCTGCCCCAGCTGCCGGGCGGCGCGGTGCCGACGATTTCGCCGACCAGCCCGGTGGGCGAAATCTATCGCTATCGCATCGCCGCGCCCAAGGGCTATTCGGTTGAAGACTTGAAGACGCTGCAGGACTGGGTGCTGCAACGCCGCTTCCGCGCCATTCCCGGCGTGGTCGACGTGACCGGCTGGGGCGGCAAGCTGCGCAGCTATGACGTCGTGGTCGACAACAACCGCCTCCAGGCCCACCACCTGACCGTGGCGCAAGTGATCGCCGCGCTCGGCAAGGCCAATGCCAACGTCGGCGGCCAGACCATCAACTTTGGCGCGCAGAGCGCGATCGTGCGCGGCATCGGCCTGATCCAGTCGGTCGATGCGCTGGAAACCACGCCGGTGGGCCGCGATGGCACCGCTCCGGTCTTGGTGCGCGACGTGGCGACGGTGAAGATCGGCAACATGCCGCGCAACGGCATCGCCGGCCTCAACAACGACGATGACATCGTCCAGGGCATCGTGCTGATGCGCCGCGGCGCGCAGTCCATGCCCACGATCCAGGCGGTGGAAGCCGAAGTCCAGAAGATCAACAGCACCGGCGTGCTGCCGCCCGGCGTCCACCTCGAACGCATCTATGACCGGTCTGAACTGATCGGCGTGACGACGCGCACCGTGATGGAAAACCTGGTTGCGGGCGTGCTGCTGATCTTCTTCCTGCAGTGGGCGTTCCTCGGCAATCTGCGCAGCGCGCTGATCGTGGCGGCAACGATTCCCTTTGCCCTGGCCTTTGCCGTGCTGATCCTGACGGTCCAGGGAGAAAGCGCCAACCTGCTGTCGGTGGGGGCGCTGGACTTTGGCCTGGTGGTGGATGCCACCGTCATCATGGTGGAGAACATATTCCGCCACATGGCCGAGCGATCGCACCATGTCGAAACGCATGAAGGCGGGCGTTACACGTTTGCCAGCCGCATCGGCTCGGTCCTGGCGGCCAGCAACGAAGTGAGCCGCGGCATCTTCTTTGCCGCCGCGATCATCATCACCAGCTTCCTGCCGCTGTTCACGCTGACTGGCGTCGAAGGGCACATCTTTGGCCCGATGGCCAAGACCTATGCCTATGCCATCATCGGCGGGTTGATCGCCACGTTCACCGTGGCGCCGGTGCTGTCGGCGATGATGCTGCCCGACAAGCTGGACGAGGCGGAGACCTGGCTGGTCGCGCGCATTCGCCGGGTTTACGAACCGGCGGCCGCGTTCTGCTTCCGCAACCAGCTGCTGGCGATCGGCGCGGCCGCGATCATGGTGATCGGCGCCTTTGTCGGCGTGCGCTCGCTGGGGGTGGAATTCCTGCCTCACCTCGAAGAAGGCAACATGTATATCCGCGCCACGCTGCCGGCGGCGATCTCGCTCGATGCGGGTGAGCCGGTGGCCCGCGCGATTCGCCGCGACATCATGCAGTATCCTGAGGTGACCGCGGTGCTTTCCGCCCACGGCCGCCCGGATGACGGCACCGATGCCACCGGCTTCTTCAACGTGGAATACTTCGTGCCGCTCAAGCCGTTCGATGAATGGCCCAAGGGCATGGACAAGGAAAAGCTGGTCGCCGATCTCTCGGCCAAGCTGCAATCGCGCTATCCCGGGGTGGACTTCTCGTTCTCGCAGATTATCGAGGACAACGTGGAGGAAGCCGCGTCGGGCGTGAAGGGCGCCAACTCGGTCAAGCTGTTCGGCCCCGACCTGGTGACTCTGGAGAAGATCGCCGGCCAGTTGCGCGATCAGATGGCCAAGGTGCGGGGCATCACCGACCTGGGGATCTTCCAGTCGCTGGGCCAGCCGACCGTGCGCATCGACGTCGATCGCGAAAAGGCCGCTCGGTATGGCCTGACCGTGGACGACGTGAACCAGACGGTGCAGGCCGCCATCGGCGGTACCTCGCCGGGCGACCTCTACGAACCGCACACCGATCGCCATTTCCCGATCATGGTGCGCCTGGAAGCCGACCAGCGCGACAGCCTGGAAGCGGTCAAGCGCATCACCGTGGGGGCAACCGCGCCCGATGGCACGGCGATCTCTGTGCCGCTGTCGGAACTGGCGGATATCCGCCTGACCACCGGCGCCAGCTTCATCTATCGCGAGCACCAGGAACGCTACATTCCGATCAAGTTCTCGGTGCGTGACCGCGACCTGGGCAGCGCGGTGGAGGAAGCGCAGGCCCGCATTGCCAAGAACGTGGTGCTGCCCGCAGGCTATAGCCTGGAATGGGCGGGCGAGATGAGCAACCTCAAGAACGCGGTGGCGCGCCTGGAAATCGTCGTGCCGCTGAGCCTGCTGCTCATGCTCGGCCTGCTCTATGCCAACTTCCGCTCGCTGCGCGATACGCTGCTGGCCTTCTCGGTCATTCCGATGGCCGTGGTTGGCGGCGTGCTGGGCCTGATGCTGACGGGCACGGCGTTCTCGATCTCGGCCGCGATCGGCTTCGTGGCGTTGTTCGGGATCGCGGTGATGGATGGCATCCTGCTGGTGACCAGCTTCAACCAGGCGATGGACGAAGGCATGGCCCGGCTCGACGCGCTGCGCCACGCCACCACCAATTCGCTGCGGCCCGTGCTGATGACCTGCCTGGTGGCGGCGATCGGCCTGGCGCCGGCAGCCGTGGCCACCGGCATCGGCAGCCAGGTGCAAAAGCCCCTGGCCCTGGTGGTGGTGGGCGGCATGACGCTGGCCCCGGTGCTGATCCTCTTGATCCTGCCCCTGCTCATCAACCGTTTCTCCAGCCGGGTTGCCGGGCCGCGCAAGCGCGCCGGGGCCGATACCGATGCTGGTGACACCGCAATGCCGCATGAAGGAGAGCCGGCATGATCCGTTTCCCGATGCGCCGTTCGCTGGGAAGCATGGCCAGTGGCATGCTGCTGGCCTCTACCACGCTGGCCACGGCCGGTGCCGCCAAGGCACCGCCGGTGGTCGATACCGTGGCCGTGCCGATGCCGCCCACCCCGGCCGGCAGCGCGCCGGCCGACCTGCTCAACCAGCCGATCACCGGTGATGGGCAATCGCAGGTGGTTCACCCCGGCACAGCAGTGGCCAAGGATTGGTGGCAGGCGTTCCGCAGCCCGGCGATCAATGGCCTGGTGGACCGTGCGCTGGCTGCCAATGCCGATCTGGCCGCGGCCCAGGCCCGCGTGGCCCAGGCGCAGTCGCTGATCGGCGTGGCACGCGGCGCGCTGTTGCCGCAGCTCGATGCCGGTCTGACCAGCGAGCGGCAGCGCCTCTCGCGCAGCCTGTCCACCCCGATTGCCGATCCCAATCCGCAGGTCTTCTCGCTGCATACCGCGCAAGTCAGCGTCAGCTATTCCCCCGACCTGTTCGGCGGCGGCGCGGCGCGGGTGCGATCGGCCAAGGCCGCGGCCGCCGTGGCCCAGGCCCAGGCCGATGCCGCCCGCTCGATGGTGGCGGCCAACGTCGTGCTGGCAGTGATCCAGAATGCCGCGCTCGATGCCGAGATTGCCGCCAACAGCGATGCGATCGCCAGCAGCCGCCAGGTCTTGGACCTGCTGCGCCAGCGCGAAAAGCTGGGCGCCGTGGGCCATGCCGACGTGGCGGCACAGGAAGCCGCACTCGCCGCCGTGGAAGGCACGCTGCCGCCGCTGGTGCGCGCCAGTGCCGCCAACCAGGCTGCACTGCTGATCCTGATCGGCAAGGCGCCGGGCATGCCGGTGTTCGACAACGGCGCGGCCATGCCGGCGCTGGAAGACCTGACGCTGCCGGCAGACCTGCCGATGGCGCTGCCGGCCGATCTGCTCAAGACCCGGCCCGACGTGGCGGCAGCCGCCGCAACGCTGGAAGGCGCGGCGGCCGACGTGAAAGTGGCGATGGCCGCGCGCCTGCCGCAGCTCACGCTGTCGGCCACCGCCGGTGGCACGGCCGAGGACTTTGGCCGGATGTTTGCCGATGGCAATCCGTTCTGGCAGCTGCTCGGCGCACTGGCCGCACCGATCTTCCATGGCGGGTCGCTCAAGCGGCAGCAGCAGGCAGCCGAACACGCGCTCGATGCGGCCAAGGCCGGCTATCGCGGCACGGCGCTTCAGGCCTTTGCCGATGTCAGCAATGCGCTGACCGCGCTCTCGGCCGATGCCACCGCACTGTCGATCGCGCAGCGTGGCGATTCGGCAGCCTCGGCCAGCCTGGGCTTCGTCAAGCGGCAGCTGCAGCTGGGCGGGGTCGGCACGCTGCAGGTGCTCAATGCCAGCGCCGTGGCGCAGACCGCGCGGGCGCAATACGTGGCCGCCAAGGCGGCGCGCCTGTCCGACACCGTGGGCCTGTTCGTGGCGCTGGGTGGCGGGCTGCAGATGCCCCAGGGCGCAGCCCCAGCCGGGCACTGATACGGCAAAAGCCCGCGTCGGTGATCCGACGCGGGCTTTCCCCTGTTGCCCTTGGGCGAACGCGATTAGGTGATCAGAACGAGGCCATCAGCGAGACCACGCCAACCGTCTTGCCGGCGCGATACATCTGCTCGCCCGAAACCCCGGCGAAGGGATTGTTGGCAGCGTCCTGGCGGCTGACGTTGGTGCCGACGACCGAGAAATCGAGCGTCAGGTTCTTCCACGTGGTGCTGACACCAGCGGTGTAGTCGATGTATTCCTTGGTGTAGTTGAACGAACCGCCGGTGTGACCCAGGTGGGTGTGGATCGTGAACGGGCTGTGCGGAATGGCGCCCGACAGTTCACCATAGACATAGGTGTCGGTGCGCGTGGCATAGACATCCAGGTTCTTCTGGTGCGGGGCGAAGTTGATGCCGGCCTTGGCGTTGATCGGGCCGAGCGCCTTGGACAGCGAGCCATAGACTTCATAGAAGTTGAGGCCCGGCGCACCCGGATAGATGTAGCCATAGAGGCCCACGTCAACCGTCACGCCGCTGTTGCTGAGGCCGTGGGTAAAGCCGCCGTAGACGTCGATTTCGGTGCCGCCGATGTTGACCGCCGGGCTGGGCGAAGCGCTCGAGCCCCAGGTCGAGACGTAGAAGCCCGAGCTGTGCGACAGGGTCAGCGTGCCCTGGACGGCCGGCAGGTTGTTGGACTGCGAGATGCCGCGGAACCGGTACTGGCTGATGACGCCGGCGGCGCCAGTCACCTTGAAATCGCTCGGGGGCGCGGTCTCGTCGGCCATGGCAGGCACGGCATAACCGGCAAGCACGGCAAGGCTGAACGCCGTGGCGACCTTGGCCACGCGCGACTTGATGGACGTACGCATGAAATACCTCTTGATTTTGTCTTTGACGCGTCGCCCCGCCTGCACAAATCGCCCCGGCCTCTTTCTTGCGCGGGCTGGTTGACGACTTGCGCTTATCTGGATGCCGCCGCCTGCTGCGTTGCACAAGACCATTCCGCCGACCGTGGCATTCTCGTTCTGGAATGTGTCTTTTGTGCATCATAGTGTTTCTGACGCTTGTCTCGGCCGCGGCAGCACCCATATAGTTTGGCGAATGATCGTCACGGCCGGTGCATGCTGAAGTTGCTTAAGTCACTCGTTTCCGGGGCGCGGGCAGAACCGCCTGCTCCGCCCACGCTGGTTCCTGCGGGCCAGCGCGTCTATGCGGTGGGTGACATTCACGGCCGGCTCGACCTGTTCGAGCAGATGATTTCCCTGATCGAAGCCGATGACGCCGCGCGCGGTGACCACAGCATGGTGAAGACCACCGTGATCCTGCTGGGTGACCTGATCGATCGCGGGCCAGACAGTGCCGGCGTGATCGATACCGCCCGCGCTTGGGCGCAGCGGCGGCGCGTGCGCATCCTGGCCGGCAATCACGAGGAAATGTTCCTGGGCGCGTTCGAGCGCGACGAAACCCTGCGCCATTTCCTGCGCCATGGCGGCCGGGAAACGCTGCTGAGCTATCCGATTGATCCTGAAGACTATGCCCGGATGACGCTGGAAGAACTGCGCGCCGCGATGCCCGATTTCGTGCCGCAGGCCGACATCGCGTTCCTGCGCGGTCTGGAAGACCAGATCCGCATCGGCGACTATGTCTTCGTGCATGCCGGCATCCGCCCCGGCGTGGCGCTGGACGAACAGGTACCTGGCGACATGCGCTGGATTCGGGGGGAGTTCATTGCCGACCGGACCCCGCGCGATTTCGCCGTGGTGCATGGCCATACCATCGTTGACGAGCCGGAGCTTTCGCCGCTGCGCGTCGGCATCGATACCGGGGCCTATGCCTCGGGCCGGTTGACCGCCGTGGGGCTGGAAGGCGCGGAGCGCTGGCTGCTGGTGGCGCAGGACGAATCGGCAGAGGCTTGCCCGGGCTGACGGGCGCGGGCCTGACCTTGCAACGCCAGGTGCATTTCCCCGCAAACCGCCGCTGATCCTGGTACAAGCGATTGCTTTGGCGCCGAATGTTTCGCACTTGCGCAAATTCTTTGCTGTTGTTGCGAAGCCGCCACAATCTGCACCATCATTGCGCTGCGATGCTTTCACTTGAAATGATTGGCAAGACTGTGCGGCTCTTCCTGAAGCATTTTATCTTGAACGCCAAAATCAAGTAAAAATTGCAGAAATTTTGTCATTTTCGTGTCACAAGAAACCGGTCAGGGAGGCCTGCCGGCGCGTGGAAGATTTGTGCCGGCGCCCTGCCATGCGTCGGGTCGTCTGATGGCAGCGGGGACGGACCATCTTTCTGTCGTTGCATCGCGGCGACTGATTACACGCAACGGGGACACCAATGCACCGCTCGCACTTTACTGCCGGCTCCATGCTGGCGCTGGGCATGGCTCTGGCCAGCACGCCCGCCTTCGCCCAGTCCACTGGTTCGGTCGATTTCGAACAGCAGGCCATCGTGGTCAGCGGCCGTGCCGCCAAGTCGGTGAACGGCGTTCAGCTGCCCGACACGCCCAAGGCCAAGCAGGTTCTCGACCAGACGATCATCGCCCACCAGACGCCGGGCCAGACGATCAACGACATCATCAACCTGGTGCCGGGCGTCAGCTTCCAGAACAACGACCCGTTCGGCTCGGCCGGCGGCAAGCTGTTCATCCGCGGCTTTGACAACACCCGCATCTCGCAGACGTTCGACGGCATGCCGCTGAACGACACCGGCAACTATGCCCTCTATTCTAACCAGCAGCTTGACCCCGAAATCATCGAGCAGGTCAACGTCAACCTCGGCACCACCGACGTCGACTCGCCCACGGCGGCCGCTTCGGGTTCGACCGTCAACTATCGCTCGCGCATGCCGACCGAAGACTTCCACGCGCGCATGCTGGGTTCGGTGGGTGATTTCAACTTCATGCGCATCTATGGCGAAGTTGACACCGGCAACCTGACGGCCTCGGGCCTGCGTGGCTGGATCACGGCCTCGAGCGCGACCAACAACGCCGTGTTCGGCGGCATCGGCAAGATCGACAAGAAGCAGTTCAACGCCAAGCTCTATCAGCCGATCGGCAGCAACGGCGACTTCATCTCGATCGCCGGCCACTACAACAAGAACCGCAACAACTTCTTCGGCTCGGTGCCGATGTGGACCGAAAACTACGGTTCGCGCGTGGTGGGCGGTTCGTCGGCCAACCGCTATCCGCTCAACGGTGACGAGCGCTTCTACCAGGAAGCCCGCTGCACCACCGCGGCGGCCAATGCCGGCGTTGCCGACGTGGCCAACTCGTGCGGCTCTGACTACGAATACCGCTACAACCCTTCGGACACGGCGAACGTGCGCATCAACACGCGCTTCACCCTGGCCGATGGCCTGGTGCTGACGGTCGATCCCTCGATCCAGTGGACCAGCGCGAACGGTGGCGGCACCGTGGTGGCGACCGAAGCGGCAGCGCCCAATGGCACGCTCGGCTTCAACGGCAGCAACTACTACTTCGGCCGTGACCTCAACGGCGACGGCGATCTGCGTGACACCGTGCGCCTGCTGGCGCCGAGCCAGACCAAGACCGCGCGTCTCGGCCTGCTCGCCTCGCTGCGTTACGACATCAACCCGAACAACACGATCCGCGTGGCCTATTCGTATGACCGCGGCCGCCACAAGCAGACCGGTGAACTGGGCAACCTCTACACCAACGGCTTCGGCGTGGACTACTTCCCGTCGGAAAACGCGCTGACCGACGCCAAGGGCAATATCGTCCAGAAGCGTAACCGCCTGTCCTATGCGATCCTGCACCAGGTATCGGCGGAATATCGCGGCACGTTCGATGCGCTGTCGGTCAACATCGGCCTGCGCATGCCCTTCATGAAGCGCAACCTGAACAACAAGTGCTTCACCACCGGCGCCAGCGGCGGCGTGGCGTGCTATGCCACCTCGGGCGACCTGGCGACGATGGCGGCTGCCAACCCCTATGTCGTGACCGCAGCCGGCCTGCCGACCAGCGGCTGGGCGGCACCGCAGCAGCGCGTGTTCACCTACAGCAAGCCGCTGCCGACCGTGGGCTTCACGCTCAAGGTCGCGCCGTCGGCTAGCATCTTTGCCAACTATTCCAAGGGTCTGCAGGTGCCGGGTACGGACAACCTGTACAACTCGTTCTACTTCCCGCTGAACAACGCGGCGGCCAAGCCCGATCCGGAAACGACCGACAACTTCGATGCTGGCGTGCGCTTCCGTTCCGGCCCGCTGCTGGCGCAGGTTTCGGCCTGGTACACGATCTACCAGAACCGTCTCGCCTCGGCGTTTGACCGCGATCTCCAGGTTTCGATCTATCGCAACCTCGGCCGCGTGGACAAGTATGGCTTCGACGGCTCGCTGGCCTATGCGCCGACCAAGGATCTCTCGTTCTACGTGTTCGGTTCGTACCTGCACTCGAAGATCCGCGACAACGTCGACGCCGGCACCTGCTCGGCGGCCAACGTGACGCTGGGCATGTATGGCTGCGCCACGGCCGGCACCCAGGCGTTCTACCAGACGGCTGGCAAGCGTGAATCCGGCGCCCCGGTCTACACCTTCGGTGGCCGTGTCGATGGTACGGTTGGCCCGCTCTCGCTGGGCGTGCAGGCCAAGCGCACCGGTCCGCGTTATGTGAACGACCAGAACCTGCCGTTCTACGTCAACAGCGGCGGCAAGCTGGAAATCTTCCCGGCCAAGACGCGCCCGTACACCGTCGTCGATCTCGACGCGAAGCTGGCCCTGTCGAAGGTTGCGGAAATGTTCAACGAACGCACCTTCCTGCAGCTCAACGTCACCAACGTGTTCGACGTGAACTATGTTGGCGGCTTTGACGGCACGCTGATCAGCCAGGCGACCAACGGCAACCCGATCACCTATGCGCAGCTCAGCCCGCCGCGCACGCTGATCGCGACGCTCAGCTTCGGCTTCTGATCCTTTCGGACAGAACTGGCTAAAAAGCCCGCCGTCATCCCTTGGGGTGGCGGCGGGTTTTTCATTGTGGGCCGCCGCTGCGCCGGGATGCGCGCGAGGTGCGACCAGCCGTGCTGCACTGCACTATCCAGAACCGAGCCAACTGCGTCATTCTAGGCGCGGTCTCATGCGGTCGGGAACGGACGCCTGCTTTCGTCGTTGTGCTTTGCAGCAATGTTGTTCCGGTTGAATGCGTGATCCTGCGGCAAGAAGGGGGCAAGCCCTGCCTGCCAAAGATGTGATATCCGGCGGCTCGGCTTACACGCTGGAGGGGCCGTCTCCCGCCACCGGGAGGCGGCCTTTCCGCGACTATTGATAGACGCAGGTGTCGTACTGGCCGCGCACCACCGAAGACCGCGCGGCAATGGCATTGCCATGGCGGCGCACAAAGCCGCTCGCGCCGGTTACTTCGCGCACCTTGGGCTGGGGGAAGGCAGCAGCGATTCGTGCCGCCTCGATCCGCGACAGGTGCAGCGCGCCCTTGTTGTAATAGCGCTGGGCGCCGGCCTCTACGCCATAGGTGCCGATGCCGGTTTCCGCAACGTTGAGATAGACCTCCATGATTCGTCGCTTGCCCCAGATCTGCTCGATCAGCACGGTGAACCAGGCTTCCAGCGCCTTGCGGAAATAGCCGCCGCCCTGCCACAGGAACACGTTCTTGGCGGTCTGCTGGCTGATGGTGGAGCCGCCGCGAATCCGGCCGCCCTGCTGGTTGCGTTCGAATGCCTGGAGCATGGCGGCCTGATCGAACCCGTGATGCGTGCAGAACCGCGAATCCTCGCCCGCGATCGCTGCGTCGACCATCGTGCGGTCGATGCGCGTGAGCGGCGTCCAATCCTTGGTCACGCTGTTGCCGTCCATCAGCATCGTGGCGGTGATCGGCACCGGCACCCACTTGTAGATCAGCACCCACAGCACGCTGCCGACCAGGAACACGACGATGGCGCGGCCCAGCCACCAGCCGACCCGCCAGGCCATGGAGCGTTCCTGGGACGGGCGGGAGGGCATGAGGTGCTTGAACATGCCCGCCTTATGCCGCGCTGCGGAATGGCAATCAATCCGGCGGCGTCACGCGATGCGTCGAGCGCGCGCGAGGGGCGCAAGGGGGCGCAAACTTTTGGGCAGGGCGTTGCCATCGGCAGGGCCACCCCCCACTTTGCACGCGACAGAAAAAGGATCGCCTTCATGAAAACCAGCGGCAACACCATCCTCGTCACCGGCGGGGGCAGCGGCATCGGGCGCGCATTGGCCCAGGCTTGGCATGCGGCGGGCAATACCGTCATCGTAACGGGCCGCACGCTGGCGACGCTCGAAGAAACCGTGGCCGGGCGCGACGGGCTTCACGCCATGGCGCTTGACGTGACCGACGCCGCCGCAGTCGCCAGCTTTGCTGCCGAAGTGACCGCGCGCTTTCCCGCGCTCAACGTGCTGGTCAACAATGCCGGGATCATGCGGTTCGAGGATCTGCGCGGCACGCGCGACCTGGCCGATGCCGAGGCCACCGTGGTCACCAACCTGCTGGCCCCGATCCGCCTGACTGATGCCTTGGTCAACCACTTGGCGCAGCAGGCCGATGCGGCAATCGTCAACGTCACCTCGGGCCTGGCATTCGTGCCACTGGCAGCCGCCCCGACCTACAGCGCGACCAAGGCGGCGATGCATTCCTATACCCGGTCGCTGCGCGCGCAACTGGCCGGCCAGGTGGAGGTGATCGAACTCGCCCCGCCCGCCGTGCAGACCGGGCTGACGCCGGGCCAGGAAACCCGCGAAGGCTATCTGCCGCTCGATACCTACATCGCCCAGGTGATGGACCTGTTTTCGCAGGTGCCCACGCCAGCGGAAATCTGCGTGCCCAACACCCTGGCGTTTCGCCATGCCGAGCGCGACGGCAGGTTCGACGCGCTGTTTGCCCAGCTTAACGGGCACTGAGCCGCCGCCTTGCGCTGCGCACGACCTTCATCGCTTTGAACGGAGCTACCAGACGATGACCAAGTTTCTGCACACCATGATCCGGGTGACCGATCCTGATGCAACGATTGCGTTCTTCAACCTGCTCGGAGTGCAGGAAACGCGCCGCTTTTCCAGCGAGCAGGGCCGTTTCACGCTGATCTACCTGGCTGCGCCGGGCCAGGATTACGAAGTGGAACTGACCTACAACTGGCCGGCCGAGGATGGCAGCGCCGAAGCCTATGCCGGCGGGCGCAACTTTGGCCACCTCGCGTTCCAGGTGGAGGATATCTACGCCACCTGCCAGACGCTGGCCGATGCCGGGATCACCATCAACCGCCCGCCGCGCGACGGGCACATGGCCTTTGTGAAGACGCCCGACGGCATTTCGGTGGAATTGCTTCAGAACGGCCGCCTCGATCCGGCCGAACCCTGGGCCAGCATGCCCAACACCGGCAGCTGGTAAATCCACGGCATTGATCACGGCGCGCCCGCCGGTACCGCCAGGGCGGGCGCGCTGATATCCAGGGCCCAGTCGCGCAGCGACAGGGCATAGGCCGTCACTTCGCTGCAGGCCTGCACGTCGTCTGGGGATACCACGATACCAGCGGCGGGCAGGCTTTGGCGAACGCCGGCAGGGCCGGCCGCGGTGCCGGCAGCGGCTGCGCTGCCTGCACCGTCAACGGGTGCCGGCCGCAGGCGGTGAGCGGCAGCAAAGCGAGCAGCGGCAGCGCGTGCCGCTTCCAGTTCCAGATCATGGTGTACCTCCTGGTTGCGGGCAAGTTGGCGATAGCGTTCCGCGTCGCGCGCCAGGGCGGCCTGCGCCGCGGCCTGGGCCGTGCGCTGGGCAGCCTGATAGCGGGCGGCCTGGCTGGTAAGGTCTTGCGCGCGCAGGCGGGCCAGCGTGGCGAAGTGGTGGCAGGCCAGCGCGAGCAGCGCCATGCCGATCCACGGCGCCAGGCGTCGCAGCACCGGCAATATCCAGGCGAGCGCGATCACCGCACCACCGCCACGCTGTCGGGCACGATCGCGCCCAGGCGCGCAAGGGCGCGGCTGCGGCGCAGGCTGCGCCTTTGCCCATCGGCAATCGGCAGGAGGATGGCGGCGAGCGCGGCGACCAGCGTGGCGCTGTCGTTGGCGAGCCAACCACGCCCGACGGCAAACGCCACCAGCGGTGGCAAGACCTGTCGCACCAGCACCGCGATCTGATAGGGCCGTGGCGAGGCGGGAATTTCCAGCGGGGCATGGTTGATCACAGCAGCAATCCCTTGGCGCGGGCTACCAACCGGCGGCGGCTGTCGATGCCGTTGCGGCCGCCGTTGATGCGATGGGTGATGACATCGTCCTGGCCGGCATCGGCCAGATCGGAGAGATGGCGGGCCGCCCAGAACGCGCAGGCCGTGCGCACGGCGATATCGGGCTGGGCGGCGAGGTCTGGTTCTGCTTCCAGTGGCAGGTCGAGCGCCTGGCCCATCGCCCGATAGACCGCCCGCCCGGTGATCTGGAACAGCCCGCGCCCGCGATAGGCAAAGCCATCGCCCGCGCAGGTGTTGCCCAGGTCAGGCCGCCCTTGGTAGCCGGCCTGCGCCCGTGTCGGCCCCCAGATTTCCACCAGGGTGCGAAAGCCGCCGCTTTCATGGGCGGCCTGGCCCAGGAAATTGGCGAGACGGGCAGCGCTCTCCATCAGTCCCGCCGGCGGCAGATGGATCGCGGCGGCAGCGCCCAACGGGCGCAGTGCGGCCATCGGCCGTCCGGCGACGGACGCCAGCAGTGCTGCCATCGTGCGGCCACCGGCCACGCCATCGGCCGCGCCGATAGCGTGACCGGCCGCGATCAGCCGCTTTTGCAGCTTGGTCACATCGATCATGGTATGGTTTTCCCGTTCAGCGCGACAGCGCGCTCACGCCCCAGGCAACGATGGCGGAAAGCGCGCTCGCCAGGGCGGTGAGGGCGGCATAGGCGCCGCGCCGCGCGCTTTCGCGGGCCTCGATCTTGGCCAGGCGCGCGTCGATGCGTTCCAGCGCGGTGGCCATGCGATCGAGGCTGTCTTCCATCGCGTCGAGCCTTCCTTCCATGCGCCCCATGTCGCGGTGCAGGTCTTCCTGGCTGGTCATCGGCATGCCTCCATGGGCGTGACGGGGGCGGGCGGGGCGGACAGAGATAGGGCGGCCCGCGTCACAGGTACGAGACCTCCGCTTCCCAGTAGAGCGTGGTGGCAACGCCTGGCGCCGTGAAGTTGGCGTTGAAGCTGGTGCTGCCCAGTGCCGTCGTGCCGACCGATGGCTTCCAGGTGTTGTCCGACAGCGTCCAGTAGATGACCTTGTTGGGCGTGCCGGCAAGGCCATGGTTGATCACGGCATAGGTGTCGGTCGCGGCCACGGCCACGCTGCCCATCGCACGCAGGCGCCCGGCAGAGGTGGCCGCCATGTCGCCGATGTTCTTGTCGGTGAAGCGGTTGCGCGTGATGCCGTTGGCGAAGGGCGCGCTCAGCGCTTCGAGCACGTTGTTGTGCGAAAACCGGCCCATCGCGCCGTCGGTCGCGCTGACCCCCTGCAACAGGTAGCAGCCGGCGAAATCCGCGGCGTTCTTGGAATAGTCCTTGCCATAGACCGCCACGCCAAAACGCAGGAAACTGCACCCGTAAAAGCTCAGCCGCGAGGTGTCATAGCCGTCGCTGGCGCCGATGAAGCGGTTGCCATCGAAACCATACCAGACATCTTCGAAGAAGCAGGAATAGACGCTCAGCCGGTGGATCGCGCGGCTGTCGCCGCTGGCCGCGTTCTTGACGGCAATCGCGCTGACGCGGCGCGTGGCGTCGTTGGGAATGCCCAGGAAATGGCAGCCCCGCATCGAAAATTCGAAGATGCCGTAGTTGTTGCCCAGTTCCTTGTCCACCTGCACGCACGACAGCGGCAAGGGGTTGGGCGGGTTGACCAGCTTGCCGATGTAAAACAGGCAGTCGCTGAAATGATAGTGGTCTTCGTTCTGGATGCTGGACCACTGCAGCCTGATCCACACCGCGCGATAGTTCACGTTGATCTTGACGCGGCGCAGATAGACCCACTGGGTCCAGCGGCATTCCAGCCCGGTCACGTCATTGACCGAGGAATACATGCTGATTTCCACGTTATCGAGCGTGGTCTCGTCGCAATAGTCGAGCGTGACGATCGAGCCGGAATGCCCATCGGCCGGCAGGAACGAAAGATTGACCAGCTTGACGCCGATCGCCTTGGTCCCGGCCTTGGTCACCCGGCCGTTCACCATGGTGCTGTCATCGGCAAAGCCGATCACCAGGCGCGCGCTGTTCTTGCCCTGCAGGCGGCAGCCCGCGCCGCGGATCGTGGCGGAATTGGCCGTGATGCGCTTGTCGGTGGTATAGGTGAACACGCCACCGGGCACCTCGAGCGTGCGGCCGGCGGCCGCGTTGAGCCAGGCAAAGGCTGCCGTCATCGCCGCTTCGGCCTGGGCATCGCTGACGCTGCCATCGCCCGGGTTGCCGAACCAGGTGAGGTTGGCAACGGCCGGACGCACCGCGGCGCGCACCCACGCCCCGTTGGCGCCGCTCGATCCCGTCGATGCTGGCACATAGAACGCTTGCGCCGGATCGGCCGCGACGGCCGCGGAAAGATCGGCCGGCGACCAGTAGAAATAGCCCTGGCGCCCCGGCTCGAGCAGATAGACCATGACCGAGCGATTGGCCCGCGCGGCCAGCGCAGCGCGGGTGGTGCATGGCACGATGGTTTCGTGCAGCATGCCGCCACCGGGCATGCCGACCAGCGTCGCGCCCTTGTTGGCATCGGTGCTGGCCATGTCGGCGCGCAACAGCGCATCGCCGCTCACCGCATCGGCCAGAACTGCCGTGCCGTCGATCGGGGAAAAGGCAAAGTACTTGCCCTTGCGCTTGGCCGCAGCCGGCAGTGTTCCGGCGTTTTCGCCCAGGGGAATGCGCATGCACCGCTTGAGATCGCGCGACAGCGCCTGGTCGCGCAGCGCGGCGCGATCGTTGGCCAGGTTGACGGGCGCGGCCAGCCAGGCCGATCCGTTTTCGAATGCGGTGGTCTGGGTGAAATCGGGATCGAGCCACACCACCAGCTTGCCGGGTCCGGGCGCCACGGCAAAGGTCACCGTGCCGCCGCCACCTTCGTACAGCTCCACGCTATAGCCATCGGTGATCGGCTGGTCGTCGAGCAGCACGGCCACATCGCCGGTGTCCTGCGCGGTGAATGTGAAGGGAAACGAACGCGTCACGCCATTGGCGCTGAATGGCCCGTCAAAGGCGTTGGTGGTGGAAACGGCCATGGCAAACGATGTCCTTGCAAGGCGCGCGCCACCGGCCGCCGGGCAAGGGCGGGGCAGCAGGCACGCTGACGATTCAGGATGAAGCGGAAGTGGGGGGGCGTTCAGCCAATCCGGGCGCGCACGGCACCATACTGGCGCGCGCCAGACAGCACCGACTGGCCCATGTCGACCAGGCCGCTCATCAACGCGGTCTGGCCCTGGGCAGAGGCAGCGCTGGCGCGCCCCATGGCAAAGGCGGCGCCGGCATCGGCCTGGCGCATGGCGCGCGCACCCTGCGCTGCCAGATCGGCAACCTGGGCATTGCCCGTCAGGCGGGTGCTGGCCACGGCATCGGCGGCGGTACCGAATTCGACGCCCACGCCACCGGCGGCCGCGGCCACGCGCTGGCGGCCTTCATCGGCGGCCATCTGGCGATACTGGTCCTGGATCGCGCGGGCGGTTTCGGTTTGGGCATCGCGGCTGGCGCTGCGCTGCAGGTCAGCCTGGCGCAGCGCGACATCGCGCTGGTACTGCGCCTGGTGGATGGCGCTGATCGTGCTGATGCCTTGGCCGGCCACGGCCAGGCCAGCGGCAAAGATGGGAAGGGCAGGGCCGCACATCAGGTGTTCTCCTGTTGCAGGAAGGGAAAGGTGGGGCGCTGGCGGGCGAAACGGCGAAACGCCACATTGCCCACGCGCACGGTGTCTTGCTCCACGGTGAAACCCCAGCGTTCGAGCAGGCGGATCGCCCTGGCGTTGTCAGCAGACACTAGGTTGGCCAGCACCGCGCTTGAATCGTGCATTTCCGCCAGGATCGCCGGGCCCAGGCGCACGAGCGCGCGGCCGTGGCGCCATACCTCGTTGGTGCCCAGGAACCATGGCACGCCGCGCCCGGCCAGGGCGCATTCCACCACCACGCCAAACATGGCGTGGGGCCGTCCGCGCACCAGTGCCGTCCAGCAGCGGCGCGATGCGATCAGGCCATGGCGCAGCGCCGCCTTGGGCTCGCGTCCCATGGCGCGGCATTCGGCCTGGTCGATCGCGCGCATGTGCCGCGCCAGAAAGCCGATATGGCGCGGGCCGGCCGGCACGATGCTGAGATCATCGGGGCCTCGCCCGGTCATCCGCCCACCACCGGGTCGATCGCCACGCCCAGCAGCGTGAACGGCAGGGGCGCGTTCTGGCGGATCCAGATGGCGCAATCATCACGCGCGCGATTGTCGAGATTGACGAGGTATTCCCCGTTCATCAGCGCATCGGGGGCGTTCCAGGCCTCGTCGCGCCGCGATTTGACCGGGAACAGGTGATCGGCATCGATGCCGGCGGTGATCTGCCGGGTATCGGCCAGGGTCAGCACGGCCTCGCCTGCCTGGCAGATGCGGCCCACGCTGCTGCCCGCGCTGGTTGACAGGCGCATCGGCAGGGTTTCCACATCCACCTGATAGGGAATGCCGAAGATCACCTGCGTGGCCCCGCCCATGCCCGGCGGCAGGTCGATCGTGCCATTGGCCACGGTCAGCCCGGCAACGGCCACGCCATCGACCAGGCCGGCAATGTCGCTGCGCCCCTCCAGGTGCCACAGCCCGGTAAAGCGGGTGCGCGGCGCATCGAACTGGCCCCGCACCGCGCAATCGAGGAAGCAGGCTTCCTTCACGTCCGACCAGGTCTGGCTGGCCATGCGCTCGACAAAGCGGCGGGTCTCGCCGCCGATCACGCGTTCCACCACCAGATAGACGCGGTCTTCCCCGTCCTCGGCAATCGCGCAGACCGACAAGACCTTGCCGTCGGTTTCGCACAGGGTCCACCCCCACACGTTCTGCTCCTGCTCCCAGGTGAAGCAGGCCAGCTTGCCGTCTTCGCGCACCGCCCAGATCACGCTGCGCGGTTCCTGGGCATAGCACCACGAGACGATGCCCAGCCCTTCGAAGAAGTGCGGCGAGAAGATCGAGACATCGTTGGATTTCAGGCCATCGATGGTGAAATCATAGCCGATCGTGCGCACCGTGCGGCCCACACTGGGCTGATAGAACACGACATTGTCGATCACCAGGGGCGGAAGCCGCGACGATCCGCGCCCGATCTGGCGGCGGGTGGCGGGCGCGCGCGTGGCGTCCAGCACCCCGCCCGACCCATCGCCATCGATGTGGAACACGCTGTCCGATGTCAACGCCAGCAGGCTGGTGGTGGTGACCAGCTGGTTCACCGAATTGACCCGGCCGGCCACGATGGTGAAGGCCATTGAATCATCGGCCCGCAAGGGCCGCGATCGGTCCATGTTCTCTAACTGGCCGCTGCGCGTGGCCCAGATGCCGTGGGGCACGTTGCGCGTGCGCGCCCAGATCGCCCGCTGTTCGAACAGGGTGATCGTCGAGGGATAATCGTCCGGCCCGGCAAAGGGATTGGCCGCCTGTGGCGGTGCGCGATCGAGCGCGGGGGCGATGTTGTCATCGCGAAACGTGGTGCTCTGGGTCGTGCCGATATAGCCGAAGAACTGCGAATTGTCGGCCTTGTAGACGTTGTAGCGGGTTGCCCCGGCCACGGCGGGCCAGCTGATCGTGTTGTAGTTGCGCTTGAGCGAGAGGTCGTTGGTGGCGGTGGCCTGGCTGCTGGCGCGGCTTTCCATGCCGGTGTCATCGTTCACCGCTGTCACGCAATAGCTGGCGCCCTGTGGGAAATAGGCGGCATTGCCATTGCTGCTGTCGGTATTGGCCACCGTTGCCGCGGCGCCGCAACTGGTCGGCGCGGCCATGGTGGGGGCAAAGGTGACGTTGCGAAACGACCAGTCGGTATGCCCGGCGCGCACCAGCTTGGCCGGCGCATGGTCGATGTGGGCCAGATACATCGTATCGGCGGTCTGCTCGAAATCGAGCTCGGCCAGTTCCACCCCGTTGTAGGGCGAACCAACCTTGTAGATGCGTGCGCCGCCCATCAGTACCAGGCCTTTCCGCCAAATTGGCCCGAACCGCCGAAATAGATCGCCGGGCGGGTGGGTGCAGGGTTCACGGGCGGCACCACCGGCGGGGCCGGGGCCGCGGGCGGCGCGCTGCGGGTGGTGCCGCCGCTGCAGCCGGCAAACGCTGCCACCGCGCGGGTATCGGCATCGATGCGGAAATGGCTGGCATCGATGACCGCCACCACCGTCCAGGCCCGCCCGTTCAGCAGGGCGCCCATCTCACCGGCGCAGCCGCTGATGTAGAAGCGGTCGCCCACGGCAAAGCCGTGATAGGCCACTTCCACCAGCGCCTGGCTGGCGTTGCTGATCGCGGTGATCGCCAGTTCTTCTTCCAGGATGCGCCCGCCACCGGCGCAGGGGCTCATGTATCCCTGGCCCATTTCCAGGGCATAGGTCTGGCTCAAGGAAAACTGGAACGGCACCAGCCGCACCGGCTGCGTCGGATCGAGCACTTCGGCCACCAGTTCGGTGCCCGGGCGCTTGGCGATGCCCCCGTACTTGAGCACGATGACGTTGCGCGCCTTGCGCAGGGCAGTGCCCCAGGCGTCCACGTCGAACCGGCCATAAAGCTGCGGGCCCAGCTCGCCACGGCAGAAATTGGCTTGTGCGGTGCGCGCGCCGATCATGCCGGATCTCCCGGAAACGACAGGCCCGCGCGCGCCATTTCCGCCTCGCTGACATAGCGCGCGGGGCGGTCGCCGCGCTTGTTGGCTTCTTCGGCAATCGCCCGCATCCGCGCCAGTTCGGCCGCGCGGGCCAGGGCCTGGGCCGCGGTGGCATCCTTCTTCACCGGCAGTGCCAGGCGCGCGGCCAGTTCCAGCTCGAACGCGCGCGCCACCAGCGGGGGCAGTTCGGGCGCGGTCACATTGCTGCGCACATAGACCAGCGTGGCATTGGCCACGTTGCTATAGATGCGCCCCGCTTCATACAGGAACGCGAGCGGCACTGCCTCCTGCAGCGGAAAGGAAAACGGGCCGCCGATCGGCAGGCTGTCGGCATCGTCCTGCGCTGCGCGCACGGCGATCGGCTGCGACAGGTTGGTCGGCGCGGCATAGGCATGCAGCCATTCCGCCGGCCGGTCGTTGGCGATCTCGGCCAGCACGATCCGCGCACGGGCCCAGGGCCAGGGCGCCCATTCCGCCAGTTCGGCCAGCAGGGGCTTGGCGAAGCGGTTGGCTTCGCGTGCCTCGATGCTGCCTTCGGCAAAATCGGCGATCTGCCCGGCGGCAATCTGCGCCAGGGCGCGGTTACAGATGTCGATCAGTTGGGCCATGGGCTTGTCCTTGCGACCATCACGGTATCAGGGGGCGCGCAGCGCGCGGGGGCTGCAGGCGCCGGCGGGGCGGCAAAGCCCCCACCGCCCCCCCCCCACATAAACAGGCACGCATAACGCCCCCCGCGGCTGCCAAAACGGCGTGCCGACAAAGCGG
>CAYXUN010000067.1:0-20595 GCA_964468165.1 uncultured Novosphingobium sp. | reverse complement strand
GCCGATCGCAAACGGGATATCGCCCCGCTTGCGATCGGCCACCACAGGTCTTGCGTTCAGGCGACCTGGGCGTTGCGGGCGCGCTGCCGCCGCAGGAAATGGGCACCCACGCACGCGGCAAAGACCGCCAGGCTCAGCGCCACCTGCAGGCGTTGATCGGGCATCATCGCCATCATCGCCAGAACCGCGATGATCCCGCCCACCGCCGTCCAAGAAATCACCGGGAACGCCCAGACCTTGACGGTCAACTGCTCTCCGGCCGCGTCGAGCCGGCGTCGCAGGGCGATCTGGCTCAAGGAAATCAGCAGATAGACGCACAGGATCGTCGCGCCCGAGGATTGCAGCAGGAACGTGAACAGCGCGTCGGGCGAAAACACCGAAGACAGCACCACGGCAAAGCCTGCCACGCCCGAGACCACGATGCCCAGCGCTGGCACGCGCCGCGCTGAAACCCGCCCGAATGCGGCCGGCGCATCGCCGCGCTGCGCCATCTCGAACAGCATGCGCGAGGTGACGTAGATCGCCGAATTGAGGCACGAGACGATGGCAGTGAAGATCACGGCGCCGATCACCGCTTGCGCGCCGGGCACCTTGATGATCGACAGCGCAGCCACGAACGGCGATTGCCCCGAAACCACGTTGGCCCAGGGCAGGATTGCCAGGATCACCGCGATCGAGCCGATGTAGAAGAACATGATGCGCAAGGTGACGGTGCGCGCCGCGCGCACGATGTTGCGCGCCGGGTCTTCGGTTTCCACCGCCGCGATGGTCGCCACTTCGGAACCCATCATCGAGAAGATCACCACGGGGATGGCGGTGAACGCGGCGCCCAGCCCCATGGGAAAGGCGCCGCCATGGCGGGTGAAGCCTGCCGTGAGCCGCGCCAATCCCGGGCCGAAGCCGAAGATGTAAGCCAGTCCCAGGGCCATGAAGCCGATGATCGTGATCACCTTGAGCGAGGCAAACCAGAACTCGAACTCGCCATAGGTCTTGACCGAGAACAGGTTTACCAGCGTCATCGCCGCGATCAGCAGCGCGGCCAGCGCCCACATCGGCAGCGGAATGAACGGCATCAGCATGTTGGCGCCGGCGATCGCCTCAACCGCGATGGTGATGACCCAGAAATAGTAATAGAGCCAAGCCGTGGTGAACCCGGCCCAGGGGCCAAGGCCCAGCGCGGCATAGCCGGTGAACGAGCCCACGCCCGGGCGCGCCATGGCCATTTCGCCCAGCATGCGCATGATCACGAAGACCAGCGCGCCGCACAGCGCATAGGTCAGCAGCACGGCCGGCCCGGCAATATGGATCGCCGCGCTCGATCCCACGAAGATCCCGGCGCCGATGATGCCCCCGATCGAAATCATGGCGACATGGCGCGGCTTCAAGGAATGGGCCAGCGCTTCGCCGGGGGGAGATGCAGACATGATCAGTGGCTCGCTTTCTTGGCAGACTGTTGCGCCTGGTAACCCTGGCGTTGCTGGTCGATCAGATAGGCATGGATGGCCTCGACATCGGCCTTTGTCACCACATCATCGAACCGGGCCATGCCCATCGGCGCCAGCGCGCCCTTGAGCACGATATCGTTGAACATGGCATGCACTTCGGGCGGCAGGCGCGAAAGATCGGGCGTTACGCCTGGCGTGCCCAGCACGTGGCAGCGCGAACAGTTTTCGGTGAACTTGTCTTCGCCCCGGGCGATCAGGGCCGGGCTGGCCTTGCCCGGTGGCGGCGGCAGGTAGGGCGGCACCTCGCGCTTGTCGGGCATCGGCACCGCCCCGCCACCCAGCTTGAACACCAGGATGCGATTGGCATTGCGGTTGGCATAGGCGGCGCTGGACGGCGGGATCGGGAACGTGATGCCCGATCCGCCATAGCCGGCCTGGACCGCGACATACTGCACACCGCCGATCTTGTAGGTCATCGGCGCGGCCATGATGTGGCTGCCGGTCTGGATGGTCTTGATCGGCGAGCCAGTGCGGGCGTTGTAGATCCACAAGCTGCCATCGCCGCGACCCTGGAATACCAGGTTGCCTGCCGTGCTCAGCACCCCGCCGTCATAGCCGCGCACGCCTTGCGAGGTAACGCGCTCCCACACCACTTTCTTGGCCACCGGGTCCCAGGCGCGCAGCACCTCGCGCACCAGCTTCACGCCCGGGCGCTCTTTCTGCAGATCATCCTTGGCGGGCAGCGGCCCGAACACGCGCTTGAGCGCGGCGGGATCATAAAGATCGTCGGGGAAGATCCCGTCCGACGAGAAAAAGCCTTCGAGATGGGTGAGCGACCCGCCGTTGGCCTTCATGTTGAGCAGCACGTTGCCGGCATCGATTGCGGGAATATAGACAAGGCCGGTCTGCGGGCTGAACGACATCGGGTTCCAGGTGTGCCCGCCGGCCCACGAAGGATAGACGTTCTTCGGGCTTTTCGAATAGTCGGCATGCTCGGTCACCAGCGGCCGGCCGGTGGCAAGGTCCACGCCCTTGGCCCAGTTCACATAGGTGAACGGATCAGCCGACAGAAGTTTGCCAGTTTTCAGATCCAGCGTGTAGAAAAAGCCGTTCTTGCAGGCCTGCATCACCACGCGGCGGGGCTGGCCGGCGATGGTCAGGTTGGCAAAGACGAACTTCTGGACCGCGTCATAGTCCCATTCGTCACCCGGCGTCGTCTGGTAGTACCAGTTCATCCGCCCGTTCTGGGCATTGACCGCGATGATCGAGGCGTTGAACAGGTCATCATGACGCACGCCATCGGCCGAACGCAGATAGGGCGAGGCGTTGCCGGTGCCGAACACGATCTGGTCAGTTTCGGGGTCGTAGGACAACCCGTCCCACACCGTGCCGCCGTTCTGGGTGCGGCCATCGCGGTTGGGCCCCCATGACTTGGCCGCCATCGCCAGTTCGGGGTGTTCGAAGGGCTGGCCGGGCGCGGGCGGCACGGTGAAGAACCGCCATTTGAACGCGCCGGTCTTGATATCCCAGGCCGAGATATAGCCACGCAGGTCGCCATCGCCGATGTCGGCCCCGGCATTGCCGATCACGACGCTATCCTTGGTCAGGATCACCGCGCCGGTCGAGGCATAGGGCTGCTTGTGGTTGATGATGGTATCGGCGATCCAGCGTGCCTTGCCGGTCTTGGCATCGATCGCGTGCAGCCGCCCGTCTTCCGATGCGACGAAAACCGTGCCATCGCGATAGGCGACCCCCCGGTTGACCACGTCGCAGCAGGCATTGCGGCCCCACTGCCCATCCACTTCGGGATCGTATTGCCAGAGCAGCGCACCCGTGGCGGCGTCCAGGGCATAGACATTGCCCCACACGCCAGAGGTATACATCACGCCGCCGACCACCAGGGGCGTGGCTTCCTGCCCGCGTTCGGTGCCCATGTCGTAAGACCAGGCATAGCCCAGCGAGGCGGCGTTGGTTTCGTTGATATCGGCCAGCGCGGAATACCACGTGCCCGCGCTGTCACCCCCGGCCAGCGGCCATTCGGCCCCGGCCATCGGCGCGGCGGCGCGATCTGCCCCGGTATCTGGCGTATCGGCCCGCGCGCTGGTGCAGGCGTTGAGCATCAGGGTGCCGCCGCCCGCGGCAGCAGAGGCAAGCAGGATCAGGACGGCCTGGCGCAGGGTCTTCATGGGCCTCACTTTCCGGTGGGGCAGGGAACTTGGCAAGATAGATCACAGTCTTTCCACAGCTGCAATCGCCTCGCCGCCCCACGTGGCCCGGATGCGCCATGGCCGTCATCACGTCTTGTCGGAAAACCCGGGGCCGAACCCGTCGCAGGTTCGGCCCGGGCATGGGTCAGTTGCCGAAGTTGATCCGGGCGGTCAGGCCCCAGGTGCGCGGCTTGCCATAGACGCTGAGCGCATCGCCCCAATAGAGCGAGCCGTCGAAGGCGTAGGAGCGATAGACCCGGTTGAACAGGTTGTTGACGAAGAACGCCAACTCCAGCTTGCCGCCCGCCGGGATCACGCCGATGCGGGCGTTTTCCACGTGATAGGCGCCTTCGCGCTCGTCTGGCGCGCAGAGCACCGAGAAGCAGAACTTGCCGGTGTAGAGCGCGTCACCCTGCAGCGAGACGCGTGCGCCGCCCATGCCGAATTCATAGCGGACCAGGGCATTGCCGGAAAAGCCCGGCGCCTGCGGCAGATCGTGGTTCACCACCGTGACGCCATCGGGCAGCAGCACGTTCTTGACCTTGCTGTCCTGTACGGCGGCCGAGGCCTGGAGCGTGAACCCTTCGATCGGGTGGGCGGTCAGTTCGGCTTCCACGCCCTTGATCGTGGCCGGCAGGTTGCGCACCAGCTGCGTATAACCCACCTGAACATAGGCCTGGTAGTTCTTGTAATCATAATAGAATGCCGCAAGGTTGAACTGGATGTTGCGGCCGATCTTGGTCTTGAGGCCCACTTCATAGTCGTTGAGCGTCTCGGGCCGGTAGGGGATGTTGTTGAGCGTATCGATCAACGCCTGGCCGGGGAATGGCGTGCCGGTGGAGAACGTGAACCCGCCCGACTTGGAGCCGCGGTTGTAGCTGGCATAGAGCAGCGTATCGGGGCCGGGCTTGTAATCGAGTTCGGCGCGTGCAGTGACCCCGTCATAGGTGGGCGAGGCGGCCGATGGCGTGACGGTGATGCCGCTGGCATTGGCCGCGCCGGTGGGATCGAAGAAGTTGATGCCGCTGGGGCCCCAGTTGACGGTGAGGCCCGAAATCGCCTCCTTGGCAGTGTACCAGGCCAACTTGCTGTCGCGCCAATAGCGCGCGCCGAGGATCAGCTTCCAGTGATCGTCGAACTTGTATTCGTCCTGCGCAAAGACCGCGAACGAGCGGGTGCGCTGGTAGAACTGCACCGTGGGATCATATTGGTCGAACGGCGTGGCATACTTGGCGCCATAGTTGCCGGTCAGCAGCATGCCGAACGCGCCCATGGTCAGGTAGTTGTTGCCGAAATGGGTGGCCGCGCGCAGTTCCTGCGTGATCTGCTGGGTGCGGGCGCGCTGATAGAAGATCGTGCCCGAGGCATAGCAGGTGACGCTGGGCGCGCTGGCGCAGGGGCCGGTGGTGAAGGGCGGCAGTGCGGCCCCTTCCACATAGGGCAGGCCGGGCACGCCATCATCGCTTTCGATATAGAACTTGGCGAGGTTCTGGTAATCGGTGATCGAGGTGACGTCGAACGCGCCAAGCTTGGCTTCCAGGCGCAGCGTGGCGGCGAACTGCTTGCGGTTCACATAGTTTTCGCCCGCGCTATAGGTTTGCCACGGGTTGCCGCCCTGGGTGGCGGTGATCGCCGGGTTGGCATAGCCATTGGCCACCGAGCCGGGCACACCGCCATTGTACGACGTGCCGCCATAGTTGTTCCAATAGTCGCAGACCTGGTTGGCGGCCAGGAATTCGCCTTGGAACTGCGCATTGGGGCAGGCCGGGGTCAGCGTGTAGACGCCGGCCTGGCGTTCGTGATCGGCCTGGGTATAGCGCACCGTCAGGCGGGCACGGAAATCGCTGGTCGGGTCCCACTGCAGGATGCCGCGCGTGGCCCAGTGGTTGTTGGCACCCAGATCGGCCCCGCCGGGCAGCAGATTCTTGATATAGCCGGAATCGCGATCATAGATGCCCGAGACGCGGGCCGAGAGCGTCTGGGTCAGCCCGCCGGTGACCGCGCCTTCGAAGATCGACTGGTTGAAGCTGCCGGTGGTGGCAGAGAGATAGCCGCCGAACTCGTGGCTGGGCTGGTTGGAAATGAACTGCACCGCGCCGCCGGTGGCATTGCGGCCAAACAGCGTGCCCTGCGGCCCGCGCAGCGCCTCGGTGCGCGCCAGGTCAAAGATCGGGAAGCCGGCCGTGGTGATCGATGCGGCGTAGCTGTCGTCCTGATAGACGGCGACCGGCGGTTCCTGCTGATCGCCATAGTCGTTCTGCGACACGCCGCGGATGTTGAACACCACCTGGCTCGAGCCATAGGCGTTGTATTTCAGGTTGGGGATCGCGCGGACGATATCGGTGGCGTTGTTGATGTTGAGTGCGCGCAAGTCCTTGGCCGAAATGACCGAGACGGCGATGCCCACGTCGTTGAGCTTCTGCTCGCGGCGCTGTGCCGTCACCACGATGTCGCCGGTGCCGTTGTCGGTCTGTGGGGCGGGGGCGGCGGTTTCGGCCGGGGTTGGGGGGGGGGGGGGGGGGGGGGGGGTTTGGGGGCGGGGGGGGGGGGGGCGCCTGGGCCTGGGCCAGGCCGGGGATCAACGCCGTGGCGGCCAGCGCCATGATGCGAATGCCGGATCGACCCTGGCGCAAGCGCGCATGGGCCAGTTGCACAACGGAATTTTGATTCAGGACAGTGCCCGAGAATACCAGGTGACGCATGACAGCTTCCCTCCAAGCCGGCCCCTCGTTCGGGGGCACAATACCTGCACCGGGATCGTGCATCAGGAACGCAGATGCAGCAAGCCTTCAGCAACAGTAGAACAGCATTGTGCCGGGCTTGTGGGATTACGGTAGCATCATGTTCAAGTAATTGATGTTTTTATGTAAAATGTTGAGCGCTGGTTTCGTTTGGTAATAACGCTTACTTACTACTCTCATTAACTTGCCTAATGCCCTGTCGCGGCGGGCGGTACGGCGGCAGGGCTGGGCGAGGCGTTGCGGAATGTCACTGCCGCGGGAGGCGCGACGTGGTCCTCCCGGCCCTTGGGGCAAGCATTATTTCTAATCCCTCGCATTAGTTTCCAAAATGGTGCGGCACCGTGATTGCGCCGGTTCCCGCGCTGGAATAGCCCTTCTGCAAATAGGCAGCCAAGCAAAGCCGAGGCATGACATGAAGACTACTGCGCGCGTTGTGGTGATTGGTGGCGGCGTCGTCGGCGTCAGCACGTTGTATCACCTGGCCAAGATGGGCTGGTCCGATGTCGTGCTGATCGAGCGCAAGGAGCTGACCTCGGGCTCCACCTGGCATGCCGCCGGCCTGCTGCCGCTGTTCAACCTGTCCTACTCGGTCGGCAAGCTGCACCAGTATTCGGTCGATCTTTATCCCAGCCTGGAAGCCGAAACCGAACTCAACGTCGGCTTCTCGCGCGTGTCGAACATTCGCCTCGCCAACAGCCCCGATCGCATGGACGAATACCGCTATTATGCGGGCGTGGCCAAGACCATCGGGGTAGACGTGAACTTCCTTACCCCTGAGCAAGTCCATGAAATCTGGCCCCTGGCGCAGATGGACGGCGTGCTCGGCGCGATCCAGCATCCCGCCGATGGCTATATCCAGCCGGCCGACCTGACCCAGGCCCTGGCCAAGGGCGCGCGCCAGCGGGGCGCCACGATTATGCGCAACACCACGGTCACGGGCATCACCCAGAAGGCCAACGGCGAATGGGTGGTGGCGACCGACCAGGGCGAGATCACCTGCGAGCACGTGGTTTCGGCCACCGGCAGCTTTGCCCGCCAGACCGGCGCGATGGTCGGCCTCGACGTGCCGGTGATCCCGGTCGAGCACCAGTACATCGTCACCGAGCAGCACCCCGCGATCATGGAGCGCCGCGCCAAGGGCCTGCCCGAAATGGGCGTGCTGCGTGAAAGCGACTCGAGCTGGTACATGCGCGAGGAAGCCGGCGGCCTGCTGCTGGGGCCCTATGAAATCGGCGCGCCCGCCTGTTATGTGAAGGGGCCTGCCGCCAACAGCGAATACGAGCTGTTCCCCGATGCCCTCGAACGCCTGGAGCCCTACATCCTCTCGGCGATCGAGCGCGTGCCCGCCTTTGGCGAGGTGGGCCTCAAGAAGGTTTACAACGGCGCCATTGCCTATACGCCCGACGGGTCGCCCATCGTCGGTCCTGCGCCGGGGTTGAAGAACTTCTGGCTCAATGAAGGTCACAGCTTCGGCATCACGGCAGCCGGCGGCGCGGGTTGGCAGCTGGCCCACTGGATTGTGGACGGCGAACCCACCATCGACATGATGGGGGTCGATCCGCGCCGCTTCGGCACTTATGCCGACGAAGGCTATCTCATCGAAAAGAACGAGGAAGCCTATGCCAAGGTGTTCACCGTTCACTACCCCGATGAAGAACGCGAGGCGGCCCGCCCGCTGCGCCAGACGCCGTGCTATGACCGGATGAAGAAGCTGGGCGCGGTGTTCGGCAGCGTGTTCGGCTGGGAGCGTCCCAACTGGTTCGCGCCGGAAGGCTATGAACTGACCGAGGCGGATCTCGACCGTCCCGAAACGCTGCTCAACCACAACCATCCTGATGTGCCGGGCGCGCCGATCCGCGAAAAGTGGTCGTTCCGCCGCTCCAACTACTTCGAGCATGTTGGCAACGAATGCCGCCATGTGACGGAAAAGGTTGGTATTCAGGACATGAGCGCATTTGCCAAGTGCCTGATTTCCGGCCCCGGCGCGGAAGAATGGCTGGGCAGCCTCCTGTCCAACGCGGTGCCCAAGAAGATCGGCCGGGTCAGC
This sequence comes from uncultured Novosphingobium sp., assembly GCA_964468165.1. Taxonomy (GTDB): domain Bacteria; phylum Pseudomonadota; class Alphaproteobacteria; order Sphingomonadales; family Sphingomonadaceae; genus Novosphingobium. The sequence continues at coordinate 12,155 of CAYXUN010000067.1, read as the reverse complement.
CTGTCGTACCTGCTGACGCCCGCCGGCGGCGTGCGCAGCGAGTTTACCGTCTACAAGCGCGGCCCGCAAAGCTATTACCTGGTTTCGGCCGGCGCGCTGGAATCGCATGATCACGATTACCTGATCAAGGCGCTGCCCGCCGATGGCTCGGTCAAGTTCGAGCGGCTGACCACGGCGATGGGCGTGCTGGTCCTGGCCGGGCCGCGTGCCCGCGACGTGCTGGCCAAGGTGACCCGCACCGACCTTTCGAACGAGGCGTTTCCGTGGCTGACGGGCAAGCGCATCTCGATCGGCGCGGCGCCGTGCGATGCGCTGCGCGTGAATTTCATCGGCGAGCTGGGTTGGGAATTCCACCACCCGATCGAGATGCAGAACTACATCTTCGACAAGCTGATGGAAGCCGGCGCCGAATTCGACATCAAGCCCTTTGGCATCCGGGCGATGACGTCGATGGCGCTGGAAAAGAGCTACAAGCTGATCCCGCGCGAACTTTCGGTGGAATACAACGCGCTGGAAAGCGGGCTTGAACGCTTTATATCCATGAAGAAGCCGGACTTCGTTGGCCGTGACGGGCTGCTGGCGAAGAAGGAAGCCGGTCTTTCCTATACTCTGGTTACCCTGGAGGTGCTGGGCGTCACCGATGCCGATGCCCGCGGCTCCGAAGCGATCTATCGCGATGGACAACTGGTTGGCCGCGCCACCTCGGGCGGCTATGGTTGGCGCACGGCCAAGTCGCTGGCGCTGGCGATGATTGCACCTGAACACGCAAACCTTGGCACCGAACTCGAGATTTCCATTCTCGGTACGCTGCACAAGGCCGTGGTGATCCCAGACTCGCCCTTCGACCCCGAAAACCTTGCATTGCGGAGCTAGTTCCCATGCGCAATTTCGCTTCGATTGCCGAACTGCTGAACCAGGATCGCCCCGGCTACACCTTGCCGCAGGCACTTTACACCAGCGAGGAAGCCTTTCGCTTCGATACCGAAGTGATGCTCAAATCGGTGTGGCTCTATGCCTGCACTGTGGCCCATGTGAAGAACCCTGGCGATTTCTACGTCTTTGAAATGGCCAACAACTCGGTGTTCATCGTGCGTGGCCGCGATGGCGAGGTGCGCGCGTTCTACAACACCTGCACCCATCGCGGATCGCGCATTTGCCAGGTCCAGGCCGGCACGATGCCGCGCATCATGTGTCCCTATCACTTCTGGACATTCGGGCTCGACGGCAAGCTGATCGCCGCGCGCGGCATGCCCGATGGCTTTGACAAGAGCGCGCACAACCTGCGCGAAGTGGCGCTGGAAAACTGCGGCGGCCTGCTGTTCATCTGCCTGGCGGACAATCCGCCGCCGATCGAGCCGGCCAAGCAGGACATCGCCGCGGCGATCGGCATCTACAACATGGACAAGCTCAAGGTCGCCGCGGTCGAAGACCTGCATGACACGGCCAACTGGAAGCTGGTCATGGAAAACAACCGCGAGTGCTATCACTGCGAGGCCAACCATCCCGAGCTGCTCAATTCGCTGAGCGGATCGGGCTTTGGCCGGGGCAACCCGGAAGACGGTGACGCTGCCGACGAGGACGACATCACCGCCCAGGTGGAGCGCTGGAAGGCCATGGGCGTGTGGCGCGACCTGGTCGAATTTCCCGATGGCGGCTGGCATCGCGTCGGCCGGCTGGGCCTGGCGCACGGGGCATTGTCGCAGACCATGGACGGGCAGCCGGCATCCAAGAAGCTGATCTGGCCGGTCGAGCATGCCGAGCCGACCAGCGTTTCGGTTTGGACCCAGCCCAATTCCTGGCACCATTTCTGCTGCGATCACGTGGTAACGTTCAGCGTCATGCCGCAGGGGCCGGATCGTTCGATCCTGCGCACATCGTGGCTGGTGCACGAAGACGCGGTGGAAGGCGAAGACTACACCGTGGAGAACCTGACCCACGTGTGGAAGGCGACCAACCGTCAGGACCGCCACCTCGCGGAAATGAACCACGCCGGCATCGTCACCGATGGCTATCGCCCCGGGCCCTACGCGCTCGAGGAAAACCTCGTCGATGCCTTCAAGACCTTCTACGTCGAGCGCGCCAAGGCCGCGCTGGAAGCGGCAGGACAGCCATAAGATGATGCGCTTTTCCGGGCTCAATCTCATCGCGCAGGCCTTTTCGGGGCATCAGTCGTGGCCGGAACAATGGCCCGACAAGGCACCCAAGGCGGCCTATGACGTGATCATCGTGGGCGCGGGCGGGCATGGCCTGGGCGCGGCCTATTACCTGGCGGCCAAGTATGGGATCACCAATGTCGCGGTGATCGAGAAGGGCTGGCTGGGCGGTGGCAACACCGGGCGCAACACCACGATCATCCGCTCGAACTACCTCTACGATGAAAGCGCCCACCTCTATGACCACGCGGTCAAGCTGTGGGACGGGTTGAGCCAGGAACTCAACTACAACGTGATGTATTCCAAGCGCGGCGTGCTGATGCTGGCGCACAACGTGCACGACATCCAGAGCTTCAAGCGCCACATCCATGCCAACCGCCTGAACGGCGTGGACAATGAATGGTTGAGCCCGGAAGAATGCCAGGCCTATTGCCCGCCGCTCGATATCTCGCCCAATGCGCGCCATCCGGTGCTGGGCGGGGCGTTGCAGCGGCGCGGCGGCACCGCGCGGCACGATAGCGTGGCCTGGGGCTATGCCCGCAAGGCCACGGCGCTGGGCGTGGATATCATCCAGAACTGCGCCGTCACCGGCATCCGGCGTGGGCCCGACGGCGCGGTGCTGGGGGTGGAGACCGAGCGCGGCTTCATCGGCGCGAAGAAGATCGGCGTATCGGCGGCGGGCAATACCTCGGTCGTCATGAACATGGCCGGCCTGCAATTCCCGCTGGAAAGCTATCCGCTGCAGGCCCTGGTGTCAGAGCCGGTCAAGCCGATCTTTCCCTGCGTGGTCATGTCCAACACCGTGCATGCGTATATCAGCCAGTCCGACAAGGGCGAACTGGTGATTGGCGCGGGGACCGACCAATATACCTCGTATTCGCAGCGCGGCGCGTTCCACATCATCGAGCATACCCTGGCGGCGATCTGCGAGATATTCCCGATCTTTACCCGCATGCGCATGCTGCGCACCTGGGGCGGGATCGTCGACGTGACGCCTGATCGCTCGCCGATCCTGGGCAAGACCCCGGTTCAGGGCCTCTACGTCAACTGCGGCTGGGGCACCGGCGGGTTCAAGGCGACGCCGGGTGCGGCGGATTTGCTGGCGCACACCATCGCCCATGATGCCCCGCACGCGATCAACGCGCCGTTCACGCTCGACCGGTTCCGCAACGGGCGGATGATCGACGAGGCGGCCGCAGCCGCCGTGGCCCACTGAGCAAGGCGCAGGGAACCAAGCCATGCTGTTGATTCATTGCCCCTATTGCGAGGAAGACCGCCCCGAGGTGGAATTCGTCTATGGCGGCGAGGCACATATTGCGCGCCCGCTCGATCCCGCAACGCTGAGCGACGAGGAATGGGAGCACTATCTCTACATCCGCCGTAATCCGCGCGGGCGCCATCATGAACGCTGGCGGCATACCCATGGCTGCGGGCGTTTCTTCAACGCCGTGCGCGATACCGTGAGCGATCGTTTCGAACAGACCTACAAGGCCGGGGAACCGCGTAAATGAGCGGCTATCGTCTTCCTGCCGGCGGCCGCATCAACCGCGCCGCGCCGCTGGATTTCACTTTTGACGGGCGCGCCCATCGCGGCTTTGCCGGTGACAGCCTGGCCTCTGCGCTGGTGGCATCGGGGCAGATGCTGTTCGGCCGCTCGTTCAAGTATCACCGCCCGCGCGGGATTCTGGGCATGGGGACGGAAGAACCCAATGCCCTGGTGACGGTGGATCGCGGTGGCCCCGGGCCGGGCTGGGGCCGGCGCACGCCCAATCTGCGCGCGCCATCGGTGCCGCTGTATCAGGGCCTTACCGCGCAAAGCCAGAACCGCTATCCCTCGCTCAAGTTCGACCTTGGCGCGGTCAACGATCGGCTTGGCGCGTTCTTTCCGGCCGGGTTCTACAACAAGACGTTCATGTGGCCGCGCTCGGCCTGGGAAAAGCTCTATGAGCCGGCGATCCGCCGCATGGCCGGCCTTGGCGCCAGCCCGACGGAGCGCGATCCCGATCATTACGACGCCACCTATGCCCATTGCGAGGTGCTGGTGGTCGGCGGCGGCCTGGCCGGGATCGATGCCGCGCTGGCGGCGGCGGCCGACGGTGGCCGGGTGATCCTGATCGACGAGCAGGACGAGTTGGGCGGCGGTGCCCTGTCGGACCAGGCGCTGTGGGGCGAAGTGGCCGACAAGACCATGGCGCTGCGCCGGCTGAACAACGTGACGGTGCTGACCCGCACCACCGCGTTCGGCTATTACCACCAGAACTTCGTGGGCGCGGTGGAGCACCTGACCGATCACCTGGCCCCGGCGCAGGCGAGCGGTGCGCGCGAGCGGCTGTGGCGCATCCGCGCTGGCGAGGTCATCCTCGCCCAGGGCGCGATCGAGCGTCCGCTGGTGTTCGATGGCAACGACGTGCCGGGCGTGATGCTGTCGAGCGCCGGGCGCACGCTGGCGGTGCGTTATGGCGTGGCGGTGGGCCGTGCCGTGGCGGTGATGGCGGTGCACGACAGCGGCTGGCGCGATGCGCTGGCGCTCAAGGCCGCTGGCGTCAACGTGGTGGCGGTGATCGACCTGCGGAGCGACGTGGCGGCCGATCTGGTTGCTGCCGTGCGCGGCGCGGGAATTGCCGTGCATCTTGGCCATGCCGTGACGCAGGTGTCAGGCCGCCATGGGGTGAGCGGCGTGACCTTTGCCGCCGGCGGAACCGGGCAGGGCCAGCAACTGGCCGCTGATGCCCTGCTGATGGCCGGTGGCTGGACTCCGACCGTGCACTTGTGGAGCCATGCCAAGGGCAGCTTGCGCTGGGACGATGCCTGGGGCGCCTATCTGCCCGACGTGGCCCAGGAACACTGTCGCGCAGTGGGCGCCGGGGCAGGTGCCTGGGACATGGGCGCGGGCCTGGCGCTGGGCACGCTGCCTGGCCCCAAGCCGATCTGGCAGACCAAGGCTTTCGTCGATTTCCAGAACGACGTGAAGGCGCGCGATATCGATCTTGCCGTGCGCGAGGGCATGCGCTCGATCGAGCATATCAAGCGCTATACCACCAATGGCATGGCCACCGACCAGGGCAAGACCAGCAACCTCAATGGCTTGCAGATCGCCTCGGGCAGCCTGTCCAAGCCGGTGACCGATATTGGCCTCACCACGTTCCGTCCGCCCTATACGCCGCAGACGTTCGGCGCGCTGATGGGGCATCACAAGGATGCGCTGTTCCAGCCGATCCGCAAGACGGTGATCGATGGCTGGGCCGATGCGCGCGGGGCCGTGTTCGAGAACGTGGCGCAGTGGCGCCGTGCGCGCTATTTCCCGCAGGGCGGTGAAGACATGCACGCCGCCGTCGCGCGGGAATGCTTGGCGGTGCGCCAGCAGGTGGGCATGTTCGATGCATCGACCCTGGGCAAGATCGAAGTGGTCGGGCCCGATGCCGCCGAATTCCTCAACCGCATGTACACCAACCCGTGGAAGGCGCTGGCACCGGGCCGCTGCCGCTATGGGTTGCTGCTGCGCGAGGATGGCTTCATCACCGACGATGGCGTTTCAGCACGCTTGGCGCCCGATCGTTTCCACCTGACCACCACCACCGGCGGCGCGGCGCGCGTGCTGGCGATGATGGAAGACTATCTCCAGACCGAATGGAGCGATCTTGACGTCTGGCTGACCAGCACGACCGAGCAGTGGGCGGTAATCGCGGTGCAGGGCCCGCTTGCCCGCGCGGTGATCGCGCCGCTGGTCGAGGGCATCGATCTGGCGCCTGGCGCGTTTCCACACATGGCCATTCGTGAGGGTCGCATCTGCGGCGTGCCGACGCGCCTGTTCCGCGTGAGCTTTACCGGCGAGCTTGGCTATGAAGTCAACGTGCCGGCCGAGCATGGGCGCATGGTGTGGGAGGCGATCCACGCTTCTGGCCAGGCCCACGGCATCACCCCTTATGGCACCGAGACGATGCACGTGCTCCGCGCCGAAAAGGGCTATGTCATCGTTGGGCAGGATACCGACGGCACGCTCACCCCGGATGACGCCGGCATGGCCTGGGCGGTGGGCACCAAGAAGCCCGATTTCGTCGGCAAGCGCTCGCTCGCCCGGCCTGACATGAGCGCGCCGGGGCGCAAGCAACTGGTCGGTCTGCTGACCGAAGACCCGCAGGAAGTGCTGGAAGAAGGCGCGCAGATCGTGGCCGATCCCGATCAGCCGGTGCCGATGACCATGCTTGGCCACGTTACCTCTTCCTATCACAGCGCCACGCTGGGACGCTCCATCGCCATGGCAGTGATTGCCGATGGGCGCGCGCGCGATGGCCAGGTGATCCACGTGCCGATGCCCGGCCGCACGATCCGCGCGCGGGTGAGCGCCAGCACCGTGTTTTATGATCCGCAGGGGAGCCGCCTCGATGTCTGATGTCCTTGCGATTCCCGCCCTGGCCGTGGCCGGCACCGATCTGGCGCTGGAAGCCCAGGCGGTGACCGCCGCGGGCGTGGCGCTGACATTGGAAGCGCCGGCGAGCCGCTGGTCGCTGCGCGCCCGCACGGCGCAGGCGCTTGCGGAGGTGATCGGCCGAGAGGCGCCCGCGCGCATTGGCGAGACGCGCGATGGCATCGCCTGCCTTGGCCCAGACGAATGGCTGGCCGATCTGCCCGCTGGCACAGTGTTGCCCGATGGCGCCGGGCAACCGGTGAGCGTGGTGGACATTTCCGCGCGCGGTGTGGTGATCCGGGTGGAGGGAGCAGGCGCGGCCACCGTGCTGGCGTCGGGATGTCCGCTCGATCTCGACCGGTTTGCCGTGGGCCGCGCCACGCGCACCGTTTTCGAAACGGTGGAAGTGATCGTGTGGCGCGAAAGCGCAACCGTGTTCCGCGTGTTCGTGTGGCGCAGCTTTGCCCCGTGGCTGTGGCACGCGCTCAAGGCGGCGGAACGCGGCTGACCGTAACAGACCTGAAAATCAGGCCGCCGCACCGCCCTTGAAGCGCAGGCGCGCGGTCAGGCCATCGGGCTGCCAGTCCAGGTCGATCGCGCCCTCGCGCAGCCGCACGATGCGGTTGATGAGGTTGAGTCCCTGGCCGCCATCGCGCGAGGTTGCCTGAACCGGGCGGTTCGATACCTCGTGCCAGGTGATCACGATGTCGCCGTCCTGGTCCTCGCTCGACAGCGTGATGGCGCCGCCATGGGCGATCGCTCCGTGCTTCGAGGAATTGACCGCCAGTTCGCCCACGACCAGGGCGATGGTGTCAGCCAGGGCGCGGGCGATCGGCATGTCGCGCACCTGGTCGGTCGCCACGGGGCAGAACGCACTGCCAAAGGGCAGCACCAGCGCGTCGATCAGTTCGACCAGGCTGCACGGCACTTCCAGGCTGGTGAACAGGGCCTGGGCGCGGCCCATCGCGATCAGGCGTTCGGCCATCTGCCCGGCAAAGGCATCGTTGTGCGCGTCGCCACGGGCAAAGCCTCGGATCAGGCTGGAAATCATCGTATAGGTGTTGCGCAGGCGATGGTGCAGCTCGCGCGTGGCAGTTTCCAGCACCTGGCGGGAAAGTTCGGCATCGGTCACGTCGCGCGAGACGGCGAGGTAGCTGATCAGCTTGCCGGTATCGTCGCGCAGCGCTGAAATGCTCACGTCCCACCAGCGGCTGTTGCCCTTGGCCGTGGGACAAAGCGCACGAAACCGCGAAACGCCGCCAGCCTGGGCGGTGGCAAAGCCGCTGGCGATATGGGGCCGGCCTTCTTCGGGCCAAAGCGTTTCCCAGCGCTCGCCGAGCACGTCGGCCGGCGTGTCGATCTCCATGGCGCACAGGCCATTGGGATTGACATAGGATACCGTGCGATCGAGCCCGATGACCTTGACGCAATCCACGCTCTGGTCGAGCGCCGCAGCCAGAGAGAGTTGCGAGATTCCGGCAACCTGCCGGGAAAGTTCGTTGTTAGTCATGATTACTGCCGGAGTTCCCCAACACCCGGTCAGGCGTGCCCCACGCGCACCTTCGCGACGGGGCTCTAATCCTTAGTTAATGCAAAGGTTCCTGCAAAAATGGCGGAAAAGCGCACTTTTTCGGATTGATGGGATTTTTTAATGCCCGCCGGCTCAGCCGAGCAACGGTCCGGCCCAAGGCAGGTTGGTCATCAGCGGCGGCAGGACCTGGTCCAGCAGGGTTTCGCGCGCCAAGGCGGCCGTCTGGCCGGGCAGATCGCCCAGTTCACCCATCCGCGCCACCACCTGGATGCGGCGGGCAAAGCGGCCACGCGGCAGGGGTTCGACGCGCAGCTGCGGCATCAGCTGGGGCAGGGCCGCGAGGCACAGCAGCGAGGTGATGCTCCAGCCGATGCCCATGCCCACCGTGGTCAATTGCTGGTGGATGATTTCCACCTCGATCACATTGGGCAGGCGCAGCTTCATGCGGGTCAGTTGGCTTTCGATGCGTTGGCCCATCCCGGTATCGAGCGAATAGCGCACGAACGGCATGCGCTCGGCCACGTCGGCCGGATCGATGCTGCCGCTGTGGTCGGCCGGAAAGATCATCACGAATGGATCGTCGATCACGTCGTGATGCTCGATACCGGGGTGTTTTTCCAGGGTATTGCTGCCGGTCACCAGCATGTCGCAGCGCCGGGCCAGGAATTCCTGCTGCTGGCGCAGCGAAATGCCCGATCGCACCCGCCATGAACCCACGCGCATGCCATGGCGGCGCAGCAGCGGCGCGGTGAGCAGGTTGGCCAGGCTCTCGCTCATGCCCACGGTCAACTGGTCGATCGGCTGCTGCGCGCCTTCGCGCACCTCGTCATAGGCCGTACGCGCGCTGGCCAGCAGCTTGCGCGCGCGCTCGTGCAGGGCGCGGCCCGACGGCGTCAGGCCCAGGGGCCGCAGCGAGCGATCGAACAGCGGCGCGCCGATGCCCTGTTCCAGCCGGGTGATGGTTTGCGAAACCGCCGACTGGGTTATCCGCAACTGTTGGGCGCAGGCGGTCATTCCGCCCAGTTCCACCGTCAGGACAAACACTTCCAAGCCGTGCAGATCGAATTCGGCGGGCAGGCGCATGGGCATGATCCTTTGGGTGCGCGCCCTCTCGCGCCCCCGTGCAGCACTCTTGTGCCATCATGATGCCTGAACTACCAGATTATATCTGCTTATTGTCTGCGCTGGCCCGTTCCTGTTGCGGGCAAGCCGTCCTACAGATGCGGGCAACCAGCGAAAGGGAGCTGACGTGGCGCTTTTGAAACCCGATTTCGTCCTGCTTGTCTCGTGTGTGGATCGCAAGGGCCTGGTGGCCGCGATCGCCACCTCGATTTCGGCGCAGGATTGCAACATCGTTGAAAGCGCGCAGTTCGATGATGCCGTTACCGGCCGCTTCTTCATGCGCGTGGCGTTCACCGCGCCCGAAGGCATGACCGTGGACCGCTTCAATGCCGCGTTCCTTTCGGTGGGCAGTGCCTATGGCATCGATTGGAAAGTCTTCGACCTGTCGGTCAAGGTGCGCGCGCTGGTCATGGTGTCAAAGGGCGGGCACTGCCTCAATGACCTGCTCTATCGCACCGCCACGCGCTATCTGCCGATGGAAGTGACCAGCGTGGTTTCGAACCACACCACCTGGCAGCGCCGGGTGGAGCATGAGGGCATTCCCTTCCACCACCTGCCGATCACGCCGGAAAACAAGGCAGAGCAGGAAGCAAAGCTGCTGGACATGATCGCGCAGCAGAACGTCGATCTGGTGATCCTGGCGCGGTATATGCAGGTATTGTCCGACACCACCTGCCGTGCCCTGGAAGGCCGCGTAATCAATATCCACCATTCCTCGTTGCCGGCCTTCAAGGGCGCCATGCCCTATCACCGCGCCTACGAGCGCGGGGTGAAGATGGTGGGTGCCACCGCGCACTACGTAACGCCCGATCTGGATGAAGGGCCGATCATCGCGCAGGATGTCTCGATGGTGGACCACGCCGATACCGTCGATGACCTGATCGCCCAGGGCCAGGAAACCGAAAGCCGGGTGCTGACCCGCGCGGTGAAGGCCCATTGCGAGCATCGCGTGATGCTCAATGGCCACCGCACGGTGGTGTTCAAGTGAGCGAGGCGCGGCTCTACGCCGATCTCGCCGCCCTAGGCGTGGCGTGGTCCAGCCTGGAACACGAGGCGGTGTTCACCGTGGAGGAAAGCGAGGCGATCCACGCCGCGCTGCCCGGGGCGCATACCAAGAACCTGTTCCTCAAGAACGCCGATGGCAGCTTCTGGCTGGTGACGGTCGACCATGCCAAGCGGGTGGATCTCAAGGGGCTGGCCGGCGCGGTCGGCGCCAAGAAGTTCAGCTTTGGCAAGCCCGAGGATATGGAGCGCCTGCTGGGCGTGACGCCGGGCGCGGTGACGCCGCTCGCGGTGATCAACGATGCCGATGGCGCGGTGCGCGTCGTGATCGACGCGGATCTGGTTGACGCCGAACGGGTTCACGTTCATCCCTTGCGCAACACGGCAACGATCGGTCTTTCTGGTGGTGATTTGTTGCGCGCCCTGGAAGGGTGGAATCACTCCGCGATCGTGTCTGGCATTCCGGAGCGGCCATGACCGTCAGCACGTTTGACCTGTTCAAGATCGGCATCGGGCCATCGAGTTCGCACACCGTCGGACCGATGGTCGCGGCCCGCCGCTTTACCGAGGCGCTGGAGGCGGCCGGCCTGCTGGCGCGCACGGCGCGGGTCTCGGTCGATCTCTATGGGTCATTGGCGTTGACCGGCAAGGGCCACGCCACCGACGTGGCGATTATCCTGGGCCTGGCGGGCGAAGTGCCGGCCACGGTCGATCCCGATGCGGTGGCGGGCATCGTTTCTGCGGTGGAGCAATCGGGCCGCGTCGCGCTGCTTGGGCAGCACGCGGTTGCCTTTGCCCCAGCCCAGGACATGCGCTTTCTTCAACGCGAGCGGCAGCCCTATCACAGCAACGCCATGGCCCTGGCGGCCTGGGACGAAGCGGGTGAGATGCTGACCCGGCGGCTGTTCTATTCGGTGGGCGGCGGTTTCGTGCTGGACGAAGACGAGGTGATCCGCAACGCGCCCGCCCTCGATCTGCCCGACCTGCCTTATCCCTTTGCCTCTGCCGCGCAACTCATCGAGATCGGTGATGCGACGGGGTTGAGCTTTGCCCAGATCATGCTGGCCAACGAACTGGCCTGGCGCAGCCCGTCAGAGGTCGATGCAGGGCTCGATCTGCTGGCCGACACCATGGCGGCCTGCATCGATCGCGGCTGCGCGCAGGGCGGGATCTTGCCAGGTGGCCTGAAAGTGCGCCGCCGTGCCGCTGCGCTGGCGCAGGAATTGCAGCATCGCCAGCAGATGTCGCTGTCAGAGCCGCTGGCCGTGCTCGACTGGATCAACCTGTGGGCCATGGCGGTGAACGAGGAAAACGCTGCCGGCGGCCGCGTGGTGACGGCACCCACCAATGGCGCGGCCGGGATCATTCCGGCCGTGCTGCGCTATTACGAGCGCTGCTATCGTGGCGATCGCGCCGGGCGGCGCACGTTCCTGCTGACGGCGGCGGCGATCGGCGCGCTCTACAAGCGCAACGCTTCGATTTCCGGCGCCGAAGTGGGCTGCCAGGGCGAAGTGGGCGTGGCCTGCTCGATGGCGGCGGCGGGTCTCACGGCGGCGCTGGGCGGCAACAATGCCCAGATCGAAAATGCCGCCGAAATCGGCATGGAGCACAATCTGGGCCTGACCTGCGATCCGGTGGGCGGCCTGGTGCAGATCCCTTGTATCGAGCGCAACGCCATGGGCGCGGTCAAGGCGATCGACGCCTCGCGCCTCGCCATGCTGGGCGATGGCCAGCACATGGTGAGTCTTGACAAGGTGATCGAAACCATGCGCCAAACCGGCGCTGACATGCGTGACAAGTACAAGGAAACCTCGCAAGGCGGCCTGGCGGTGAACGTCGTGGCGGTCAACGTGGTGGAATGCTGAGCGAGTTCGAGGAGATGTATCGATGAAAGCCCTGGTCTGCGTGAAGCGGGTGATCGACTACAACGTGAAGCCGCGGG
>CAYXUN010000066.1:8031-21192 GCA_964468165.1 uncultured Novosphingobium sp. | reverse complement strand
ATCCGGGTGTGGAAGCTGGCGTCATAATCCTTGCCACCCCGCATCGATTGCACCGTGTGCATCACCTTGGCGGCGCGATCGGGGAAATGGGTGTCGAGCCATTCGCGGAACAGCGGGGCGACCTCGTGCGGCAGGCGCAGCATGATCCAGCTGGCCGAGCGCACGCCCAGGGCGCCGGCGTCCATCAGGATCTGTTCGAGGAATTGATCGGTAATCGCCGGGATGATCGGCGAGACGCCGACATGCGCGGGAACCCCGGCCTCCACCAAAGTACCGAGCGCGGCCATGCGCTTGGCCGGGCTGGCCGCGCGTGGTTCGAGCAGGCTGGACAGCCGCGGATCGAGGCTGGTGATCGAGATGCCGACCGCCACCAGCCGGCGCGCCGCCAGGGCGCGCAGCAGATCGAGATCATCGAGCACCCGCGCAGACTTGGTGGTTATGGTGACAGGGTGGCCCACATCGAGGCACAGTTCCAGCACCTGGCGCGTGATGCGATAATCCCGCTCGATCGGCTGATAGGGATCGGTGTTGGTGCCCATGGCCAGCGGCCTTGGGCTGTATCCACGCTTGGCGAACGCTTGGCGCAAAAGCGCGGCCGCCTGCGGCTTGGCAAAGAGCCTGGTTTCGAAATCGAGGCCGGGCGACAGGTCGTGATAAGCGTGGGTTGGCCGGGCATAGCAATAGATGCAGCCATGCTCGCAGCCGCGATAGGCATTGACGCTACGGTCGAACGGAATGTCGGGCGAGGCGTTGAACGTCAGGACCGACTTGGGAAATTCCTCGGTCACCGTGGTGCGCAGGGGCGGGGCACTGCCGTCGATATCTGGCGCCGCGTCGCGCCAATCGCCATCGGCCTCGCGCTGGGCAAGGCCAAAACGCGTGGGCACCGCGCCAGATTGCGCCCCCCTGCCTTTGATCGGTTGCATGCATGAGAACATAGCATGAACATGCAGGCAATGAAAGGCAGTTCCTCCCCGATACGGGGAGGGGGACCGCGCGAAGCGTGGTGGAGGGGCATGTCAGCCTGACATGCCATGTCAGGGGCAGGCCCTCCTCCCCGGCACGGAGAGGCGCTTACTTTTCCAGGAGGCGCGGCATCAGTTCGACGAAGTTGCAGGGCCGGTTGCGGCTGTCGAGCTGTTCGGCAAGGATACCGTCCCAGCCATCCTTCACCGCGCCGTTCGAGCCGGGCAGGGCAAAGATATAGGTGCCGCGCGCCACCACGGCGCAGGCGCGGGACTGGATCGTGCTGGTGCCGATGGTCTTGTAGCTGAGCCAGCGGAACAGTTCGCCAAAGCCAGGAATATCACGGGTCTTCACCCGGTCCAGCGCCTCTGGCGTCACATCGCGGCCGGTTAACCCGGTGCCGCCGGTGATCACCACGGCATCGACCCTGGGATCGTCGATCCAGTTGTTGAGCCGGGTGGCGATGACGCCGGCATCATCCTTGTCGATGCCGCGCGCCACCAGGGCGTGGCCGGCATCGCGGATGCGCTGGGCAAGGATGTCGCCCGAGGTATCCTCGTCCGGTCCGCGCGTGTCGGACACGGTGAGCAGGGCGATGTTGATCGGCTTGAACGTGCGCGTGGTATCTATGGCCATGGCGGCGTGATGCGCTCAATTCCCGCCCATCGCAACCCGGACATTGTCTGCGCCGGCCAGGCCCGGAAACTTGGGCCACAGCCCTTGAACCAGGCCGATCCGGCTGTCCGACGGGCCACCGGCCTGGCGTTCGTACATCCAGTAGTTGCGCATCACGGCCGAAACATAGCCGCGCGTTTCCCAATAGGGGATCGATTCCATCCACAGCAAGGGATCGCCCTGGTCCTTCACCTGGGTGTTCCAGCGCGCCACCGGCAGCGGGCCGGCGTTGTAGGCGGCAATCACCTTGGGCAGCAGCCCGCCAGTGGCGCCATTGTCGCGCAGCCGGGTAAGGTAGGTCTGGCCAAACGCCAGGTTCACGCCGGGCAGATCGAGCTGGGTATCGCGGCCCTGCATGACCGGATCGGCCCGCGCCATGTCGCGCGCGGTGCCGGGCAGCACCTGCATCAGGCCCTTGGCGCCGGCCGGGCTGGTAACCGCGGTGCGGAAGTTCGATTCCTGCAACGAGTGGGCAAAGAGCAGCGCGGGATCGACTTTCCAGCCATTGGCCGGAACCCACTTGGGCGCGGGGAAGCGTGCCGCTTCATCGGCGCGGGCGCCGGCCGGGGCGTTATAGGCCATCCACAGCTGGGTTGAGGGCAGGCCCAGGTCGCGCGCCAGGCGCGACAGCGGGGCATATTGGCTGGGCGCACCGATCCGCGCCTGATAGCGCAGCACATCGTCGGCAAGGCCATCCTCGCCGATTTCGGCAAGCTGCACGGCAAGGCGCACATTGTTGACATCGCGCAGCGATTGCCAATCGGCGGCGGAGAAATCGGGCGCGGGCGGCGGGGTGGCGCTGCGCAGCCCCAGGGCTTCGGCCGCCATCATGCCATAGAGCGTGTCGCCGTTGCGGGCGGCCGCGCGCAGCATGCCGGATACCTTTTCCGGCTGGCGGCAGCGCACCATCGCGCGGCTGGCCCAGTAATAGCCAGCTGAAACCAGTTCCGGGTTGCTGCCCTGGGTGGCGGCCTGCTGGAACGCATCGGCCGCGGCCATGCAATCGTCCATGCGCCAGGCAGCGAGGCCGGCGGTCCACAGGGCTTCCGCGACCCAGGGGCCCGAGCCACCCTGCGTGGCGGACAGCGCGACGAGCCGGGCATTGGCATCGTCGTTTTCGATGTAAAAGCTCCAGCCGACCTTCTGCCGCCATTCGGCGCGGGCATCGGACGACAGATTGGCATCGATCCCGTCGAGCAGCACGCGGGCGCCGGTCGGGTCGTCGGCCTTGATCCGCTCTTGAATCGCCTGGGCGATGCTGTCGGGCATCGTGCCATCGGCAATGCTGCGCGGGCGGGTGCGGCGCGGCGTGCTGGGCAGCGTGGCGAACGATTGCGCGCTGGGCGTGATCGGTAGCGAGATGGCGCCGCGCTTGAGCGCGAGGCGGCCAAGCTGGTCGGTCCACGGCAGATCGGGCGCGCGGGCGATCAGATCGGTAAGCGAGGCGAGATCCGCCTTGGGCGAGGTGGCGGCCAGGTAGTACTGCGCGCGGGCCACGGCCTGAAGCGGACCATCGCTGCGCTGGGCCAGCATGGTCTGGACATTGGTCCAGTCCTGCCGCTCGATCGCGGCGAACAGCGCGGTGTAATAGGTGCGGTCATCCTGGCTGAGCAGGGTCGGCACCGCGGTGCGGTCTGCCCGGCTGCGGAAGTATTCCACGGCCGCGCTGTTGGCGTGTGCAGGCGCAGCCAGGCCGGCGATGCAGGCAAGGGCTGCAGCCGGCAGGCAAGCGCGGTGAAAGCGCCGGATCATCACGTCAGGTCTGTTCCCGTCCAGTCTAGCAAGCGGTTCCACAAGGCCGCCTTGTGCGCCGGGCGAGCCACGAGCGCCGCAAGATCGTATGCGAAAACCGCAGGTACGCATCCACCGTCATGGTTAAACTCTCGTAAATCGGCAGCATTATTCGGCAAGCTGTGGCCAAGAAGCGTTGAAATGCCGCCACGGCCCAGGATCAGCACGCGTTGCGGCGCGGCCAGCGCGGCATGATGGGCGAGCAGTGCCCCCAGGCCTTCTGCCCGAAGCTGGCCCCAATCGGGCATCGGCACGTGCACCGGCAGGGCGGCGGCGCAATAGACCTGTTCGCGCGCCAGGCCCAGTGCTGCCAGCATGCCATCGACCAGCTTGCCACCGCGCCCGCTGAGCAGGCCGGCCTCGTCATCGGCCTCGGGCATGGGCAGCAGGATCATCAGCGGCGCCCCGGCCGGGCCTGCCGGGGCGATGCGCCGCGCGGGCGGGAAGGGCAGGCTGGGGGTTTCCAGCCACCAGGCGTGGAACGCATCGAGGGTTTGCGGCCAATCGCGCGCCAGGCCGCCCATGGCCGGCGGAGGCGGTGGCGGGGCAAATGCCGGAGCGGCGTTGCCCGCCTTGGCATTGGCCTTGGCTGCCGCCTTGCGGTCGCTTTCCAGCCAGGATTGCGGCGTATTGCTCAACATGCCGTCGAGCCCGGCATCGTCCCACCAGGCAAAGGCAGCGTCGACCAGGGCAGATAGGGAATGGCCGGCGGGCATGCCAGCAGGGGGCTGGCTCATGCCGCAACCTGGGGCGCGATGCCTTTTTGTCTCATGAGGCAGCTTGTCATGCACACCCTATTGACCTTGGGCGCCCCACCTTTCAAGGCTGCGCTGCATAATCGCGTGATTAACAGCCCTCAGCAGGAGCGGGCGATGGAGCGGGGACGATGAGCGAACGGGAATCGATGCCTTATGACGTGGTGATCGTCGGTGGTGGGCCTGCTGGCCTTGCCGCGGCGATCCGGGTGAAGCAGCTCAATCCCGAACTTTCGGTGTGCATCCTGGAAAAGGGTTCCGAAATCGGCGCGCATATCCTGTCGGGCGCGGTGGTCGATCCCAAGGCGCTGGATGAACTGCTGCCCGATTGGCGCACCATGGGCTGCCCGATGGCCGAAGTGCCGGTGACGGACAACTGGCACTGGGTGCTGACCAAGACCAAGAAATACGCCATCCCGCATTGGCCGATGCCTCCGTTCATGTCGAACGAGGGCAACTACACCGGCAGCCTTGGCAATCTGTGCCGCTGGCTGGCCGAGCAGGCGACCGAACTGGGCGTGGAAATCTTCCCCGGCTTCCCCGCTGCCGAAGTCTTGTTCAACGAGGCCGGCGCGGTGATCGGCGTGGCCACTGGCGACATGGGCGTGGCCAAGGATGGCAGCCACAAGGGCGATTACCAGCCCGGCATGGAACTGCACGCCAAGTACACCCTGTTTGCCGAGGGCGCGCGCGGCAGCCTGACCAAGCGGCTCAAGCAGCATTACGATCTTGAACGCGATTGCCAGCCGCAGGTCTATGGCCTGGGCATCAAGGAACTGTGGGACATCGACCCGGCCAAGCACGTGCCCGGCCGCGTGCTGCACACCCAGGGCTGGCCACTGTCGGAAAGCAATTCGTGGGGCGGCGGGTTCCTCTATCACCAAGCCAACAACCAGGTGGCCCTGGGCTTTGTCACCGCGCTCGATTACGCCAATCCCTATGTCTATCCCTATGAGGAATTCCAGCGCTGGAAGCAGCACCCGGAAATCCGCGCCATTCTCGAAGGCGGCCGCCGCGTGGCCTATGGCGCGCGCGCGATCAACGAAGGTGGCTGGCAATCGGTGCCGCGCCTGTCGTTCCCCGGTGGGGCGCTGATCGGCTGCTCGGCCGGCTTCGTCAACGTGCCGCGCATCAAGGGCAGCCACACCGCGATGAAAAGCGGCATGCTGGCGGCCGAGGCGATCGTGGCCGCAGCCGCTGCCGGGCGCGAGCATGACGACATGGTGGAATACGATGCCGCCGTGCGTGACAGCTGGATCGCCAAGGAACTGAAGCTGGTGCAGAACGCCCAGCCGCTGGTGTCGAAGTTCGGCGGTTCGTGGGGCACGATCCTGGCGGGCGCGGACATGTGGGCCCGCGTGCTCAAGATCAATCCGGTCAAGGGCCTCAAGCACCATACCGATGCCGAGGCGACGCAGCGCGCCGATCTCTACAAGCCGATCGCCTATCCCAAGCCTGACGGCGTGATCAGCTTTGATCGCCTGACCAGCGTGTCGTTCTCGTACACCAACCACGAGGAAGACCAGCCGTGCCACCTGGTGTTGAAAGACCCCGAGGTGCCCACGCGCGTCAACCTGCCGCTCTATGCCGGGCCAGAGGCGCGGTTCTGCCCGGCGGGCGTCTATGAATTCGTGGGTGTGGAAGAAGGCACGCCGCGCCTGCAGATCAACGCGCAGAACTGCGTGCACTGCAAGACCTGCGACATCAAGGACAAGACCCAGAATATCGACTGGGTCACGCCCGAAGGTGGCGGCGGCCCCAATTATCCCAATATGTAAGGGCCGCTTGTTCAGACCATGCATGAAACGGCCTTTGCCAAGATCAACCTGGCGCTGCACGTCCGCGCGCGGCGCCAGGATGGCTATCACGCGCTGGAAACCGCCTTCGCCTTCGTCGATGCGGGGGATGAGCTGGCGGTAAGCCCGGCGCCGCGCGATGCCTTGCGCGTGGTGGGTGAATTTGGCGGTGAACTGGCCGATCCGTTTGGCAATATCGTGGCCAAGGCGCTGACCACGCTGCCGCGCGCCGGCAGCAACTGGGCAGTAACGTTGGACAAGCGCCTGCCGGTAGCCGCCGGGCTGGGTGGTGGCTCGGCCGATGCCGGCGCGGTGTTTCGCTTGGTCGAGCGCGCGCATGGCCTGCCGGCAGACTGGCATGCCCGCGCCGCCGCGCTTGGTGCCGATGTGCCGGCTTGCGTGGCGAGCCGCGCCTGCATCGGGCGCGGCACCGGCACCGACCTGGAAGCGGTGGACAACGACCTGGCCGGCTGCCCCGTGCTGCTGGTCAACCCGCGCATTCCGCTGGCCACGGGGCCGGTGTTCAAGGGCTGGGACGGGTTCGATCGCGGCCCGCTGCCCAGTGGAAACCTGCGCACGATCGCCCGGGAAGGGCGCAACGACCTGGAAGCGCCGGCGCTGGCGCTGGTACCGCAGATCGGCGACGTGCTCGCGGCGCTGCGCGCCACCGGCGCCTGGCTGGTGCGCATGTCTGGCTCTGGCGCGACATGCTTTGCGCTGTTTGACGATACGGCCGCGCGAGACGCCGCCAAGGCGGCAATGCCTGGCGCATGGTGGACCCTGGCCGGAGCCTTGCGATGAGCGCCGAGGCCTGGACCCTGCTGGGCACGCCCACGACAGGTGGGGTGCTGATCGTTTCCGACCACGCATCGGCGCGTGTGCCCGATGATATCGCGCTCGGCATCGATCCTGCCTTGTTGAGCCAGCACATGGCCATCGACATCGGCGTTGCCGCCATTGCCGCGATCCTGACGCAAACCCCTGGCGTGGCAGCGTTCCTGGGCGGGGTGAGCCGCCTCGTCTGCGATTTCAACCGCGATGCCGATGCGCCGGGCGTGGTTCCCGAGGCGAGCGACGGGCACGTGATCCCCGGCAATCGGCTTGACGTCACTGCCCGCGCGGCACGGCTGGCGCGGTTCTTCGATCCCTATCACGCCGCGCTGGCGCAGATCCTGGCGGCCAGCGAGCCAGCCCTTATCCTTTCGCTGCACAGCTTTACGCCGCGTCTTTCAAGCGATCCCGAACAGCAACGGCCCTGGCACGTCGGCGTCTTGTACAACGAGGATGTGCGCGCCGCGCAGCTGGCGCTGGATTGGCTGCGGCATGAGCCGGGGCTTTGCGTCGGGGACCAGCAACCCTATTCGGGCCGTCTGCTCAATGCCACGATGAACCGCCATGCCGAGGCGCATGGGCGGCCCTACCTGGGGCTGGAACTGCGCCAGGATCTGATCGGCGACGCCGCGGGCCAGGCAGCCTGGGCAGAGCGGCTGGGCCGCCTCTTGCCGGCGGTGGTTGCGGGGCTTGCCAAAAAGTCGCAAATGTAACCTTGGACGCGTCGGCCCACGTGGAGTAGGGGCACGTGCTTGCGCCTGCGCGGCGCGAGAAAATTGCACGCCTGGAGTTTCCGAACAATGCCCGCCTATCGCTCCCGCACTTCTACCCACGGCCGCAACATGGCGGGCGCGCGCAGCCTTTGGCGCGCCACGGGGATGAAGGATGGCGATTTCGGCAAGCCGATCGTCGCCGTGGTAAACTCGTTCACGCAGTTCGTGCCCGGCCACGTCCATCTCAAGGACCTGGGCCAGATGGTGGCGCGCGAGATCGAGGCGGCCGGCGGCGTTGCCAAGGAATTCAACACCATCGCGGTGGATGATGGCATCGCCATGGGCCACGATGGCATGCTCTATTCGCTGCCGAGCCGCGACCTGATCGCCGACAGCGTGGAATACATGGTCAACGCGCACTGCGCCGATGCCATGGTGTGCATCTCCAACTGCGACAAGATCACGCCGGGCATGCTGATGGCGGCGATGCGCATCAACATTCCCGTGGTGTTCGTGTCGGGCGGGCCGATGGAAGCGGGCAAGGTCGTCCTGCGTGGCAAGGAACACGCGCTCGACCTGGTCGATGCCATGGTCGTGGCCGCCGATGACAACTACACCGACGAGGAAGTCGCCGATATCGAGCGCTCGGCTTGCCCGACGTGCGGTTCTTGCTCGGGCATGTTCACCGCCAATTCGATGAACTGCCTGACCGAAGCGCTTGGCCTGTCCCTGCCTGGCAATGGCTCCACCCTGGCGACCCACGCCGATCGCCAGCGCCTGTTCCTGGAAGCCGGGCGCCTGGCCGTGGACCTGTGCAAGCGCTATTACGAAGAGGGTGACGAGAGCACGCTGCCGCGCTCGATCGCCAACTTCCGCGCGTTCGAAAATGCCATGAGCCTCGACATCGCCATGGGCGGTTCGACCAATACCGTGCTGCACCTGCTGGCTGCCGCGCACGAGGCCGGGGTCGATTTCACCATGGCCGACATCGATCGCCTGTCGCGCCGCGTGCCGGTGCTGTCCAAGGTCGCGCCGGCCAAGAACGACGTGCACATGGAAGACGTGCACCGCGCCGGCGGTATCATGGCCATCCTGGGCGAGCTGGACCGTGCCGGGCTTTTGCACACCGACACGCCCACCGTGCACAGCCGGACCATGGCCGATGCCCTGGCGCAGTGGGACGTGGCGCGCACCAATGCGCCCTCGGTACAGGAATTCTATCGCGCAGCCCCTGGCGGCGTGCCCACGCAGACCGCGTTCAGCCAGAACCGCCGCTGGGCCGAGTTGGACCTCGACCGCGAAAACGGCGTGATCCGCAGCGCGACCCATGCCTTCAGCCAGGATGGCGGGCTGGCCGTGCTGGCCGGCAACATCGCCGCCGATGGCTGCATCGTGAAGACGGCCGGCGTGGATGAAAGCATCCTCACGTTCACCGGCCCGGCCAAGGTCTATGAAAGCCAGGACGCCGCAGTGACCGCGATCCTCACCGGCCAGGTGGTGGAAGGCGATGTGGTGCTGATCCGCTATGAAGGGCCCAAGGGCGGCCCGGGCATGCAGGAAATGCTCTATCCCACCAGCTATTTGAAGTCCAAGGGCCTGGGCAAGGCCTGCGCGCTGGTGACGGACGGGCGTTTTTCGGGCGGCAGCTCGGGCCTGTCGATCGGCCACGTCTCGCCCGAGGCGGCCGAGGGTGGGGCGATCGGCCTGGTGGAAACCGGCGACCTGATTGCCATCGACATTCCCGGCCGCAAGATCGACGTGCTGGTGGCGGCCGATGAACTTGCCCGCCGCCGCGCCGCGATGGAGGCCAAGGGCGCCGATGCCTGGCAGCCGGCCAAGCCGCGCGCGCGCAAGGTTTCGGTGGCGTTGCAGGCCTATGCCGCGATGACCACGAGCGCGGCGCGTGGCGCGGTGCGCGATCTGGCGCAGCTCAAGCGGAACTGATGCACCGCGCGGCCGCCCTGCTGCCGCTCGCGGCACTGGCTGCCTGCGGGCAGGGTACCGGCTCTGCGCCCGAGCGGCCGATGGTCACCATCGAATGCGCCACCGATGGCGCCACGGCCTTTGCGCGTGATTGCAAGGTGGAGCCGGTGGTGGAGCAAGGCCGGCATTTCCTGGTCGTGCACCATCCCGCTGGCGGATTTCGCCGTCTGCTCAAGGTTGATGACGGGCGCGGGGTTGTCGCGGCCGATGGTGTGGTGCCCGCCCAGGTGGCGTGGCTGGCCGATGGGCGGCTGGAAGTGACCGTCGGCAGCGACCGCTATCGCTTTCCCGCCAAAGTGAAGGCCGACCCTTCGGCCAGCAGTGCCTCGGCCCGGCCAGATGCTCCAGCCAAGCCCTGATCTCGCGCAAATCCTCACCGTCGCGCAGATGCGCGCCGCCGAAGACGCTCTCATCGCTGCGGGAACCGATGTCCACGCGCTGATGCAGCGGGCCGGGCGCGGCGCGGGCGAGTGGGTGCGCCGGGTGGCGGCCGGGCGGCGCGTGACGGTGCTGTGCGGCCCTGGCAACAACGGCGGCGATGGCTATGTCATCGCGCAGTATCTGGCGCAGGCGGGCCTGCGCGTGGGCGTGGTGGCGCCTCGGCCGCCCGCCACCCCGGCGGCGCAGCGCGCGCGGGCGCTCTATGCTGGCACCGTGGTGGAGAGCGTGGCTGATGGGCTGGGCGGCGTGCTGGTCGATTGCCTGTTCGGCAGCGGGCTGACGCGGCCGCTGGATGCCGCATCGGCCGCCTTGCTGGCCGATCTGGCGGCACGGCATGCCTATCGCATCGCGGTCGACGTGCCCAGCGGCGTGGCAAGCGATAGCGGCGAATGCCTCAATCCCGGCCTGCCCGATTGGCATCTGACCGTGGCGCTGGGGGCATGGAAGCATGCCCACTATGCCATGCCGGCCTGCGCCACGATGGGCGCGCTGCGGCTGGTGGACATCGGCGTGGCGGCCGTGCCCGGCGCGGCACGCGTGCTGGCGCGGCCAGTGCTGGCAGCGCCGGCGGCCGATGCGCACAAGTATCGCCGCGGGCTGCTTGGCATCGTGGCCGGCGCCATGCCAGGTGCGGCCCTGTTGGCGGCCACGGCGGCGCTGCACGGCGGGGCAGGCTATGTCCAGGTCTTGGCGGGCGAAAGCGCGCTACCGAGCCCGCCGCCCGAACTGGTGGTGCGTGACACGGCCGAACACGCCGCGCTGGCAACGGCGTTGCAGGACGATCGCTTTGCCGCCTTGCTGGTGGGGCCGGGGCTGGGCCGTGACGGCGTGGCACAGGCACGCCTGGCAGCTGCGATCGAGGCCGGCCGGCCGATGGTGATCGATGCCGATGCGCTGGTCTTGCTGGCGCCGGAAATGCTGCGGGGAACGCCTCTGGTATTGACCCCGCATGATGGAGAAATGCAGGTTTTGGAACGCAATTTTGGACTTTCCGGCACGGGCGAACGGCGCGCGCGCGCCGTGGCAACGGCGCAGGCCGCCGGCGCCGTGGTGATTCTCAAGGGGCCCGACAGCGTGATCGCCGCGCCTGATGGCGCGGTGACGGTGGCGCCGCGCGCGTCGTCGTGGCTGTCGGTGGCGGGCAGCGGCGATGTTCTGGCCGGCACCGTTGCCAGCCGGCTTGCCGTGCTGCGCGATCCGCAGCGTGCCGCGCAGGAAGGGCTGTGGCTTCATGGCGAAGCAGCGCGCTTGGCCGGCCCCGCGTTTACCAGTGGCGATCTGGCCCATGCCATTGCTGGTGCGATGCAACAGGTGCTGGCATGAGCGCGGCACCGATCGTGCGCGTGGCGGCCAAGGGCGAGGGGGCCACGGCCGATGGCCGCTATGTCGCGCTCTCTGCTCCCGGTGACATGCTGGAGGCCGATGGCACGCTGACCTGGGGGCCCAACCATGTCGAGCCGCCGTGCCGGCATTTCCCGGCGTGCGGTGGCTGCCAGTTGCAGCATCTTTCGGAAGCCGCGCTGGAAGAATACGTTGGCAGCCGTGTGATCGGCGCGGCCAAGGGGCAGGACCTCGACCCCGGCACGCCCGCGCCGACCCACCTTTCGCCGCCGCGCACCCGCCGCCGCGCCACCCTGCACGGGCAGGCGATCGGCCGCCGCGTGGTGCTGGGCTTTCGCGAGGGCGGTAGCCACAAGACGGTGGACATGCGCGAATGCCATGTCATCGCCCCGGAACTGATGGCGCTGGTCGGCCCGCTGCGCACGCTGCTGGAAAGCTGGCAGGATCGCAAGCTGGCGGTGGACGTGGAACTGACCCTGGCCGACCAGGGCGTGGCCGTGGGTTTTTCCGGTCTGGTGGCCGATAACCTGGCGCGGACCGAGGCGCTGCTCGACTTCGCGCGTGATCATCGCCTGGCGCGGTTGACGCTCGACACCGGCTATGGCCCGGAAACCACGTGGGAGCCTGATCCGGCAACGATCACCCTGGGCGGCACTGCCGTTGGCCTGCCAGCCGGCGCGTTCCTCCAGGCGACAGCCGATGGTGAAGCGGCGCTGGTGGCCGCAGCACGGGAATGGCTGGCAGGCGCTGCCACCGTGGCCGATCTTTTTGCCGGGCTGGGCACCTTCGCCTTTGCCCTGGCGGGGCCGGGCACCAAAGTGCTGGCGGTGGAAGCCGCGCGTGATGCGCATCTCGCCTGCCAGGCTGCGGCGCGCAGCCAGGGGCGACCGGTCCATGCGCTGCATCGCGACTTGTTCCGCAACCCGCTGCGCGCCGAGGAGCTCAACCGCTTTGCCGCCGTGCTGCTCGATCCGCCGCGCGCCGGCGCGCGCGAGCAGGTGGGGCAGATCGCGGCGTCAACCGTGGCGCGCGTGGTCTATATCAGCTGCAACCCGGCGAGTTGGGCACGCGATGCCGCCACGCTGGTGGCGGCCGGCTATCGCCTGGAGGGGTTGAAGGCGGTCGGGCAATTCCGCTGGTCCACCCATGTCGAACTGGCGAGCCTGTTCGTGCGCGCGGATGCCTGATTGGCGTCCGTCCGTGCGCCGCTTTTCGCCGCCTTATCCACAGGCTTGTCCCGCCACGCTCAGCGCGGGCGGGACAGGATGACCAGGCGGTAATAGCCCAGGGCACCGGTGTGGACCTGGCAGGCAAGGCCGTGCTGCGCGGCGAGGGACTGCGCCGTGGCGGCAAGATCGGTCCGCGGCGTCACGTGAAAGCACGTCAGCCACGCCTGGAGCAGGCGGCGCAGCGGCCCGGGCAGGCCGGCGGCGTCGTGGAAATCGACGATGTGCAGCGATCCGCCCGGAGCCAGCAGCGTGGCGGCATGGGCGATGGTTTCCTGCCACGGGGGGATCATCGACAGCGCGAATGAAATGACGATGCGATCAAAGCGGGCGGTGCCGAGCAGCGCGGCCGCGTCGAAAGCGCTAGCGTCGGCCAGTGCCAGGCGCGCGCCAGTGCCCAACCGCGCCTGCGCGCTGCCCAGCATCTCGCGCGAGATATCGATGCCGAACAGGCGCATGCCGGGCCAGCGCCGAGCGATCATCGCCAGGTTGCGCCCGGTGCCACAGCCCAGTTCCAGCACGCGGGCGCCGGGCGCAGCGTCCAGCCCGCGGATCAGGCGATCGCGGCCGAACAGGTAGTACTTGCGCGTGATGTCATAGATGCGCACCTGGCGGCGGTAGATCGCATCCATCAGCGCGCCGT
>CAYXUN010000066.1:5185-8021 GCA_964468165.1 uncultured Novosphingobium sp. | reverse complement strand
TGCTCTCGGGGGGGTTTTTTTTCTAATCCTCCCGGGGGGGGTGCGCGCGCGCCTGGCCGGCCAGCATCGTCATGCCCGCAGTTCGTAAAGGTGCACGCCGCCATAGATCGACGAGCGATCGCGCGCGGTGAAGCCGGCGCTCGCCTGCGCATGATAGGTCCAGCGCTCGAGCAGGTCGGCGGCAACGCGCCCGGGCAGCAGCGTGGGCTGGGCGGCAGTGCGGAACAGCACGCGGGCGCCGGGCCGGGCGGTGCGGGTGATCTGCTGCCACAGCGCATTGAGCTGGGCATCGCTCATCCAGTCCTGCGCATCGAGCAGGACATAGCGATCGCGCGAAGCATCGGGCAGCGTGGCGAGATGCTCGGTGAAATTGGCGTGGAGCACGGTGACGCGGCCGGCGCGAGCGCGCACCGCATCCCAGTTGCCTGACTGGAGATAGGGCGGCAGCGGCCCGCTGCCATCGCGGGCATAGCCGCGGGCAAAGGCCTGCCAGGCGAAATAGTTGTCCTCCACCGGGAAGTCGCAGGCGAGCTTTTCCAGCCGGCGGCGCAGCACCTGGGCCATCGGCTGGTCGCCGGCCAGGGCATCGAACTGCGCCGGGGGAATGCCGAG
Source organism: uncultured Novosphingobium sp. (assembly GCA_964468165.1). Lineage (GTDB taxonomy): Bacteria > Pseudomonadota > Alphaproteobacteria > Sphingomonadales > Sphingomonadaceae > Novosphingobium. The sequence goes on along the minus strand of CAYXUN010000066.1, from coordinate 7,409 downwards.
GCCGAACAGCGCGGCAGGCTGGTCGGTCAGCCAGCGCACGAAGCGCTTGTCGAAGACCGGGGCCAGTTCGCGCTCGAACACCGCGCGCTGCGCCTCTTGCGTGGGGGCGGCGAGGATCTGCGCCAGGTCGATGCGATAGAGCTTGGCGAGAAGGTGCGCGACGCCGATGAAGTTGCCGAGCAGCCCGCGCTTGTAGATGCCCTTGGAAAAGCCACCGATGCGGCGCCGGCCGATAAGATCGCGACCTTCCCAATAGCGGCGCGTCGGCTCATCGAGCATGGGCGCAAGGTGCCCGCGATAGGCGGCGATATTGGCCGGGCTGTCGGCCTGGGCGAAAAAGCGGTGGAAGGCGGCGTGCTCGGGCAGGCCTTGGGCCGCGGCCAGCTTCAGCTTGTTGAGCGCGATATGCGCGGTGTTGAGATCGACGGCGGTAATGCTTTCGGGATTGGCCACCAGGTAGGACAGCACGTTGCACCCGCCGCTGGCGATCGCCACCACGCGGCTGTCGGGCCGGATCTGCAGGGCATCCATGTCGACATCCGGGTCTTCCCAGATCTGCGCATAGACCAACCCGCGAAACGCCAGGGCAAAGGCATGGTCGAGCAGGCGGTGGGCAACGCCGGCGCCCTTGCGCACGACAGAGCGGGTGATCGGGTTGCCGGCGCCGGGTTGGCCCCGGTGGCGTTGCAGTTCCATGGCCAGTGTCTTTCCCATTCGAATGGATGGGCACCGGTTTAAGGCGGTGGCGTTGCGGTAATATGGCAAACCCAAAGGTACAGCGCTTGGCCGCGGCCGGCGCATCGCCGGCAAGGTGCGCCGCAATAGGACTTGGGTTTGTCATGTGCTTGCCCTATGGGGCCTGCCCATGATGGGTCTGCCCTGTGCCGGGCAGGCCGAATGCCCCCTGTTTTCTCGTATTATGGAGTGACCATGGCTCAGGTTCTTGTGATTGGCGCCGGTGGCGTCGGCTCGGTCGCGGTCCACAAGATGGCGATGAATGCCGACATCTTCACCGGGATCGCGCTCGCCAGCCGCACGAAGAGCAAGTGCGACGCGATTGCCGCATCGGTGAAGGAACGCACCGGCGTGGACGTGGCCACCTATCAGATCGACGCGGACGACGTCGCCGCCACCACCGCGCTGATCAACCAGGTCAAGCCCGTGCTGGTGGTCAACCTGGCGCTGCCCTACCAGGATCTGACGATCATGGACGCGTGCCTGGCGGCCGGCGTGCACTATATGGATACCGCCAACTACGAACCGCGCGAGGAAGCCAAGTTCGAATACAAGTGGCAGTGGGCCTATCAGGAACGCTTCAAGGAAAAGGGCCTGATGGCTCTGCTCGGTTCGGGCTTCGACCCGGGCGTGACCTCGGTCTTCGCCACCTGGCTCAAGAAGCACAAGCTCGACACGATTCGCACGCTCGACATTCTCGATTGCAACGGCGGCGACCATGGCCAGGCCTTTGCCACCAACTTCAACCCGGAAATCAACATCCGCGAAGTGACAGCCCCGGCGCGCCACTGGCTGAACGGCGAATGGGTGGAAACCCCGGCGCTGACCATCCGCCAGCAGTTCGATTTCGAGGCGGTCGGCCCCAAGAACATGTACCTCATGTATCATGAGGAAATCGAAAGCCTGAAGACCCACCTGCCCGAAATCGAGCGCATCCGTTTCTGGATGACGTTCGGCGACGCCTATATCACGCACCTGACCGTGCTGCAGAACGTGGGCATGACGCGGATCGATCCGGTGGTCTATGAAGGCAAGGAGATCATCCCCTTGCAGTTCCTCAAGGCGGTGCTGCCCGAACCGGCGTCGCTGGGCGCCACCACCAAGGGCAAGACCAACATCGGTGACATTGCCACCGGCACCAAGGACGGCGTTGAAAAGACGTTCTACATCTACAACATCTGCGACCATGAAGACGCCTTTGCCGAAACCGGCAACCAGGCGATCAGCTACACCACCGGCGTTCCGGCGATGATCGGCGCGGCGCTGATGGTGCAGGGCCTGTGGAAGGGCGAGGGCGTGTTCAACATCGAACAGCTCGATCCCGATCCGTTCATGGACATGCTCAACCAGCATGGCCTGCCCTGGCAGGTGAAGGAACTGGCAGGCCCGCTGCAGTTCTGAGGTCCCGCAAGGCCTCGCACCACCCCCCGACCCCCCCCCCCGCCCCCCGCGGGGGGGGGCGGCCGGGGGTTGGCCCCCCCCCCCCCGC
>CAYXUN010000066.1:0-5175 GCA_964468165.1 uncultured Novosphingobium sp. | reverse complement strand
AGAGGAGGGGGAGTAGAAGACTTGGATAGCCCCCTCCTCTTCAGAGGAGGGGGTTGGGGGTGGTGGAAGCCCCCGCACCACGGAAAGGCCAGTATCCCATGGAAACCAGAGCCGGTGATCCGGGCGCCTTTGCCCATTTCGATCTGTCGCGCGTGGATAGCCCCGCGTTCGTCGTGGATGTGCAGGCCTTGCGGCGCAATCTGGCGACCCTGGCTGACATCCGCGATCGTGCCGGGATCAAGGTTCTGGCTGCGCTCAAGGCCTTTTCGATGTGGCAGGTGGCGCCCGTGGTGGGGGAATACCTGGACGGCGTGTGCACCTCTGGCCTGTGGGAGGCCAAGCTGGCGGCCGAGCACTACCAGGGCGAGATCGCGACCTATTGCGCCGCCTACAAGGCGGAAGACCTGCCCGAAATCTGCGCGCTGTCGGATCACGTGATCTTCAATTCGCCGTTCCAGATCGCGCGCTTTGCCCCCGTGCTGGCGCAGGCGCGCGCCGATGGCCAGGCGTTCGACGTGGGCCTGCGGATCAATCCGTTGCACCAGGAAGGCGAAGTGCCGCGCTATGACCCGTGCGCGCCGCATTCGCGCCTGGGCTTTCCGGTGGACCAGTTGCAGCCAGAGCACCTCGGGGGCGTATCGGGCCTGCATTTCCACACCCTGTGTGAACAGGATTTCGAGCCGCTGCGCCGCACCTGGGAAGCCTTGCTGCCGCGCATCGCGCCGTTCCTGGGCCAGTTGAAGTGGCTGAACTTTGGCGGCGGCCACCATGTGACGCGGGCTGACTATCAGCGCGATGATCTGGTTGCCTTCCTGCGCGAGGTGAAGGCCCAGACCGGCTGCGAGATCTATCTCGAGCCAGGTGAGGCGGTGGCGCTCGACGCCGGCATCCTGGTCGGCACCGTGCTCGATCGGCACTGGAACGGCATGGACATTGCCATCACCGACATTTCGGCCACGTGCCACATGCCCGACGTGATCGAGGCGCCCTATCGCCCGGCCATGCTGGGCGAGCTGCCGATCGACGAATACGAGGATGGCGCAGGCGATGCGCCGGTGCGGCTGGGCGGGCCATCGTGCCTGGCGGGGGACGTGATCGGCGACTATCGCCTGCCGGTTGCAGCCGAGCCAGGCGTGCGTTTCGCGTTCCTGGACCAGGCGCATTATTCGATGGTCAAGACCACCACGTTCAACGGCGTGCCGCTGCCCTCGATCTGGCTGTGGGATAGCGCGGCGGACACGCTCAAGCTGGTGCGTCGGTTTGCCTATGAAGATTTCCGCGACCGGCTGAGTTGATCGGCGAATATCTTTTTAAAACAGTCTGTTGTCCGCTCCTGTCGAGGCGCATTCTGCGCCCGGACGGGGCGGGGGTGCGCCAGTCCGAGGCTGGCACTGTGACAGATTTGTGAAAGGGGGATTTTTTCGCTTGAAGTTCCCCCCCTGAGCCTTATTTAGCGCTTCCTCGCTGCCCCATGGGGACTTCCAAACCGCAAGGCAGCTTTCGTTCCACGTTCCGTTTGGGGGTCCCTTGAGTTGCACATTCATCCTGATGCACGGGCTGTAGTTCGCGCCACCGCGCCTGACCAACCCGCCATTTTGAACCGCCCGCATGCAGCAGCGCGCGCAGCCCGCTTCTTTGTCGAGAAGTTTCCGGGCAAGTCGCTCTATGCTGTCAAAGCGAACCCCTCTCCTGACCTCCTGCGCATCCTCTGGGACGCCGGTGTCACGCATTACGACGTCGCCTCGATCGCCGAGGTCAAGCTGGTGCGCGCCACGCTGCCGGAAGCCACGCTGTGCTTCATGCACCCGGTCAAGGCGCCGCGCGCCATTGCCGAGGCCTATCATGTCCACGGCGTGCGCACGTTCAGCCTCGACTCGCTCGACGAGCTGGAAAAGATCCGGGAAGCGACCAATGGCGCCACCGATCTGACGCTCTGCGTGCGTCTGCGCGTCTCGTCCGAGCATTCGGAACTGAGCCTGGCGTCGAAGTTCGGCGTCGACCTGGTCGATGCCCGCGAACTGCTGCAGCAGACCCGCCAGCTGGCTGATTGCCTTGGCGTGTGCTTCCACGTGGGCAGCCAGGCGATGAGCCCGCATGCCTATGTCCTGGCGCTGGAAAAGGCCCGTGCCGCGATCGTCGATGCCGCCGTCACGGTCGACATCATCGACGTTGGCGGGGGCTTCCCGTCGGTCTATCCGGGCATGGAGCCGCCGCCGCTCGAAGACTATTTCGCGCTGATCGACCGCACCTACGAATCGCTGCCGGTGTCCTATTCGGCCGAGCTGTGGTGCGAGCCGGGCCGTGCGCTGTGCGCGGAATACAACTCGATCATCGTGCGCGTGGAAAAGCGCCGCGAGAACGAGCTGTTCATCAACGACGGCGCCTATGGCGCGCTGTTCGATGCCGCGCACGTGGGCTGGCGCTTTCCGGTGCGCCTGCTGCGCGAGGCAGACAACGATGCCGCTGGCAGCGTCGAGGCGCAGGACTTCAGCTTCTATGGCCCGACCTGCGACGACATGGACTTCATGGAAGGGCCGTTTCCGCTGCCCGGCGATGTCCGTGCTGGCGACTATATCGAAATCGGCATGCTTGGCGCCTATGGCGCGGCGATGAAGACCGCGTTCAACGGCTTTGAAGCGGTGGAAACCTACACCGTGGCGGACGAGCCGATGGCCAGCCAATACAACGGCAGCCGTCGCCACCTGCGCACCGGCGACAACGTGGTTTCGCTGCGCTGAACACATGAAACCGGCGGACTGCGGTCCGCCGGTTCATTTTTGCGTCATGTTGCAATCGATATAATTGGCGCACATCCCGAGTCCAATCGGGTCGCAACCCAGAAGAAAAAGGCCCCGCCGATCGCATCGGCGGGGCCTTTTTTTATCGGGCAGTCCGGGGCGTTGCAGCCCCATGCGGCGGGGGGGGCCCCAACCCCCCCCGGCCGCCGTGGTCATCAGAACTTGATGCCAGCCGTAACGCGCATGTAGCGGCCCATGACGGCGTCGTAGTAGCGGGTCGAAACCGCACTTCCGAGGCCATACGGGAAGGGCACGCTGCGGTTGAACACGTTGTTGACGTTAAAGCGCAGGCTGAAACGGTCATTCACGTTGAAGCCGAGTGCGGTGTTGAACAGCACATAGGCGCCAACGCGCGGGTACTGATAGACCGTATCGGGCGAGTTCACTGCAACCTTGGCCGGGCCATAATAGGTGGCCTGCCACATCCAGTTGATCGACTTGGTCGCCCAGACTGCCGTTGCCGTGAAGTTGTCGGTCGGTTCGGCAACGCCGCCCACCGTCTTGGTGAAATCGCCTTCACCGATCTGGTAGTAGTGGCGGAAGGTGTGCAGGTAGTTCACGTCGAACAGCAGCGCACCAGCCGACGAAGGCAGGCCGAGGCGGCTGAGCGGCAGGTTCCACTTGGCCGAGGTCTGCAGAGCGCGGAACACTTCCAGACCGATGTTGTAGTTGCCTTCGGCAAAGCTGGTAACCTGACCGGCAGCGTTGCGCGTGAACGTGCTGCAATACGGGCTGCTACCCGAGGCCGAATCGTAGCAAGCGTTCATCAGATCGGTCAGGCTGAGCGTGGCGATCTCGTTCTTGAGCTTGATGTTCACGTAGTCCGACGTGACGGTCAGGCCCGGCAGGAAGTCGGGCTGGAACACGCCACCCACGGTCCAGCTGTTGGCCACTTCGTTGCGCAGGCCGGGGTTGCCACCCGACGTACCCTGAGCGGTGTAATCCACGACGTTGGAGGTGAAGTTGGCGGGAATGCCGGCGGCAGCGCAGTTGGCGGCGCGGCGCGACGGGTTGGGGCCCTGGTTGATGTAGCGCGCATCGCACGGGTCGTTGGCGGTGTCGAAGATCGAGCCGACCGGTGCAAACAGTTCGGTGATCGACGGCGCGCGGAACGAGCGGGTGTAGTTGCCACGCAGCGTCAGGGCCTTGACCGGCGCGTAGGTGGCGCCACCGGTATAGGTCCAGAAACCTCCGGCGATGCTGTTCTTCACATAGCGACCAGCGGCGTTGACTTCGAGGCGATAGACCGCCGGCACCGCATTGTCGGGCGAGATGAACGGCAGGCTGATTTCGCCAAAGCCTTCGTTGGTATTGTAGCTGCCCGCCACCGGATCGATCGGAATCGAGTTGCCGTATTGCGTGCGGGTGCCATCGCCGTTGTCCTGGCCATAGTAGAACGCACCCGGATCGAAACGCGCGCTTTCATAGCGGTGCTCGTAACCCAGCACGAACTTGGCAAAGCCGCCCGGCAGCTTGACCAGATCGCCCTTGATGTCGGCGATGATGTCGGACTGCTTATTGATCTGGCGGGTGGTCGCCTGCGTGGTGACGTAGTCGAGCGCGGCCTTGCTGGCGTTGCCATTGCCGAAGATGTTCAGCGGCGCGCAAGTGGAGCTGAACGTCGCGATCGCGGCATTGGTATAGCCCGGGCGGCAAATGATGTTGCCGCTGCCATCCGTGGTGGCGTCAAGCGCGTTGAAGAAGTTCTGCGTGACGATCTCGCGCGAGGTCGTGCGCGAAATGGTTCGGCCATAGGTGCCGTTGATTTCCCACGTGAACTTGCGTTCGCCAGCCTCGATGTCGCCCGTCACGCCGCCTACGAAGCGCAGCAGGTCGCTGCTCGTGCGGAAGGAGCCGGTCGACAGGTCGGTGTTGGCACGCGACATGTAGAACTGGCTCGGATCAGCGCCGGCGGCAGTCAGGTTGTTGATGATCGTCGCGCGGTCAGCGGCGCTCAGGAACGGATTGGCCGTGCTGAGGATCAGGTTGCCGTTGGTGTCACCGGCATTGCCGAAACCGGCATAGTTATAGAACGGCTGACCTGCAGTGTTCGACGCATAGTTGCGGCTGAACCAGACTTCACCGTTGAAGCGGATGCTGTCGCTGATGTCATAGTGGGCCAGCAGGGTGCCCTGGTAGCGTTCAGAGGCCACCAGGAAGTTGCTGTAGTCGCCGATGGCAAAGCCGTCGCCGCCCGCCTGATAGATGGAGCTGCCGGTGCGCTGCCCGTTCTGGAACGGCACCAGTTGCCCGGCGCGGTTGAACACCAGTGCCTGACCGGCCGAGTTGGTGATTGCCGAAACGGGAGTCGTGCCCAAGATCGGGTAGTAGATCCTATGCAGGCCGGATCGGCTATGCCGTTGTTCCGTCAAACCCC
>CAYXUN010000065.1:0-21575 GCA_964468165.1 uncultured Novosphingobium sp. | reverse complement strand
CGCGCCCGATGCCACGCTGGAAATGAACTATAACCTGGGCAGTGTTAAGCTGACGTCGATCACCGGGTGGCGCCACAGCGCCGAGCGGCAGACCCAGGATTTTGACGGTTCGTCCATCGATCTCTATTATGTTGAGCGCGTGCAGAACTATACGCAGTGGAGTCAGGAACTGCGCGCTGCCGGCAACCTGTTCCAGGGTTTCGACTATGTGATCGGCGGGTTCTATTTCAACAGCAAGTATGATTTCAAGCAGTGCTCGCGCGTGTTCGGCTTTTCGCCCAATACGCCGCCCTGCACGTTTGACGCCGCGCCGCAGATCGAAAACGCCAAGTCGGAAAGCTATGCCGCGTTTGCCGATTTCAACTGGGCGGTCGTAGACAAGGTGCGCCTGTCGTTTGGCGGACGCTGGTCGCACGATTACAAGTACCTGGCCAATGGTTTCCTTGGCGCGCCATTCCCGCCCGGTTCGGCCAACTTCTCCAAGTTCACGCCCAAGGTGGGCATCGACTATCGCCCCAATTCCGATGCGATGTTCTATGCCAGCTGGTCGCGAGGGTATCGTTCCGGCGGGTTCAGCCCGCGCGCGCTCGATGCCAACTATGCCACGCGGCCGTTCCAGCCCGAAACGCTCGATTCCTATGAAGTGGGCGCCAAGCTCGATCTGTTCGACCACCGCCTGAACATCAACCTTGCCGGCTATATCTCTGATTACAAGAACATGCAGCAGAACACGACGATCCCGTGCGCCTGCTCCACCGGCAACCAGACGATCACCAGCAACGTGCCGGGCGGCGCGCTGATCAAGGGGATCGAGTTCGACGGCTCGCTGCGCGTCAGCTCCAACTTCAAGATCACCGCCTCGGCCGCGCTGATGCAGTCGCACTTCCGCCGCTTCGTGGTGGGGGGCCTGGTCGGCACCACGATCACGCCGTTCGACTATACCGCCAACCGCCTGATCTATGCGCCGACGTTCTCGGGCTCGATCAGCGGTGATTACACCATCCCCACCGATTTCGGCAGCGTGGTCAGCTCGGTCTCGTGGCGCCACATCAGCCCCTATGACGAGCAGATCTCGATCGCATCGAGCGCAGCGGGCACCACGGCGCTGGGCACGCCCGGCCAGATCGTGAGCGGCAACGACCCGCGCGTGCGCACGGTGACGCAGGACCTGGTCGATGCCAGCCTGACGCTCAATTTCAAGATCAACAAGACCGATGCCTATCTGCGCGTGTTCGGGCGCAACCTGGCCGATATCCGCACCACCACCCACGCCTTTACCGTGGCGGGGCTGTGGTCGTTCGGCATGGCGCTGGAGCCGCGCACCTATGGCGGCACGATCGGTTTCAAGTTCTGATGGCCGGCCGGGATCGGGCGGTGCCCGGTCCCGGCCCACGCCAGGTCGCACAAGGAAGGAAACAGCATGAAGCGCTTGGAAGGCAAGATCGCCCTCGTCACCGGCGGGGCATCGGTGCCCGGGCTGGGCAGTGCCACGGCCATCCGCTTTGCCCAGGAAGGCGCACGGGTCTATGTCACCGATCGCGATCTGGCCGGCGCGGAACAGGTGGCGCAATCGATCCGCGACGCCGGCGGAGCGGCGACGGCCCTGGCGCATGACGTGACATCCGAAGCCGATTGGGACCGGGTGATCGCCGCGATCGATGCCGCCGATGGCGCGCTCGACATCATCGTCAACAATGCCGGCATCGCCGTGCTGGGCGAGTTTGACAAGGTGACCACGGCCGATTGGCTGCGGCAGAACGACGTGAACCTCAACAGCGTGTTCCAGGGCACGCAGCGTGCGTTCGTGATGATGCGCCGCCCTGGCGCCGATGGCCGCGCGCGCGGCGGATCGATCATCAACATCTCCTCGGTGGCCGGGCTGATCGGCGTGCCGGGCTGCGCTGCCTATGCCGCCAGCAAAGGCGGGGTGCGGCTGTTTTCCAAGGTCGTCGCGCTCGAAGGCGCCACCGATGGCATCCGCTGCAACACCGTCCATCCCGGCATGATCGCCACCAATATCCAGGGCGTGGCGCTGGAAGACAATGCCGCCAACTATGACGCGGTGATGGGTCTGGTGCCGATGGGCTACATGGGCGCGCCCGAAGATATCGCTAACATGAACCTGTTCCTGGCGTCGGATGAAGCACGCTATATCACCGGCGCAGAGTTCGTGGTGGATGGAGGGATGACTGCCCGCTGAGGACGGGGCATCGATAGACACTACGCGTCACCCCGGGCTCGACCCGGGGTGACGGAAGGCATTGTTTCAACGCCGGTCTTGGTGCGCCACCCAGCGCATCGCGTTTTCCACCAGCGCGCGATAGGGCGCGCTGTTCCATGCGCCGGGGCCATCGCCGGGCTGGAGATAGACCAGCCGGCTGGCCAGTGCCTGCTTGGCCCAGCCGATCAGCGGGGGCGCGGGCGGATGGTCCCAGCCGTGGTTGGCAAACATCTCCCCGCGCACGGCAAGGTCTGCCGACCAGAAGTGATCGCGCGTGAACGGTGCATCGCAGCTGAGCAGCGGTACCACGTCATCGGCAAAGACCTGCGCCAGGTAAAGCTCGTCCACCACAGGAAATTGCGTGGGAATCCCGTGGGTAACGGGGTGGGCATGGGTCTGGGCGGTATAGGCCACGTCGTGGCGATAGCCGCTGTCGGGCGCAGGTTGGCCGCGCACCATGGCCGGCCGATAGAGGAACTGGCCGCCCAGCCATTCGTGATAATCGGCCCAGGTGGGCCAGGCCGCCAGCGCATGGTGCAGCGCCACCACGCCCTTGCCCTGTTCGAGCAGGGCGCGAAAGCCGGCCTGCAACTGCGGCGATGGATCGACCAGGGCCGGCGGTGCGGCCGCCTCGAAATCGAGGCCGGGCATGTCGTAGAGCACCAGCACGTCGAATTCGGCCATGCCAGCGGGGTTCATCAGCAGGGCGGCGGCGGGCTGGTCCACCATGGTTGCGCTGACCCCGTCCATGGCCTGGAACATGGCATCAAAGCCGGTGCGATCGAATGGATGGCCGCGCACCGCCACCAGCGCGCGCAGCCCGGCATGATGGCGAATGATAGGCATTACAGTCCCTTGGGCGTGATCTGCCGGTGGATGTTGCGGAACGTGCGCGCCTTGAAATACCAGCGGCCATCGATGCGGATGCATTCATCGTCATACTGCCCGCGATCGCGGTGCACGCCATCGGGCCAGTCATAGACTTCGGCGGTGTAGGACCGCAGCGTGGCGCGATCGCCATCCACCACGATGCTGCCGGGCCAGGCTTCGAACATGATGCCGGGATAATGCTTCATCGCTTCCACCCACATCGCCACGATCGCGGCGCGGCCCTGGGTGGTGCCGATTTCGGGATAATCGGGCAGCGACCATTGCGCATCCTCGGCCCAGGTTTCGCCCCAGGCCTGGGCGTCGCAGCGCGTGACCGCATCGGCATAGGTTTCAAGCAGTTCGCGCAGGGCCAGGCGATCTTCGGCGGGGCCGGCAAAGGGCATGGGGGTCTCTCCCGTTATGGCTTTGGCGCCGACCATAGCCGGGGCCGGCCCGCGCGGCGCCTAGCCGATTGCACAGGCGGCGTGCGGCTGGCGCGCGCGGCAATCGATTTTGTCAAACACAGGCATTGTCAGCAGGGGCAATGATAGCGTAACCATTGCCCAGAATACGGGGGTTCGGGCCCGATTGGCAGCAGCCCTGGCATTGGCCCTGGCGGCCTGATCTGGTGCAGTGATCCGCACAGTTTCGCGCCAGAACACAACCAAGCCAGAACACTATCAAGGAAGAGGACAGCATGAGCAGAATCAGTCGTCGCGATCTGGGCCGTGGGTTGGGCGTCGCCGCCCTGGGCGCATCGATCGGCGGGACGCACCCCGTGCTGGCACAAACTGGAGCTGCGGCCGGCGCCGCGGCGGGCGCGGGCGATGACCTGGCATTCCCGGCTGATTTTGCCTGGGGCTGTGCCACGGCCGCCTATCAGATCGAAGGCGCGGTGAAGGAAGATGGGCGCGGGCCCACCAACTGGGACATCTTTTCCCATACCCCGGGCAAGGTCGCCAACGGCGATACCGGCGATGTGGCGTGCGACAGCTATCACCGCTATCCCGAGGATATTGCCCTGCTCAAGGCACTGGGCGTCAAGGCCTATCGCTTTTCGGTGGCCTGGTCGCGCATCTTCCCCGAGGGCAAGGGCAAGCCCAATGCCAAGGGGCTGGATTACTACAACCGCCTGGTCGATGGCCTGCTTGCCGCCGGCATCACCCCGCATGTCACGCTGTTCCACTGGGATCTGCCCGCCGCGCTGCCTGGCGGCTGGCAGAACCGTGACACTGCGCTGGCCTTCGCCGACTATGCCGGGTTCATGGCGGGCAAGCTGACCGACCGCGTCAAGCACGTCATGACGGTCAACGAACTGCGCTGCTTTACCGACCTCAGCTACATGACCGGGGGCAAGGCACCCGGCCTCAAGCTGCCGATGGCGCAAGTCAACCAGGTGCGTCACCACGGCGTGCTGGCCCATGGCCTGGGCGTGCAGGCGATCCGCGCCCATGCCCGCCCCGGCACGCAAGTGGGCCTGGCGGACAATGCCACGATCTTCGTGCCCGCGCTGGAAACGGCAGAGCATATCGACGCGGTCAAGCGCGCGGTGCGCGAGGAAAACGCCATGTTCCTGACTGCGATCATGGAAGGCCGCTATATCGACAGCTATCTGGCCGCGCAGGGCAAGGATGCGCCCAAGGTCCAGGCCGGCGACATGGCCGCGATCGGCAGCCCGCTCGATTTCGTCTCGGTCAACATCTACACCGGCAACACCGTGCGCGCCGATGCCAGCAAGCCCGGCGGCTATGACATCCTGCCGCACCTGCCGCAGTCGCCGCGCATGGCCTCGCCGTGGCTCTATGTCACGCCCGAGGTTATGTATTGGGGGCTGCGCGCCATCAACGAGCTGTGGAAGCCCAAGGCGCTGTATATCTCGGAAAACGGCTGTTCGGCCGATGATGCCGTGGCCGCCGACGGCAAGGTCTATGATGCCGACCGCGTGATGTACCTGCGCAATTACCTCACCCACCTGCAGCGCGCCACGCGCGAGGGGCTGCCGGTCAAGGGCTATTTCCTGTGGAGCCTGATGGACAATTTCGAGTGGGAGGATGGCTATACCAAGCTGTTCGGCATCCACCACGTCGATTTCGCCACGCAGAAGCGCACGCCCAAGATGAGCGCGGACTGGTATCGCGAAGTCATCCGCACCAACCGCCTGGCCTGAGCGAAGGAAGCGCCTGATGACGACCACGATCGCGCCCTCGCGCCGTGCCCTGCTGGGCGGCTTCGCCACGCTCGGCGCCCTTGCCGCCGCCAGCCCCAAGGCGAGCGCCGGCCCCACGGCGATCCAGTATGGCGGCCCGTCGATTGCGCTGTGGCCCGGTGCCGCGCCAGGTGCGCCGGCCACGTTGCCCAAGCGCCGGATCGAGCAGCGCAGCCAGGACGCCGCGTTCGACGATCGCTGGCTCTATGGCGTGGCCACGCCCACGATCGAGGTGCGCCGGCCCGCCTATCAGGATGGCTCGGCCGTGATCCTGGTGCCGGGCGGCGGCTATGGCTTCCTCTCGATCGACAACGAGGGGGAAGAGCAGGCCAACTGGCTGACCCAGCGCGGGGTGACCTGCTTCATCCTCTATTACCGCCTGCCGGGCGAGGGCTGGGGCGATCGCGGCCTGGTGCCCTTGCAGGATATGCAGCGTGCGATCCGCCTGGTGCGCCATCGCGCCGGCGAATTCGGCATCGATCCGGCGCGGGTGGCGGTGCTGGGCTTTTCGGCCGGCGGGCACCTGGCCGGCAGCCTGGCGACGCGCTTTGCCGAGAAGACCTATGCCCCGCGCGACGCGGCCGACGCGCTTTCGGCGCGGCCCGACCTTGCCGGGCTGATCTATCCGGTGATCACCTTGAGCGAGGCGTTCGTCCACGCCGGTTCGCGCGACAACCTGCTGGGCCCCGGCGCCCCGGCAGCGGCCGCGCGCGCGGGCTCGGTGGAACAGCGGGTTGGCGCGGACACCCCGCCCACGTTCCTGACCGCTGCATCCGACGATGGCCTGGTGCCGATCCAGAACAGCCTGACGATGTACCAGGCGCTGCTCGCCAAGGCGCGCCCGTGCGAATTCCACGGCTTCGACCAGGGCGGCCACGGCTTTGGCGCGCGCCTGCCGCAAACCGTGCCGGCGCATGCCTGGCCCGATCTGTTCCACGCCTTTGGCCGGCGGCATGGGGTGTTGGCGGCCTGATCGCTCGGCGTGGCGTTCGGGCTCAATGCCCGAACGCTGCGGCCTCAATGATCGACCGGCATTTCATCCATGCCCGGCGGTGCTGCGGGCACGGCCACTTCCACCACGCCATCGCTTTCGCGCACGGGGAAGCGGCGCAGGGATGGATAGGCACCGCCGATGCAGTGGCCATCCGCCAGGTCGAATCGTGCGCCGTGCAGGGGGCACATCAGCGCGCCGCGGCGGATGCGGCCGGTGGAAAGGCGCGCGGCGGCGTGGGTGCAGCGGTCGTTGACGGCCACGATCGTGTCTTCATGGCGCGTCAACAGCACCTGCCAGCCGCCGACCGCGTGCACGCTGGCTTGTCCTTCGGCGATATGGTCTGCGCTGCCGATCGGGTGCCAGACTTGCTCTTCCACGGTGCGTCGCTCCTTGTCTGTGGTCGGTTGGTCAGATTTCCACCAGCGTCTTGCCGGTGGTTTGCCCCTGCATCAAGGCGATGAATGCGCCGGGCAGGCTGGCGAAGCCGTGGTGGACGTTTTCCAGCGGCACGAGCTGGCCCTTGCCGTGCAGATCATCGAGCATGGCCTGCGCCTCGGCCAGGCGATCGGCGTGGTCATAGGTGAGGAAACCACGCAAGGTCAGCCGCTTGACCACCAGTTGCCACAGTTGCGTGACGCCGTGGGGATGATCGGCGTGGTTGTATTGGGCGATCATCCCGCACAGCGCGATGCGCCCGCCTTCGCGCATGCGCGGCAGGACCAGATCGAGCAGCGGGCCGCCGACATTGTCGAAATAGACATCGATGCCCTGCGGCGCTGCGGCATCGAGCGCGGCGGCCAGCGCCTCTGGCGCCACGCGGTGGTCGACTGCGGCGTCTGCGCCCAGGCGCTGCACCAGCGCGGCCTTGTCTGCCCCACCAGCAAGGCCCACCACGCGGCAACCCATGGCGCGCGCCAGCTGCACCACTGTGCTGCCGGTGGCGCCGGCCGCGGCGCTGACCAGCACGGTATCGCCCGGCCGCGCCTGGCCCACGGCGACAAGGCCGACCCACGCCGTCAGCCCGACAGGCCCGAGCGCGCCCATATAGGCCCGCAGCGGCACGCCTGGCTGGGGCATGACGCGTTCCAGCCCCAGCGCATCGGGCGTGATGACATAGTGATCCGACCAGGTGCCGAGCACGCGCACCAGCGTGCCCACCGGCCAATCGGCGTGGCGGCTGGCCACCACCTCGCCCAGCGACATGCCGGTGACCGGCGCATCGATCGCCACCGGCGGCAGGTAGGATGGGCGATCGTCGAGGAAGCCGCGGATTGCCGGATCGACCGAGCCGACGCGCATGCGCACCAGCATCTGGCCATCGTCCAGCACGGGCATGGGTGTTTCCACCAGGGCAAAGCAATCGGGCGTGGGCACGCCCACCGGCCGACGGCGCAAGACGATATGCCGCACGGTGGTGGGCAGGGCAGCTGCGGTGGGCGCAGCAGGGGGCGTGTGATCAGGCATCCGTCTTCCCGCGTGTGTTCTTGAACGTTCGATCTTGTCTGTGCGTGATAGGCGCTTGGCCGGCCGGGACGCTCTAGCTTTTTCGCTAGGTGGCGTGGCGCCGGGGCGGGGCGATGATGGCGCAATACCCAGCGGGAAGAGGAACGCCGGCCATGACGCCTGCCCAGATGATCGCCTTTGTCGATGAACTTTATGGCCTGACCGCCACCGGGCAATGGGATGCTGTGGCCGAACGGCTGACCGACGATTTCGTGGTGGTGGAGGCCGATGGCCTGCCGATGGCCGGCACCTATCACGGCGTGCAGGGCCTGCAGGACCTGTTTGCCAAGGTGATGGGCCTGATGGACGTGGTGGCGATGGACCGGGTGGAAACCACCGCCGGCGTCGACCACGCGGTGACGCTGCTGTCGTTGCGCTTTGCCGATCCCGCCCTCGCGCCGGCCGAGCTGTGCGAGGTGTTCCGCTTTCGCGATGGCAAGGCCTGCGCGATCATTCCCTATTACTTTGATCCGGCGCCCGTGCTGGCCGCCACTGCCGCCAAGCGGGCCGCGCTGGCCTGACCCCCAAGGACCATCACGACCATGACCGACAAGCCCGACGACATCATGATCCTTGGCCCGGTGCGCACTGCCATCGGCGATTTCGGCGGCGCGCTGAAAGGCTTTGCCGCGGCAGAGCTGGGCGCGCGGGTGATGGCCGAAGCGGTGCGCCGGGCGGGGCTGGCGCCGCAGGACGTGGAGCACGTGGTGATGGGGCAGGTGATCCCGTCAAGCGGCAAGGATGCCTATCTGGCGCGCGCGGCCGCGCTCAAGGCCGGGGTGCCGGTGGAGGTGCCGGCCCTGACGGTCAACCGCCTGTGCGGATCGGGGCTGCAGGCGATCATTTCGGCCGCGCAGATGATGCAGTTGGGCGAGGCGGACATCACCCTGGCGGGCGGCGCGGAAAGCATGTCGAACACGCCCTATCACGATCACGGCCAGCGCTGGGGCCGCAAGATGGGCAATGCCACGCTGGTCGATGCCCTGGTGGAAACGCTGTCCGATCCGCTCGATGGCTGCCACATGGGGATCACGGCCGAAAACGTGGCGGCGCGCCACGGCATTTCCCGCGCCGATCAGGATGCACTGGCAGCGGAAGGCCATGCCCGCGCGCTGCGCGCGATTGCCGAAGGCCGCTTTGCCGGGCAGATCCTGCCGATCGAGCTGGTCACGCGCAAGGGCACCACGGTGTTCGACACTGACGAGCACCCGCGCGCCGGCACCACGGCCGAGGCGCTGGCCGGCATGAAGCCGGCGTTCCGCAAGGATGGCACCGTCACTGCGGCCAATGCCAGCGGCATCAACGACGGCGCGGCGGCGATGGTCCTGGCGCGGCGTAGCGTGGCAGAGCAGCGCGGCCTGGCGCCGCTGGCACGCATCGTCAGCTGGGGCCACGCCGGGGTGGAGCCGGCCTATATGGGCATCGGCCCGGTCAAGGCCGTGCCCATCGCCCTGGCGCGGGCCGGGCTGACCTTGGCCGATATCGATGTGATCGAGGCGAACGAGGCCTTTGCCGCGCAGGCGCTCGCCGTATCGCGCGCGCTGGGTTTCGATCCCGAGCGGGTCAATCCCAATGGCAGCGGCATTGCCCTGGGCCATCCGGTGGGCGCCACCGGCGCGATCCTGGTGGTCAAGGCCGCGCACGAATTGCGCCGCATCGGCGGCCGGCGCGCGCTGGTCACCATGTGCATCGGCGGCGGGCAGGGTATCGCCATGGTCATCGAGGTTGCGTGACCATATGCAGGAACATTAAATAGCGCCTATTGTGTATGCGGTGGTGTGATTTTGTGCTGTAGTGTATATCCAAAGGCCTGATATCGGCCTTGGGAGAATCACGCGCCATGCCGCTCGACCGCTCGCGCCTTGCCCGCGACATTCTCGAAAGCCTGTTTCAACGCTGGCGCCGGCCGGCCGCCGCCAAGGGCGCGCCGGGCGTGGCAGCGGTGCCACCCGATGCGCCCCTGATCGATCGCGCCGCCGCTTTGCTGGAAGAGCGCAGCAAGTCTTCGGGCGTGCATCTGGCGGCTGGCATCCTTGCCGATTATGCCGCGTGCGACGATGCCGGGCGGCACGCGTTCCTGCGCGCCCTGGCCATGCGGTTTGCTCCCGATCCCCAGGCGATTCGCGCCGCGCTCGATGCGCATGATGCCGATCCCGGCCCGGCGCGCCTTTCGGCCGTGACCCGCGCGGCAGAGGCGCCGCGCCAGGAGGTCTTGCGCCGGCTGAACCAGGCACCGGCCGGTACGGCGGCGCTGGTGGCGATGCGGGCCGATCTGCTGCGCCACCTGCCGCAAGACCCGATGCTGGCGCCGCTGGAAGACGATCTCGTGCATCTGCTGCGCTCGTGGTTCAACCGCGGGTTCCTGGTGCTGCGGCGCATCGACTGGAGCAGCCCGGCCGATCTCCTGGAGCGGATCATCCGCTATGAGGCGGTCCATTCCATCGCCACCTGGGACGATCTGCGCGCCCGCCTGCTGCCGGCCGATCGGCGCTGCTATGGCTTTTTCCATCCCGCGCTTGGCGACGAGCCGCTGATCTTCGTGGAGGTGGCGCTGTGCGCGCAGGTGCCGGATTCGGTCGGTGCGCTGTTGGCGCAGGATCGTGCCGTGCTCGATCCCCAGGCCGCGCGCGTGGCGGTGTTCTATTCGATATCCAATTGCCAGGCAGGCCTGGCCGGGATCAGCTTTGGCCAGTTCCTGATCAAGCAGGTGGTCGAGGATCTCGGCGCCGAGTTTCCCGGCCTTGAAAGCTATGTGACGCTGTCGCCTATCCCCGGCTTTGCCCGCTGGCTCAGGGATGCGGCGGCCAAGGGTGATGTGGCCGCCGGGCAGGCCCTGGCCCAGGGCGCGCCCGATGCCAACTGGGCGGGGGATGATCCCCGCCGCCACGCGCTGATGCGGCTGGGCGCGCGCTATCTGCTGGCCGAGCGCGATGGGCGCGGGCGGCTGCGCGATCCGGTGGCGCGGTTTCATGTCGGCAATGGCGCGCGGGTGGAGCGGCTGTGCTGGCTGGCCGACACCAGCCCGCGCGGGATGAAGCAATCGCTGGGGCTGATGGTCAACTACCTCTACGATCTTGCCAGCGTGGAGGCCAACCACAACGCCTATGCCCGCCATCGCGTGGTCAATGCCAGCGGCGCGATGCATGCGCTGTTGGCGCCCGAACGGCAGGAGCACGGGAAATTGGTATTTCCAGCTGCCTGACCTGTTTTGCTGATGTGTTAAGCCAGATGGCTGGCGTGACACGGTGCCTTCCCCGGTCCGCTGCGGCATATGCCAGCATTCTCGCCAGCTGTCCGGCTTCGGCGGCGCCGATTTCGAGGCTAGACCATGCATGAGATAAATGGATAATCATAAAATCAATTGATTTCCGTTCTCCTGAAAACCACGCCAAGGATATTGGTAAGGCCAAAATGTGTGGCCAAAGGAATGAGGGAGGAACCTGTGCGCACACTTACCATCGCGGCTCTGCTGTCGGCATCGATGCTGGCTGCACCGGCGGCCCTGGCCCAGGCCACGGGCACTGCTGACGCCGGTGGCGATGCCGCGCAGAATGGTGAGATCATCGTTACCGCGCAGCGCCGCAGCGAAAGCCTGCAGCGCGTGCCGGTCAGCGTGACGGCGCTGACCAAGGATGCGCTGGCGTCGCAGAACCTCAACGACCTGACCCAGATTGCCCGCGCGGCGCCCTCGCTGCAGGTGGGCGTGGACAATTCCTTTGCCGTGCGCGGCATCGGCACGCTGGCCTTTGCCGGCACGATCGACAGCAGCGTGGCCATCGCCATTGACGACGTGAACCTGGGCCGCCCCGTGCTCAACAGCCCGCTGCTCAACGATCTGGCCCGCGTCGAAGTGCTCAATGGCCCGCAAGGCCTGCTGTTTGGCAAGAACGCCTCGGCCGGCCTGCTCAACATCGTCACCGCGCGGCCCAAGCTGGGTGACTATTCCAGCTCGGCCAATCTCGAACTGCTCAGCCGCGACAAGCCCTCTGAATCCGGCAATGCCTTTGGCGTGATCGCGCGCGAGACGCTGAACATCCCGGTGACCGCCAATTCGGCGCTGCGCTTGAGCGGCCTCTATTCCTATCAGGAACCGGCCACCACCCATGTCGGCGCCTATGCCCCCGGCTCGCGGCACGATCTCAATGCCACCAGCTTTTCCTTCAAGGGCAAGTACCTGGCCGAGCTGACCGACCAGCTCTCGTTCTATGCCATTGGCGATTACAACGAAAACCACGGCATCGCCGGGATCTTCGACAACACCTATCGCCAGGTCGACGTGGCCAGCGTCAACCTGCCGTCGCTGAACTCGGTCGGGATCACGCCGGGCAGCCGCAATTTCCTGTTCGGGGGCGAAGCCAGCCAGTTCCGCGACATCAAGACTGGCGGCGCGCAGGGCCAGCTATCGTATCGCCTGGCTTCGGGCATCGAGATCAGCAACCTGTTCGCCTGGCGGTTCTATACCCAGAACCAGGCGGTTGACGGCGATTACCTGCCCGGCAACGGCTTGAACACCAATGCCTCGCAATCGCGCTATGACCAATATTCCAACGAATTGCGCGTGGCGCTTCCGGCCGAAAACCGCTTGAGCGGCCAGGTTGGTCTCTATTGGTTCAAGTCCAAGCTCGATCTGGCGCGCCAGCTCGCCGGTAACAGCTACCTGCCGGACGCTGCCGTGCGCGGCTATCCCTTCTGCGTGGGGGCGGTTGCCGTTCCTGGCGCCAACCCGCCGACGTGCGCGCGCTCCAACGTGGCGCAGCTGGGCAGCGATCGCAACTATGTGCAGAATACGCAAAGCTATGCCGGCTTCGGCCAGTTGACCTACAAGGTGGTCGATGGCCTGCAACTGATCGCCGGTGGCCGCGTCACGCACGACAAGATCGACCTGGTCCTGTCGCAGAACCAGCTGAACTATTTCCAGGCGCTGGGCGGCCCGCGCGGGGTATTCTCGTCCAGCTACGCCAACACCGATTTCAGCTGGAAGGCCGGGGCACAATTCCAGGCGACGCCCGCGATCATGTTCTATGGCTTCTATGGTCGCGGCTACAAGGGGCCGGGCTTCAACGATACGTTCCCGACCGCGACCGCCAATGTGGTGGTGCGCCCGGAAACCTCGCGCACGGCCGAAATCGGCGTGAAATCAAGCTTCTTCAACCGCAAGCTGACCGTCAACCTGTCAGCCTTCCACACCAAGTTCGACGATTTCCAGGTGCAGTCGTTCGACGCCACGCTGGCGACCTTCCAGGTGCAGAACGCCGCCAGCGTTACCTCGAAGGGGATCGAGGCGATGGTCATCGTGGCGCCGTTCACCGGCTTCACGCTGACGAGTTCGGCCTCGCTGCTGTCTTCCAAGTTCGACAGCTTTCCCGGTGCGCAATGCTATCCCACGCAGACCACCTATGGATGCTCTGCCACCCAGCCCACGTTCAATGCAGCAGGCCTGACGTTGCCGGCCGCGCCGCGCTTCACCTCCAGCATGCTGGCGCGCTATGAAGTGCCGGCGGAAGGCGCGGTCAAGCCGTTCATCCAGGGCAACTGGTATCATCGCTCGTCGATCAACTACACCATCAACCAGGCGCCCGGCGCCACGGTGGACGCGATCGACGTGTTCGGTGCCAGCATCGGTGCCAAACTGTCCAACCGCGTGGAAATCTCGGTGTTCTGCAAGAACTGCACGAACGAGATCAACCCGACCTCGATCGGCGTGGATTCGGGCGATGCCAATGCCCGCAATGCGCGCGGCCAGGCTACGCCGAAGCTGTCCTACACCCAGCAGTTCGGGCTGGATTCGGTGCGGTCGTTCGGCCTCAACCTTGCCATGAACTTCTAAGCCACCGTCCAGACGATACCCCGGCAGCGCCATCGCGGCGCTGCCGGAGTGCGCTTATTCGCCCCAGATTTTCCGTTCCACGCCATCGGGATCGCTCACCAGGGCCGGCGTGCGGTCCAGCACCATGGTGGCGTGTGCGCTGGCGTCATAGCCGTGCCAGGCGGGCAGCCCTGGACCGGCCGGTGCCTGTCCCTGCGCAAAGCGCACCATCGCCCCGTGCATGCCATCGGCGAGCGGCTGCTCGGCGGCCGAGAGGCCAAAGAACTGCGCCATGCCTGGCGATGTCAGGTGATCGAACGTGAACGGCAGATCGAGCACGTGGGGGCTGTGGCCCTTGAACGGCCCGCCGGGCGCCGGAAACGCCAGGCGATAGCGCCACACCGGCGCGCCACTTTGCGCATGGGCCAGCGCCAGGCGCAGGCACGGCATGCCATATTCCTCGGCCGTGATCAGGCGCCAGTGCCGCTCTGCCGTGGAAAGATCGAGAAAAGCCTGGGCATAGGCAGCGTCGCGCGCCACCATCTCTGCGACCGTGGCATTGGACAGTGCCTGGGGCTGGATCGGCCCGGCGGCCTGTTCGGCATTGAGGAACAGGCGGCTTTCATCGGCATTGCTGCCGATCAGCAGCGGCACGCGCGGCGCCTTGCCGGCGCGCAGACGGGCAAGCGGCACCAGCGGCAGCGCCGCGCCATCCACCACCGGGCGGAACGGGAAGTTGCGCGGCCAGGCCGATCGCGCCGCGGCTTGCGCGGTCAGCAACTGGTCGGTCGTGGCGGTCAGCAGGCGATCGGCACCGCCGAGCTTGGTCACGAACAGGCGGGCAAATTCCTGGGCTTCGGCCAGGGTGTGCACGGTCTGTCCGCCGCCGCTGAAGATCGCGGCGCGGGCATAGAGGCCATCGGCCATGGGCATGCCCATCAGCGTGCCGACGTTCTTGCCGCCGGCGGATTCGCCCGCGATCGTCACGCGCGCCGGATCGCCGCCGAACGCGGCGATATTGGCCCTGATCCAGCGCAGCGCCAGCACCAGATCGCGCATGCCGTTGTTGCCGCTGCCGGCATAAGCGCCGCCCAGGGCTTCGCCGGTTTCGAGGAAGCCCAGGGCGCCGACGCGATAGTTGACGGTCACCGCCACCACACCATCGGCGGCAAAGCGATCCCCTGCGGTCAGCGCCTCGCCGCTCCAGCCGCCTTCGTTGCCGCCGCCATGGATATAGACCAGCACGGGATGGCGCCCCGGCATGGCCGGTGCCCAGATGTTGAGCGCCAGGCAATCCTCGGTCATCGTGCCGGCAAAGGGCGTCATGCCCGGCTTTTGCGGGCAGACCGGCGCCGGCGCTGTGGCATCGCGCACCCCGGCCCAGCGCGGCGCCGGGCGCGGCGCGGCAAAGCGGGCGGCCTGGCCATAGGGGATGCCGGTGAACACCCGCACGCCGCCGGCCATCTGGCCGCGCACCAGGCCGCTGTCGGTGGCGATGGTCAGCCCATCATCGGCCAGGGGAGTGCGGGCGAGGGCCGGCGCAAAGGGCGGCGCAAGCAGTGCGCCGGCGCCGATCAGGCCCAGCGCCTGGCGGCGATCGATCGTGATGGGGCGCATGGCTCAGTTCACCTTGGCGGCAAAGAGGGTGGCATAGGTTTCGCGCAGGGCCTTTTTCTGGATCTTGCCCATGGTGTTGCGCGGCAGTTCGGGCACGAACACCACGCGGCGCGGCTGCTTGAAGCGAGCGAGCTGCCCCTGCAGCGCGCCCAGCACGGCCGCTTCGTCCAGCGCTGCATCGCGCGCCTGGACCACCGCCACCACGCCTTCGCCCATGTCGGGGTGGGGCACGCCGATCACCGCGCTTTCGGCGATGCCGGGTATGGCATCGATCAGTGCTTCCACTTCGGCGGGATAGACGTTGAACCCGCCGCAGATGATCAGATCCTTGGCGCGGCCGACGATCGCAACATAGCCGGCGGGATCGATCACGCCCATGTCACCGGTGATGAAGAAGCCATCGGGGCGCAGTTCCTCGGCGGTCTTTTCGGGCATCTGCCAATAGCCCTTGAACACGTTGGGGCCGCGCACCTCGATCCCGCCGACCGCGCCCTGGGGCAGCACGGCGCCGGTTTCGGCATCGGTGATGCGCAGTTCCACGCCGGGCAGCGGCAGGCCGACACTGCCGGGAATGCGCGGCCCGTCATAGGGGTTGGAGGTGTTCATGTTGGTTTCGGTCATGCCATAGCGTTCGAGGATGGCATGGCCGGTGCGCGCGGAAAATTCCTTGTGCGTTTCGGCCGATAGCGGCGCCGAGCCGGACACGAACAGGCGCATGTGCGCCACCAGATCGTGGGTGAAGGCCGGCTCTGCCAGCAGCCGCGAATAGAACGTGGGCACCCCCATCAGCACGCTGGCGCGCGGCATCAGGCGGATCAGCTCGGCCACATCGAACCGGGGGCACAGGATCATCGCGCTGCCTGCCGCGATGGTGATGTTGGTGGCCACGAACAGGCCGTGGGTGTGGAAGATCGGCAGGGCGTGCAGCAGCACGTCGCTTTGCGAAAAGCGCCAGTAATCCTTGAGCGTGAAGGCATTGGAGGCAAGGTTGGCGCGCGTGAGCATCGCCCCTTTCGAGCGCCCGGTGGTGCCCGAGGTGTAGAGGATCGCGGCAAGATCGTGCGCGCTGGCGGCATGCGCGGCCAGATCGGGCGCGTGGTCGACAAGGCCGGCAGCCAGCGTGCCATCCTCGTCGGCACCCAAGGTCAGCCGCGCGGGGACGCCGATTTCGGCGCACAGCGCGGCCATCGCAGCATCGTCCTGCGGGCGGTGGATGAACAGCGCCGGCCGCGCATCGGCCAGGAAATAGCGCACCTCGGCTGCGGTGTAGGCGGTGTTGAGCGGCAGATAGACCGCGCCGATCGCCTGTGCGGCGAGGTAGGTGAGCAGGGCGGTGGGGCTCTTTTCCACCTGCACGGCCAGCCGGTCACCCGGCTGCACCCCGGCGGCACGGAACAGGCCGGCCATCTGTCCACAACGCGCCAGCGCGGCGCCATAGGTGATCGTCGAAAGATCGGGCAGGATCAGGAATGGCGTATCGGGGGCATCCAGCGCACGGGCCTGGAAAGTGGTGAAAAGGTCCTGCTCCATGCTCATCCCTTTGTGTGTCCGCGATATCGGCGCCGCGGCCGGTTCATGTCCCGGCGGGGGCTCGGTGTGCTTTGTGGCACATACATGATGGTTGAATAGGCTTCTAGTGTATGCAAGATGTGTTGTGGAGAAAATTTGCGCATGCAGGATAATCCGATGAACCCCGCCGACGACGCGCCCGGCCTGCTCCTTTCCGAGCGGATCCGCATTGCCCTGGCTGACGAGATCACCGCCGGCAGCCTGGTGCCCGGCGCCACGCTGGACGAGCAGCAGATCGGCGACCGCTTTGGCGCGTCGCGCACGCCGGTGCGCGAGGCGATCCGCCAGCTGGCGGCCGTCGGCCTGGTGGAAATGCGGCCGCGGCGCGGCGCGGTGGTCTCGGGCTTTACCACCCAGCGCATCATCGACATGTTCGAGATGAGCGCCGAGATCGAGGCGATGTGCGTGCGCCTGGCGGCCTATCGCATGAACCCGATGGAGCGCAGCCGCCTGGCCCAGCTGCACGAGGATTCGCTGGCGATGGTGGAGGCGGGCGATCTCGATGCCTACGACCGCCTGAACTGGTCGTTCCACCAGGTGATCTATGAAGGCACGCACAATGCCTTCATCGCCGAACAGGCCATGGCCCTGCGCGATCGCATGGCTGCGTTCCGCCGCACCCAGCTGCGCGAAACCGGCCGCCCGGTGCGCTCGCGCGCAGAGCATGGCGACGTGGTGGCCGCGATCATGCGCGGCGATGGCGAGGAAGCCGCGCGCTGCATGCGCGCGCACATGTTCAACGCCTCGATCGCGCTGGAGCGCTTTACCGCCAAGCGCGAGGAACTGGGCGGGGGCTGACGGCAAACACAAGCCGTTGTTTTAAAAAAACGATAATCGGGAGAGGGCAAGGCGATGGCGATTTATGGGACGGCGCTGCTGGCGCTGTGCACGCTCCTGGGGGCGGCGCTGGGGGAATTGCTGGGCCATGTCCTGCATGTGAAGGCCAATGTCGGCGGGGTGGGCCTGGCCATGCTGCTGCTGATCGCGGCCAAGGCCTGGCTGGCGCGCCGTGGCAAGTTGACGCCGGGCCTGCGCCTGGGCGTGGAATTCTGGGGCCTGATGTATATCCCCATCGTGGTCGCCATGGCCGCGCAGCAGAATGTGCTGGCGGCGCTGGAAGGCGGACCGATGGTGGTGATCGCCGGGATCAGCGCGGTCACGCTGTGCTTCGCCCTGGTGGCGGTGCTGGGCCGGGTGATGGGCGGCCGCCATGGGTGAGATCGTGCAAAAGATCCTGGCCGATCAGGGCCTGGTGCTGGCCTTTGCCGTGGTCGGCGGGCTGATGCTGGCGAGCACGGCGATTTCCCGCCATCTCACCGGCGGGCGCATCCATGCCAGTGCCATTGCCATCCTGGCCGCGCTGGCCCTGGCCTGGTGGGGCGGGGTGCTGACCGGCGGCAAGAAGGGGCTGGCCGATGTGCCGGGCCTGGCTGGCCTGGCCTTGATGGGCGGGGCGATGCTGCGCGATTTTGCCATCGTTGCCACCGCATTCGAGGTTGACGTGATCGAGGCGCGCAAGGCCGGCTTGATGGGCGTGATCGCGCTGGCGCTGGGCACGATCGTGCCTTTTGCCGTGGGCGTGGGCGTTGCCTGGAGCTTTGGCTATCGCGATGCCGTGTCGCTTACCACGCTGGGCGCGGGCACGGTCACCTATATCGTCGGGCCGGTGACCGGCGCGGCGCTGGGCGCCTCGTCTCCGGTAATTGCCCTGTCCATCGCCACCGGCGTGCTCAAGGCCGTGTTGGTGATGACCTTCACGCCGATGGTCGCGCGCCTGATCGGGCTCGACAATCCGCGCAGCGCCATGGCCTTTGGCGGGCTGATGGGCACGGTCAGCGGCGTGGCCGGCGGCCTTGCCGCCACCGACGCGCGGCTGGTGCCCTATGGCGCGCTGACCGCGACATTCCACACCGGCATCGGCTGCCTGGTGTGCCCCTCGATCTTCTTCCTGATCGTCCGCGCACTGGCCTGACGGCGTATACAGTGCGGCGTGGGCGTGTCGCCCGGCAGGCGTTTGACGCGCCAGGCGGGGCATGCCGTGCGCGTTGTGTGCACATAAATGCCACATCGCCCAAAACTGGCATACACCGTGCCGATCAGGGTTTGACAACGCCGTCATCGTGAAATACAAAATTACGAAATAGCCGCATTCGGTATGCTCAATCCGACGGATAGCTCCGAATCAGCATACAGAGCTTGCGCGGTGAACCGGGTTGAGGGTGTGATGGGGGCGAAATCTGCCGGGGCCGAAGGCTGCCCGGCCGGCGCATGCGCCTCCCTCATGCCAGACATAGAAAAATGCCTGATGGGAGCAGACGCATGACCACCACTTTCGCCATGCCCACCGTGTGTGGGCCGAAAATTTCCGCAGCGATTTCGCTGGGCGCGCTGGCGCTCGCCTTGGCCATGCCGGGCGCGGCATTCGCCGCTGCCCCTGCGGCCGCGGCGCCCGCGCCGGCTGCGCCTGCTGCAGACACGCCGCCTGCCGGCGTGACCGACATTGTCGTTACCGCGCAAAAGCGCAGCGAACGCCTGCAGGATGTGCCGGTGGCGGTCAGCTCGGTCAGCGGCGACATGCTCAAGGCCGCAAACCTTACCAATATCACGGATATCCGCTTCCTCGCGCCCAGCGTGCAGTTTGCCGAATCCAACAGCGTGCGCGGTGAGGGCTTTGCCGTGCGCGGCGTGGGCACCTTTGCCTTTGCCGACGGCACGGAGCAGAGCGTGAGCGTGGTGGTCGATGGCGTGGTGCTGGGCCGGCCGGGCATGGGCACGGGCGACCTGGCCGATGTGGCGCAGGTTGACGTGCTGCGCGGCCCGCAGGGCATGCTGTTCGGCAAGGGCGGTTCGGCCGGCGTGGTCTCGATCTCCACCCGCAATCCCACCCAGAATTTCGAAGGCAGCGCGCGCGCGTCTTACGGCACCGACAACGAGACCAAGCTGGAAGGCGTGCTCAATGTGCCGCTAACCGAAAACCTCGCCTGGCGCACCACCGGCTATTTCAACCACCGCGATGGCTTCATCAACAATGTATACACGGGCCAGACGCTGGGCGGGCAAAGCGAGGGCGGCTTCCGCACCAAGCTGCTGTTCAAGCCTGACAGCGATCTGTCGGTGCTGGCCGCGTTCGATTGGGGCCACCATTCCTCGGCCTGCTGCCAGTCGGTGATCATCGGAACGGTGGGCGCGGCGGCCAACAACTATGTGGTGCAGCGCCTGGCCGCCTATAACATCGTGCCCAGCCTGGATAACCGCGAAACCAATGTGGGCGGGCCGGTCTATCTCAACATGACGCAGTGGGGTGGTTCGCTGCAGATCGACAAGTCGATCGGCGATTACACGCTCACCTCGATCACCGCGTTCCGCCGCTGGGTGCTGCACGACAATACCGACACCGGCTTTACCGATACGCCGTTCTTCCCGGTCAACGGCGCGGACGAGGCGCAGCAGCAGCTGACCCAGGAACTGCGCCTCGCTTCGCCCAAGCGCGGCCTGGTCGATTATGTGGTGGGCCTCTATTACTTCAACCAGAACCTCAAGGCGGCCTATCCGCAGCAGGGGCAACTGGGCCTGCCGGCGTCCACCGCGGTCTATAGCCGCAAGGCGCAGCCCGATATCCAGACGCTGAACTATGCCCTGTTCGGCCAGGGCAACATCAACCTGACGCCGAACTGGAAGCTGATCGTGGGTGGGCGCTATACCCACGATGACCTGACCATGATCCGCTACAACCGCACGCTGGTCAGCCCGACGGATAACGCTTTCCCCGGTGCTCCGCCGCTTTCGTTCGATCAGACCACCTATCCCAGCAACCGCAAGGCGGACAATTTCAGCTACAAGCTGGGCACCGAATACAAGATCACCCCCGATGTGATGACCTATTTCACCTATTCGCGGGGCTACAAGGGGCCGGGCATCGGCTTGGTCAGCGGCTATCTGCTGGGCCAGCCGCTGTTTTCCAACCCGGAAATTCCCACCAACTATGAAGTTGGCGTGAAGACCGCGTGGTTCAACCGCCGCCTGGTGTTCAACATCGATGCCTTCACCACCGACATCAAGGATTTCCAGACGCAGATTTCCACGCCGTTCATCTTCAACGGCACCAACCTGGCGATCCTGCAGATTGC
The DNA here is from genome assembly GCA_964468165.1 of uncultured Novosphingobium sp. Classification (GTDB taxonomy): domain Bacteria; phylum Pseudomonadota; class Alphaproteobacteria; order Sphingomonadales; family Sphingomonadaceae; genus Novosphingobium. The sequence goes on along the minus strand of CAYXUN010000065.1, from coordinate 662 downwards.
CAACGCCGGCAAGGTGCGCACGCGCGGCATCGAAATGGACTTTTCCGCGCGGCCGACCGATCGCCTGACGATCAGCGGGAACGCGGCCTATATCGATGCCAAGTTTGCCTATTTCCCCAACGGCACCTGCAACTATCCCACGCAGCCCGGCTGCTTTGTCAGCACCACGATCCCCGGCACGACCACCACGGTTCCGGCCACGCGGTTCTTCAACAACACCGGCAACGTGCTGCCCAACAGCCCCAAGTTCACCTATTCGCTCAACGCCAGCTATGACCTGCCGCTGACCAGCGAGATCACCGGCTTCCTCAAGGCGAACTACAACTATCGCAGTTCGGTGAACTTCAGCGCCAACAACGATCCGCTGACCTTCCAGCGCGGCTATGGCATCGCGGGTGGCCAGATCGGCGTGCGCGATGCCGATGGGCGCTGGAACGTGGCGGTGTTTGCCCGCAACCTGTTCAACACCCGCTTCGTCACCGCGATCGCCAACAACGGCAGCTATCAGAATGCCTGGCTGACCGCGCAGGCGATGCGCACCGTGGGCGTGCTGGGTGACGTGAAGTTCTAAGCCGCCCGCCCCCCCCCGGGGCGCAACGGGGGCGCGGGGGGGGGGGGGGGTGCGGGGGGGTGGTTGGCGGGGGGGCCAACCCCCCCGGGGC
>CAYXUN010000064.1:0-22425 GCA_964468165.1 uncultured Novosphingobium sp. | reverse complement strand
CCAGGGCCTTTTATAGGGCAACCGTGGCGTTGTGGAATTTGTCCACGCCGCCTAGCGTCCACCCCCTTCGTCGTCGCGCACTGCTGAAGGCTAGCCATGCTGTCCTATACTCTCTATTTTCTTCTTGTGGTCGGCTTGGCGGTCTTGCTGACAAGCGCATTGCGCCGTTTCAACGAAGATATCGGCAAACGGCCGTCGCCTGAAGAGGACCAAGCCTTTTCTGATCGCATGAAAAAGATAGAATCAGACTTTGACAAATTGATCAGAAGTTCTGACGAAAAACCAAGCTGATTTAGATAAATAGAACGAACTCAGACGGTTTGGATGTGGCATGACTAATTTTGAAAATCTTTTTATTTCATCCGCATTTAAAGAGATTTACAATATTCCTGGATCGCTCATCGAATTTCACGATGTTCTGGCAAACAAACCCGCAGACTCTTTTGGCATCACATATATATGTGAGCTATATCCTTCTACCTACTATCGCCATACCGCCGAACAGGACATGATTGTTGATAGCGGCAGCGACTCGGCGCAACACCTGCTTGCCAGCTACAACTCTGAACGTCACTGCCATTGCCCTGCCAGCGTCATTGTCCGCATCGACGATGCCACCGTGCATCGCTCGGCAATCTACTGCCATCAAGATGACCGGACCGCGATTGTCTACGAGAGCTTCCGCCTTCCTGACCGCTCAGCAATCAACATCTCTCCGCTGTTGGAAGACTCAAGCATCATCCCGGATCAGTACTGCTTTGATGGGCCGTGCCTGTATCTCGGCTCGGCGGGCTCGTTCAACTACGGACATTGGCTGGTCGATGACCTGCCCCGGGCCCGCGCATGGCTGGAATTGAACGCCAAGCTGGGAGTTGAATGCACGTTCGTCCTTCCTTCATTTGATGAAAAGATTGATGCGGTCCGCAAAAGTTCGATCCATGCCACCATCGATGCCCTTGCCAACGTCGCGTTCATCGATCCGGAATTGCCGTGCCGATTCCGCAATCTTTTTTACGCAACGCCAGTGAGCTTTCATCCACGTATCAAGAACCCGGCCGCCATCCGTTTTTTGCAACAAAGCGCGAGCCGTCCGATGGGCGATTTCGGCCGGCATAACGGCCGCCGCATCTTCGTGGCGCGCCGCCCTCCCAATAGCCGCGCTGTCACCAACTTCGATGAACTATGGGCGTTTCTACAGGTGCGCGGCTTTGAACTTGTGGAAGCCGAAAAGCTCGATTTTTCGGCGCAAGTACGCATCTTTCAGGAAGCCGCGATTGTCGTCGGACAAATGGGCGCTGCAATGACCAACAGTCTGTTCTGCGCACCCTCAACTACGGTGATCTACCTTGCGCCGGCCGGATGGGCAGAACCATTCTACCTCGACCTTGCCGCTGTGGGCGGCCAGCATTACAATGTTCTGACCGGACCTACCAATGGTGGTGCACAAGTCCATCTTTCGGATTTCGTCGTTCCGATAGACCATTTGTATCACCGCTTAACCTACATGGGTATTCTGCCGACGCCATAATCGTCGCGTCCGGCCAGCCGGCATCTGGAAAGGTCCGTGTGGCATTCACCATGCCCGTCTTGCGCCTCGGCGGCGTGGACAAATTCCGCAACGCCACAGTTGCCCTGTGCAAGCGCGTGGCGACGCGAGGCCGCTCGAAGATGGACCTCCTTCAAAGCGAAGCAACGCTGCCAGGGCCTGGTATAGGGCAGCTTCTGCGGCGCTGGAGCAAAAGTCGTGCCGCAGTAGAATTTGTCAACAGCCTGGCAAGCGGTGCACCACGCGGCCGGCTTTTTGCACGCCATGCGAGGCAATACCGCCCAGGTAAATCCTAGGCGGTATTGCCTCAATCAGGCGGCGTGCTCGCGCACACCGGCGAGGATGAGCCAACCGATCCCATAGGCAACGCACAAGGCGAGGAACGTCAGCAGCACGATCCGACCACGCTGCGGGAACAACGCCTCTCCAGGCATATTGGCATCAACCACGCGATCGACGTAGAGTTGTTGCCGCGCGGCTTCCTCCTGTGCCTTGACCAAAGCAGCAGCTGCCGCCTCATAATTTTTCGCGGCGAATTCCTGTTGGACCTTGAGATCCTCGAACCCTCCAAGATTGGAAGCAACATCGGTAGATGAACGGCTGGCCAATTGACCTGATTGCATGCCGATCTGGCTGCGAAGTGCCGCTACTTGACGCTGTGTGGCGATGTATTGCGGGCTGGCCGGGGAGATCACGCCTGCCATGCTCGCCAGTGAGGCCTCGGCTGAGGCGAGCTGCGCCTTGAGCCCCGACACCAACCGGATCTGCGCCTCGCCCGTCACCTCGGGATTGATGTCATGCACGTCTTGGCGATAGCCGGTCATTCGGGATTGGATGGACGCCACGCGCTGCTCGGCCAAGGCAACCTGCTTCTTCGCGGCGGCTACGGCATCGTCATAGCGGCGCCGGTTCATGCGGTTGACTTGCTCTTCACCCAAAAGCAGCAGGCGGTTGGCAATAACGTGAGCGTCATCAGGTCGGAAGGCATGAACCGTCACGCTGGTGATACCAGTGTCACGGTCATAATGCACTCTGACCATCTTGCGAAAATACTTGAGGATTTCCTCCGGGCTTTTTGATTGGTTGCCCAACCGGCTAAGGGTATCCGCTTCTGGTCGGTTGAACATGGCCACCAGGTCAATGTTTCGCCGCAGTGCGCCTACTGCCTCGGAAGATTGCAGGTAGTCCGTCACAGCCGAAATCTGTCCCTGTGCGCTGCCACCGGTCGAAATGCCAAACAGCGACCCGAAACTGCCGCCCGAAAGCCCTTCGGACGAGCTGGAACTAACTATGAAATGCGCCTCGGATTCGTATTGATCAGCCGCCAGCAGGTAATAGTACGCCGCCACGATCAGGGTTGGCAGGAATACCAGCAAAAACGGCCATCGCCACGCCAAGGCCGCGTCGCGCCAACGCGCCAACCGCCCAACGGATTCCCCGCTGGCCTGATCGATAGGTACATCAAAGAAGCCGCCTTTATTCATATTCATACATCTCTTCAAATGCACCAATCAGGACAAGTGTATGCGTGACTTCACTGTTTTCATCGCAATCAACCCAAACAGCGTCAAAACGGCGCAACAGGCGGTGACGTAGGGGATGTCGACATACTCGATGCTTGCGTCGGCAAAAACACCGTAGCGGATCATTTCAAACATATGCGGAAACGGATTGAACATCAGATAGTACCGGTATTTCTCCGGAATCCAGCCCACCATGTAGAACGCGCCGGATAATGGGATCATGAAGTACGAAAACGGATGAACCAGCCGTTCACAGAAACTGCGTTCGTGCGTTCCACCGGCAATGATCATGCTTATGGCCAGCGAAAACCAGAAAATGTAGCCCATCCCCATGGCTAGATACAAAGGCCGCGCCGGCAGATCGGTATAGCCCAGCGCGATACAAAACGTCAGCAAGATGGTGAATGCGGAAATCGAACCCGCCGCCTCCAGCAAGGCCCGCCCGAACGTTATGTCGAAGACCGTGACCATGCGGTGGTAGAGCAGCGGCAGATTGGCATGCAACGATCCCTCCGCGCGGTTAACGATCCCGCGGAACATGATGAAGTTGCAATAGCCGGTCACCGTGAAAGCCACGGGATCGATACCGTTGTCACTTCCGCCGGAATGGAGCAGCGAAATGATTGAGCCCAGCATCAGCGGTTCGGCAATCAGCCAAAGATAGCCGATATTGTCGCGCCCATAGCGAGTGTGCAGTTCCCGCATGATAACGGCACCGATGACGCGCGCCTGGATTGACAGGCATTCCAGCAAAGATGGGCGCTGTGACGAGACTGACGGATTGGGCTGGGCGTTGGGTGAAGGTATCATAACGGCACGCGGCCTATCACGTCAGAGTTTCACAGGATACTGGTTCCAGCACTACTGGACGACACGCACCACCGGTAGCGGCGCACGGCCTACTGGCGTGGCAACGGCGTCTTGACATACATGGCCTCAAGTCTTTCCAGATAGCGTTCCGGCGTGAACTTCGCCGCCTGGGCAGGGCCTGAGTGGCTCAGCCGCGCCCTGAGCGCATCATCCTGGTCCAACTGTGCAATGCCTTGGGCAATCTCGCGCACACTATACGGATCAACCATCAGCGTCGCATTCCCGGCCACTTCCGGCAGGGCGCTCGCTTGGGAAGTCAATACCGGCGTGCCCAATTGCATCGCTTCGAGCACAGGCAATCCGAAGCCTTCGAAGATCGAAGGGAACATCACGGCCCGCGCAACCCTTACCAGCCGCAACAAGGCATTACGGCCCAGATAGTCCAAACGAATTATGCGCGGGTCGTTTTCCGGCAGCAAAGCGAGTTCGCCTTCGCTCAACCAGGCCCGGGCGCCGACGAGTACCAGCGGTATCGTGGTATTAAGGCCAAGGTATGCCTCGATCAAGCGCCCAAGATTCTTCTTGGGCTCAAGCGCCCCAAAGAACAGGAAGAACCCTCGCTCGGCAAGGTTGAACAGTCCTTTGACCTGCCGCGCGCTGTCTTCAAAAGTTTCCCCCAGGATATCGTCTGGAATGAACGATGTCTGGTAAGTGTTGGATATTTTCTCCGGCTCTATCGCGAACTGTTCTATCAGGTCAGCACGACTGAATTCGGACACGGTGCAGATGTGGTCAGCCTCATGCACGCATTGACGCAGCAGCGCGGCAAACCGGGGCTTGTCGGTCAACGTTGTGTAGGGCAGCCGCATCGGTACCAGATCGTGAACGGTATAAATGTTGCGCGCGCCCTCGATTCTGACCGGCACGGGATAGGTCCAGTGCATAATCTGGGGCGGATGAGCCATGCGCAGCGGCAGGAAGCGCCCGGTGCGCGAGAAATACCGCTGCGCAATCGGAAACAGGCCGGCATAGCTGGCCAGTCGATCGAACTGTGGTAATCGATCGACGAAGGCCCGCTTGTCGACATGGCCTGTTAGTGGCACCTCTAGTGCATGCGGTTGCAGCCTGGTGCCTAGCGTTGCCTGCAGCATGGACAGACGGCGCCGCCAGCGTCCGCCAAAAACGGTACGGCCAGTTGCAGGCTGTGCCACGCGATCGAAGAACAGCGTCTCGCGCAGGCGGCTGTCTGCTCCGACGTCAAGACCAAAGACTCCAGTGATCGAATGGCCGGCCGACTGCAACGTGCGCGCCAGATTTAGACCATATGTAGCAATGCCAGTGCCGCGCTGCATGGCCAAGTTGTAACCATCAATCCCAATGTCGAAATTTGGCACGCGGATTCCTTGGGGCAGCATATTGGTCGTTGCACCATCTGCACAGGTCCGCGTCGAACCTCGCGACACGATGGCTCGATTTGCGCGCGCGGGGGCTACCGTGCGGTGGGTCTGACGCGCGCCGTAAGAGAATTTTGCCGTTGGGGCAATCGATACGCGTTGAAGCGCAACCGCGCGAGCCGCGTCAATGCGAGCGCAGCCAACACGAACGGGGGCCTGGCAATGGCCTTACCCTTGTTTCGTGTACCCGATGGCCCCCGGCGACCGACGGCTCCTCAACCTCTCAAAAAACCTTGGCAACCTCATAGAACACCGCGCCCACGAGCGCCGATGCCGGAATGGTGACCAGCCAGGCGACGACTACGCGCTGCGCCACGCTCCAGCGCACGGCCGAGGCACGGCGGGCGGCGCCCACGCCGACTACGCAGCCGGTGATGGTGTGGGTGGTCGAGACCGGAATGCCGAAGGCGCTGGCGGCAAACAGCATGATCGAGCCGCCGGCCGAGGCGCAGAAGCCCTGGTGGTGCGACAGCTTGGTGATGCGGCTGCCCATCGTTTCGATGATCTTCCACCCGCCCGACAGCGTGCCCAGGCCCATGGCGACATAGCACGCCAGCACGACCCAGCCGGGGACGTGGAACGTGCCGCCCAGCATGCCCTGCGAATAGAGCAGCACGGCGATGATCCCCATCGTCTTTTGCGCGTCGTTGGCGCCATGGCCGATCGAATAGGCCGCGGCCGAAATGAGGTGCAGCTTCTTGAATGAGCTTTCCGCCGTGCGCGCCGAAGCCTTGGCGAAGAGCCACGACGACAAGAGCATCAGCAGCATCGAGACAACCAGGCCGACCACCGGCGAAAGCACGATGGCAGACGTGGTGGAGGTCACGCCCTTCCACACGATCGCGCTGGTGCCGGCATGCATCGTGCCCGCGCCCAAGAGGCCGCCGATCAGGGCGTGGCTGGACGAGGAGGGGATACCGCGCCACCAGGTGATCACGTTCCAGGTCATCGCACCAACCAGGGCGCCAAAGATCACCTGCGGGGTGATCACGTCCTTGTCGATGATGCCCTTGCCCACCGTTTCGGCCACTTTCAGGCCGAAGGTGAAATAGGCGGCAAAGTTGAAGAACGCGGCAAACAGCACGGCCTGCACCGGCGTGAGCAAGCGCGTGGACACCACCGTGGCAATCGAATTTGCCGCGTCGTGCAGTCCGTTGATGAAGTCGAACGCCAAGGCCATGATCACCAGTGCGATGATCAGGGGCAGCGCCACGGCCACATGGTTCATGAACCCGGCTCCTTAGGCGTGATCGATGACCAGGCCGTCGATCTCGTTGGCGACATCCTCGAAGCGGTCGACCACGCGTTCAAGGTGGCTGTAGATTTCGCGGGCGACGAAGAATTGCATCGGCGCGGTCTGGCCATGGGCCTTGAACGCCTTGGACAGGCCGGCATCGTGGATCTCGTCGGCCTTGCCTTCGAGGCGCACCAGCCGCTCGGTCAGCTCGTGCAGGCGCGCGGCATTGGCGTGGATCGAGCGCAGCAGCGGCAGCGCCTCGGCAATGACGCGCGCGCATTCCACGATGATCGCGGCCATGTCGGCCATTTCCTGCTCGAACGCGGTCACTTCATAGAGCGAGATGGCGTTGGAGGTCTGGTGCATCTGGTCGATCGAATCGTCCATCGCGCTGATCAGCGAGGTGATCGCGCCACGATCGAAGGGCGTGAGGAACGTGCGGCGCACAGTCACCAGCACTTCGCGGGTGATGGCGTCGGCATCGTGCTCGCGCTCGGCAATCTCGCGCACATGATCGGCCATGCCCGGCCCGCCCTGGAGCAGGCGCGCCAAGGCGTTGCTGCCCGCGATCAGGGTTTGGCCGTGCGCCTCGAACAGTTCGAAGAAGTTGCCCTGGCGCGGCAACAGGTTCTGGAACCAGTGAAACATGCCCAGTCTTTCTTTCACGCTGCCCAAGCGGCGGACAAGCGGTGCGGTGGTGGCAAGGGCCCGGAATTCCGTGGCCCGGAAGCTGCGAATCAATGCCTGCAGGTCAGGCTCGTCCACCGCATCGGCAGCGGCAGCAAGCGAAAACCATTGGCGGGTACGTTGTTCCCCTTCGGCCCAGTGCGGCAGTTCCTCGGTCACGGCCAGGGGGAAAACCTGGACCTGGACCATGACCGACGCGCCCGACCGCAGGGTCTTGCGGTATTCGAACCGGCCGAGCGCGGCGGGGCAGATCGCCCCGATCACGCCGGCCTCCTCCTCCGCCTCGCGGGCGGCGGCGGCATGGGCGGCTTCGCTCTTGCCGAAATTGCCTTTGGGAATGACCCAGCGGCCCGTCCCGCGCGAGGTGACAAGGAGCACTTCGATGGGCGCGGAAAGGCCATCACCGATGGTGCGATAGGGCAAGGCGGCAATTTGGCGAACGGGACGCACTCCGGTTGCATAGCAAGTCTTCGCGCGCGCTAGAGGTTGCGCAGGCGAATCGTCAAGAATTGGTCATACGCACCACGCGATTAATCGCAGAGTGGAATGTGCCCTGCCGGCCCGCTCCAGCAGGGAATTGTTGCAGGACCATGGCATTGGCGGCGCCTGATGGTTAAACATGGCAACCATGCGAGTGCTGATCGTGGAAGACAATGTGCGGCTGGCGGGGCTGATGGGCGAAGGGCTGTCGCGCGCCGGCATCGTCTGCGACCGCGCCACCAGCCTGGATGACGCCGATGCCGCGCTGGCCTGCGCGCAGTTCGATGCGCTGTTGCTCGATCTCGGCCTGCCCGATGGCGACGGCCGTGCCTGGCTGGAACGGCGCCGGGCCGAGGGGCTGGCCCTGCCGGTCTTGGTGCTGACCGCGCGCAGCGGGCTCGATGATCGCATCGGTGGCCTCGATGCCGGGGCCGACGATTATCTGGTCAAGCCCGCCGAAACCGCCGAGATCGCCGCACGCCTGCGCGCCCTGCTGCGCCGCCCCGGCCCGCGCGCCAATCCGGTGATCGAGGTGGGCCCACTGCGCTTTGACACCGCCAGCCGCATTGCCAGCGCCGATGGCCAGCGGCTCGACCTGGCCCGGCGCGAGGCCGACCTGCTCGAACTGCTGATGCGCGGCGCCGGCAGCGTGGTGCGGCGCAGCCAGATCGAGAACGCGCTCTACAATTTCGACGATGCCGTCTCGCCCAACGCGGTCGATGCCGCTGCCTCGCGCCTGCGCCGCCGGCTGGAGGACAAGGGCCTGGGCAGCATGCTCCACACCATTCGCGGGCTGGGCTATCTGTTGCAGGACCAGCAGGAATGATCGCCGCGCTGGGCCAGGGGCGCGGCTCGATCCGCCTGCGGCTCTCGGCGGGGCTTGCGGTGATCTGCGTGTTTGCCGTGGCCACGCTGATCTTTGCGCTGTTCTGGGAATACGACATCACGCCGCAGGATCTGACCGGCGCAAACACCAGCGCGGCCTGGCGCGAGATGCGCGATCATGTGCTGCTGCCGATCCTGGTGGTGATCGTGCCGACCTTGCTGGCAACCAGCTGGGTGATCAACCGCGCGCTGGGCCCGCTCGACCGCACCGCGCACAGCATCGCCCATGCCCCGGCGCGGCGCGGACTGCGCCTGCCCCATGCCGAGCTACCGGTGGAAGTGGCGCCTTTCGTCACCTCGATCAACGCGCTGCTCGCCCGGCTGGACGATGCCGCCGCCCGGCACGAAGCCTTTGCCGCCGATGTCGCCCACGAATTGCGCACCCCGCTGGCGATCATGGCGATGCAGCTCGACAGCCCCGAGCCGCTGGACCGCGCCCACCTGCGGCGCGAGATCGGGGCGATGCGCCGCCTGGTCGAACAGCTGCTGCTGCTGGCCCAGATCGAGGCGGAGGCCGCCACCCCGCAACCGACGCAAAGCTTTACCCTGGCCGGCGTGGCCGAAGACGTTGTGGCCACGCTCGCCCCGCAGATCATCGCCCAGGGGCGCGAAATCGCGCTGGACGAGCCGGCCGAGATGGCGGCCACCACCGTGCATGGGCACCGCGAAGCCGTGGCCGCGGCCCTGCGCAACCTGGTGGAGAACGCCGTGCGCGTTACGCCTGCCGGCGGCCTGGTGCGGGTGGCGGCAGGGCCGGGCCGCTGCCTGCGCGTGGCCGACGAAGGCCCCGGGCTTGCGCCCGAAACGCTGGCCCGGCTGGCGCGCCGCCATGCCCGCGCCGATCACGCCAGCCGCGATGGCGCCGGCCTGGGCCTGAGCATCGTCGAGCGGATCATGGCCGGCCATGGCGGCGACCTGGTCACCGAGCCGGCCGCACGCACGCTGATCCTGCGCTTTCCCGCGCATTTGCCTGACGAAGCGTGAAAAACACCGTCCGAACGCTGCCCCGTCAGGTTTTCGTCAGGCCGGGGCGATAACCGGGCCCCATGCAGAACAGGGCACTGAAACGGGCGATTCTGGGCGGCACGGCCGCATTGGCTGTGGCGGCGGCGGGGGGCTGGTGGCTGACCCGGGCGCCTGGCCCGGCCACGTCGCAAACCGCGCAGACGACCCCCAGCGCGCCGGCGGCCAATGGCCTGCTCGGGGTCGATCCGGCCAAGGCGGCAGCGCTGGGCATTGCCACCGCCCCGGCGCGCGCGGCCGACCAGGTGCCGTTGGCCGATCTGCCGGCGATGATTGCGCCGCCCGCCAATGCCCGCGTGGCCGTGGCCGCCACCCTGCCCGGCACCGTGCTGCGCACCCTGGTGGTGGAAGGCGACGCGGTGGCGCGTGGCCAGGCCCTGGCCGTGGTGGCCAGCCGCGACGTGATGACGCTATCGGCCGATCTCGCCCGCGCCCATGCCCGCGCCGGGGTGGCGCAATCGAGCGCGGCGCGCCTGGCGCAATTGAGCCGCGAAGGGATCATCGCCGGTGCCCGCGCCGACGAAGCCCGCGCCGTCGCGGCCGAGGCCGGCGCCGACGTCAGCGAAAAGGCGCGCATCCTGGCGCTGGTCGGCGCGCGGGGCAGCAGCGGCACCTATACCCTGACTGCGCCGATCGCCGGCCGCGTGACCAAGGCCGATATCCAGGCGGGCATGCCGGTTGATGGCACCACCGCCCCATTCGTGATCGATGCTGCCGGCCGTTATGAAGCGACCGCCCAGTTGCCCGAGCGGCTGATCGGCCAGGTGCGCGTGGGCCAGACGGTGCGCCTGCCGGTGGCCGGCGGCAGCGGCAGCGTGGCCGGCACAGTCACCGCCGTGGGCAACGCGATCGATCCTGCCACCCGTTCCGCCACGCTCAAGGCGCAGTTGCCCGCCGATCCCGGCATCGTCGCCGGGCGCGCCGGCACAATCACCGTGTGGGGCGCGGCAGGCGGCGCGGCCGTGTCCGTGCCCGAAGGCGCGGTGACCACGATCGGCGTGGACGAGGTGGTCTTTGTCGCCACCCCGCGTGGCTATCAGCGCCGCACCGTGCACCGCCTGGGCGCGGCCGATGGCCAGGTCATCCTCAAGGATGGCGTGCGCGCGGGCGAAGCCGTCGTCGTCCATGGCACCAGCGCCCTGAAGGCGCTGGCCGAAGCGAACTGAGAAGGCCCGCACGATGCTGCGCAAGCTGGTCGCGCTCTCGCTCTCCTATCGCCTGCTCGTGCTCGGGCTGGCCTTGGCCGTGGCGATCCTGGGCACCTGGGCATTCATCGGCCTGCCGGTCGATGCCTATCCCAATATCGCGCAAACCCAGGTCAAGATCATCCTCAAGGCGCCGGGGATGACGCCCGAGGAAGTCGAAAGCCGGGTGATCACCCCGATCGAAACCGAAATGCTGGGCATTCCCGGCCAGGCGGTGCTGCGCTCTACCGCGAAATACGCGATCGCCGACGTGACGATCGATTTCGTCGACGGGACCGACATCTACTGGGCGCGCAACCAGGTGGCAGAGCGCCTGTCGGGAGTCATGGCCGATCTGCCCGCCTCGGTCAGCGGCGGCATGGCGCCGATTTCCACGCCGCTGTCCGACGTCTTGATGTTCACCATCGATGGCCCGCTTTCGCTCCAGCAAAAGCGCGAGCTGCTTGACTGGACGATCCGTCCCGCGCTGCGCACCGTGCCGGGCGTCGCCGATGTCAATGCGCTGGGCGGCTTTGTCCGCACGTTCGAGGTGCGCCCCGATCCCACCGCGCTGGCCGCTGCGCACCTGTCGATCGCGCAGATCAAGGCGGCGATCGAAAGCGGCAACCGCAATGATGGCGCAGGCCGCCTGGTGACGGGCGAGGAAGCGCTGATCGTGCGCACCGTCGGCGCGATCCAGACCGAGGCAGACCTGGCCGCGCTGGTCATCGCCAATCCGCAGGGGCGCGTGCTGCGCCTGGGCGACGTGGCGCAGGTCGGCACCGGCAGCCTGACCCGCTATGGCGCGGTTTCCCGCGGCGGCAAGGCCGAGGCGGTCGAAGGGCTGGTGATCGCCCTGCGCGGGGCGGACGCGCAAAAGGTGGTTGCGGGCGTGAAGACGCGGCTGGCCGAACTGCAGCACGCCCTGCCCGCCGGCACCACGATCCACACGTTCTACGACCGCTCTGACCTGGTCAGCCGCGCGGTGTTCACGGTGGAAGAAGCGCTGGTCGAGGCGACGATCCTGGTGGTCGTGCTGCTCGTGCTGTTCCTGGGCGATTGGCGCGCGGCGGCGATCGTGGCCACCACGCTGCCACTGGCCGCGCTGATCACGTTCCTGTTCATGCACCTGTTCGGGCTGTCGGCCAACCTGATGAGCCTGGGCGGCCTGGCGATTGCCATCGGCATGCTGGTCGATGGCGCGGTGGTGGTGGTGGAAAACGTGGTGGAGCGGCTGGGCCAGGCCCGCAACGATGGCCTGCCCCGGCTCAACCAGGTGTTCCGCGCCACGGCCGACGTGATCGTGCCGGTCTCGGCCGGGATCGTGATCATTGCCCTGGTGTTCCTGCCGCTGCTGTCGCTCCAGGGCCTGGAAGGCAAGCTGTTTGCCCCGGTGGCGCTGACCATCGTGTTCGCGCTGGTCGGCTCGCTGCTGCTGGCGCTCACCCTGGTGCCGGTGCTGGCCTCTTTCGGCCTGGGCAAGGGCCACCATGGCGAGCCGTGGATCATGCGCTGGCTCAGCCCGCGCTATCGCCGCCTGCTTGATGGCGCCTTTGCACGCAAGGGCCTGGTCTATGCCCTGTCTGCCGGTGGCCTTGCCGTGGCAGTGCTGGCCTATGGCGCGGTGGGCAAGACCTTCATGCCGACGATGGACGAAGGCTCGGTCATCGTGCAACTGACCAAGCTGCCCACGATCAACCTGGCGCAATCGACGCAGATCGACATGGCGGTGGAACGCGCGCTCAAGACCGTGCCCGAAGTGGCCGACGTGATTGCCCGCACCGGCTCTGACGAGATCGGCCTCGATCCCATGGGCCTCAACGAAACCGACAGTTTCGTGGTGCTCAAGCCGCAAGCGGAATGGCGTGGGAACAAGGATTTCGTGGTGGAGGAACTGCGCAAGGCGACCGAAGGCCTGCCCGGCGTGCAGACCACCTTCACCCAGCCGATCGAAATGCGCGTGTCCGAAATGCTCACCGGCGCGCGCGGCGATCTGGCGGTGAAGATCTTCGGGCCAGACAGCCGCGTGCTCGCCGATCTGGCCACACGCATCCAGACGACGCTCAAGGGCGTGCGCGGCGCCACCGAAGTGCTGACCGTGGCCAACGACAATGTCGATTACCTGCAATTGAACATCGATCGCGTCGCGGCCGGGCGGCTGGGCATGCCGGTGGACCAGCTGGAAGATACCCTGCGCTCCAGCGTGGAAGGCATGCCGGCCGGCATCGTCGCCGAAGGGCAGCGGCGCGTGCCGATCGTGATCCGCGGCGATGACGCGCTGCGCAGCGATCCCACCCGCTTTGCCGACATGCAGATGGTCACGCCCTCAGGCAGCGTGGCGCGCGTGGCAGACATGGCGCAGGTTTCGCGCACGGCCGGGCCGGTCAAGCTCGACCATGAAAACGCCTCTCGCTTTGCCCTGGTCCAGGCGTTCGTCTCGGGACGCGACCTGGTGGGCTATGTCGAGGATGCCAAGGCGCAAGTGGCGCGAGCCGTGCCCCTGCCCGCAGGCTATCGCATCGAATGGGGCGGCCAGTTCGAAAACCAGCAACGTGCCGCCGCGCGGCTGATGCTGGTCATTCCCGTGGCGCTGCTGCTGATCTTTGGTGTGCTCCTGGCCACGCTGCGCTCGCTGCGGGCTGCGGGGCTGATCCTGGCCAACATTCCCTTTGCCATGGTCGGCGGCATCGTGTCGCTGTGGCTTTCGGGGGAATATCTCTCGGTGCCAGCCTCGGTCGGGTTCATCGCGCTGCTGGGCATCGCCGTGCTCAACGGGCTGGTGCTGGTCGCCTATTTCCGCCAGCTGCGCGAGGAAGGCCTGCCCATGGCAGAGGTGGTGCGCCAGGGCGCGGAACGGCGCCTGCGCCCCGTGCTGATGACTGCCAGCATCACCGCCTTTGGCCTGGTGCCGCTGCTGTTTGCCAGCGGGCCAGGCTCGGAAATCCAGCGACCGCTGGCGATCGTGGTGATCGGCGGGCTGGTCACTTCCACCCTGCTCACGCTCGTCCTGCTGCCGATCCTGTTCGCCCGTTTCGGCGAAAGCGCGGCCGAGCGTGACAACCAGACCGACTTGCCGACGCAGGCGCACCATGGCTGATCTGCTGCTCACCTTCCACTGCGCGCGCGGCGATGCCGAAGGCCTCGCGCTGGCGCTGCGCGACGCGGCCGCCGCCCCGGTGCACCGCACCGACGAAATGGTGCTGGGCCATGATTACGATGACGCCGGCACGGGCGAGCAGGTCGAAGGCCTGCTGCGCCGCGCCGCGCTGTCGCTGATCGTGGCGCAAGACCGCTGCGTCGCCGTGGTCGATGCCGCGCGCGCAGCCCGCTGCCGCGCCCCGGTGCGCTGGCACGCGGTTCCCCTCCATTCCCACGGCAGGATCGCCTGATGCGCCGCTTGGCTTCTCTTCTGCTCGCCGCCGCCCTGTTGCCTGCCGCCTTGCTGCCGACCGTGGCGGGTGCCGCGCCGCTGCCCGAGGTGCCGCCACCCAACCTGCCGCCCGAGGCGGTGGTGGTCGCCGCGCTGGACAACCACCCCACGGTTTCGGCCGCCGGCCTGGGGGTGGCTATGGCGCGCGCGGCCGCCACCGCGCTGGCCAAGGGCACCCACGAAGTGCTGGTGACCGGTACGATCCAGACGCGCGACGTGACCAATGAGCGCCGCTATGCCGAATTCGATACCCAGGTGCTGCGCCCCATCCGCCTGCCCGGCAAGGCCGCGCTCGATCGCGAGGCCGGGGTGCTGGGCGTGGACGTGGCGCACAACCGCATGGAAGACAGCCGCCACCAGGCCGCGCTGCTGCTCTCGCAGCTGTGGTTCGACTGGCTGACCGCAGGCGAGTTGCACCGCGTCGATCTCGCCAATGTTGCCGTGCTCGAAGAAGCGCTTGCTGCCGTTGCGCGCCGCCAGCAGTTGCGCGATGCGGCGGCCCTCGATGTGGACCAGGCCCGCGCCGCGCGCGACCAGGCCCAGGGCACTGCGGCGATGAGCGCGGCCGACATGAACGAGGCGCGCGCGCTGCTCGCCGCCAACTTTCCCGATCTGCCCCTGCCCGATCAGCCACCCGCGCTGGGCGAGGTGCCCACGCCGGCCAACGACCTTGCGACGCTGCGCGACCTGGTGATCGCCCGCAGCCACGAAATCGGCGCGGCCGATCGCGAGGCGGCGCGGCTCGGCACTCTGGCCCGCCGGGCCGAGCGCGATCGCACTGCCGATCCCAGCGTGGGCTTTCGCGCCTTCAGCGAACGCGGCGGGATGGAGCGTGGTGGCGGCCTGGTCCTGCAGATCCCGCTCGGTGGCGGCTATCGCAAGGCCCTGGCCGAAGAAGCCGGGGCCCAGGCCAGTGCCGGCCTGCTCGACCTTGCCAATGTGCGGCGCGAGGTAGAGGCCATGGCCGATGGTGACCTCGCCAATGCCCGCGGCCGCCGCAGCGCATGGGAAGGCATCGCCGCATCGGCCCGCTCCACCGCGCAGGCCGCAACGCGCACCGCACGCGGGCAGCAACTGGGCGCGATCGATCTGGCCGATGCCCTGCTCGCCCGCCGCCAGGCGCACGAGGCGGCACGCCAGGAAGTGGCCGCGCGCAGCGCCGCGATCCGCAGCCTGATCAAGCTGGAAATCGATTCCCACGTGATCTGGGCAGACGAAGACACCGACGAGCATCCGGCCTAACACTTGCCCGCCGCGCTGTCCCGCAACGGTGCAGCGCATTTGCAACGTGGTTAGCGAATTTGACTCCCGCGGCCGGTCCGGCTTGGAAGAAACGGTCTGATCGCCCCTGTCCCCGTGGAACCCGCCATGAACGCCTCGACCCGCTGCCCCCACCCCGCCCTTCTCCCGCTGGCCGCGCTGCTGCTCGGTGCCGGCGCCATGCCCGTGGCCGCGCAAACGGCTGCGGTCCTGCCGGTGGTCAGCCTGGCGCCACCGCCGGCCGGCGTGGTCGTCGCCACGCCACGCGTGGTGCAGCACGGCGATCACCTCGCCGTGGTGGCGATGATCCGCCACGGCGTGCAGACCGCCAAGGTGCGCCAGGGCCAGCTTGTCGCGCGCTATCGCCTTGCCGGCGCGGCCAGCGATACCGTCGCCAGCGCGCGGTGCGATGTGCACCGCTGGCAGGAAGCCTGCACCGTGGCGCTGCCCGGGCTGACCGGCACCGGATCGAGCGCAGCGGCGCTGGATGGCACCGCCCCGCAGCAGGTGACCATCGCCTTCCAACCCCGCGCCTGATCAGGCGCGGCGGTCTTTTCGCTTCGCGCCACAGCGCTGCGCAAGGCCTATACCGAATAGGCCAGATCGCTGGCCGGGGGCGGCGCATGGCGCGCGGCCCCTTGCCACCAGGCAAGGCCCAAGACCAGCCAGCCGCAGCCGAGCAGCAGCGCCCAGGCGCCCATGCCCGTCAGGATCGCGGCGATCACCGCCAGGCCGACCACGGGCGAGATCACATGCAGCGCCAGGTTGCGCCGCGCCGACTTGCGGAAATGCACGAAGACGCACACGTGCAGCAGGGCAAACCCGGTCAGCGCGCCAAAGTTGACCAGTGTCGCCAGGAAATCCAGCGCATCGCGAAACGCCAGCGCCACCACGAGCGACAGGGCCGTCGTGGCCAGCATCGCCACCCAGGGCGTGTTGTGGCGCGGGTGCAGCCGGGCAAAGGCGCCGGGCACCTGGCCATCGCGCCCCATGGCATAGAGCACGCGCGCCACGCCCACCTGCATCGGCAGGGCATTGGTAAAGCCCACCATCAGCGCGGTGAACCAGGCCAGCGCCGGCCTAGCCCAGCCACCGAGCAGCATGCCCGCCACATCATAATGCGCCGCCTCCAGGCTGGCAAAGTGGCGCCCCACCATGGCATTGCCCAGCACCCAGGTGGAAAGGCCGAAAAACACCGTGGCCAGCGCCAGCACTGCCAATATCGCCCGGCCCAGCGTGCGCCCGCTGCGATCGGCGGTATCTTCCGCCAGGGTCGAGACGGCATCAAACCCCAGGAAGCTCAGCACGCAGACCGAAGTGCCCGCCAGCACCCCGCGCCAGGGCAGCGGATCAGCCCAGACCGGTGCCGGCGAAAACGCCTGCTCCGGCCCCAGGAAGGCAATCCCCGCGCCCACCAGCACGACGGTGATCGCGATCTGGCTGATCACGCTCACCGCATTGAACACGCTGGTCGAGCGAATGCCGAACCAGTTGACCGCGGTGGTGAATGCCAGCAGCGCCACGATCCACACCGCGCGGTCCACCCCTGGCATCAGCTGGCCCAGCGCCACGGCCATGATCACATAGACCAGCGAAGGGATCAGCAGATAATCGAGCAGGATCATCCAGCCGCCCATGAACCCGGCGAAAGGCCCCAGCGCGGCGCGGGCAAAGCCATAGAGCGATCCTGCGTTGCGCACCTCGCGCACCATCACGGCATAGCTGGTGGCGGTGAACGCCATGCACAGCCCGCCCAGAAGATAGGACAGCGCGATCAGCCCGTGCGCCTTGCCCCAGACCACGCCCAGCGTGTTGAGCGGCGCCGATGGCGCGATCAGCGCCAGGCCATAGCCGATGAGGTGCCAGAACCCCAATCGGCCCTGCAGCCCAGCTCCGGTGCTGGCCCCGTCAGCCATGGGCAAAGCCTTCCAGCACATTGGCCACGTTGGTGCCGATGTCGCCCACGGCATAGCCGCCTTCCATCACGAACAGCGTGGGCAGGCCCAGCGCCGCCAACCGTGCGCCAATGCGGGTGAAATCGGCGCTGGCCAGCTTGAAATGGCTGATCGGATCGCCGGCAAAGGTATCCACCCCCAGCGAGACCACCAGCGCCTGCGCGCCGAATGCCGCGATGGCCGCACAGCCTCTGTCGAGCGCGGCCAGATAGGCGTCTGCCGCCGTGCCCCAGGGCATGGGCAGGTTGAGATTGCACCCCGCGCCGGCGCCGCTGCCGGTCTCATCGGCAAAGCCGGCAAAGAACGGATATTCCACCGCCGGATCGCCGTGGAGCGAGGCGAAGAACACGTCGGCGCGGTCATAGAAGATCGCCTGCGTGCCATTGCCGTGGTGATAGTCGATATCGAGCACCGCCACTTTGGCCACGCCGGCGTCGCGCATCGCCTGCGCCGCGATCGCGGCATTGTTGAGATAGCAAAAGCCGCCCATCGCCCGTGGCCCGGCGTGGTGGCCGGGTGGGCGGCACAGGGCAAAGGCCGCGCGCTCGCCGCCCAGGACCGCCGCCGCGCCGGTCAGCGCGCAATCCGCGCTGGCCTGAACCGCCGCCCACGTGCCCGCCGTGATCGGCACGGCGGCATCGATGCTGTAGAAGCCCAGCTTGCCATCGATGTGGTCGGGCACACGATCTGCACGCAGGTCGCGCGCCGGCCAGGCATAGGGCAAGGCGTCACCGGTTTCGCCCAGTGCGCACCAATCGTCCCAGGCGCTGGCCAGGAAATCGACATAGTCGGCCGCGTGCACCCGCTCCACCGGCGCGCGCCCGTGCCGCACCGGCGCCACCACCGGGCCCAGCCCGCGCCCGGCCACGCTGGCCAGGATCTGCTCCACCCGCGCCGGCATTTCAAAGCAGGGCACGATCCGCCCGCGATAGAATTCGCCCGCGCCGTGATGCAGGCGATGGTCGTCGCTGTGGATCGTCAACATGGTGCCCCCGCCATGGCCGCTGTGATCGCAGCATCATGGCGCAATCACCCGGGATGACAAGCGCCTATTGCTGGTAAAGCCGCCAGATCAGCGCATGGCGCACATGGGCCACGCGCGGCTGGCGCAGCGCGGCCGGCGACCACAGCAGGTGATAGCTCAGGTGATCCTGCCCGGCGGCGGTGCCGGGAATATCGGCCAGGTCGCCGGCTTCGAGATGCGCACGGCACAGATATTCGGGCAATACCGTCCAGCCATGCCCGCCCATCAGCAGGCCGCGCAGGCTGCGCACGTCCAGCCCGACCATCGCCGGCGTGGTCAGTTCGGGGTTCAGGCCATTGTGGCGCAGCCAGTTGTCGATCAGCGGGTAATCGAGGCCATAGGACAGCAGCGGCAGCCCGGCCAGGAACGTGGCAAGATCGGTCCCCGCCGCCAGCGCTGCGCGCAGCCGCGCCACCACGGCGGGCGCCGCCACGGCGCGGGTCGCCTCGTCGCGCAAGTGCTCCCCGCGCAGGCGGCGGTCTGCGGCGGGAAAGCCCGAAACGCCCAGGTCTGCCTCGCCATGGATCAGCATGCGCTCGATCTCGCCCCGGGTGCCGCCGTGCAGGCGCACGCGAATGCCGCTTTCCAGCAGCGTGCCCAGCTGCGGCGCCACCACTTCCGACAGGAAATCGGGATGCCCCACGATCTGGATCGACCCGGCGAGCAGGGCCGATCGCGCGCGGGCCTGCGCCAGGGCCGCCTCGGCCTGGTCCAGCCGGTCGCCAATGTCCGATGCCAGCTCGTCAGCCGTGCCGGTGGGCACCACTCCGCGCCCGTGGCGTTCGAACAGCGGCCGGCCGATGGTCTCTTCCAGGCTGGCGATCTGCTGGGAAATGGCCGGCTGGGTCAGCCCCAGGTTGCGCGCCGCCGTGGTGAACGAGCGCTGGCGATAGACTTCGACAAAGGCGCGCAGGCGGTTGAGCGACATGGCATGATCCATAAGAGATTTTATGGATGTTGGCCACAACGCTTCTTGGCGTGGTCTCGCTTTCGCGCCTAGATGCCCTGTGCCAACGGCCAATGCCCGGTTCTGCCGCTTGAGAGACCCGTCCATGCTCACCGATTGCCTCTATCAGGCCAGCGCCAGCGCGCATGGCGGCCGCGAAGGCCAGGTTGCGACCAGCGATGGCACGCTGCATGCGTGGCTCGATCTTCCCGCCGAACTGGGCGGGCGCGGCCATGGCAACAATCCTGAACAGCTGTTTGCCGCCGGCTATGCCGCGTGTTTCCTCAGCACGATGAAAACTCTGAAGAATCAGAATCATCCTCCACTTCCCGGCGATGCCAGGGTCACCGCCACGGTGGGCCTTGCGCCCCGCCCCGAAGGCGGCTTTGGCCTGGGCATCACGCTGGCGGTATCCTTGCCCGGCATGGATCCAAAACGCGCTCGTGCGTTGATGGAGGCCGCCCATGGGGCCTGCCCTTACAGCCGGGCGATCATGGGGAATGTCCCTGTCCATCTTTCGCTGGCATGATCGCCTCGATCGGCCAGCCGCTCTGGAGCAAATCCATGAAGATTCTTATGGTCCTCACCTCGCACGACGAACTTGGCAATACTGGCCACAAGACCGGCTTCTGGCTGGAAGAGTTTGCCGCGCCCTATTACGTGTTCAAGGATGCCGGGGCCGATATCGTCCTGGCCTCGCCCGCCGGCGGGCAGCCCCCGCTCGACCCGCGCAGCGATGAACCCGATGCCCAGACGCCGGCCACCGCGCGTTTTCGCGCCGATCCTGCCGCGCAGCAGGCGCTGGCCCACACCACGCCGCTGGCCGATGTCGACGCCGCCGGCTTTGACGCGGTATTCTATCCCGGCGGCCACGGCCCGCTGTGGGATCTGGCGGAAAGCCCGGTGTCCATCGCCCTGATCGAAGCCTTCGATCGCGCCGGCAAGCCGCTCGGCCTGGTGTGCCACGCCCCCGGCGCGCTGCGCCACGTCAAGGGTGCCGATGGCCGCCCGATCGTGGCCGGCCGCCCCGTCACCGGCTTTTCCAACAGCGAGGAAGAGGCCGTTGGCCTGACCCAGGTCGTGCCTTTCCTGATCGAGGATGAATTCAAGGCGCAGGGCGGCGACTATCGCAAGGGCCCGGATTGGGGCGTGTTCACGCTGGAAGACGGCAACCTGGTGACCGGGCAGAACCCGGCCAGTTCCGAAGCGGTGGCGCGCATCCTGCTGCGCCAGTTGCAAGCGGCCTGAACGAAAGCAGCCCGATCCCATGTTCCTGTTTCCCAAAGCCTGGGTGCAACCCCTGCTGTTTTCGGCCAAGACCGTGGCAGCGGGGTTTCTGGCGCTGTGGATCGGGCTCTGGGTCGGGCTGCCGTTCCCGTTCTGGGCGATGACGACGGCGTTCATCGTCTCCAATCCGCTGGCCGGGGCCACCCGCTCCAAGGCGATCTACCGCGTGATCGGCACGTTCGTCGGCGCGGTCTTTGCCGTGGCCGTGGTGCCGGTGCTGGTCGATACGCCGATGATCCTCTCCACCGTGCTGGCGCTGTGGGTGGGGGGCTGTCTCACCGTGTCGCTGCTCGATCGCTCGGCGCGGTCCTATACCCTGATGCTCGCCGGCTATACCGCGGCGATCATCGCCTTTCCGTCGGTCAACCAGCCCTATGCCGTGTTCGATACGGCCGTTGCCCGCGTTACCGAAATCACGCTGGGGATCGTGGCCGCCACGCTTACCCACAGCCTGTTCCTGCCGCAATCGGTGGCCGTGCCGCTGGGCGCGCGGCTGGAACGCTGGCTGGGCGATGCCGAAGCCTGGCTGGCTGATTGCGTGCGCAGCGCCGATGACGGCGGCGCCCCGCGCCGCGCCCCGCGCGAACAGCAGCAGCTGGCTGTCGACGTGGTCGATTGCGCGCTGATGGCGATTCACGTGCCCTATGATACCTCGCACTGGCGCGAGATGACCGGCACGCTGCGCGCGCTGCTCGAACGCATGCTCGTGCTGCTGCCGCTGCTGTCGGGCCTGTCAGACCGGCGCAGCGCCATCGCCACAGAAGATGCCTGCGCCGATCCCGATCTGGAAAATGCCCAGGCCGCCACCCGCGCGTGGATCGCGGCGGGTTGCCCCGCGCTCGATCGCCCGGCGATTGCCGTGCCCGAAAGCATACGCCCGCAATCCTGGCACGATCTGCTGGCAACCAGCTATCGCGTGCGCCTGGCCCAGGTGGTGACGCTGCTGGCCGATTGCCGGCAGGCGCTCGACCACCTGCGCGATCCACGCCGGCCGCTGCCCGCCTCGCTACGCAGCCCGCGCGCCGCACTGCGCCTGCACCAGGATCTGGGCCATGCCTTGATGGCGGGCATCGCCGCATCGGTGGCCGTGATCGCCTGCTGCGCGCTGTGGATCTATTCCGGCTGGGCCGATGGCGCCGGCGCGGCGGCGATGACGGCGGTGTTTTGCTGCCTGTTTGCCGCGATGGACAATCCCATCCCGGTCATTCTGCGCTTTGGCGTGGCGATCTGCGCGGGCGTGCCACTGGCGGGCATCTACCTGTTCGAAGTGCTGCCCTATGTGCACGATTTCACGGTGCTGGCCCTGGTCATGGCGCCCACCCTGCTGGCGATCGCCGCGTTCATTCCCCATCCCCGCCTGGGTGGCCAGGCCACGGCCATGGCCATGGGCTTCTGCAGCGCGCTGGCCATCCAGGAAAGCTTCCACCCCGATTTCGAACGCTTTGTGAACAGCAACATCGGCCAGGTCCTGGCCGTGGTCCTGGCCGCGGGGTTCACCGCCGGCCTGCGCAACCTGGGCACCGACGTGGCGATCGCCCGCCTGCTGCGCGCACTGCAACGCGATTTGGTGCGTCTGTCGACCACCGCCACGCCGCCCGATCCCGCGCTGGCGCTGGGCCGGGTGATCGACCAGACCGCCCTCTTGACGCAGCGCCTGGGCGCTGATCCCGCCGGCTCGCTGGCGGCGCAGGCCG
>CAYXUN010000063.1:1964-24024 GCA_964468165.1 uncultured Novosphingobium sp. | reverse complement strand
GGGGGGGGGCTTCAGGCAAGGTGGATGTCAGTGCGGCGGGAACATTCCTCACTGGGGGCCATAATTCCTACGGCATCCTGGCGCAATGTATCGGTGGCGGGGGCGGGGTCAGTTCGTCCAACAACCTCCAGGTCGGGACGAGCAATCAGGATACCGGGGCGACCCAAGCCTATTCGATGAGCATCGGCATCGCTGGCGGCCTGGGGGCCGTTTCTGGCGCCGTCAACGTCAACAACTCGGCCGACATCGGCACGCAAGGCGCGAACGCACGCGGCATCTTGGCGCAATCGATCGGTGGCGGCGGCGGTGCCGGCGGCATGGCCACGGCCGTCGCGTTCCTCAACCAGACCGCGCTGGGCTATGCCGTGGGTGGCAATGGCGGCACCGGCGCGGCATCGGGCGCCGTAGGCGTGGCCAACAGCGGCACCATCGTGACCCAGGGCCACGATGCGGAAGCGGTGCTGGCTCAGTCCATCGGCGGCGGCGGCGGCATTGGCGGCATGGTTGCAGCGCTCGGTTTCCAGGTTGCCGGCGGCGCCAAAGGCACGCAGACCACGGCCAATTATTCGGTCGGTGGTACCGGCGGCACCGGGGCGACCGGTGGCAATGTCTCGGTTAGCAATTCCGGCACGCTGCAGACCAGCGGCACAAACTCCTACGGCATCCGCGCTGAAAGCATTGGCGGCGGCGGCGGTTCGGGCGGCGCCGTGATCGATCTGGTCATGCAGGGTTCCAGCGCCAACAACGTGTTCGCCATGAGCGTGGGCGGAACCGGCGGCACTGGTGGCACCGGTGGTACTGTCGATGTCGGCAACGCTGGAACGATCTCGACAACGGGAACGAGCGCCGCGGGTATCGTTGCCACCAGCGTTGGTGGCGGCGGGGGCTCGGGCGGTTTGGTCGCGTCGCTGGTGCTCGGTTCGAGTGGCGGCAAGCAATCGAACCAGATTCTCCTGAACATCGGCGGCAATGGTGGCCAAGGCGGTACTGGCGGCGATGTCATGGTAACCAACGCCAAGACCGGCACGATCCAGACCACCGGCGCAGATGCCTATGGCATCTTTGCCCAATCGATCGGCGGCGGCGGCGGGCGTGGCTCTTCGATCATCTCGTTCGACAAGCTCAGCGGTGGCGCGGGATCGATGCAGCTTGGTTTCGACCTGGGCGGCACCGGTGGATCGGGCAATACGTCGGGCAACGTCGCGGTGACGAATGCCGGCACCATCCTGACCAGCGGCACCGATGCCCATGGTATCTTCGCCCAGTCTGTCGGCGGCGGTGGCGGCAATGGCGGCATGGTCTTGGCCGGGGCAATGGGCGTCAGCAACGGTTATGGCGGCAAGACGCAGACCTTTACAGTCGGCGGCAGCGGTGGCGATGGGGCCGATGCCGGCATGGTCTCGGTGGTCAACACCGGTAACATCATGACCACCGGCGAGGGCGCGGACGGTATCCGCGCGCAATCGGTCGGCGGCGGTGGCGGCAACGCCAATGTCTCGATCGACGCCGGGCTCAACTACGGCGCCATCGCCGGCAACGCGATGAACGCGTCGCTGGGTGCGGTGGGCGGCGGCTCGGGCGGCCACGGTGGTGCGGTGTCGGTTACCCAGGCTGGCACGATCATCGTCCAGGGCAACAATGCCCAGGCGGTTTCCGCGCAAAGCATCAATGGCGGCGGTGGCTCGCTCAAGTTCGACCTGTCGGGCATCACCGATCTGGTCGGCACGCCGATCGACAATACCCAGGTGTTGCGCACCACGGTGGGCGTCATTCTGGGCACCAGCAAGGCGCCCGATACCACGGCGGCACCGGTCACGGTCAACTCGATCGGCACCCAGGTGGTTGCCGGCGTCGGCGGCGCGGGTGCCCAGGCGCAGTCGGTCGGCGGCGGTGGCGGCACGGCTTACCTCAACCTCAGCTTCGTGCCCGATGCATCGACCGCGCCGGCGCCGGCGCCCACCTTTGCCCTGGCGCGCAGCCTGGCGGTGGTGCGCGCCAGCACGGTGCCCGCGACGCAGACCGCGCTCAACTTCTCGCTCGGCGGTTCGAACAGCACCGGCACGGCCGGCGCTGCCACCACCACCACGACATCGGGTGATATTGCCACGGCCGGGGCGGATACGCCCGGGCAGATCGTGCAATCGATCGGCGGCGGCGGTGGCCGCGCCACCATCGCACTCGATGTGTCGCAGGCGACCCCGGCCAGCCTGGCACTTGGGCTGGGTGGCAGCAACCAGGCCAGCTCTGGCGGTGGCGCGCTTACCGTCTCGCAAACCGGCCTGATCCAGACCAGCGGTGATCTCGCCTCGGGCGCAGTCCTGCAATCGATCGGAGGCGGCGGCGGGCTTGCCGGTGCCTACCTCACCGCGGGTGCCCCCGTGGGGCAGATCGCCACGGTGTCACTGGGTGGCAACGGCGGTACCGCCAACGATGGCGGCGCGATCTCGGCCAGCTATACCGGCGGTATCGTCACCGCGGGCGACAGCGCCATGGGTCTGATCGCGCAATCGATCGGCGGCGGCGGCGGCGTGGTGCGCCTGTCCAACATCGGCGCGGAGGCCGTGTCGCTGGGCGGCACGGGCGGCAGTTCGGGCAATGGCGGCGCCATCACGCTGACCAACACCGGCGGCATCGGCACCAGCGGCGTCTCGTCGGATGGCGTGGTGCTGCAATCGATCGGCGGCGGCGGCGGCTTGCTGCTGGGCGGCGCCGGCATCGTTCCGACGCTCAACGCGGCCAATACCGGCAACGGCGGCGCCATCACGTTCAACCAGGTTGGCAACATCGTCGTATCCGGCGATGAATCCACCGGCATCGTGGCCCAATCGCTGGGCGGCGGTGGTGGCCTGGTCGGTGGCAATGCCGCGGGCACCGCGTTTGCCGGCAGCGCCGGCGGCGCGGGCAGCGGCGGGGCGATCTCGCTCAGCATTGCCGGCCAGGTCAGCGCGCAGAATGCCGATGGCATCGGCATCCTGGCGCAAAGCCTGGGCGCCAACGGCGGCGGCAACATCCATGTGACGATCAACGGTGCCGTCTTTGGCGGCAGCGGCGCCGGCACCGGGATCAGCCTGGCCGGTGGCAACACCAACACGATCGACATCACCGGCACGGTCACGGCCCAGTCCAAGCTGGCGATCACGGCCACCAGCGCCAACAACACGGTCAACAACAATGGCCTGGTCTATGGCAACGTCCAACTGGCCATGGATGGCGGCAATGGCGTCAACGCGTTCAACAACGCCAATGGCGCGCTGTTCGTGCCGTTCAACACGATCGGGCTGGGCGCTGCCGGCCTGCTGACCAACAATGGCACGGTGAGCCCGGGCGATGTCGGCCTGCTGCAAACCTCGACCATGACCGGCAGCTATACCCAGACGATGAACGGCATCCTGCTGACCGATCTGGACTTCGATCCGGCGGTGCAGTCGCAGTTTACCGACCGTATCAACCTGACCGGCAAGGCCAACGTATCGGGCACCGTCAACACCGTCTTGCACAATATCCCGCTGATCCAGGCGGGTGACCGGTCGAGCGTGCTGTTCGAGGCGCAGGGCGGGGTGACCACGGGATCGATCACGTTGCTTGCGCCGACGTCGGCCATCGCCAAGTTCAGCCTGGTCTATACACCCAACGACATTGCCCTGCGCACGCGGGTCAATTTCGCCGGCGTGGATGGCAACCTGAATTACAACCGCACCCAGGTTGGCCAGTACTTCAACCGGATACAGGCCGCCGGATCGAGCGCAGCGCTCGCGCCGGTGATCGTCCAGCTGTTCTACACCCCCGATCTGGCCTCGCTGGGCAAGCAGTACGACACGTTCGATGCCGAGATTTACGCCAATCAGATCGCCTCGGCGCTGAGCAGCGTGGATCACTTCGCCCAGCGCATGAGCAACTGCGCGGACTATGGCGTTTCCCAGGGCCATGGCGGCTGCGTGTGGTTCTCGGGCGGCGGCAACATGTTCAAGCAGACCGGCACCTATCAAGGGCGTGCATTCCGCGACGTGAACGGCAGCGTGGCGGGCGGGTTCAGCCACACGATGGGCGATACCCCGCTCACCTTCGCGGCCGGCATCAGCTATGAAACGGTGCACAGCCAGATCGACAATGCCGTCGGCATCGGTGATCGCCTCCAGGTCGGCGCGTCGCTGTCCGGCCACTTCACGCCGATCGACCTGCGGGTGTTCGGCACGTTCGGCTCGTCGAGCGTGGCGGTGCAGCGCCAGGTCGATACCCCGGGCGGCGTGTCGACGGCGCAGGCGCGGCAAGAATTCACCTATGGTGAATCCGGCCTTGCCCTGTCCCGCTCGTTTGACACAACGGCGGGGATGCTGCGGCCGGCGCTCGAAGGCGGCTACGTCTGGTGGAACCAGCAGAACGTGCGTGAAAACGGCGCAGACATGCTCTCGCTGCGCCTGCAGGATCGCGGGCGGACCGGCTTTGCCTATATCCGCCCCAGCCTGACCTTCATCGAGAAGTTCGATCTCGGCAGCGTGCCGGTCGCATTCTCGGTGCGGGGCGGGTACGTCCACCGCACGGCCGATGCCTCCCTCACGGCCAAGTTTGCCGGCGCGCCGGTGGAGGTCACGCCGTTCACCACGCGGGCCTTCCTGGATCGCGACGCGGCCACGGTCGGCGGCGCGGTGCAGGTCTCGCTCGGCACCGGCGTCTCGCTGCGCGGCACCTACAATGCCGAAATCGGCGCGCGCAGCGCAGAGCATGACTTCTCGGGCTCGCTCGTCGTGCAGTTCTGATGGCCTGACCATGCGCTCGGCTGTGCCTATTGCCAAAGGCACAGCCGATTCGCCGTCAAACCCATGAGAAGGGCGCACGGCGCGCCCAAGGCATCAGCAGGAACGGAAAGGCGTGGCGGCATTCCCGCCCACCTTTTGGCGTCAGCGCGTGTCTCGCGCAGCGATAGCGGATCTGGCCGGCGCGCATCGCGACGATCGCGGCTTGGCCATGCATGTGCTGCGGCATGTTTTGCGCTGGAAGCGTGCGGCAAGGCATGGCCTGCCTTGACCATAAAATCCGGATGTGATGGGATTTTATGGTGGGCGCGACAGGGATTGAACCTGTGACCCCACCCGTGTGAAGGGGAATTGCGATTTCGCGTAAGTATCTTGAAATTACGCGATAAAATCGGGGCTCCAAAATTGCCGTGTACGAGCTTTGTACGAGGGTCTCTCTTGTACGCTCTACCTGCGTACGCGGAGGCTCTCTGTGCAAGGGCCCTGGCAAACATTACGCTCCGTGTCTTGCCCAAACATGATCCGGGTGAGGGGCCGCCGTCAGGTCAGCAAAAAACCGCTGAAAGGGCGGCAACCTTTCGCAGCGGCTGTTGGAATAGCTGTTCGGTTATGGCGGAATCCTATCGCTCCCGTGACTCGGTGGCAAGCGCCATTGGTGGGGGAGGGGCGCTATGAGTACCACCCTTTCCCATAGGGGCCTGCCATCAGGCGTTGGCAGGTTCGATCTGCTGCGTCTGTTTGAGCAGGTGGCGAGGCCAGGCTTTGGGCTCTCTTCGACAGCCGTAGCTTTGGTTCGGCACTACGTCCTCAAGACGATGGATGGCGACTACTTGTCGGGCCGCATCTGCGCGGTCTGGACGCAAGCCTGCCGCTTTGCCGAAGCCTTGGGGCTGACGCCACGGTCGATCAATTCCGCCGAGCGGGAGTTGGAGAAGGTAGGCTTCATCGTCCGCAATGCCGGCATCAACGGCGAGCGCGCTGGCGACCGGCAGGACGGGATCGTGGTCTGGGCTGCGGGCATCAATCTGGCCCCGCTGGTCGAACGCTTTGCCGAGATGCAAGCCAAGGCCAAGGCGCAGGAATTGCAAGCACGCTCCATTCAACAATGTCGTGCCGAGATCCGCCAGTTGGGCCAGCGCATCCGCGAGGCGGGTGACGATGATCTGCGTGAGCGGGCCGAGACCATCCTGCCAGACGGCCGCACGGCGCGGATCAGCAACATCGACCGCCTAATCGCCATCCGAGAGGCCTTGTCCGCCATGCTCGCAGCCATCGAACATCGTTCGGATTCTGGGCCGGAACCCGATCCCCGTGCACTGAAAACTTCCGACGCGCCGGAAGAAAATTGCGCACCCAATATACAGAACCAAAACTCACCACGAAAGCGTACCGCGCCAGCACGCG
The DNA here is from genome assembly GCA_964468165.1 of uncultured Novosphingobium sp. Lineage (GTDB taxonomy): Bacteria > Pseudomonadota > Alphaproteobacteria > Sphingomonadales > Sphingomonadaceae > Novosphingobium. Next base: position 17,869 of record CAYXUN010000063.1, on the reverse strand, counting down.
ATCCACTCGAGCGCATCCGGCCCGTGACCGCGCTGGTGGTGGCCACCGAGAGCTATCGTGGCATCGTCGAGGCGCTGGGCAGGCCGACCTGGCCCAACCTCGTCGAGGCGTCGTGGCGCAGTTGTGGTCGGCTTGGCATCGCCCAGAGCACCTGGGGCCGGGCTTGCCAGCAGTTCGGCCGGGAACGGGCAGCACTTAGTGTGTTGCTGATCGACCGGAATGCCGAACTGCCGCCGGGCCATCGCTATCGCGTGGGCTCTCCAGCGCGCTGCTTGGCGGGCATGGTGCGGCGGGCGGGCTCGGCAGGCGTGAATCTCGCTGGTCTGTTCCGTGTCACCGAGCGCAGCGCCCAGCAGGCGCCATCACAATCCCCTGCGCCTAAGCAGACTACCGAGCCGCAGGCTGGCCCAATGGCCCATCTGACCGCGAGGCTGATGGCCAGCGTGGAGCGGCGCGTCACACCTGACGGGTGATGCTGTCCAGCCTCTCACCTGTCCAAACGTCCACATGTGAACGGGCAAGGAAATCCCCATGACCATTATAGCCATCGTCAGCCAGAAGGGCGGTTCGGGTAAGACCACCCTTTCCGTGAACCTAGCCGCCGCCGCTGAAGCCGCTGGCGCCGTTGCCCTCATTATTGACACCGATCCGCAGGCCACTGCCAGCCAATGGGGCGCATGGCGCGCCGACAAGGCGCCTGAGGTGATCGACAGCGCCCCGCCACGTATCCAGGCTAAGGCCGAGGCCGCCCAGCGCCAAGGCGCGACCTTTATCGTGATCGACACGCCGCCCCATGCCGATAGCGCAGCCAGCAGAGCGGTCGAGGTGGCCGATCTGGTGCTAGTCCCTTGCCGTCCCAGCGCCTTTGATCTGGCAGCAATCAAGACCACGGTGAGCCTGGTGCGATTGTTCGACAAGCCTGCCTATGTGGTCTTTACCGCTGGTCCGCCTCATGCACCGCGCATGTATGAGGAGGCGGTTGAACTGGTGCAGGGTTTCGGCATCAAGGCTTGCCTGTACATCCTGCCGGACCGGGCTGTTTATCGCCATGCCAGTGCAGCGGGCGCTTCGGTGATTGAGTTCGAACCCAATGGCAAGGCTGCTGCCGAGATCACCGCTCTACACTTGTGGACCATCACACATGTGACAATGTCCACCGCCGCACATGAGGGAGTGTGAGCAAATGAGCCGCTTTGCGAATCTTGCCGACAAGCCAAAAGCCAGTCCAGAGCCGGAATCTAAGGTCGATGTGCTTGGCATTGGAGGGGCTGGCGCTACATCCATACCGACCAACACCCCAGCCAAATCTAACAGCCGCACAGGTCGCAAGGCCATAGCTGCCTACTTCTCGCGCGAAATGTCGCTATCCATGCATGTCTGCGCCCGCAGACATGGACTTAGCCTTCAAGAACTGATGGCCGAGGCTTTCGATGATGTGCTGCGTAAATATGGCCAAAGCCCGGTCGGGGAATGATTGTATCAGGCGCATTCAGTCGTTTTCGGCGGCGCCAAATGGTTGCTTTCACGGTTAGAGCGCCTGCTCCAGCCCGATGAACATGCTGCGCTTTGCGCTCCATTGCAACTGACTGCCGCCAAGGCCAGCGCGCCACGCAACAACAACCGATCCGGTAAAGCGCTGGTCGGCATTGGTGGCGATGGTGTGTGCCGAGGCCCAGGCCAGTGAGGCGGCAGAAAAGGCCGCCTGACCGCTGATGATCTGGCGTTCGTCTGCCTACGCAATTGGCAGATTGGAGCTACGATCATATTGCCCAATGAATGGGCGGTGCAGCCCATGGCCCAGAACGCGAACGAGGCTGGCGCGGTTATCAAGGACAGGATTTGCGCTCGCGCTGGTAGACCTTAGAGGTATTTGGCCAGCTCCGACAATTGCGCGAGCTTGTCGCGCATGTCCGGCGAGAGATCGCCCAGCGTCTCGGTCAAGTGATGCTCGATATGATGGGCCACCAGCTTGCTCTTGGCCTTGTCGAGCGCGGCGATCACCGCCTGCAATTGCTGCGCGACATCAAGCGCGCTGCGGTTTTCCTCGATCATGGTAACGATGCTGGCAAGGTGACCATTGGCACGCTTGAGGCGGTTGACGAGATCCTTGTCGGTGGCGTGGCTCATGGCACCAGTCAGACCAGATGGCGCGCCCCGTCAAGCGCGACGATGCATCCGATGACGAGGATCACTGCGCCAGAGATCAGCGGTGCCTTGCGCACCGCCTCACCAAAGCCGCTCCAGCGCTTTTCCAGATGACGCAGGGACAGCGCCGCCAGCACGCCCGACGTGACCATGGTCAGCGCCAGCCCCACCGAAAAGCCGGTGACCAGCACCGCCCCCAGCGCCACCTGATGGAGTTGCAGGCACAGCATCAACACGGTGATCGCCCCCGGGCACGGGACAAGGCCACCGGTCAGGCCGAAGATCACGATCTGCCCGGTGGTAACCGCACGCCCGGCGAAGCGTTGGCGGATATCCTCTGCATGCGCCGCTTCGTGAGCATCGACATATCCGCCCGTGGCGAGTTCCAATTCGTGGACGGTCTCTTCGCTGGCTTCATGGTTGTGGTGGTGATCGTGGCCATGGTCATGGTCATGATGATGGTGCCCATGCGCATGGGCGGCATGCAAATCGGCCCGCGCGCGCCATAGCATCCACAGGGCCATGCCGACGATCACCACGCCCGAGGCCAACTGGAAATAAGGCTCTGTGTCTTCGGCACGGAAGGATCCGAAAGCCCACATGCCCCCCATCGCTACCAGCCATACCACCAGCGTGTGCGACAGCGTGGCTGCCAGTCCCAGCAGCACTGCCTGACGCACCGTGCCCTTCACCGCGATGATGAAGGCGGCCATCATCGTTTTGGAATGGCCTGGCTCCAACCCGTGGAGTGCACCCAGAACGATGGCGCTGGGGATGAACAGCCAGCCATTAGCGGTATTCTGGGCAAGCAGGGCGGTAAGATCAGTCATGGTCCCCGCATATCCCCCAGGGGGGGATGTGGCAAGCGCGACGATACCGCCCACAAGCATATTCAGGTGATGTGAAGCGCGATCAGCAGCCCGGCAAAACCCGCATGAAGCCCGGCCATGCTCGCCAGCAGCCAGCGCGCGACATAGCCGCGCCGAAACGCCAGATACATCACGCCAATGGCCAGCATGGTGGCCCCGGCGGCCACCAGCAGCGGCGTGCTCAGATGCCAAGGGGTGAAGAAAATGCCGAAAGCGGTGGGGATCGTCGCCTGGATCATCATCGCGCCCGAGATATTGGCCAGCGCCAGCGGATACTTGCCCTGCCGCACCCAGATGATCGCGTTCATCGTTTCGGGAAGCTCGGTGGCGATGGGGCTGAGCAGCAGCGCCAGCAATTGCGGCTGAAGCCCCAGCGCGGGGCCAAGATTTTCCAGCTGTGAAAAAAACACCCGCGAGGCGACAAAGATCACCAGCAGCGCGGCTAGCGTCTGGGCCAGCGCCATGCCGGTAGTGGGCACCGCGCGGCCGGGCTGGAACTTGAGCGGTTCAAGCGCCTCGTCCTCGGTGTCGCCGGGCGCGGCCATTTCCTGCCGTACATAGAGCGCATAGGCGGCAAGGAAGGCGAGGCCCAGCCACGGCTTCCAGGCGAACACGACAAGGCCCAGACCGATCTTGGCCACGAAGACCGCCATAAACCAGCCCTGATCACGCGAGAAGGCGAGGCTGAGTTTCGAGAGGTGAGCGGACGAGAACACCGTAGCGTGAGGAACGTGATAGCGCTCAAGATGGCGGCGATATCATACAGGCCGCAGCCGACGGCCGCGCCGAGCGCGCCGGTCGCGCACAGGCTGGCCGCAGTCGCCGTGCCCGACGGCCTTGCTGCCGTTCTTCAGGATCGCGCCACCGCCAATGAAACCGACACCCGTAATCGGCCCTTCGAGAAACCTGGCTTGCGCCGGAGACGTGCGGCTGAGGATCGCGATGCCCACCAGCACGAAGCCGCAACTGGCGATGGCAACCAGCGAGAACGTTCGGATGCTTATGCTGCGAACGTCCCTTTCGTGATCCCAACCAACCGGCAGGGCTAGCGCGTACGCAACGGCGAGACTGACGATATGGGGCATCATCTCCTAGAATGAGCTTTCAAACATGCCGCCTGCCTATTCTACGCGCCTGATCCAGATTGGAGGCTGAAGGGGATATTCGGGTCGACGGACATGAGGGTTACAGTCTTATCCACCGATGCCGGTCGCTCGCTTTCGGGAAGCGCGCCATAGAGGTCGATGGTGAGCAAGGTCATGCCGTTTTCCCCACCGGGTCGCGGTAGGCGAGCAGCCTGAGCGCATTGATGACGACGAGCAGCGTCGACCCCTCATGGACCGCCACCGCTGGCCCAATGCCGAGGCCGAGGATGGTGGCAGGCACGAGGAAGACGACCACACCGAGGCTGACGAAGACGTTCTGCCGGATGATGCCGCGCGTATGCCGGCTGAGGCCGACCGCGAACGGCAGGTGGGTCAGATCGTCGGCCATAAGCGCGACGTCGGCCGTCTCCAGCGCCACGTCCGACCCCGCCGCGCCCATCGCGATGCCGACCGTAGCGCTTGCCATCGCCGGGGCATCGTTCACGCCGTCGCCCACCATCGCGACCTTGTCCTCGCCGGCGAGTTTCTTGATCGCGGCAACCTTGTCGTCCGGCATGAGATCGCCCCACGCCTCGTCGATCCCGACATCGTTGGCGATCGCTTCGGCGACCTTCTGGTGATCGCCGGAAATCATGATCATCCGCGACACGCCCATCTCGTGCAACCGGCGCAGCGCAGTCTTGGCGGCTTCTCGCGGCGTGTCCATCAGGCCGATCGCGCCAAAGTCGCGGTCCCCCTTGCGGACCACCATCGTCGTGCGGCCGTTCTCGCGCAGTTTCGCGATCGCGTCCTGCGCCACCTGCCCCAGCGCCGGAATGCCCTCACGTCCAAACATCTCGGCCTTGCCGATCCACACCGTCTCGCCATCCACGCGCGCGATGACGCCCCGACCGGTCAGGCTCTTGAGGTCGCCGGCAGTCGGCACGGCACGATCGTTCAGACGTTCGCGGCCGTCCTTGACGATCGCCTGGGCCAGCGGATGGTCGCTCAGCGCCTCGACGGCGACGGCCAGCGCCAGCAACTCACCCTCGTCGGTGCCATCGACGGGCACGACATCAGTGATACGCGGACGCCCCTCGGTCAGCGTGCCCGTCTTGTCAAAGGCGATCGCCTTCAGCGATCCGAGGTTTTCGAGCGGCGCACCGCCCTTCACCAGCACGCCGCCCCGCGCTGCACGGGCAACGCCCGACAGGACTGCGCTCGGCGTTGCGATCGCGAGCGCACACGGGCTTGCTGCCACAAGCACCGCCATCGCACGGTAGAAGCTGTCGCGGAACGGCTCATCGACAACCACCCACGCGAACAGCAGCAACACCGACAGGATCAGGACAGCGGGCACGAAGATCCGTTCGAACCGGTCGGTGAAGCGCTGCGTCGGCGACTTTTGCGTCTCCGCCTCGCTCACCATCTTCACGACCTTGGCGAGCGCGCTTTCATTGGAACGGCGCGTCACCTCGATCTCGATCGCGCCACCGCCGTTGATCGTCCCAGCGAAGACTCGGCTCTCCGCATCGATCGCGTCGGGCTTGGCGCGCGCCGCCGCGGTGTCAGCGACCGGCATTTTGTCGACCGGGATGCTTTCGCCTGTCACCGGGGCCTGGTTGATCGCGCTGGTGCCCTTGATGACGAAGCCGTCGGCAGGCAGGCGCTCGTTCGGGCGGACGATGGCAATGTCACCAACGACCATCTGTTCGACCGGGATTTCGCTGGTCTGCCCGTCGCGCCGTACGGTCGCGGTTTCGGGCGCGAGCTTCGCCAGTGCCTCGATCGCCTTCTTGGCGCGGCCCATCGCATAATGCTCAAGCGCATGGCCGAGGCTGAACAGGAACAGCAGCAGCGCACCTTCGGCCCATGTGCCCAGCGCAGCCGCACCGGCGGCTGCGACCAGCATCAACGTGTCGATCTCGAACTTCTTCAGCCGGAGATTGTCGATCGCCTCACGCAGCGTGAAGAACCCGCCGAAGAAATAGGCCGCGATATAGCAGGCGGTCGGCAGCCAGTCTGGTGCGCTGGCAACCAGCCTCTCGATCGCGTAGCCGATCCCCAGCAGCGCGCCGCAGGCGAGTGCGAAGATCAGCTCGGTATTGGGACCAAGAAACTCGGCATGGCTATGGTCGTGGCCATCGCCGGGGTCGTGCTTTTCCTCGCCCGCACCATGCCCATCGGGGCCATGGCCATGACCGGCATGTTCGTCGGCAGCGACCCGCTTGCCGACACCGACCTTCAGCTTGCGAAGCGCAGCCCGCACCTCTTCTTCAGTGGTCTCGCGGCGATCATATTCGACCCGGACAGACCCGCTGGAGCTGGCGCTCGCCTGCACGACGCCAGGCAAGGCACACAGCGCATCGCTCACCGTGCGCGCCCGACGTTCGTGACTGATCCCCGTCACCTGCCAGATCGCATGGCCGTAGCGTTCGGTGATTTCGGCACCTGCGGCCCGCACCATTTCCCGCAATCGCGGCAGCGGCAGCTTGGCAGCGTCGAAATGGATGCATAGCGCCGCCGGCGTGTCGCCGTCGAGGCAGATCACATGCGCCCGCTCGACGCCTTCCCGTTTCGACAGGGTGGATACGAGACGGTCCAGGCAAGCGTCGGCCGCGTCAGGCAGGTCCGGCAGCAACACTGGAATATCGAGTTCGAGCTTGTCGTTCATGACGACCTCCTTTCGCTTTTCTTGGTTTCGGCGCGCGCGTCGCGCAAAATTTCGACACCGCCCTTGATGGCGATGATGGCGGTGGCGAAGCCGACCAACAGGTCCGGCCAGTTGGTGCCCAGCCACAGCACCAGCACGCCGGCGATCAGGATGCCGCCATTGGAAATAAAGTCATTGAAGCTGAAGGTGGTTGCGGCCCGAAGGTTGACGTCCGGCTCCTTGAGCCGCTGGAGCAGCCGCAGGCAGAGATAGTTCACGACGCCGGCGGTCGCCGACATGACCATCATGGTAGGTCCGATCGGCTCGCTGCCCTGAACGTAGCGCCGGCCAACGTCGATCAGGATGCCGCCTGCGAAGATCAGCAGCATGACGCCCGATGCGACCGCGGCGCGCGTCTTCCATGTCTGTCCCCGGGTAAGCGCCACGAGGCTCAGCGCGTAGACGGCCGTATCGGACAGGTTATCGACGCCGTTGGCGGTCAGCGCGCTCGAGTCCGCGAAAAGGCCCGAGACGAAAAAGGCCGCCGCGATCGCCGCGTTCAGAAGCAGGACCATCCAGAGGGTGCGACGCTCTTGCCCGTCATTGTTGTCGTTGCCCGCGATCATCCCATGATCTCCTCGAGTGTCAGCAGGGCGAGGAATCCCACGAAGAACATCGAGCTGATGAGCGGGGTGTCAGACTTCTCGTGCGCCTCGACCAGCAGTTCTTCCGTGACGAGGTAAAGCAGCGCCATCAGCCCGAAACTGAGGAAGCCGGCGACCATTACCGGCGAGAGCGCGGCGACAGGAACGGCCGCCAGCGCGCCGATCGGCAGCAGCAGCGCCAATGCCGAGACGATCACGATGATGCGCAGGCGCGAGCGATAGGTTTCCGCCAGTTCGTCGGTCAGCGTCAGACCCAGGAAGAGCACTTCGAGCGTCAGCGCGATCGTCAGCAGGAAACCCGCCTTCTCACCCGCGACGAACGCGAGGCCGAGCACCAAGCCATCGACCAGAATGTCGATGCCGATCGCGGCGAGCAGCGCCATCGGCCCCTTGAAGCGGGCTTCGAAAGCCTTGAGCCCCAGCATCGTCGCGACGCCCGCGGCCCCGCCGATCAACGTTGCGCTGGGCGAAGCCTCATGCTTGACCTGCGGCAGGATCTCAGTCGCTGCCGCCGCGAACACGACGCCGGCCGCGAGATGCTGCAGGCCCGCCACGAGGCCAGGATTCAACTTGGTGCCGCTCGCGATGATCGCGCCGAGCACGACCGCCAGCACAGGCGCAAGCGTGTAGAGCAATGCCTGCATATCCTATGATTCCTCCGGGGTTCGGTGACAGACGCGGATATTCCCGCGCTGCGTGAAGGCGATCGACCCGCCCGCTACGACTGCCCGCGACTGGTCGCCGCGAAATTCTTCGCCGGTCCGTTGCGCGTGCAGGATCTCGGTTCTGCCCTTGGGCAGCCAGGTGACAGCCATCTTCAGGCCGTCGTCGATGAAGTCGACATCGGCGCGCGATCCATCGTCGCAATACATGATGCGCTGCGCGATCAATCGAGGCGTTAGATGCTTTTCATGCGCCGGCTCGACCGGTTCGCTCGGCGCGGGATTGCACGCCCCTACGACCATACCCGCGAACAGAACGGCGCCGATGCGCGCGGCTGTCAGGCCAGGTAGGTGCCGCAAGGCGCGCACCGCCCTCACCACAACACGCCTTGATCGGGCGTCAGCGGCTCAGGGGCTGGCAGTCCCGCCGTCTGAAGAAGGTCGATCTCGATCGTGCGGCATATGGCCGTGAGCGGGACATCGTGGACGCTATTGGCGAACGGATCGGTCAGATCCTCGCCGATGCTCAGCACCGCGAGGAAGACGAGTCCGATCAGCGTCGATCCGATCGGCGTGGCTAGGCCCAGGGATTCGACCAGCGCGATCGGGAGCAGCACGCAGAACACGCGCGTGAAGAGGTTCGGGAAGAACCGGAAGCCATTGGGCAGCGGCGTGTTCTTGATCCGCTCCATGCCGCCCTGCGCATTGGCGATGTCGATCAGGACGCGCTCCACAGTTGCCTGCTGGATTTCGGTGATCCGACCTTCCACGAACGCGTCGGCGTAAATGCCCGAAATGTCCTCCAAGAGCGCGTTGGCAGGGTTCAGGCGAGCGACCGCCATATCGGCGACCTCCGTTCCGGCCACACGGGCAATCTCTTCATAGGGCGACTGTCGGCGAAGCTGGCAGCGCATTGAGTGCGCAAAGGCGATCTGCCGCAGGATGATGTTGTACCGCATCTCACTGTCCTCGGGTTCCCCCTTGGTCAGGCTGCGTGTGATCCGGGCCAGGCTGCGCGACGCATTGATGAGCGCACCCCAAAGAGTTCGTGCTTCCCACCAGCGAGCATAAGCAGCGTTGGTGCGAAACCCCATGAAGAGCGCGATGGCCGTACCGAACAGCGCCGTCGGCAAAGGCGGTTCCTTGATCGGGGTCATCATGTGGAATGCCGTCACCGCCACGTCCCACACAAACAGGATCGTGAGAGGCTTCCAAGCCTCGATAATAATCTGCCTAAAACGTGGCCTCGCGCCGATTATCATATCAATTACTCTCTAAATCTCTTCGCGATCGTTATTCGATCGGTATGTTCATGATGCCCCGATAAGTGGGCTGCATCTTGTTACGGACTTGCATGGGCGCCTCAAAAGTGATGGATGCGCTGCTCTGGATGATCGCGGCGGTTGCAGTGCCGGTGGTTCCGCCACGCTCATATGCTTCGGTGACGACATCCTCTTAATCCTGGGTCTCGTAGACCTTCGCGACCACGGCATTGAGTGTGTCCGCGAAGTTCGACGCCGGAGCGGTCGGCGTCACGCCGGGCGGTGCCGTCGGCTACGCCTCACGCAAAGCGCGGCTTCGCGCAATTACTTCGGCACGAATGGCCATCACATTGGAGATCGACGTGTCAGACATCGTTTCTCTCCCGTTGCAGTGCGACATGTCGGAAGACAGGACGGTTCATCGGGTGCCCTCCCATTCGCAGGTCCGGGTGCCGCCCTCGCCTTCCACGACGGTGAGCTGCGACCCCTTGAAGGTCGCGGTGGCTGTCTTGCCGACGTATTGAAGGCCTTGCGCTGGCGCGGTCAGCGTCATGGGCACGGCGCTGCTGAAGCGCCGCAAATCGATCTGCAGGCCATTGTCCTTGTAGTCGACGAACAGCGGTTCCCCGTCGGAACAGCGATATGGATCGCGCCCCATTTCCCCGGCCGCCACGGCGCTGTCGGACGAATGGATTTGCTGCTCCGTGGTCGGGCAGTACCCGCTTCAACGGCATCATCGCGCCTTCCTCCTGTAGCGGGAGGGGTCGCGCTGACGATTAATCCCACGGGCAGGCTGACCCACCCGCCAGCGCAGATAGGTTGCGAGGCGATCGTCAGCCTCGATCATCAGGGACCGCAGGCGACGCAACATCATCGCCGCGAACGGCAGAGACATGGCCCCGCGCAGCGTGCAGTTATGTGTTAGCCTGGTGCCACCATCGTTCCCGGCCAGCTCGTACCGCTCTTCGAGCGTGAACAGATAAGGGATGCCGCAGGACCAAGCGAAGGCGTGCGGCTTATCGAATTGATCGACCCGGGCCGGCGTCCGAATTGGCCCGGCGATGCCCTGGATCGCGAAGGTACATTCCGTCGTGCTAAGCTGGCACGGGTCGTCGAGTAATACGAGCGGACTCCAAGCCCGACGATGATCCGGATCGGTGATCGCCGACCAGATCCACAGTGGCCCGCCGTGAAGCATTGAGCTGGTTATGGTGCGAGGCATATCCCCATCTCCCAGAGATGAGCGGGGCGATCGCGGATCGCCCCGCTCATCCATTAGGCCAAGTTGCTCACGAAGGTCTGACCGTGGTCATCCCCTTCATGCTTCTCATTGTCGTGATCGAGCTTCTTGATCATTTTCTGCCCGAACCGGGCATAAAGCGTCGGCAGCACGAACAGCGTCAGCAGCGTCGCCGAGACCAGGCCGCCGATGACGACGGTCGCCAAGGGCTTCTGTACCTCCGCACCCGCGCCCTCGCCAAGCGCCATCGGCACGAAGCCGAGGCTTGCGACGAGCGCGGTCATGACGACGGGCCGCAGGCGCTGCATTGCGCCGACATGGGCCGCCTCTTCGCGCGATAACCCCGACCGGATCAAATCCTGGATCGAGCTGACCATCACGAGGCCGTTGAGGACCGCGATACCCGACAAGGCGATGAAGCCCACCGCTGCCGAGATTGAAAAGTCCATGCCTCGCAAGAAGAGCAGCAGGACGCCGCCCACCAGCGCGAAGGGCACGCCGGTGAAGACGATCGCGGCATCGCGGACCGATTCCAATGCGCCATAGAGCAGGAACAGGATCAGGATGAAGCAGGCCGGAATGACTAGCTTAAGCCGTTCGCTCGCCGATTGCAGGTTTTCAAATTGGCCGCCCCATTCGAGATAGGTGCCGGCAGGCAGCCGAACCTGGCTGGCGATCGTTGCCTGCGCATCCGCAACCACCGATCCAACGTCGCGGCCACGCACGTTGGCTTGCACCACCACACGCCGCTTCCCGTTCTCGCGGCTGATCTGGTTGGGGCCATCGATGACCTTGATGTCGGCGACGCTGGAAAGCGGCACATAGCCACCCCCCGCCAACGGCACCTGCACCTGTTCGAGAAGGCCGATGTCCGCCCGTTGCGCTTCAGAGAGCCGTATCACGACCGGAAAGCGCCGATCGCCCTCGAAGATCTGGCCCGAGGTGCGCCCGCCGATTGTCGCGGTGACAATGTCCTGCACATCTTGGGCAGTGACCCCCAAACGTGCCATTGCGTCGCGATTGACGCGAATGTCGAGCATGGGCAGGCCCGTCGTTTGCTCGACCTTCACGTCCGCTGCGCCCTGCGTCTTGCGCAGCACCGCAGCAACCTGCTCGGCCGTCCGGTTCATTTGTGTGAAGTCATCGCCGAACACCTTCACCGCGATGTCGCCGCGAACGCCGGCGATCAGCTCGTTGAAGCGCATCTGGATGGGCTGGGTGATCTCATAGGCATTGCCCGGGAACTTCGCGAGATTACCCTCTATCCGACTTACCAGCTCCTCCTTGGGAAGGTCGGGGTTCGGCCAGTCCTTCCGCGGCTTCAGGATGACGAACATGTCGGTCGCGTTCGGCGGCATCGGGTCGGCCGCCAGCTCGGCGGTGCCCGTCTTGGAATAGACGAACGCCACCTCCGGCTGCTTCGACATCATCTGCTCGATCGGCACCTGCATCGCCTGACTCTGCTGGACCGACGTTGCCGGGATGCGGAGCGACTGGATGAGCAGATTGCCTTCATCGAGCTGCGGCAGGAACACCGAGCCGAGCGTGGTGAAGGCAAGCGCCGCCACCACAAGGCTCGCGACACCCGCCCCGATCGTCAGCGTCGGGCGCTTCATGGCCCGGTCGAGACCGGGTTCGTAGCGCTTCTTCAGCCACGTGATGATGCGGCCGTCCTTCTCCTCGACCTTCTTCGACAGCCAGATCGCAATCATCGCCGGCACGAAGGTGAGAGAGAGGATGAAGGCGAAGGCGAGCGCGATGATGACGGTCAGCGCCATCGGTCCGAACGTTTTACCCTCCACGCCGGTCAGCGTGAGCAGCGGTACGTAGACGAGGATGATGATTGCCTGCCCGTAAACCGAGGGGCGGATCATCTCGCGAGCGGCGGCTGCCACGGTCGCAAGCCGTTCCTTGACGGTCAGCAAGCGACCTTCATGATGCTGTTGTTCGGCAAGCCGCCTCAGCGCGTTTTCAACGATGATGACGGCGCCGTCGACGATCAGACCGAAGTCCAAAGCCCCAAGGCTCATCAGATTGGCCGAGACCCCAGCGCGCAGCATACCAAAGCCTGTCAGCATCATGGTGATCGGGATGACCAACGCCGCGATCAGGGCCGCACGGAAGTTGCCGAGCAGCAGGAAGAGCACGACGATGACCAGCACCGCGCCTTCGGACAGGTTTTTCGCGACCGTCTTGATCGTCGAATTGACCAGCTCGGTGCGGTTCAGCACCGGCTGAATTACGACGTCAGGAGGCAGCGAAGCGTTGATCGTCTTCAGTTTCTCAGCGACCGCGGTCGACACGATGCGGCTGTTCTCGCCGATCCGCATGATCGCCGTGCCGACGACGACTTCGGTACCGTTCTCCGATGCCGAACCCATGCGGATCGCCTGACCCGTCTTCACAGTCGCAACTTGTTCGACCGTGATCGGCACGCCGTTACGTGTCGCGATCACGGTCCTGGCCAACTCGCTGGCATTGCGAACGAGCGCATCCGAGCGAACAGCCAGACCTTCGCCATTGCGATTGACGAAGCCACCGCCGACGCTGGTGTTATTGCGCTCCAGCGCATTTCCCAGGTCCGTCAGCGTGATGCCGAGCGAGGCCAGCTTCTGCACGTCGGGCACGACGAGGAACTGCTTGGCGTAACCGCCAATCGAGTCGACACCGGCGAGGCCCGGTGTGGTCTTCAGAAGCGGCGTCACGATCCAGTCCTGCGCGGTGCGCAGGTAGGTCGCCTTGTCCTCTTCGGTCGTCAGTCGCTCGCCCTCTGGCGTGATGTAGCTGCCATCGGGCTGTTGGCCCGGTTCACCGGGCTTGTGCTTGTCGTCCTCGCGATGATCGAGACGAACGGTGTACATGTACACCTCGCCCAGGCCTGTCGCGATCGGACCCATTTCAGGGTTCACGCCGTCGGGCAGATTCTCTTGCACGCCCCGCAGACGCTCGCCCACCTGCTGGCGGGCGAAATAGATGTCCGTCGCGTCCGAAAAGACCGCCGTGATCTGCGCGAAGCCGTTGCGGCTCAACGAGCGCGTATATTCCAGGCCGGGGGTGCCGGCGAGCGCGGTTTCGATTGGAAACGACACCTGCTTCTCGACCAGCTCGGGCGAGAGGGCAGGCGCGCGGACGTTGATCTGGACCTGATTGTTGGTGATGTCCGGCACCGCGTCGATCGGTAGCCGGTAGAGGGAAAAGGCGCCGATGGCGGCGACGATGACGGTGAGGAGCAGGACTAGCCAGCGCTTCTCGACCGCCCAGGTTACGATACGGGCGATCATGGCTTAATCCTCGTGGCTCGCTTCGCCCTTGCCGATCTCGGCCTTGAGCGTGAAACTTCCGGTGGTGGCGATCTGTTCGTTGCCGGTCAGGCCCGACCGGACGATCACCGTGTCGCCCGACGCATCGCCGAGCTGGACCGGGGTCGCCTTGAAGCCGGTGGGCGTGCGCACGAACACGACCGACTTGCCCTCGAAACTCTGGACCGCCGTCGTCGGCACGCGGACCGCCCCGCTCCCGCCGCTGCCCGTGAGCTGCACGGCTGCCGTCACAGGCTCGCCGACCCGCCATTCGCCACCGCGATTGTCGAGGGTGGCGAGCGCAGGCACGAGCCGCGTCTGCGGATCAAGCGCCGGCGACACGAAGGTCACGCGGGCGGTCGCCTGACGGCCTGCCGCCTTCACCAGCACCGTATTGCCGGGACGCACCCGGCCCGCATCCTCGGGCTTGAGATTAAGCGCGATCGACACCTGGCTCAGGTTGGCGATGCGATAGAGTTCGGCATCCGCCGCGACCGTTTGTCCCAGCGTCACGGGGCGCGCAATGATCTGGCCCGAGATCGGCGCGGCAATGCCGAGCCGGTTGAGCCCGCCGCCGCCGACACCCGCCGCCGAAACCATGCTCTGCGCCTGCGTCAGGGCGATCCGCGCCTCCGTCGCCGCTGTGCGGGCGGCGATCAGATCCTGTTCAGGGGAGACTCTCTGCGCGAACAGCCGCTGTTCGCGCGCGAGGTTCGAATTAGCGAGCTGAAGCCGCGCCCGCGCCGCCTCGACCTCGCCCTTGATCTGCGCCGCCTCGCGGCTTTCGATGACCGCAATGGTCTGGCCGCGTCCGACCGATTGGCCGAGGTTACGGGTGAGCGCGACCACGCGTCCCGCAATTGCGGCCGAGACGACCTGCGTTCCCTGTGGGTCGCCCTCGATGATCGCGGGCAGCTCGATCGTCCCGGCCCCGCCGATGATCGGCCGTCCGACCTGGACGCCCGCTGTGGCGATCTGGTCGGCACCCAATGTGACGACGCCTTCACCGGCATGACCGCCTTCAGCACCGCCCTTTTCCGTGCCCGCTGCCGTCTCATTGGCAGCTGCGCCTTCGGCAGTTGCCTCGTTTCCGCCATCCTTGCCGCCGCAGGCAGCCAAGAGCAGGGCGAGCGACGCCGCGCCCGCGAGATAAAAGCTCTTCATCACTGATTCCCCCCATTGGGCGCACGAGCGGTCAGTCGCTCCACTTGCGCGCGGGCATTCTGGTAGTTGGCGAGCGCGTCGATCGCGGCGACCCGCGTGTCGGCGAGTGTGCGTTCCGCATCGAGCAATTCGAGCTGGCCGAATTTGCCTTCGCGATAGCCGATCCGTGCGATGCGGGCGGCCTCCTGGGCAGCCGCGAGCGCTGGCCCCGACGCCGCACGAGCCGTCGTTGCGGCATTGGCCGCCTGCGCCTGCGCGTCCGTGATCGCCTGTTCGATGTCGAGCGCGGTCACGCGGCGCTGCGCATCCGCCTGGGTCCGCTGCGCGGTCGCCTGTGCGATCGCCGCGCGACCATTGTTGAACACCGGGATCGGAATCGACACGGTGAACACCGCCGCCATGTCGTTGGTGGCTTCCAGGCGGCGGATCGCAGGACCGACATTGAGGTCAGGCACGCGATTGGCGCGCGCGAGCCGCACACCAGCTTCTGCGATGGAGAAATCCGCGTTCGCAGCCGCCAACGCCAAGGTGCCGGTCGTATCGACCGGCGCCACCGGGCCGTAGACGTTTGTACCCGGAAGCCGATCGAGCAGCGTGTCATCGAGCGCGCCGTCGATCGGCCGACCGATCCGGCGCGCCAGATTGGCTCGCGCCGCTTCCGCCAAACGTACCTGCCGCTCGACATTGGCATCAGCATTGATCCGAGCGACGTCAGCACGCTGTTGTTCGAGCGGGGAGGCACGCCCCGCCTGCACGCGGACACTCGCGGCGCGCAGCGCGTCGCTGGCAATCCGGGCCTGGGAGCGGGGCGGCCCCCCCCCAACAAAGGCCGCCCCCCCCGCGGCCGAGAGCAGGGTGAAA
>CAYXUN010000063.1:0-1954 GCA_964468165.1 uncultured Novosphingobium sp. | reverse complement strand
CGCCGGCCGGGGCACCGGGGGGGGGCGCCGGGGGGGGGGGCAATGCGGGGCGGGGGCGGGGGCGGCCGCCCCCCGGCGTGGGGCCGCGACCGCCTCGACATAGAGCTGTGTCACCTGAAGCCGGACGTCCGCCGCGATGATCGCGGCCTGAATCTCGGCCCGGGACAATTGCGCGTTGGCGACCGCGACGCGGGCGCCGCGCTTGCCGCCTAGCTCGATCGGGATTGCAAAGCCGACCGTGGATTCCGCGCTGCGGACCCCACGATACGGCCCCGAGCCCATGACGTTCTCGACCTGGCCCTGGACAACCGGGTTGGGCCGCAGTCCGGCGACCGTGCGGCCCGCACGGGCCGCATCGATCGCGGCTGTCGCCGCTTCGGCAGCAGGGGCCGAACCGCCCGCTGCACTGACCGCTTGGTCAAGCGTGTAGACCGGCGCGTCCTGCGCAGAAGGCGCGGAGGGTCCTACCTGCGCATGCGCAATAGTGGCGCACGACGCTGCGGCCAGCATGGCCGCGAGGATACGATGCATATAAATGAAACTCCTGACGATGATCGAAAGGGGCGCGCCAACGCGCGCCCAAATCGGACGTCAGGCTTGAGGGGGCCTCAAATGAACCATGCCAGTGCGGCCATCGAGCGGCGCAGAGGTGGAGATTGTCGGCTTGGGCGCCGTGAGTACGTGGGTCTGTTCCATCGTCGTGCGCGCAGGGGTACCAACGTCATGCCCATGACAGTAATTGTGATGGTGCGGGACGTTCTTGTCGGAATCCGACGGCACCTCGTCGATGTCCCCGGCGGTATGAACGGTAAACTCAACGCCCGCGATGCTTCCCCCCGCCAAATCGGCAGCATGAGCCATACCGGAGAAGCTGGTGAGGACCAGCATCAGGCATGTTAGAAGAGGCAAAAAGGCTCGCACGATTCATATTGTTACCACGGAGAGGTTTCCATGTCATTGCAAAAACTCGCGAGCCGGTGCCTTTGTGGCACGCCATGCCGGCCAGCTTTCCCGCAACAAGCGCCATGCCGAGCGCAGGAAGATCACGGCGATCAATCCTCCGATGATGTTCGGCCAAGCCAAGCCGGTCAGGCCGACCAATTCGGCAGCGGCGAGAACTCCGACGTTCGACGCGACATCACTGCGCGAGCACTCGAACATGCTCAACATGTTCACATTTCCGCAGCGGAAGCACCAGAGCAGCGCCAGGCAAATCAAGTTCGCAACCAGCGCGGCGCTGCCAAATCCGAGCATCAGGCCCGATGCCAGAGGAACGCCATTCGCAATCTTGTCGGCGATCTCGAAATGACCGCGACGCCGAAAGCCAGGATGATCCGTCCTTCGCCAGCGCCGCGCCCGCTTCCCTGCGCGTGCCCTGCGTTTTGCTGAATGACAGACTGATGCCGCGCGCATTGGCGCCCATCTAGCTAATCGGCCGAGCGTGGTGCTGATGAACCCACCCTTTGCTCGCAATGTTGCCGGGATGGATGATCCCACCACGGCAGTGCGGCACCTGGCCGCCGCGCGGAACTGTTCCAGCGCGCGTTGCAAGGCGCGAGCGTGGCCTTCCATGCCCGGCTTGAGGGAGCCTTTGCCAAACAAGGCACCTCGATCGCGGTGTGCCTGCTGGTGATCGACAAGCGCGCCGGTCCCAAAAGCACCGCCGTGATCAACCGGGCTACTGTTGCTGATCTGGTGCCCCTCCTCTCGAAGGTTCCACCGCGCCGTCGGGTCGCAACTGAATTGGCACTCGTGGCCACACTTCCAGTTTCGCCTGCCAAAATCACGCCCACCTTACTGGGCGGATTCCGCTCAGCCGCACCGAAACTGGCCGCAGCCAATTGCACCAGCGATGCCACTGACGCCATTTCTCTGGCCTACACCCATCGCGACACAATCGCCGATGCCGAACAGGCGGTAGGCGTCTATGTCGCCTATCGGCCCCAGCGCCTGA
>CAYXUN010000062.1:10592-24322 GCA_964468165.1 uncultured Novosphingobium sp. | reverse complement strand
GGCTGAACCGCGTCGGTGAAGCGGCATATATGGACCACTCACACCACCGTCAACGGCCATTTTTCCACAGGAGGGTCACAAGCGGCATAATACCATATTTAACAATGGATTAGATCGACACTTTTCTGTCATTTGGCGGCGATTGCCGATGATCGGCGCCTGCCACGCGTGCGATAAAACCGCAGATTCGCCCCGCTTGAGTCGGATTCGCCATGCCGAACCAGAACTGAAAATGCGCAAGCGCCCGCGCTGGACGGCATCGGACCAATGCAATAGTTCGTTGCAAACTCGGGAGCTTAGCCATTTCCAAGCCTTATCTTGCCGCCGCCCTGCTGATGGCGCTTTTTTGCCCGGCGGCAGCGATGGCCGACAGCATATCGGTAACGGCGCCGCAATTGTTCGAACTCGCCGACCGCGCCCGCGACAGCGGCGATTTCGCCACGGCCGAGACTGCCTATCGCGCGCTGGCTGACAATCCCGATATCGACCTGCGCAACGAAGCGCGGTTTCGCCTGGCGCTGATGCTGGCAGATCACGAACACAAGTTGAAGGACGCGGCCCTTATCCTGCGCCGCATTCTGGACGAACGCCCCAACGCCCAGCGCGTCCGCCTGGAACTGGCGCGGGTACAGGCCATGATGGGCGATCTTGGCGCCGCACGCCGGGAAATGCGCGCGGCCCAGGCTGGTGGCCTGCCGCCAGACGTGGAGCGCATGGTGCGATTCTATGCCGCCGCGCTCAAGGCGCGCAAACCCTTTGGTGGCAGCCTGGACGTGGCGCTGGCGCCCGACAGCAACATCAACCGCGCCACACGATCCAACACGCTGGGTACGGTGATCGGCGATTTCACGCTGGACCAGGATGCCAAGGCGAGGTCGGGCCTGGGCCTGGCCCTGCGCGGGCAGACCTATTTTCGCGCCCCGCTGCAAAAGAATGCCACCCTGCTGGTGCGCGCCAATGGATCGGGCGATCTTTATCGCGATGAACGCTTTGACGATATCCTGATCGGCATCCAGGCTGGGCCGGAATATACCCTGGGTGCCGACCGGTTGACGCTAGCCGCCGGGCCGACCTGGCGATGGTATGGCCTCAAGCCCTACAGCACGTCGGTGGGGGTGAGTGCCGATTTCCTCCACCCCATGGGCAAGACGATGCAGGGCCGCCTGGGCCTGGGCGTGACCCATACGGCCAACCGGCGCAATGCCTTGCAGACCGGCGAAGTCTTTGCCCTGTCGGCCGGGCTCGATCGTGCGGTATCGGCCCGCCTGGGGGGCGGGGTGCAGGCCTTTATCAACCGCACCAAGGCGCGCGACGCAGGCTGGTCGGACGTGACCGCCGGGGGCGCGGTCTATGCCTTTCGCGAAATCGGCCGGACCACCGCGGTGATCAGCGCCAGCTACAGCCATCTCGAAGCCGATGCCCGGCTGTTCCTCTATCCGCGCCGCCGGATGGATGACCGCTTTTCCGTGGTGGCCAGCACCACCTGGCGGGCGCTGCAGTGGCAGGGCCTGGCCCCGATCACGCGGTTGCGGTGGGAGCGCAACCGATCGACCGTGGGCATCTATGACTATCGCCGGGTTGCGGCCGAAGTGGGCATTACTGCCGCGTTCTGAGCGCGCACTCCCCGCGGCATCACGCGTGGCCGGTATCGGCGGCAAGATGGGCGGGATCGATGCCGGCGGCGCGCCAGGTGGCCGACCAGCGCTGTTCCCGCGGGGTATCGAACAGGATCGCGGGCGAACCTTCGGCCGCGTGCCAGCCGTGGTGGTGCATTTCCTCTTCCAATTGCCCCGGTCCCCAGCCGGCATAGCCCAGTGCAACGAGCCAGCGCGAAGGACCGCGCCCTTCGGCAATCGCGCGCAGCACGTCCATCGAGGCGGAGAGCGTGCACAGCGGATTGACCGTGACCGAGCCCTCGCCGCCCCAATCAGGGGTGTGCAGCACGAAGCCGCGCCCGGTTTCCATCGGGCCGCCATGCAGCACCGGTACATCGGGCGCATGACCGGGATCGATGCCCACGTCTTCCAGCAGGCCGTGAAAGCGGATGCCGGCGCGTTCCTCGCCCAGGCCAATGCCCAAGGCGCCATTGGCATCGTGCAGGCACAGCGCGAGCACCGCGTGATCGAAGCGCGGGTCCATCATGCCCGGCATGGCAAGCAGCAGGCGCCCGGCAAGATAGTGCGGGGCAAGATCGGCAGCGGCAGGTTCGGTCATGATGGCAGACTTTTTCAGGCGGCAGCCGGTGCGGCAGCGGCGGCGGTTGCGGCGCGTTCGCCGGCGCCCCCCGGACCACGGTCTTCGGCCACGTCGATCAGGCGCTTTTCGAGGTTGCGCAGGCGGTTCTCGCTGGTCACCTTCTCACCCAGGATATCGGTGACATAGAACGTATCAACCGCGCGTTCGCCATATGTGGCGATGTGAGCGGAATGGACCACCAGCCGCGAATCAAACAGGGCATGGGCCAGGCGGCCGAGCAGCGCAGGCCGATCGCGCGCGCCCACTTCCACCACGGTAAAGCGGTTGGACGCCTTGTTGTCGAAGATCACGATCGGCTGCACGTCGAACGCCTCTGCCCGCGGGCGGGCGAGCGGCCGCGCGGCAAGCTGGGGCATCAGCTTCACCCGGTTGGACAGGGCATCGGCGATGCTGTTCTTGAGCCGCTCGATATGGCGCGCTTCGTTGAGCGGGCGGCCAAGCGGGTCCTGCACCAGGAAATTGTCCACGGCCAGGCCATTGCGCGTGGTGTGGATGCGCGCATCGATGATGTTGCCCCCTGCCAGGTGGATCGCGCCGGCCAGGCGATAGAACAGCCCGGCGTGGTCGGCGGCCAGCACGGTAACCAGCGTGGCGCCGCGCGCGGGATAGTAATGCGCCTCGACCGACAGCGGTTCGCCCAGGGCGGTGTCCATCTGCTGAAGGTTGAGCGCGATGATGTCTTCGGGTTCGGCAATCCAATAGGCATCGCTCAGCTGCCGGCCGACCGTGCCGATCAGCGCATCGCGTTCCTTGAGCAGTTCGCCCACCGCCTTCTTCTTGGCGGCGATGCGTTCGGGCCGGCCATGCTGCTTGTGGCCCAGGCGCAGCATTTCCTCGGTCTGGATGAACAGGTCACCCAGCAACTGGCGCTTCCACGAATTCCAGATGCCGGGCCCCACTGCGCGGATATCAACGATGGTCAGGATCAGCAGCAGGCGCAGCCGCTCCGCGCTTTGCACCTGCGCGGCGAAATCGGCGATCGTCTTGTAATCGGCAAGATCGCGCTTGAACGCGGTGGCGCTCATCAACAGGTGCCAGCGCACCAGCCACGAGACCAGCTCGGTCTCTGCCGCCGACAGGCCCAGCCGCGGGCACAGCTTGCGCGCCACTTCGGCCCCGAGCACGGAATGATCGCCACGCCGGCCCTTGGCGATATCGTGCAGCAGCGTGGCGACATAGAGCACGCGGCGCGAGGCGACCTTCTGCACCACGTTGCTGGCCAGGGGATGCAGCTCGCGCTCCTCGCCCTTTTCGATGCGGGCCAGCAGGCCGATGGCGCGGATGGTATGCTCGTCCACCGTATAGTGGTGGTACATATCGAACTGCATCTGCGCCACGACGCGCCCGAAATCGGGAATGAAGCGGCCGAACACGCCGGCCTCGTTCAACCAGCGCAGCACCGTTTCGGGATCATGCGGGCTGGTCAGCAATTCCAGGAACAGGGCATTGGCGCGCGGGTCCTTGCGCACCGCGCCATCGATCAGGCCAGCATCGCGCCTTGCCAGCCGCATCGCATCTGGATGGATTTCCAGCCCGTGCTTGTCTGCCACCACGAAGATCTCGAGCAGGCGCACCGGATCGACGGCAAAGAAATCGTCTGCCGGGACCGAGACCTTTTCGGCAACGATGGGAAAGCCCGAAACCTTGCGCTTGCGGCGCTGGCGCAGCGCGGCGAAGAAGCCCGGCTTGGTGCGGGCGAACTGCTCATCGAGCTGGGCCATGAACACGCCGGTGAGCGAGCCGACCTGCTTGGCCTGGAGGAAGAAAAACTGCATGAAGCGCTCGACCGAGCTTTTGCCCGGGCGATCGGCAAAGGCCATGCGCGCGGCCACTTCGCGTTGCAGGTCGAAGGTCAGGCGGTCTTCGGCGCGGCGGGTGATCATGTGCAGGTGGCAGCGCACCGCCCAGAAGAAATTCTCGGCGCGGTGGAACGCGCGATACTCCGCCGCCGTGAGCAGGCCGACATCGACCAGTTCGGATGGATCGCGCACCTTGTGGACATATTTGCCGATCCAGTAGAGCGTGTGCAGGTCGCGCAGCCCGCCCTTGCCCTCTTTCACATTGGGTTCGACCACATAGCGGCTGTCGCCCAGCCGCTTGTGCCGCTCGTTGCGCTCTGCCAGCTTCTCGGCCACGAACTGGCGTTCGGTGCCGGCGGCCACTTCCGCCCAGAAGCGGCGCGCACCTTCTTCATAGACGTCGCGATCACCCCAGACATAGCGCCCTTCGAGCAGCGCGGTGCGGATCGTCAGGTCGCTCTTGGCCATGCGCACCGTATCGTCGAGCGAGCGGCTGGAATGACCGACCTTGAGACCAAGGTCCCACAGGAAATAGAGCATCGCCTCGATCACCTGCTCGCACCATGCGGTGGGCTTGTTCGGCGTGACGAAGGCGATGTCGACATCGGAATGCGGCGCCATCTCGCCCCGGCCATAGCCACCCACGGCCAGCACGGCGATGCGCTCGCCCGCCGTGCGGTTGCTGGCGCGATAGACCTGGCCGATCACATAGTCGTGAATCACCCGCACCAGCTGGTCGACCAGGAAGGCCTGGCCCTGGGCGCATTCATAGCCCGCCGAGGGCCTGCCACTCAGGCGCCGGGCCAGTTCCTCGCGGCCATGGGCCAGTGCGGCGCGCAGATGCTCGACCACCACGGGGCGGGCGCGCGAGGGATCGCCATCGGCTTGCGCCACGGCCTGGGTCACCGCCTCGGCAAGGGTGCGACGGTCGATAATGGCGCGCTGATGAGCGATGCGGGGCAAGGTCATGCCCCCTCATTAAACGAGGTGGCGTTAAGGGGAAACAGCCCAGGCATCCAAGTTTTCACGATAATCGCCACTGGCCCGCCCCCTTTCGGGCAGGATCGGGCGCGGAAGGCCGCAACCGGGCTGCGCCGGCGCCCGCCGCGCTTTTGGGATTTGCCAGCGGCTTGGCCCCTGTGCCAGAAGGCGCGCGAACCAGGGCAGCCTGGCACGGCCTGGCCCCATGGCCATCAATTCATCGAATACGGAGCTTCGCGCTTGTCCCTTATTCCGGCCCTTTCTGCCGCTGCGGCTGCCTCGTCGCACATGCCGCTGCATTGGGAGCAACTGCATCTCTCGCCCATCGCCTGGGATTTCGGCTTCTTTGCGCTGCGCTGGTATTCGCTGGCCTACCTCGCCGGGATCATGATCGGCTATTGGCATCTCTCGCGCATGATCCGCCAGCCGGGTGCGCCGATGGCCCAGCGCCATGCCGATGACCTGTTCTTCTATGCCACGCTGGGCATCATCCTGGGCGGCCGGCTGGGCTATGCCACGTTCTATGCCCCGGAGCTGTGGACGCATCCCAGCGAACTGGTCAAGCTGTGGCAGGGCGGCATGAGCTTTCACGGCGGCCTGATCGGCACCGTGCTGGCGATCGCCTTCGTCTGCTGGCGCAACCAGCTGAGCTTCATCCGGGTGTGCGACTATATCGCCCCTTGCGCGCCGATCGGGCTGTTCTTCGGCCGCTGCGCCAATTTCGTGAATGGTGAGCTGTGGGGCCGCGTCACCACCGCCGATGTGCCGTGGGCCATGGTCTTTCCCGGCGCCGGCCCCAATCCGCGCCATCCCAGCCAGCTCTATGAAGCGCTGCTCGAAGGGGTGATCCTGGCCACCGTGCTGATCACGCTGTTCTGGAAAACCCGCGCGCGCTGGCGGCCGGGCCTGCTGATGGGCACGTTTGCCACCGGCTATGCCCTGTCGCGCTTCATCGTCGAATTCTATCGCGAGCCCGATGCCCAGCTCGAAGACTTTGCCCTGCGCACCGGGCTGTCGATGGGCCAGTGGCTGACCCTGCCGATGCTGGCGATCGGCCTCACGCTGCTGATCCGCGCCATGGTGCGCCCGCCGCTGGGAACCGTGGCCCCGCCCCCGGCCGATTGACCAGACCATGGCCAGCGAAAGCCTGCGCGATGTCTTTGCCAGGCTGATCCGGGCGACCGGCCCGATCAGCGTGGCGCACTTCATGGCCGAATCCAACGCGCGCTATTACAGCACGCGCGATCCGCTGGGCACGGCCGGCGATTTCATCACCGCCCCGGAAGTGAGCCAGATGTTTGGCGAAATGATCGGGCTGTGGCTGGCCGACATCTGGATTCGCGCCGGCAGACCGCAGCCGGTCGCCTATGTCGAGGCAGGGCCCGGGCGCGGCACCCTGGCCCTTGATGCGCTGCGTGCCGCCGCGCGCCACGGCCTGGTGCCCGATGTGCACTTCGTGGAAACCAGCCCGGCACTGCGCGCGATACAGCGGCAACGCTTTCCCGAGGCCACCTGGCACGATGATTTCTCCACCCTGCCGGCCGATCGCCCACTGATGGTGGTGGGCAACGAATTCCTCGATGCCCTGCCGGTGCGCCAGATCGTGCGCATGGCCGAAGGCTGGCGCGAGCGGATGATCGGCTGGGACGCGGCGGGCGAACGCTTGCTGCCGGTGGCCGGCACCCGGCCGATGGACGCGGCCGTTCCCGCCGATCGCGCCGATGCTCCAGAAGGCACGATCATCGAAACCTGCCCCGCAGCGGCCACCGTCACGGCCGAGGTCGCCGCGCGGCTGGCCGCACAGGGCGGCGTGGCGCTGTGGATCGACTATGGCCATGCCCAGCCGCGCGATGGCAGCACGCTTCAGGCCGTGCGCGCCCATCGCAAGGTCGATCCCTTTGCCCATCCCGGCGAAGCAGACCTTACCGCGCTGGTCGATTTTGCCGCGCTGGTGCCGGTGATTGCCGCGGCTGGCGCGCGCTGCGATGGGATTGTCACGCAGGGTGAATTCCTACGATCGCTGGGGATCGAGGCGCGCGCGGCAACCCTCGCCCGCCATGCGCCCGACCATGGCCCCGCCCTGGCGCGCGCACTGGCCCGCCTGGTCGATCCGGCCGAAATGGGCAACCTGTTCAAGGCAATGGCATTTACTGCACCGCACTGGCCAACTAGCGCTGCTTTCTAGCCAGTTTATCGATTGCATTGCGGCAGCGCAAAATACAGCCAGTTGCTGCACTAAAATGCTTGTTGGCAAAGCCGCAGTTCTGTGGCTATCACGCGTTATAACTGTTTGGGTCTGGCACGTGCATACCACGGCGGCCCGGCGCGCATGATACCCGGCGATGTTCGCCGCCGCGCGCAAGGAGGGGGAAATACCGTGCCCGGCCGTTTCCAGGCGGGGTGGCAGCAGGCAGGGATTATCAATGGCTGATGAGGCAATTGTGAACGCAAGCGGCACAGATTCGCCCGCCGTCCATGACGGTGCGGGCGCCGATGAAGGCGTGCGCCGGCGCGATTTCATCAATATCGCGGCAGTGAGTTTTGCGGGTGTGGGCGGCCTGGCGGTGTTGGTGCCGCTGGTGTCACAGATGGCACCCTCGGCTGACGTGCTGGCAGAAAGCTCGACCGAGATCGATATCTCGCAGATCGCGCCTGGCCAGGCGATCAAGGCGGTGTTCCGCAAGCAGCCGGTCTTCGTGCGCAACCTGACGCCGGTGGAAATCGGCGAGGCCGACAAGGTGCCGCTGTCCAGCCTGCGCGATCCGCAGACCCTGGAAGAGCGGACCAAGCCGGG
This sequence comes from uncultured Novosphingobium sp., assembly GCA_964468165.1. Classification (GTDB taxonomy): domain Bacteria; phylum Pseudomonadota; class Alphaproteobacteria; order Sphingomonadales; family Sphingomonadaceae; genus Novosphingobium. The sequence continues at coordinate 16,492 of CAYXUN010000062.1, read as the reverse complement.
CAAGACCAACTGGCTGATCACCATGGGCGTCTGCACCCACTTGGGCTGTGTGCCGCTGGGCGCCGGCGAAGGTGAGGTAAAGGGCGAATTCGGCGGCTATTTCTGCCCGTGCCACGGCTCGGTCTACGATACCGCCGCGCGCATCCGCAAAGGCCCGGCTCCCAAGAACCTGGAAGTGCCGCCTTATGAATTCACGTCCGACACTGTCGTGAAGATCGGCTGAGGATAGACCCGATGAGCTTTCCCTGGGCGAAACATTACAAGCCAAGCCACCCGCTGATGCAGTGGCTGGACGAAAAACTGCCACTGCCGCGCTTTGTCTACAACGCCGTGGGCGCCGGTTACCCGGTGCCGCGCAATCTGAACTACATGTGGAACTTCGGCGTGCTCGCCGGGGTGTGCCTCATGCTCCAGATCGTGACCGGCGTGGTCCTGGCGATGCACTATGCCGCCAATTCCGGCGTGGCCTTCGACAGCGTCGAACACATCATGCGCGACGTGAACTGGGGCTGGATGCTGCGCTATGCGCACGCCAACGGCGCCTCGGCCTTCTTCGTGGTGGTCTATATCCACATCTTCCGCGGGTTCTTCTACTCCTCGTACAAGCCCCCGCGCGAAATGATCTGGCTCCTGGGCGTCACCATCTTCCTGCTGATGATGGCCACCGCCTTCATGGGCTATGTGCTGCCCTGGGGCCAGATGAGCTTCTGGGGCGCCAAGGTCATCACTGGCCTGTTCTCGGCCATCCCGGTCGTCGGCACGCCGCTGCAGCAGTGGCTGCTGGGTGGTTTCGCGCCGGATAACGCCGCGCTCAACCGCTTCTTCAGCCTGCACTTCCTGCTGCCCTTCGTGATCCTGGGCGTGGTGATCCTGCACATCTGGGCACTGCACATTCCAGGGTCTTCCAACCCCACGGGCGTGGAAGTGAAGACTGAATCGGACACCGTGCCGTTCCATCCCTATTACACCGCCAAGGACGGCTTCGGCCTGGGGGTCTTCGCGATCCTCTACTGCGCCATGCTGTTCTTCCTGCCGAACGCGCTGGGCCACCCGGACAACTACATCCAGGCCAATCCGCTTTCGACGCCGGCGCACATCGTGCCCGAATGGTACTTCTGGCCGTTCTACGCGATCCTGCGCGCCTTCACCGCCGATTTCCTGTTCATCCCGGCCAAGCTGATGGGCGTGCTGGCGATGTTCTCGGCGATCCTGGTGTGGTTCTTCCTGCCCTGGCTGGATACCTCGCCGGTGCGTTCGGGCCACTATCGCCCGCTGTTCCGCAAGTTCTTCTACCTCCTCGTGATCGACGTGGTGGTGCTGGGCTACTGCGGCGGTTCGCCGGCCGAAACCAAGTACGTGCTGATCTCGCAGATCGCCGCCACGTACTATTTCCTCCACTTCCTGGTGATCCTGCCGATCGTCGCCTCGATCGAGAAGCCGGCCCCGCTGCCCTTCTCCATCACGCAAGCGGTGCTGGGCAAGGATGACCAGACCGCCCCGGCCGCCTGAGCCAGCGCGAACCGCACAAAGAGAGAGAACCCCATGGTCCGTCTTTTTGGTCCTCTTGTCGGCCTCTTCTTCGCCGTGGCGCTGCTCTGGTCGTTCGGAGTGGGCGCGATCCAGGCGATCCGCGAGCCCGAACCCGCCACTGCGGTGCAGGTCTATCACCTTGCCCCGCACGAGCCCGAGCCCGGCTTCTCGTTCAACGGCGCTTTCGGCAAGTTCGACCGCGCCCAGTTGCAGCGCGGCTTCCAGGTCTACAAGGAAGTCTGCTCCAACTGCCACTCGCTCCACTTCGTGGCGTTCCGCGATCTCGCCGCGCTCGGTTATTCCGAAGCGGAAGTGAAGGCGATCGCCAAGGATTGGTCGAACAAGGCCAAGGTCGTCGATCCCAAGACCGGTGATGAAACCCAGCGCGACAACGTGCCGGCCGATCACTTCCCCAAGGTCTATTACGCCGGCACCGGCAACCCGCCGGATCTGTCGCTGGTCACCAAGGCCCGCCACGAAGGCCCGGAATACGTCTATTCGCTGCTGACCGGTTACCAGGATCAGCCGGCCGAACTGCTCAAGCGGTTCCCCGACAGCAAGACGCCCGATGGCCTCTACTACAACCCCTACTTCGCCAACCTGAACATCGCCATGCCCGCGCCGCTGGCCGACGACCAGGTAACCTATGGCGACGGGACCAAGGCCACCAAGCAGCAGATGGCTGCCGACGTTGCCGCATTCCTGACCTGGACCGCCGAACCCAAGATGGAGAAGCGCAAGCAGACCGGCTGGGCCGTGCTTGGCTTCCTCCTCGCCGCGACCGTGCTGGCCTATCTGGCCAAGCGCAACATCTGGGCCCGGGTCCACTGATACCAGGCCGCAGCGCCAAAACGAAAAGGCCACCGGAAACGGTGGCCTTTTTCATGGGTTACCGCCACAGCCGGCGCTTTCCGCCGCTTCCCGCGGCCTCCCCTTCCCCTGGACATTCCCCCATGACCTGCGACCTCAAGTCCCTGATCCGCACCGTGCCCGATTTCCCGGCACCGGGCGTGCTGTTTCGCGATGTCACCACGCTGATCAGCCATCCCACCGGCTTTGCCGCAGCGATCGACCACCTTGCCGCCCGGGCGCAGGCCAGCGGCGCCACCCTGATCGCCGGGATGGAGGCCCGCGGCTTCATCTTTGGGGCGGCAGCTGCCGCACGTGCGCAGCTGGGCTTCGTGCCGGTGCGCAAGCCGGGAAAATTGCCGGTGCCGACGCTGGGCGTCGATTATGACCTGGAATATGGCACCGACCGGCTGGAGATAGACCCCACCGCCATCGCGCCAGGACAGCGCGTGGCGATCGTCGATGATCTCATCGCCACCGGCGGCACGGCGCTCGCCGCCGCGCAACTGCTGCGCGAGGCAGGCGCCGTGGTGACCCATGCGTTCTTCGTGATCGACCTGCCCGACCTTGCCGGGGCGCAACGCCTGCGCGACGCGGGTCTGGTGGTGGACGCCCTGATGGACTTTCCCGGCCACTGACCGCAGCACGTCCCAATCCACCCTCCCCTTGCTGCGTCGCGAAGGGAGGGCGGGTCAGGTTGGCGGCGTCAATCCACCAGCATCAGCGCGTCGAGCGCGACCACGCCTTCGCCCTTGGGGTGCAAGATCACCGGGTTGAGATCGATCTCGCGGATCGACGGCTCGGCCCGCAGCACCTGGCCCACCTTGACGATCAGCGCGGCCAGGGCCGGCACATCGAGCGCCGGAGAACCGCGATAGCCCGCGAGCAGGGCCGCGCTCTTGAGCTGCATGAGCTCGGCCTCGACCGCTTCCTGGGTCAGGTCGGCCGTCAGCAGGCGCACGTCCTGGAGGATTTCGGCGGTAACCCCGCCAAACCCGGCCAGCACCACCGGGCCCCATTCGGGATCGTTCTTGGCGCCCACGATCATTTCCACGCCGCGCTTGCCCATCGCCTCGATCAGCACGCCATCGAGCGTGATCGCCGCATCATAGGCCGCCACATTGGCAAACATGCGGGTCCAGGCCGCGCGCACCGCCGCGCCATCGGCGAGGTTGAGGATCACCCCGCCCGCGTCGCTCTTGTGGCCCAGCGCCGCCGCCTGCGCCTTCATCGCCACGGGATAGCCCACCGCGTCGGCGGCGGCCACGGCCTCGTCGGGCGTGGCGGCAAACTGCCCCTTGGGAAAGGCGACGCCGGCAGGGCCAAGCAGCTGCTTGGCCTTGTATTCGGGAATGACGCCCGAAACATCGGCAAGGCCCGCCACCGGCAACGCCGGCGCATCGGTCGCCGTCAGATCGCGGGCAGACCAGTGCGTCAGGCGGGTGATGGCGCGCAGGGCACGCTCGGTGGTGGGGAACCACGGCACGCCGGCCGCCCGCAATGCGGCTATGCGCTCTGCCGGAACCTGCGCCCCTTCGTCCAACCCGGCAAAGATCAGCGGCTTGCTCAGGGTCTTGCCCTCTACCGCGGCCAGAATGGCGGGGAACTTGATCGCGCAGGTAATCGCCTCGGCCTGGATGATCCCGGCCAGCACCGTGCCGACGCGGTCATCGGCCAGCAGGGCGTTGAGCGTGCGGGTATAGATCGCCGGCTCCGACAGGCCCTGCGCGGTGATGTCGAGCGGGTTGGACACCGGCACGAACGGCGGCAGCGCGGCGCGCAGTTCGGGCGAATCCTCGTCATGCAGCGCGGCCAGTTCCAGGCCGAGTTCTTCCGCCAGGTCGAGCGTCAGCGCCTTGAACGCGCCGGATTCGCCCAGCACGGCCGCCTTGCCCGAAGGCGCGATCGGGCACAGCGCGGCGATCTCGGCAATATCGCCCAGTTCTTCCAGGGTTTCGGCAAAGATCACCCCGGCGCGCGCGACCATTGCGCGCATCAGCTTGTAATCGCCGGCCATCGCCCCGGTGTGCGTCGCCGCCGATTCGCGCGCGGCGCTCGATTTACCGGGATGCAGCAGCACCACCGGCTTGCCCGCGGCGCGCGCCCGGCGCGCGGCGGCCAGAAAGCGCTGCGGCTTGCGAAATTGCTCCACGATCATGGCAATGGCATGGGTATCGGGATCATCGACCAGCCAATCGACGTAGTCCTCCACGCCGCTCGCCGCCTCGTTGCCGGTGGACACCGAATAGGAAACCCCGCATTCCCGCGCCAGCAGCATGGTGCCCAGCACCGCCGCCATCGCGCCCGATTGCGAAACGATGCCCACCGCGCGCCGTCCGGCCGGCGGCACCGCATCGGTTTCCACGAAGGTCAGCGGAATGCGATCGACATAGTTGACCAGGCCCAGGCAATTGGGGCCTTCCACCACCATGCCCGCCTCGGCCGCCAGCCGGGCAATCTCACGCTGCTCGGCCAGGCCCTCTTCTCCGCCTTCGGCAAAGCCGGCCGAAAAGATCACCACGCCGCCGGCCTTGCGCGCCGCAAGGCTGCGCACCGCATCGAGCACGCCAGCGCGCGGAATGGCCAGCACCGCCACGTCCACCCCTTCGGGCAGGGCATCGACGCTGGCATAGCAGGGCCGCCCGCCGATTTCGGTGCGCTTGGGATTTACCGGATAGATCGCCCCGGCATAGCCATTGCGATCCAGGTTGCTGAGCAAGGTAGCCCCCAGCGCGCCGGGCTTGTCGGACGCGCCGACCACGGCCACCGATTGCGGGCGCAGGAAACGGGCGATCGCCTGATGCGAGAGAACGGGTTCAACAGCCATGACATCCTCCGAATTTCGCTATGACTTATAACAATCAGCGAAACGCGGCAAGCGGCGAGTGCGCGACTGGCCCAAAGGCCATCCACCACAAACGCCGGAATGATTGGTGAGCCCGGGGTTGACGAAACCCGACTGCCCATGGCAAGCGCAAGGCTTGGATGCGGGCGGGTATAGCTTAGTGGTAAAGCCCTAGCCTTCCAAGCTAGTTATGCGGGTTCGATTCCCGCTACCCGCTCCAAACGCCTTCCCTCAACAGTCCAAAGCCAATCACCACGCGGCGGCATTGCGCCATCCGTGCGGCAGACTAACGCCTCAGGCTGCCAGGGCTTGTGGGTCGATCACCAGACGGTTGCGGCCGTCGCGCTTGGCGGCATAGAGCGCGGCGTCGGCGGCCTTGAGCAGGGCGGTGCCTTCGCGGTCCATGCCCGGCGCGCAGGTGGCGAGGCCGAACGACATGGTGACCGAACCGAGCGCGCGTTCGCCCTGGCGCACGGTCAGCAGGCTGATCGCCTGGCGTACTTCTTCCACCCGGGCCGACAGCACGTTGGCGTCCGTCGCCGGCGCGATCACCACGAACTCCTCACCGCCAAAGCGGCAGACCACATCGCCGTCGCGGAAGCGGCGGCGCCAATAACCCCCCCCCGGCGGCAGCACCAGGTCACCCGCCACGTGGCCGCAATAAAAGATTAAGCGG
>CAYXUN010000062.1:0-10582 GCA_964468165.1 uncultured Novosphingobium sp. | reverse complement strand
CCGGGGCTTCAACCACTACCCCCTCCCCCCAAACGGGGATTACCACTTCGCCGTGGGGTATGGGGCGGCGCAATTCCGCCGCCACGGTCTGCAGCACCTGGTCACCGGCATCGTGGCCGAATTCATCGTTGAAGCGCTTGAAGTGGTCGATATCGCACATCACCACGGTGAGCGGCGCGCTCGAGCGGGAGGCGCGGGCCATTTCCAGGGCCAGCGTCTCTTCCAGGTAGCGACGGTTGAACAGGCCGGTAAGCGGATCGCGGATGGTCTGTTCGCGCAAGCCGCGCTGCAGGCGGTGGTTGACCAGGGCCGAAGCGATGTTCTCACTCAACACTGCCAGGCGAAAGCGGTTTTCGGTGCCGATCGTGCCCTTGAGATAGAGCACCCCGATCACTTCGCCACCGGCCAGGAGCGGCTCGCAGTGGTAGTGATCGGCCCCCGCGCCCGCATGCGGGCAGACGATGTCGGACCCGGGCTCGTCCACATAGTGGCTTTGCCCGCGCCGCAGCGCCCAGCATTCTTCGGGGGCAAAGCCGGTCTGTTCCGATTCCAGCCCGCCCCAGGTGGCCGTAGGCACCAGCAGGTTGCGCGAATTGTTGTGGACGAACAGGGCGCCGGGAATCTGCGGCAGCACGCGCGGCACGAACACGCGGATGATCGCGGCGAGTTCGTCGTCGGTGCGCGCGGCCTGCATGCGATGCGCCATTCCGCCCAGGATCTCGATCACTTCGCCGCGTTCGCGCAGCGTATCGGCATTGTGGCTGAGCGCGGCATTGGCGGCCTGGAGGTTTTCGGCCGCTTCGGCCTGGTTGGCCACGGCGCGTTGCAGTTCGTCGGCCATGGCATTGTAGCCGCCAGCGAGCCGCTCGAACTCGCGCGAGCCCATTTCGCCGGAAATGCGCGCGTGGCGCTGCCCGGCGCCCAGCTCGCCCATCACCGCCAGCATCGCGCCCACCGGGCGGCGGATGCGCAGGATCAAGGAGCGCGCCACCAGTGCCAGCATCAGCAGCGTCAACGGCGTGCCGAGAATGACCAGCCAGCGCGTGACGCGCAGCAGTTGCTCCACCGCCGCCATGCGATCGGCGGCCAAGGCACGCTCGTCGAGCAACAGGTCGTTCACCTTGGCATCGACCAGTTGCATCAGTTCCAGCCCACGCCCGGCCGCTGTCGCTTCGCGCGCCTGGTCGAACGCGCCGCGGCGCGCCAGGTTGGCGGTCGCTTCCAGCGTATCGGCGCGGCCATTGACCAAGACCTGCAACTGGCGCGACCGTTCGTTCTGTTCGGCGTTGTCGGTCGTCAGGCTGACCAGTTCAGCGCTGTCGCGCCGTGCCGCCGCCAGGGCCGGGCCAACCGCGTGGGCGAAATCGGGATTGTGGGTCAAGGTAAAGCCGCGCTGGCCGGATTCGGCCACGCGCAGGCTGCCCAGCGCATGGTTGGCAGTGCGCAGCCCGCGCGAGGAGTGATCGAGCCAGCCCAGGTTGTCGTGCATCTGCACCGTCACGGCCAGCAGGGCGCCGGCCAGGATCATGATCAGCCCGGCCAGCGCGGCGCACAGCAAAAGGATACGATGAGACAGCGATCCGACCAAGGCGACCCAACCTGTTTTGACCCGAAGGCGTGGTGTAACAGACGAGCCGCTAAAGAGAAATCCGCGTCGCCAAAGTTACTTTTGACATACGCTGCAAAAAAACGTCGATCGCCCGCCCTGCACCACGCGCGCCACCGGCCGGCCACAGGCGCAAGGATCGCCCTCGCGGCCATAGACGAGGAAATCCTTGGCGAAGTATCCCAGCTCGCCATCGGGCCGGGCATAATCGCGCAGGGTAGAGCCGCCCGCGGCAATCGATTCTTCGAGGACGGCGCGGATTTCCGGCACCAGGCGCTTGAGCGCGGGCAGCGTGACCGTGCCCGCTTCGCGCTCGGGATGGATGCGCGCGCGGTGCAGCGCTTCGCACACATAGATATTGCCAAGCCCGGCAACGATCCGCTGGTCGAGCAGCATGAGCTTGATCGCGGCGATGCGGCCGGCAAAGGCGCGGGCCAGATGCTGTGGCGTGAGACCGGGGCCGAGTGGCTCGGGCCCCAGCGCGGCAAAAGGCGCCCAGGCATCGAGCGCGTCTTCGTCCACCAGGTCGACCGAGCCGAAACGCCGCGCATCGTTGAGCGCGAGGACATGGCCATGGCCGGTTTCCAGCACCAGGTGATCGTGCTTGCCGATGTCGCCAGGGTCGATTCGCCAACGCCCCGACATGCCCAGGTGAAACACCATGGTGCGCGCGCGATCGGTGTGGATCAGGCCATATTTGGCACGGCGCGACAGGCCGGTGACGCGCGCGCCGGTCAGCGCCTGCGCCAGATCGGGCGGAAACGGACGGCGCAAATCGGCGCGGCGCACGGATACGCGGGAAATCGTCTCGCCGGCAAGAATGCTCGCCAGGCCGCGAACGGTGGTTTCAACCTCTGGTAGTTCGGGCATCGTGCGCTCCTGCTATCATGCTTTGCGCCTGCGGCAATTCCCCTTTAAAGGCCCTGAACCATGACCAGCCCGGATAGCGTGTCCTTCGGTTACGAGGACGTCACCCCTGAGGAAAAGACCGCCCGCGTCGGTGCGGTGTTTTCCAGCGTCGCCAAAAAGTACGACGTGATGAACGATGCCATGTCAGCCGGCATGCACCGCGTGTGGAAGGATCGCTTCGTGGCCCGCGTGAAACCGCGCGAGGGCGAGCAGATTCTCGACATGGCCGGCGGCACCGGCGACATCGCGTTTCGCATGGCGCGCGAGGGCGCCTCGATCACGGTGAGCGACATCAACCAGGACATGCTCGACGTGGGCATCGAGCGCGCGATGGAGCGCGGCATCGATGGCCTGGTGTGGTCGCGCCAGAATGCCGAGGAACTCTCGTTCGGGGATCGCTTCTTCGATGCCTATACGATCGCGTTCGGCATCCGCAACGTGACCCGCATCGACCAGGCCCTGGCCGAGGCGCACCGCGTGCTCAAGTTTGGCGGGCGGTTCTTCTGCCTGGAATTTTCCACCACACAGTGGCCCGGCTTTGCCGAAGTCTATGACGCCTATTCGCACAAGCTGGTGCCCAAGATCGGCCAGGCCATTGCCGGCGACGCGGAATCCTATCGCTATCTGATCGAATCGATCCGCCGCTTTCCCAAGATGGACGCGTTCGAGGACATGATCAAAGCCGCCGGGTTCCGCCATACCAAGGTGGAGCCGATCCTGGGTGGCCTGGTGGCGATCCACTCCGGCTGGAAAGTCTAAGCGAGCGCCTTTGCCTTGACCCGTCCTGCCACCCATATCCGCCGCCTGCTGGGCTGGGGCCGCATCCTGGCGCGCCACGGCGCATTGCGCCTGCTGGAAGAAAGCCCCAACACCCCGGCGCCGGTGCGCCGGCTGTGCCGCATCGCCCGGTTCGGCACGCGCCAGCCGGTGGTGCCCGATTATGCCGGCGCCTTTCGCGCCATCGGCCCGGCGGCGATCAAGCTGGGGCAGACGCTGGCCACCCGGCCTGACCTGGTTGGCGAAGAAGCCGCGCGCAACCTGCTGGCGCTGCAGGACAAGCTGCCGCCGGTGGATTTCGCGCTGATCCGGCGCGAGATCGAGACGAGTTTCGAACGCCCGCTGGAAAGCCTGTTTTCGCGGTTCGACGAAGAGCCGGTGGGCGCGGCATCGATCGCGCAGGTCCACCAGGCGTGGACGATCGACGGGCGCAAGGTGGCGGTCAAGGTGCTGCGCCCCGGCGTGCGCGAAAAGCTTGCCCGCGATATCGAGACCTATGAATGGGCCGCCGCCCACCTCGAAGCCCTGGGTGGCGAGGCGGGACGCCTGCGCCCGCGCCTGGTCATCGCCAATTTCAAGCGCTGGACCGCGCGCGAGGTGGACTTGCGCCGCGAGGCGGCCAGCGCGTCGGAACTGGCCGATGCCATGCATGCCTTTCCCGGCTATCGCGTCCCCGGCATCGATTGGGACCGCACCAACGGCCGGGTGATGACGCTGGACTGGATCGATGGCGTCAAGATCAGCAATCTCGAGGCGATCGATGCCGCCGGCCACGATCGCAAGGAAATGGCCAGCCGCCTGGTCCTGGCGTTCCTGACCCAGGCGATCAGCGGCGGCTATTTCCATGCCGACATGCACCAGGGCAACCTGTTCGTGGAAGCCGATGGCACGATCACCGCGATCGATTTCGGCATCATGGGCCGGATCGACCGCCAGGCGCGGCAATGGCTGGCCGAGATTCTCTATGGCCTGACCACGGGCGACTACAAGCGTGTCGCCGAAATCCATTTCGAGGCACAATACGTGCCGAGCTATCACTCGGTGGACGAGTTTGCCACGGCCCTGCGCGCGGTGGGCGAGCCGATGCGCGGCCGCCCGGTGAAAGACCTCTCGGTCGGCCAGATGCTCGACGGGCTGTTTGCCATCACCCGCGATTTCGACATGCAGACCCAGCCGCACCTGCTGCTGCTGCAAAAGACCATGGTCATGGTCGAAGGGATCGCGCAGCAACTCGATCCCGATATCAACATGTGGGAAACCGCCGCGCCCTTCGTGCGCAACTGGATTCGCGACGAACTGGGGCCGGAAGCCGCGATCGCCCAGCGCGTGCAGGACGATGCCGCCACGCTGCTGCGCGTGCCGGCGCTGATCCGCCGGATCGAGGAACGCTTCCCGCCCAAGGGTGGCGCGCCCGAAGCCCCGCCGCTGCCCCATGTCGACCTGATGTGGGAGCGCAAGCGCCGCGATGGCCAGGCGCAAAGCGGATCGGGCGGCTGGGCCGGGCTGGTCCTGGCCGCGGCCCTGGGCGCGGCGGCGGTGCTGGGGCTTCAGGCCTGGCACCATCCGCATCCGCCCCATCCCCGCGACATGCCGCTGCTGCCTCCACCGCCGCCGCCGCCGCCGGCCGATGATTGGCATCGCCATCCGTGAACGCGGTTGCCGGTCCTGCACCGCGCCCGGCACCGTTGCCCGGGCTGCGGCTGGCCAAGCGCCATTTCAACGCGCTTGACCTGTCGCGCGTCATTGCCGCGTTCTTCGTGCTGTTCTGGCATTACCAGCATTTCTTCGTGCCCCCGGTCGGCTATGGCTTTCACGTCAACCGCGCCGCGGTGATCCCGCTCTATCACCCGCTGCGCTGGCTGTTCGATTATGGCCACATGGCGGTGCAGTATTTCTGGGCGGTTTCGGGCTTTGTCTTTGCCCACGTCTATTTTGCCGACAGCACGGCGATGCAGCGGTTCTGGCTGGCCCGCGTGGCGCGCCTGTGGCCGCTGCATCTATTGACGCTGGTGATCGTGGCAGGGTTGCAGGCGATCTATACCCACATCAACGGCACGGCATTCATCTATCACGAGCAGGACTGGAAGCATTTCCTGCTCTCGATCCCGCTGGCGCATTACTGGGGGTGGCAGCACAACCAGTCGTTCAACGGGCCAAGCTGGTCGCTGTCGACCGAGATCCTGGCCTATGCCGCGTTCTGGGTGCTGTTGCCGGCGATGCGCCGCGCACCCTTGCTGGTGTCCTTGCCGGTGGCGGTGATCGTCCTGCGCCTGTTCTTCCTGGGCTGGCCCGACGAGCCGGTGCTGACCTGCATCGGCTATTTCTTCATGGGCGTGGCGGTCTATGCCGCCGCGCTCAGGGGCTGGCTGCCAGTGCCGGTGCTGCTCGGCAGCGCCGTGGCCTGCGTGGCCGCCGCCTGGATTGCCACGACCCGCTACCACGCCGAAGACGCCACGATCCTGGCGGGCACCTTTGCCGTGCTGTTTGCCACGCTGGCGATCGACCTTGCCGACAAGCGCGATCTGCTCGCCTTTGGCCGCCAGTGGGGCGAGGCTTCCTATGGCATATATCTGTGGCATTTCCCCATGCAGGTGGCGCTGGTCCTGCTGATCGACGCCACGCTGGGCAGCCGCGCGATCGCGCGCGAGCCGGCTTTCCTGATCTTCTTCCTGGTCGCGGCGGTCGCCGCCGGTTTTGCCTCGCACCGCTGGATCGAACGCCCCGCGCAAAAGGCAGTGCTGCGCTGGGCCGGGCGATGGAGTGGCAAGGCGGCGCGGGCATAGCGCTGGCGGGCTTTGCCAAGCTCAAGGCGAACGGTGCTCAAGAGAAACCTGTCGAAGGCCGACAAGCGCCCTATCCCGCCAGTTCCCCCACCCGGTGATGGGGCAGGATGCGCCACGCAGCGCCCAGCACGATGACGTGCAAGGCTTCGACAGCCATGGGCTGGGCCCAACCGGGATAGGCGCCGACCAGCACCAGGTCGAGCGCGCGGCCGAGCAGCGCCACGCCAAACAGCAGGCCCGGCACCAGCAGCAGATCGCCGTTGCGGCGCCAGGCGCCCACCATCATGCACAGTGCCGCCACACCGAAAAATGCCGTGAAATCGGCGCGGATCGTGGCCCAGCCGGCCGGAACCGCCGCGCTCACGCCCAGAATGGCCGCGCCTGCGTGGGGCGTGAACAGGAACGAGGCAGCCATGAAGACATCGAACAGGCCGAGCAGGAAGACCAGCGCCGTCAGGGCAAGGCGGATCGGCACGCGGTTCAGGCGAGGTTGGCGCGATGCGGCGCCGCCGCCGGTGCAACCACCCCGCCCTCATCGGCCTGGCGGAAAGCACGCCGCGCTGCCAGCAGCAGGGCAATGTGCGCCACGTCCAGCACCATGGGCAGCAGCCAGTTGGGATAAGTGCCAAAGGCGACGAGATTGACCAGCCGTTCGGCCAGGGCGCCGATGAAGATGAACGTGGGCACCAGCAGCAGATCGCCGTTGCGCCACAGCGCGCCGGCGATCATCGCCACGGCGGCCACGCTGAAGAACGAGGTGCAATGCGCGCGGATGATCGAGAGGCCATGCGCCGCGCGCGCCAGTTCGGCGCCATCGTGCGGCGTCAGCAGCGACGAGCCGACAATGATCAGATCCACCAGCCCGGCCAGCAGCACGAGCGCGGTCAGCACCACACGCATCGAGTCTCTCCAACGCCCCGTTCTATTTGTCGCAAGTCTGACAAACTTTCGGACAGCTTGCAAAGAAAATGAACGACGCAAATCTGCCGTTTTCGCCCCATCCTGGCGCAAAACCTTGCGCCTGCCCCGGCAAGGCGGCACAAGCCGCGTCATGCCATCCATGCGTATCCTGCTGATCGTCGGAGGCGGCATTGCCGCCTACAAGGCCTGCGAACTCGTCCGCCTGATCCGCAAGGGCGGGGGTGATGTCACCTGCGTGCTGACCGAGGGGGGCGCCCATTTCGTGACCGCGATGACCCTGGCCGCGCTGAGCGAAAATCCCGTGCACACCACGCTGTGGGATCTGAAGAACGAAGTGGAAATGGGCCATATCCAGCTCTCGCGCCAGGCCGACCTGGTGGTGGTGTGCCCAGCCACGGCCGATCTGATGGCGCGCATGGCCGCCGGCATTGCCGATGACCTGGCCACCACGCTGCTGCTGGCGACCGACAAGCCGGTTATGGCCGTGCCAGCGATGAACGTGCGCATGTGGCAGCATGCCGCCACGGTGCGCAATGTCGCCACCTTGCGCGCCTCGCGCGTGGCCGTGCTGGAACCCGATGTCGGCGCCATGGCCTGTGGCGAATTCGGCCCCGGCCGCCTGCCCGAACCCGACGCGATCTGGGCAGCGATCCAGGGCGCGCTGTCCGGCAGCGCCAGCCCGTTTGCCGCGACCAGCGCCACACCGACACCCAAACCTGGCCCACTGGCCGGGCGCCATGTCCTGGTCACCGCCGGCCCCACCCATGAACCGATCGATCCGGTGCGCTATATCGCCAACCGCTCCAGCGGGCGGCAGGGTTTTGCCATCGCCGCCGCCGCCGCGCAGGCCGGCGCGCGCGTGACGCTGGTGGCTGGGCCCGTCACCCTGCCCACGCCGCCCGGCGTTGATCGCGTGGACGTGGAAACCGCGCGCGAGATGGCCGCGGCGGTCAATGCGGCCCTGCCTGCCGACGTGGCGGTGATGGTGGCGGCCGTGGCTGATTGGCGCACGGCCGATGCCCCCGCGCACAAGCTCAAGAAGGATGGCAGCGGCACGCCGCCGCCGCTCGCCCTGGTGGAAAACCCCGATATCCTCGCCACGCTGTGCCGCGATCCGCGCCGCCCGGCGCTGGTCGTGGGCTTTGCCGCCGAAACCGATGATGTCATCGCCCATGCCGTGGCCAAGCGCGCCCGCAAGGGAGCAGACTGGATCGTGGCCAACGACGTTTCGGGCGATGTCATGGGCGGGATGGCCAACACCGTCCACATCATCGATGCCCAGGGCGTGGACAGCCTGCCCGAAATGCCCAAGGACGCCGTGGCGCAGGCCATCGTCGCCCGCATCGCCCACACCCTTGCCAATGGAACACCCGCATGACCGCCCCTTCGCATTCCAGCCCGGTCCCCATCCTGTTCAAGCGCCTGGCGCATGGCGCGGGGCTGCCGCTGCCCGCCTATGCCACCGACGGTGCCGCCGGGATGGACGTGGTCGCGGCCGAGGATCTGGATCTGGCGCCGGGCGCACGCCATGCCGTGGCCACGGGCCTGGCCCTGGCCATTCCGCACGGGTTCGAAATCCAGGTGCGGCCGCGTTCGGGCCTGGCGCTCAAGCACGGGATTTCCGTGCCCAACGCGCCGGGCACGATCGACAGCGACTATCGCGGCGAGCTCAAGATCATCCTGATCAACCACGGTGCGGAAAGCTTTTCGATCCGGCGTGGCGACCGCGTGGCGCAACTGGTGCTTGCCCCGGTGGTGCGCGGCACCTGGCTTGAAGTGGGAGAGCTGGACGATACCGCGCGCGGCGCCGGTGGCTTTGGCTCGACCGGCGGCGTCGTCGCCCTGGGCAACTGAGCGCGCGCATGACCCTGCCCGATTTCCGCCTCGAAGCCTATTTCTCCCATTGGGAATTCGCCGCCCGCCATCACCTGACCGCATCCGACGCGCAAAGCATGACGGTGCGCGAGTTGCTGGCCTTGGCCGATCCGGCCGATGCCGCCGCCTTCGATGCGCAATGGCTGGGCTATACCCAGACCTTTGGCGCGCCGGTGCTGCGCGCCGAAATCGCCCGCACCTATGATGCCATGGCGGCCGACAACGTGCTGTGCTTTGCTGGCGCGGAAGAGGGCATCTACGTGGCCAACCACGTCCTCTTGGGGGCAGACGATCACGCCATCGTCATCACGCCCAACTACCAGGCGGCCGAAACCGTGCCGCTCTCGCTTTGCGCGGTCACCGGCGTGCCGCTCGATCCAGAAGATGGCTGGCGGCTCGATCTCGATCGCGTGGCCGCCGCAATCCGGCCCAACACGCGGCTGGTGTCGATCAACTTTCCGCACAACCCCACCGGCTGCATCCCCGATCGTGCCACGCTCGACGGGCTGGTGACGCTGTGCCGGCAGCACGGAATCTGGATCTTCAGCGACGAGGTCTATCGCCTGCTCGGCCCCGATCCGGCGCGACACCTGCCGCAAGTGGCCGATATCTATGAGCGCGGCCTGTCGCTCAATGTCCTGTCCAAGGCCTACGGCCTGCCGGGGCTGCGCATCGGCTGGATCGCCTGCCAGGACCAGGAGCTGCTCTCGCGCATGGAGCGGATGAAGCACTACCTGTCGATCTGCAACTCTGCCCCCAGCGAGGCGCTGGGCATCATCGCCCTGCGCGCCGGCGAGCGGATCATCGGCCGCAACAACGCCCTGGTGCGCGCCAATCTTGCGCTGCTCGACGCGTTCTTTGCCGATTATCCGCACCTGTTCGAGTGGCACCGATCCGATGGCGGCTGCGTGGGCTATCCGCGCTGGCGCGGGCCGGGCACGGTCGACGCGTTCTGCGAAGACCTGGTGACCCAGGCCGGCGTGCTGTTGCTGCCTTCGGGCATCTATCACTCCGCGCTCGGCCCTGTTCCCACCGACCGGTTCCGCATCGGCTTTGGTCGGGCCGACGTGCCCGACAGCATCGCGGCCTTCCGCGCCTATCTCGAAAAACGGCAGCTCTGATCAAGCCGGCTGTCTTCCTGCAACAATCTGCGCTAAACCGCCCGTGGGGAACGGGCGGCAGGTGTCTAGGCGGGCATGTTCGATGCGGGGCTGATCGGGGATATCTATGAAGCGGCCGCCGTGCCCGAGCGCTGGCTGGCGGTGCTACAGTCCTTGGCCGAACGCTGTGGCGCACAAGGCAGCAACCTGATCCGCATCGGCCCACAGGGCATGGCAATCACCTCGACCGATGGCGTGCGCGCCATGACCGAGGCCTTCATGGAACAGGGCTTCAACGCCCAGAACACGCGCGTGGGCCGCCTGATGGAGCGCGGCGCGCATCCCGGCTTCCTCACCGACAGCGACCTGCACACCCCGCACGAGTTGGCGACGCTGCCGATCTACGCGCAGTTCCTGACGCTGCATGGGGTGGATGCGGGCGCAGCCACGCTGGTTCAGGGCGCGGGTGACGATGGCCTGATCCTGGCAGTGGAAGGCTTTCCCGGCCATGCCGCCTCGCGCGCCCCCGCCCGCCCCCACGACCGCCCGCGGCCCCACCACGCCCCCCCCCACGCCCGGACCGCCCAAAAGCGCATGAAACCCCCAAAGGC
>CAYXUN010000061.1:7385-24381 GCA_964468165.1 uncultured Novosphingobium sp. | reverse complement strand
GCACGACTACAACACGGTCAGGCCACACTCGAAACTGGGTGGGAAGACCCCCGCGTATTTCGCGGTCCACGTTGTCGGGGGGCATGCCCCCAGACACGTTGGCATCCCATCAAACAATCATCATGAAGGAGCGAGACTCTACCTCTGACCGGTAACAATCAGGGGAGCACGTCAATACGAGTTGGCGATCACGAACCCGCTGAGTACGAAAAAGAGATCCACGGCCAGATAGCTCATCTGGAAATGGATGGGGGTTATGTAAGTCGGGATATGGCGAAACAGCACCAATATGGCCGCTGCACCGCGTAACCCCTCCAGCACGGGGTAAAATTTCTTACCGGAGCTTGGTATCCGCACCTCGCCGGACGCGGTTGCCCCACTCGATATCGCCCCCATGAAATTCCCCATGCATGTGTGGCAGATGCTTTAAATCCGGAATGGAGTGGTCTTTCGCGAAAATGCTGCAATGCGCAAGAGGGCGTGGGTTCGGCCTGCCGTGTTTCCCGAAACAAAGCGTGATGCGTGCGTCGGGCCGCTGGCTGGCGCTGCGCGATCCACGCCGGCACGGGTTGCGGCCGGCAGCACGCCGCTATTTCCGCCGCTTGCGCCACAGCAGCACGCCCGCCACCGGCACGGCCAGGGCGGCCGCAGCCAGTGCCGCCACTTTCGCGGCGGCCATGGCTATGCCGGACAGCAGGAACAGTACGATTTCCAGCGTGGCTTTCAGCATGGGCAGGGCAAGCGCTGCATCCCGTGGCAACGGGGGAAGGGCGCCGCCGGTGCCCCGCAAGCCTGAAAACGGCAAACCTGAAACTGCCACGCGAACATCAAAAACCCCGCCTCCTTCCGGCTGGGGATACCGGAAAAAGGCGGGGCGGTAAGCTTGAAAGCGGCGGCCAAAGGGGATGGTGCCGCTTTCTTGCCAACCTTGTCAGGCCATCAGATCGAAACGGTCGGCGTCCATGACCTTGGCCCAAGCCGCGACAAAGGCATCGATGAATGGCTTTTCCGCGTCATCGGTGGCATAGGCCTCGGCCAGGGCGCGCAATTCCGAGTTGGCGCCAAAGATCAGGTCCACGCGCGTGGCGCCATAGCGGGCCTCGCCGGACTTGCGATCGAACGCGGTGAACACGCCATCCCCGCTTTCCTGCCAGCGCATGGCCGTGGTGGCCGCCAGCAGGTTGCGGAAGAAGTCATTGGTCAGCAGCCCCACGCGATCGGTGAACTGGCCCAGCGTGCTGCCGCCATGGGTGGCGCCGAGCACACGCAGCCCGCCAACCAGCACGGTCATTTCGGGCGCAGTCAGGCCCAGCAGTTGCGCGCGGTCTACCAGCAGTTCTTCCTGGCTGCGGCGGTGCGGGCCGGCGGCATAGTTGCGAAAGCCGTCATGCCGGGGTTCCAGCACGGCAAAGCTGGCCGCGTCGGTCTGCGCATCGGTGGCATCGGTGCGGCCGGGGGTGAACGGCACCGAGACGTCGTGTCCGGCCGCGCGCGCCGCCGCTTCCACCCCGGCATTGCCGGCCAGCACGATCAGATCCGCCAGGCTTATCTTGCGGCCATCATCGGCCTGGGCATCGAACGCGGCCTTGATCGTGCGCAGCACGTCGAGCACGCGGGCCAACTCGGCCGGTTCGTTCACCGCCCAATCCTTTTGCGGCGCCAGCGCGATGCGCGCGCCATTGGCACCGCCGCGCTTGTCCGACTGGCGGAAGGTGGAGGCGCTTGCCCACGCCGTCTTGACCAGGTCTGCCACCGACAGCCCGCTGTCGAGCACCCGCGCCTTGAGCGTGTCGATATCGGCCGGCGTTACCAGGGGATGATCCACGGCCGGCACCGGGTCCATCCAGATGCGCGGCGCGTCCGGCACGTCCTTGCCCAGATAGCGCGCCTGGGGCCCCATGTCGCGATGGGTCAGCTTGAACCACGCCTCGGCAAAGGCGCGGGCAAACTTGTCCGGGTTGGCGTGGAAGTCCTTGGAAATGGCAAGATAAGCCGGATCGGTGATCAACGCGATATCACTGGTGAACATCATCGGCTGGTGCCGGCGCGCCGCATCGTGGGCATCGGGCACCGTGCCCGCGCCGGCATCGCCCTTGGGCTTCCACTGGTGCGCGCCCGCCGGGCTGACGGTCAATTCCCAGTCATAGCCGAACAGCGCATCGAAATAGCCGTTGTCCCAGGCGATCGGGTTGGTCGTCCAGGCGCCTTCAAGGCCGCTGGTGATCGCGTCCACGCCCGCGCCGCTGCCGTGCGTGCTGATCCAGCCCAGCCCTTGCGCCAGGATATCGGCGCCTTCCGGGGCGGCGCCGATCGCGGCCGCGTCACCGGCGCCATGGGCCTTGCCAAAGGTGTGGCCGCCAGCGATCAGCGCCACGGTTTCCTCGTCATTCATCGCCATGCGGGCAAAGGTTTCGCGGATATCGCGCGCCGAACCCTGCGGATCGGGTTCGCCATTGGGCCCTTCCGGGTTCACATAGATCAGGCCCATCTGCACTGCGGCCAGCGGCTCTTCCAGTTGGCGATCGCCGCTATAGCGCGCATCGGCCAGCCACTGGCTTTCCGCGCCCCAATAGATATCGGCCTCGCTTTCCCACACGTCTTCACGGCCACCGCCAAAGCCGACGGTGGGCAGGCCCATCGCTTCCAGCGCGCAATTGCCGGCCAGCACCATCAGATCGGCCCAGCTCAGGCTGGCGCCATACTTCTGCTTGACCGGCCACAGCAGCAGGCGCGCCTTGTCGAGGTTGACGTTGTCGGGCCAGGAATTGAGCGGGGCAAAGCGCTGCGTGCCGGAAGAGGCGCCGCCGCGACCGTCGAACGTGCGATAGGTGCCCGCGCTGTGCCAGGCCATGCGGATGAACAGTGGGCCATAGTGGCCATAGTCGGCGGGCCACCAATCCTGCGACGTGGTCATCAGCGCCGCGATATCGGCTTTCACCGCGTCCAGATCGAGCCGGCGGAACGCCGCGCGATAGTCATGCCCATGGGGCATTGGATCGCTCAGGCGCGAGTGCTGGCGCAGGATGCCCAGGTCCAGCCGGTTGGGCCACCACATCTGTTTGGTCTGGCTCTGCACGATCGCTGCGGCGCTGGCACCTTCATGAAACGGGCACTTCGAGGGGGCGGACATGGCTTGGCTCTCCTTGGCGGAAATTCGTCGTCCGCAGCTTTAGCCAGCCAGCTTTGATCGTCTAAATGGATTAAAGCGGCCAGAGTAAGCTGAAATGCCGATTTATGTTGCCGCTTCCCCCTTGCCCGGCCGGTTCCGGCACCGTAAAGCGCGGGCACTTTCTCCATCGCAGACAGGGCGATTTTTCACACATGACGGCCACTCCCAAGACTTCCGCGCTGATGGCGCGCGGCGCTGCCTTCCTGGGCACCGAGCACGCGATCCTGTGCGGTGCGATGAGCTGGGTTTCGGAACGGAACCTGGTGGCCGCGATCAGCAACGCCGGCGGCTTTGGCGTGATTGCCTGTGGCGCGATGACGCCCGAACTGCTCGATGCCGAAATCGCCGGGACCAAGGCGCTCACCGCCAAGCCGTTCGGCGTGAACCTGATCACCATGCACCCGCTGCTGTTCGATCTGATCGCCGTGTGTGCAAAGCATGGCATCGGCCACGTCGTGCTGGCCGGCGGCATTCCGCCCAAGGGCAGTGTCGAGGCGATCAAGGCCTTTGGCGCCAAGGTCATCGTCTTTGCCCCCACGATCGCCCTTGCCAAGAAGCTGTTCCGCTCGGGCGCCGATGCGCTGGTGATCGAGGGCAGCGAAGCGGGCGGCCACATCGGCCCGGTGTCGACCTCGGTGCTGGCACAGGAATTCCTGCCTGCCCTCGCGGCCGATCACCTGGTCTTCGTGGCGGGCGGCATCGGCCGGGGCGAGGCGATCGCCTCTTACCTCGAAATGGGCGCGGCTGGGGTGCAGCTCGGCACGCGGTTTGCCTGTGCCAGCGAATCGATCGCCCATCCCGCGTTCAAGGCGGCGTTCTTCCGCGGCAACGCGCGCGATGCCGTCGCCTCGGTCCAGGTCGATCCGCGCCTGCCGGTCATTCCGGTGCGCGCGCTCAAGAACAAGGGCACCGAGGAATTCACCGCCAAGCAGATCGAAGTGGCGCACAAGCTGGACGCCGGCGAACTCGACATGGCGGCCGCCCAGCTTGAAATCGAACATTTCTGGGCCGGCGCACTGCGCCGCGCGGTAATCGATGGCGATGTGGAACGCGGCTCGGTCATGGCCGGCCAGTCCGTGGGCATGGTCACCAAGGAAGAGCCGGTGGCCACGATCATGGCCCAGCTGCTGGAAGAAAGCGAAGCCGCACTGAACCGGCGCTGATCCGCCGCTTGGGGCAGGGCACGGACCAGAGAGCAGCGGCCAGATAGCTTAGGCCCGGGGGGATTTCATGACGCATCGCGCTTCGCTGAGCTTTGTCTTTGCCATCGTGCTGCTCGACATGCTTGGCTTTGGCATCGTCATTCCGGTGTTTCCCGGGCTGATCATGCACCTCGCCCGGGTTTCGATCACGCAGGCGGCCGAATATGCCGGCTGGCTGGGCGCGGGCTATGCGGTGATGCAGTTCGTGTTCGCCCCGGTGATCGGCAACCTGTCCGATCGCTTCGGCCGGCGGCCGGTTCTCCTGGCGGCGGTCTTTGCCCTGGGCCTCGACTATCTGCTCCAGGCCTTCGCCCCGGCGATGAGCTGGCTGGTGGCCGGGCGGATCATCGCCGGCATCACCGGTGCCAGCTTCTCGGCTGCCTATGCCTATATCGCCGATGTCACCCCGCCGGAAAAGCGCGCGGCCAGCTTTGGCCTGATGGGCATGGCCTTTGGCATCGGCTTCGTGGCCGGCCCGGCGCTGGGCGGGTTGCTTGGCACGCTGGGGCCGCGCGTGCCGTTCATGGCGGCGGCCGGGCTCAGCTTTGCCAATTTCCTGTTCGGGCTGTTCACCTTGCGGGAATCGCTCGACGCCGATCATCGCCGGCCGTTCGACTGGCGCCGTGCCAATGCGCTGTCCAGCCTGCGCGCGCTCAAGGGGCAAAGCGCCCGCGTGCTGTGGTTCGTTGCCGCGCTCGGTGCCTGGCAGCTGGCCAACGTGGTCTACCCTGCGATCTGGACCTACATGGCGATTGCCGCCTACGGGTTTTCGACCAAGGCGGTGGGCCTCGCTCTCGCCGTCGTCGGATTGAGCGCCGCGTTGTTCCAGGGGCTGGGCATGCGCTATCTCTTGCCCCGGCTGGGGGAGCGGCGCGCGGTGATCATGGGCGTGGCCTCGCTCGCCACCTCGTCCGTGCTCTATTGCCTGGCGCACCAGGTCTGGCAGGTCTACCTCGCCATTGCCGTCGGGGCGTTCCAGGGCGCCGTGCAGCCCTCGATCTCGGCCATGAACAGCCGCGCGGTCGATGCGCGCAGCCAGGGTGAACTGCAAGGGGCGGTGCAATCGATCGGCTCGATCGCGCAGATCATCGGGCCGCCGCTCTATGCGCAGACCCTCGCACGGTTCAGCGGCCCGGGTGCGCTGATCGATCTGCCCACCATGCCGATGCTCGTCGCCTCGGTCATCGCGTTGGCGGCGCTGGTCCTGTTCCTTAAAGGCGCCCGGCGCACGGCCTGAATCCGCGCAGGCCCTAGCTTTCCAGCTCGACGTCCCAATAGAGCCAATCCCGCCAGCTTTCGTGCAGGTGGCCGGGGGGGAAGGCGCGGCCCTTTTCCTGCAATTGCCAGGTCGTGGGCCGGATCGGTTCTTCCATCAGGCGCATGTGCGCCTGGGCCGGGGTGCGGCCACCCTTGGTCATGTTGCAGGGCGCGCAGGCGGTGGTGACGTTTTCCCAGGTGGTGCGGCCGCCCAGCCGACGCGGGATCACGTGGTCGAACGTGAGGTTTTCTCCGCTGCCGCAATACTGGCACACGAAGCGATCGCGCAGGAACAGGTTGAAGCGGGTGAAGGCGGGAAACTCGCTGGGTTTCACATATTGCCGCAGCGCGATCACCGAAGGGATCTTCATGTCCAGCGACGGGCTGTGCACCGCGCGGTCATAGGTGGCGATGATATCCACCCGTTCCAGGAACACCGCCTTGATCGCGGTTTGCCATGGCCACAGGCTGAGCGGGTAATAGCTGAGCGGCGTGTAATCGGCGTTGAGCACCAGTGCCGGGCAATTGTCGAGATGACGGTTGGATGCCAGCAAACGCGGCGTCGCGGCGCTATCGCCGCTGTGGGGCCTGGCCGCAGCCGCCCGCTCGATCAGCGCCTGGTGAAGCATGCTCCGCTCGCGCTCCTGTGCCAAATCTGCTTCCGCCTCGCTCGGGGCGAGGCATGAAGGACAGGCATGACCGCTTCATGACGCATGGGCACAACGAACACCTTTGTGCTGTTCCGGTCAAGGCCCGGCTGCCGCACCAAAAGGGCAGCCGGACTTTATCCACAGCTTGTCAACACCCCGCCGGTCACCGGGCGTAGGCGTTCACCAGGTCATAGAGGTAGGCGCGCCCGGTCAGCAGCGACCTGACCTCTATCCGCTCGTTAAGGCCATGCACGCCGTTGCCGTCGGGGTTGCCCCAGGGGCCGGGCACGCCATAGGTCGGGATGCCCACGGCCTCCAGGAAGATCCCGTCGGTCGCCCCAGTGGACATGTCGGGCACCACCGGCACGGCGGGGAAATACTGCGCGGAAAGCTTCTCCATCGGGCCGATGATCTTGGGATCGAGTGCGGGCGCCTTGGCCAGCGGCCGCTGTGGCGGCACCAGGCTGACGGTCACGCCGGGATCGGCCACCACCTTTTGCAGCGCGGCCTGGATTTCCTCCACCGAATGGCCGGGGAAGATCCGGCAGTTGACGTTGGCCCCGGCGCGCTGGGGCAGGGCGTTGTTGGCATGGCCGCCGTCCAGCAACGTCGCCACGCAGGTGGTGCGTAGCTTGGAATGATAGGTGCGGTCAGTATTCACCAGCTTTTCCGCGTCGGCAAAGGCCGGGCTGCCGATCGGGTTGCTGGCCAGCACCTGCATCGCCTTGCCCATGGCATCGCCGCGCGCCGCCCCGGCCTTGGCAAAGAACGCGCGGGTCGTGTCGCTCATCTCGGTGGGAAATTCATGGTCGCGCAGCCGGGCCAGCGCATCGGCCAGCTCATAAATCGCGTTCTCGCGCACGGGGATGGAGCTGTGGCCGCCAGGATTGCGGGTTTCCAGGCGATAGTTTTGCACCGCCTTCTCGCCCACCTGGATGGACTGGTTGACCAGCTTGCCACCTTCCGACAGGCCCTTGCCATCGGTATCACCGCCGCCGCCTTCGTTAAGGGCAAACTCGGCATCGATCAGGTCGCGCTTGTTCTGAGCCAGCCACTGCGCTCCGTTGAACGCCCAGGTGGTTTCCTCGCCGCAGGTCAGCGCCATCTTCACCGTGCGCTTGAGCGGCTTGCCCGCCTTGAGGCGCGCCATCGTATCCACCCAGATCGCCGCCATCGATTTATCATCGGCGGTGCCGCGGCCATAGAAATAGCCGCCTTCCTCGATCAGGGTGAAAGGATCGCGCTCCCAATCGGCGCGCTTGGCCTCGACCACGTCGAGGTGGGCGAGCAGCAGGATCGGCTTGGCGGTTTTCGAGGTGCCGGGCAGCACTGCCACCAGCCCGCCGTCCTTGGGATGTTCGGGCGTGGAAAACAGCGTCAGCTGGCTGTCGGCATAGCCGGCGGCCTTGAGATGCGCCGCCATGCGCTCTGCCGCCAGGGTGCACGAGCCGCTGCTGACGGTGGTGTTGGTCTCGACCAGCTCCTTGTAAATGCTGCGGAACTGCGCCTCGCCAGTGTCTGGCGCGGTGGGTGCGGCCTGGGCATTGCTGGCGATGGCCATCGCCGCCAGGGCGAGGGTCGAAACGACGCTGCGAGTGATCAAAGGATTGCCCCCTTTTCCGATACGTTGCGCGCAACATGCCGCATGGCGCAGGGCATGCAAGGGGCTTGGCGCAGGTCGCCGTGGGGCTGTGCAAAACAGGGCCAATTCGCTTGGGTTTTGCGGGCAAAGTGCCTATGTGCAAGACTATGGCCAGCACCAACGAAAATACCCCGAACACCAATTCCTATGGCGCCGACTCGATCAAGGTCCTCAAGGGCCTTGATGCCGTGCGCAAGCGTCCCGGCATGTACATCGGCGACACCGACGATGGCTCGGGCCTGCATCACATGGTCTTCGAAGTGTCGGACAACGCCATCGACGAGGCGCTGGCCGGGCATTGCGACCTTGTCCTGATTGAACTGAACCCCGATGGCTCGGTCTCGGTCGAGGACAACGGGCGCGGCATTCCCACCGATATCCACTCCGAAGAAGGCGTTTCGGCCGCCGAAGTGATCATGACCCAGCTCCACGCGGGTGGGAAGTTCGAGAACACGTCGGACGACAACGCCTACAAGGTGTCGGGCGGCCTGCACGGCGTGGGCGTCTCGGTGGTCAATGCGCTGTCGGAATGGCTGGAGCTGACGATCTGGCGCGATGGCCAGGAACACTGGATGAAGTTTGCCCATGGCGATGCCGTGGCGCCGCTCAAGGTCACGGGGCCGGCCCCGGTGGCGGACAACGGCAAGCCCAAGAAGGGCACGCGCGTGACCTTCTCTGCCAGCCATGAAACCTTCAAGAACGTGACCGAGTTCGATTTCGACAAGCTCGAGCACCGCTATCGTGAACTGGCCTTCCTTAATTCGGGCGTGCGCATCCTGCTGCGCGACAAGCGCCATGAAGAGGTCAAGGAGCACGACCTGTTCTACGAAGGCGGCATCGCGGCCTTCGTGAAATACCTCGATCGCAACAAGCAGGCGCTGATCCCCGAACCGATCGCGATTTCGGCGATGCGCGACGGCATCGGCATCGATGTCGCGCTGGAATGGAACGACAGCTACTACGAAAACGTGCTGTGCTTCACCAACAACATCCCGCAGCGCGATGGCGGCACGCACCTTGCCGCGTTCCGCGCCGCGCTCACGCGCACGCTCAACGGCTATGCCGATCGCTCGGGCCTGCTCAAGAAGGAAAAGGTCTCGCTGTCGGGTGACGACATGCGCGAAGGGCTGACCGCGATCGTGTCGGTCAAGCTGCCTGATCCCAAGTTTTCCAGCCAGACCAAGGACAAGCTGGTTTCCTCCGAAGTCCGCCAGCCGCTCGAAAGCCTGATGGCCGACAAGATGAGCGAATGGCTGGAGGAAAACCCCGCCCATGCCAAGGCCGTGATCGCCAAGGTGATCGACGCTGCCGCCGCGCGCGAAGCGGCGCGCCGTGCCCGCGAACTGACCCGCCGCAAGGGAGCGATGGATATCGCCAGCCTGCCGGGCAAGCTGGCCGATTGCCAGGAGCGTGACGCCAGCAAGTGCGAACTGTTCCTGGTCGAAGGGGACTCGGCCGGTGGCAGTGCCAAGCAGGGCCGTGATCGCAAGACCCAGGCGATCCTGCCCCTGCGCGGCAAGATCCTCAACGTCGAGCGCGCGCGGTTCGACCGCATCATTTCCTCGCGCGAAGTCGGCACGCTGATCCAGGCGATGGGCACCGGCATCCGCGATGAATTCAACCTCGAAAAGCTGCGCTATCACAAGATCGTGATCATGACCGACGCCGACGTCGACGGCGCGCACATCCGCACGCTGCTGCTCACTTTCTTCCACCGCCAGATGCCCGACATCATTCGTGCCGGGCACCTCTTCATCGCCCAGCCGCCGCTCTACAAGGTCGCCAAGGGGCGCAGCGAAGTCTATCTCAAGGACAATGCCGCGCTTGATCGCTACCTGGTGGAAGCCGGCACCGCCGGGCGCATCCTGGAAACCCAGGGTGGGGCGCGCGGCAGCCAGGAACTGGCCGAGCTGGTCGACCATGCGCTGCGCCTGCGCAACCTGATGGCCTTCGTGCCGCGCCGCTATAATCCCGATATCGTCGAAGCGCTCGCGCTGGCCGGTGCGCTCGATCCCGATCTTTCGGCCGATGCCCGCCTCGCCGCGCTGGCCAATGCCGCAAGCTGGCTGGATCGTGGCGATCCCGAAGCGCAGTGGGCGGCGCAGATGAGCGAGGATGGCGGCTATCACATCCAGCGCGCCTGGCGCGGGGTAACCGACCATCACATGATCGAGGCCGGCTTCCTGACCAGCGCCGAAGCGCGCAAGCTGGCCCGCCTCGCAGCCGAACACGCCGGTGTCTATGCCGGTGTTGCCCGCCTGGTGCGCGCCGGCGCTGCCGCTGCGGAGCCGGAAAGCACGGGCGCTGCCGATGGCGAGGAAGCCCCCGCCGCCGCGGCCCGGGCCGAGAGCAAGGACGCCGGCATTACCCGGCCTTCGCAACTGCTCGAAGCGGTGATGGCCAATGGCCGCAAGGGTCTGTCGATCCAGCGCTACAAGGGCCTGGGCGAAATGAACGCCGAACAGCTGTGGGAAACCACGCTCGATCCGGAAGTCCGTTCGCTGCTCCAGGTCAAGGTGGAAGACGCCGACGTGACCGACGAGATCTTTACCCGCCTGATGGGCGACGTGGTCGAGCCACGCCGCGATTTCATTCAGGAAAACGCCCTCAACGTGGCCAATCTGGACGTCTGATCATCATGAGCACTGCCACCATCCCGTGGGACCAGGCCGCCACGATGATCGATCTGGAAGGCCGCACGCCGATCATCGGCACGATCCGCGACTGTGCGCTGCACTTCTCGCTCTACAAGCCTCACGCGCGGGAAAATGCGCGCGTGTTGCTGACCGTGCCGATCCACCGCGAAGGGCGCAAAACGCGCACCTGGCTGCTCGATCCGTCGGAAATCGCCGAACTGTCAGAACGCCTGGCGCGCGAAACGCAGTAAGCTGGCGCAGTAAGCCGGCCAGTAAGCCAGGAAGGCCCTATCCCGCCCGGGATCAGCTCGCGGGCGGGACAGGGTTGCGTCTCGTCAGGCCGAGGGCATCTGCTGGCTGGCGCAGTGGAAGCCACCGCCACCCACCAGCACGGCATCGCCCATCACGCCCAGCGTGGCGCGGCCGGGAAACAGCGCACCGATGGCTTCCACGCCAGCTTCGTCGTGGACCGAGCCGAAGATAGGCACGATCACCGCATGGCTGGTGATCACGAAGTTCATGTAGCTGGCCGGTTGGATCATGCCGCCCCATTCGATGCGCCCCGGTGAGGGCACCTCGATCACCTCGACCCCGGCATCGCGGGCGCGCGCGGCGGCATCGGCATAGATCGCGGCATTGGGATCGTCCGGCCCGGTGGCCCGGGGCAAGGCCAGGCGGTTGGCGCCGACAAAGCGGGCCAGGTTGTCCACGTGCCCATCGGTGTGGTCGTTGATCAGCCCGTCGCCCAGCCACAGCACGCGGTCATAGCCCAGGTCACGCTTGAGGCGCATTTCCAGGTCGGCGCGCGACAGGTGCGGGTTGCGATTGGGGTTGAGCAGGCACTGCTCGGTGGTGGCGACAAGGCCGGTGCCATCGCCATCCAGCGCGCCGCCTTCCAGCACCCAGTCGGCCTTGCTGGCAGCAAGGCCAGCGTCGGCCGCCAGGGTGGCGCCGATGTCCTGGTCTCCCGGCATCAGGTATTTGCCGCCCCAGCCGTTGAAGCCGAACAGCTGCGCGCGGCGCCCACCGGCACCATCGGCCACCACCAGCGGCCCGGTGTCGCGCAGCCATACGTCGCCATAGACGCGCTCTTCGATCTTGACAGAGGCGCTGGCCAGCCGCTCGGCGCGCATGCGATTGGCGGCATCGCGCACTACCAGGCGCACTTCCTGGCCGCTTTCGGCCACGGCGCTGGCAAAGGCGGCGATCTGCTCCTGCGCGCGGTCGATCACGCCCGACCATTCCTCGGCAAGGTGGGGAAAGCCCACCCATAGCCAGTCCTGCGGGGCGAATTCGGGCGGCATCATGCCGCCCGCAAGGTTCACGTCGTTCATGGCCACGGCTTACTTGGCGCCGGTTACGGTTGCGCGGCTGGCATCGCGGATGGCGCGGAATTCGTCTCCCTGGTGCCAGTTGGGCCAGGTGGTGCCGGTGGCCAGGGCGCGGCCGAGGCGGTAATAGAGCTCCACTTCCTGGGCCATGCCGGTCATGTCCCAGCTGTCGGAATATTCGTCCGACGGCTGGTGATAGCGATGCTCGACATAGTCTTCGGTGGCAGCCTCGCCGGCCTTCTTGCCGCCGTTGATCAGGTCGGTGCCCCGGCCCACGGCGAACATCGGCACGCCGCGCTTGGCCAGGCTGAAGTGATCGGACCGGTAATAGTGGCCGCGCTCGGGATGATCCTCGGGCGTTTCGGTCAGGTGCATCTGCGCTTCCACCTGGCGCAGGATCGCGGTGAGGTCAGACTTGTCGCCACCGGTCACCTGCACGTCGCGCGTGGGGCCGATCAGCGACAGCGCGTCCATGTTCACGCCGCCCACGGTGCGGGCCAGCGGATAGACCGGATGCTGGGCATAATATTCCGAACCGAGCAGGCCGGATTCCTCCAGCGTCCAGGCGGCAAAGACCTGGGTGCGCGGGGTGGGGCCGGCGCGGCGGTTCATGTCGGCCAGCGCCACCAGCGCGCCCACGCCGCTGGCATTGTCGATCGCACCGTTGCAGATATCGTCACCGCGCGCGTCGGGCTTGCAATGGCCCAGGTGGTCCCAGTGGCCGGAATAGAGCACGTATTCATTGGCGCGGGTGGTGCCTGGGATCACGCCGATCACGTTGTGCGAGGTGCTGTGCGTGACGGTGTTGTCGAACGACAGGCTGGCCTTCGCGCCCAGCGGAACGGCGTGGAAGCCCTTCTGCTTGGCCGCTGCCGACAGGGCGGCAAAATCCTTGCCGGCAGCCTGGAAGATCGCCTCGGCCACCGGGCGGCGGATCCAGCCATTGGCTTCGGTCTGGTCCATGCCCTTGTTGGCGCTGGCCACGAAATTGCCGGTGCCGCCGCTCGATTCCAGCACGTTCCAGCCATAGGCGGCGGGGAAGGCATCGTGCACGATCAGCGCGGCCTTGGCGCCATGGCGCGCGGCCTCGGCATACTTGTAGGGCCAGCGGCCATACCAGGTCATGCGGCGGCCTTTGAACAGGCCCTGTTCGTCGGCGTTTTCGTAATCCGGGTCGTTGACCAGGATCACCGCGATCTTGCCCTTCATGTCGATGCCGGCATAATCGTCCCAGCCCAGTTCGGGCGCGGTGATGCCATAGCCGACAAAGACCAGCTCGCTGGCGTCGATCGCGGTGTGGTCTGCCTCGCGATAGGAACCCACCACGAAATCGGCGCCGGGCTTGAACGACAGGCTGCCCACGGTCAGCGGGCTGATGTTCTTAGCCGCGATCGTCACCATCGGCACGGGCTGCAACCACTCACCCTTGTTGCCGGGCTTGAGGCCGGCGGCCTTGAAACGGGTGATGATCGCGTCGAGCACCGCCTGCTCCTTGGGCCCGCTCGGTGCGCGGCCTTCCAGTTCGTCAGACGCCAGCGTCTTGATCGCCTCGCGCATCATCGGCACCGGCACGGTCGGCACCTTGGGCGCCGGGGCGGCAAATGCGGGAACAGCCAGGGCAGAGGCCAGCAACGCGGTGGCCATGCGGCGGCCGAGGGAAACATGCATGGTCAGATCCTTGCTATGGGATAACGCCGCGCCAAGGGGGAAGGCGAAGCTCATGCCGGCTACTTGGCAGAGCCGGCCGGCTGGGGCAAGACGACCCACGGTGCGGCAACGAGAGAGGGAGCCTGCGTGCGGCAAGGAATCGATTGGGACCATGCGCTTGTCCTTGCCCGCCGGCACACCACGTTCCTGGCCCGCGCGCTCGATCGCCAGCCCGAGGTGGCCGCGCTGCTTGCGTACGGTGACATCGAAGCGGCACTGGCACATGCGCGCCTGGCCGGACAGGGCGTGGACGATGCAGGGATTGCCTTGCGGCGCGAGCGCTTGGCCCTGGCGCTGGCGCTGGCGGTGGGCGATATCGCCGGCGCGTTGCCGCTCATGCGCGTGGTGCAGGCGCTGTCAGACTTTGCCGATCGCGCGCTCGATGCTGCCATTGCCGCGGCCATTGCCCGGCGCGCGCCCGATGCTGCGCCAGTGGGCTTTTCCGCCATCGGCCTGGGCAAGCATGGCGCGCAGGAACTGAACTATTCCTCGGATATCGATCCCATCCTGCTCTACGATCCCGACGTGCTGCCGCGCCGCCCGCGCGACGAGCCGGGCGAGGCGGCGCAGCGCGTGGCACGCGGTGTGGTCGAACTGCTGTCCACGATCACCGAGGAAGGCTATGTCTTCCGCATCGATCTGCGGCTGCGCCCGGCCTCGGAAGTCAGCCCGCTGGCGATCCCGTTCGAAGGGGCAATCACCCATTATGAATCGAGCGCGCTCGCCTGGGAACGGGCCGCCTATATCCGCGCCCGTGCCGCTGCCGGCGATGTCGCGCGCGGGCAGGCGTTCCTCGATACGATCCGGCCGTTCGTGTGGCGGCGCAGCCTGGATTTTGGGGCGATCGCCGAAATCGGCCGGCTTACCGCGCGCATCCGCGATCACTATGCCGCCGGGCAGGTGGTGGGGCCGGGCTATGATCTCAAGCGCGGGCGCGGGGGCATCCGCGAAGTGGAATTCTTCGCCCAGACCCACCAGCTGATCCATGGCGGGCGCAATCCCGCCCTGCGCCTGCGCGGCACGCGCCCGGCACTCGATGCCCTGGCGCAGGCCGGGATCATCACTGCGGATGACGCGATGGTCATGGGCGAAAGGTATGACCGGCTGCGCGTGCTCGAACATCGCCTGCAGATGGTCGCCGATCAGCAGACCCATGCCCTGCCGCCGCAGCAGGCTGCGCTCGACAGCGTGGCCCAACTGGCCGGGCACGATGATGGTGCCGCGCTGATTGCCGAGGTGCAGGATATTTCCCAGGCCGTGGCGCAGCGGTTCGATGCCCTGCTGGCGATCATCTCGCCCACCGGCGCGGTGGCGGTGGACAACCGCAGCCTGGCGCAGGATCTGGCGGCGATGGGCTTTGCCGATGCCGAAGGGTTGGCCCGGCGGGTGGAAGCATGGGACAGCGGCGCATTCCGCGCGCTGCGCAGCGACGAGGCCCGCGCCGCCTTTGCCCGCGTGCGGCCGCAATTGCTGCAGGCCCTGGCCGAGGCGCCCGATCCCGACCATGCGCTGGCGCGGTGGGAACGGTTGCTGGCGGCGCTGCCCTCGGCGATCAACGTGTTCCGCCTGCTCGAGGCGCGCCCTGGCCTGATGGCGGTGGTCATGCGCGTGCTCGCCCATGCTCCGACGCTGGCCGAAGATCTAGCGCGGCGGGCAGACCTGCTCGATACGCTGATCGATCATTCCGCCTTTGCCCTGCCTGGCAGCGTCGATGATATCGTCGCCACCCTGGCGCGGGGCGAGGTGGGCGATGATTACCAGCGCCTGCTCGATGCCGTGCGCCGCAAGGTGGGCGAACTGCGCTTTGCTCTGGGCGTGCAACTGGTCGAAGGGCTGCATCCGCCGCTGGCCGTGGCCGCCGCGCTCAGCCGCGTGGCCGAGGCCGCGATCACCGTGCTCGGCAGCGCGACCGAGGCGGAGTTCATCCGTGTCCATGGCCAAGTGCCCGACGCGCGCATGGTCGTGCTCGGCCTCGGGCGGCTGGGCGGCGGCGCGCTCACCCATGCCTCGGATCTCGATCTGGTGTTCCTGTTTGGCGGCCCGGGCGATGCCTATGCCCGCGAATCCGATGGCCCGCGGCCGATCGGTGGCACGCTCTATTTCAACCGCCTGGCCCAGCGCATGATCGCCGCGCTGTCGGTGCCCACGGCGGCCGGCGCGCTGTACGAGGTGGATACCCGGCTGCGCCCCTCTGGCGCGCAAGGGCCGATCGCGGTCAGCCTCGACAGTTTCGAGCGCTATCAACGCGAGGATGCCTGGACCTGGGAGCACATGGCGCTGTGCCGGGCCCGGCCGCTGTTCGGGCAGGCGACCGATCGCGCCGCACTCGCCGATATCGTCGCCCGCGTGCTGCGCCAATCGCGTGATCCCGCTGCCCTGCGGGACGACGTGCTGGCGATGCGCGCCGAAATGGCGCGGCACAAGCCGGCCAAGGGCCCACTCGACGTCAAGCTGGCGCGCGGCGGCCTGGTCGATCTCGAATTCCTCGCGCACTACCTGCAACTGCGCGATCACGTGGCGCTCGATCCCGATCTGGGCGCGGCGGTGCTGGCGCTGGAAGAGGCTGGCCTCCTGCCGCCGGGCCTGCGCGCCGCGCACGATCTGCTTGCCGGGCTGCTGGTGGTGGTGCGCCTGGTTGCCCCTGATGGCATGTTCCCGCCCCCGGCCAGCCGTGCCATCGTTGCCGCTGCCTGTGGCCAGGAAAGCTGGGACGCCCTGCTTGACGCGGTGGCGCGGGCAAGACACCGCATTGCCGATGCCTGGGGCCAGGTCTTCGGGCAACCATTGGAGACATGACGCATGAGCACTTTTCCCGGCGTGGGCGATCCGCTGCCCGATCTGCCGCTGACCGCCCCTGATGGCAGCGTGGTGAAGCCGTCCGACTTTGCTGGCCGCAAGCTGGTCGTGTTTTTCTATCCCAAGGACGATACGCCTGGCTGCACTACCGAGAACAAAGACTTTTCCGCGCTGGCCGATGAATTTGCCGCCGCCGGCACCGCGCTGCTCGGCGTAAGCAAGGACCCGCCCAAGAAGCACGAGAAGTTCATTGCCAAGCATGGCCTGGCAGCCCCGCTTGCCAGCGATGCCGAAGCCGGCGGCCTGTCCGATGCGCTTGGCATCTGGACGGAAAAGTCGATGTATGGCCGCACCTACATGGGCATGGAGCGCACGACCTATCTGGTCGGTGCCGATGGCCGCATCGCCCAGGTGTGGAACAAGGTGAAGGTCAAGGACCACGCCGCGCAGGTTCTCGCCGCGGCCCAGGCGCTGTAACGCGCGCGGCATGACTGCATCGCTTCCCACCGTGGCGGCCGCGCTTAGCGCCCCCCAGTTTACCGCCGCACCCCCCCACCCAGCCCAAGCCCCCCCCCCCCGGGCGCCCGCATGGGCCCCCCGCCCCCC
>CAYXUN010000061.1:0-7375 GCA_964468165.1 uncultured Novosphingobium sp. | reverse complement strand
CCGCGATTCGCGCCGCCATGTTGACCGCCGATCCCCGCGACAAGGCCATGGCCACCCGCGCCGTGGCGCGCGATTGGGCAGCCGGCCGCCTGGCTTTCGCCTTCGACGTGGCCATGCCCGATAGCCCGGCACGCCCGGCCGAGCCGGAACTGCTGCCGCCCAATCGCATGCCCAAGCGCGGGCGCGGCGGTTCCGAGCGCGGGCGCCTCGCGCTGATCCATGCGCTCTGCCACATCGAATTCGTCGCGATCGACCTGGCGCTCGATGCTGCGGGGCGGTTCGGCGCCGAGCGCGGGCCGGATTTCGTCAGTGACTGGCTGGGCGTGGCGGCGGACGAGGCGATGCATTTCAGCCTGCTGGCGCGGCGCCTGCGCACCCTGGGCAGCCATTACGGCGCAATGCCGGCGCACGACGGGCTGTGGGATGCCGCGCGCGAAACCGCGCACGATGTTGCCGCCCGCCTCGCCGTGGTGCCCATGGTGCTGGAGGCGCGCGGCCTCGATGTAACGCCGCAAACCATTGCGCGGTTCGTGGCGGCAGACGATCACACCACCGCGCGCATCCTGCAGCGAATCGTTGACGACGAAGTGCGCCATGTCCGCTTCGGGACAAGCCATTTCGCCAAACTGTGCGAAGAGCGTGGTAAACAGGCACCGCAGCTTTGGAAAACCCTGGTCGCGCAGCACTTCCGTGGCAGCGTTAAGCCGCCGTTCAACGACTCGGCGCGTCGTTCAGCCGGTCTGTCGTGCGAAATGATGGCGGCTCTTGCGTGATGGGGGCAGCCGCCGCTAACCCTCCGGCACGAGATCGGCGGGGGGTGTCCACCAATCTCTGAACAAAGCTTGGCCAGCGATGTGGTTCCTGCCGCAGTCTGGCAAAGCGGCGTTCGCTGGGGGTCAGCACGGAACGGATGCCGCTGGCGCAGGGCCCGATTGGCCCGACGTCGGTGTGTGTCTGCCGAAAAGAGGTTGTACGGGTCGCAATGAAAAAAGCTTTTTCTACCGGTCTGGCTGCCATTGGCACCATGCTCGCCTTGGGCCTCGCCACGCCGGTTCTCGCCAACAGCGCCGCTTCTGCCGATATCACCGCCCCGTTGCGTAACGCCGAAGCCGCCAAGGCCGGGATGACCGCGCCGGCCGGCGATGAAGAATTTTCCAAGCTTTTCGCAAGCTGGGAAGCACTTGATGGCGGCAAGGGCAGCTCGGCCCAGGCGCCGCTGGTGCGCACCGCTTCGGTTTCCATCCCCACCCTGATGCCGATCACCAGCAGCCGCCCGATGAGCAGCGGCTTTGGTCTGCGCAATCACCCCATCTACGGCGGCCTGCGTGCGCACAAGGGCGTCGATCTGCCCGCGCCGACCGGCACGCCGATCCGCGCCAGCGCCGATGGCGTGGTGGGCAAGGCCGAACGCTTCGGTGGCTACGGCCTCTATGTTCAGCTTGAGCATGGCGGCAATCTTGAAACCCGCTACGGCCACATGTCGCGCATCGCCGTTGCCGAAGGGCAGCACGTGCACAAGGGTGACGTGATCGGCTATGTCGGTTCCACCGGCCATTCCACCGGCCCGCACCTGCACTATGAAGTGCGCGTGGCTGGCAACGCGGTCAACCCGCTGCCCTATATGCAGCGCGACGCCAACCTGGCCCAGCTCGCCAGCGCCGCCGATTCTTCGCAGATCCGCGCGTTCAACGCCACCGACGCCGAGGGTGAAGGCGACGAATAAGGCGCCAGTTTCCAAGAATAACGCATCGGAGAGGATGCGGAAAAAGGCGGCCCGCAACGGCCGCCATTTTATATGGGCGCCCGCCCGCAGGTAGGGGCTGGCGAATGCAAAAACGGGCCCCCCCCGAGGGGGTTGAGGGCGGCCCTTTTGGCTTATGCCTGTGGTGCGGCGGTCAGCCCACCAGCTTCTTGATCACCGCGCGCACATCGTCGGCCAGGTCGGGGCGTTCGAGGGCGAGGGCGATCGTCGCCTCGACAAAACCGGCCTTGCTGCCGCAGTCAAAGCGGCGGCCGGCAAAGGTCACCGCGTGGAACGCCTGCGTGCCGATCATGCGGGCCATCGCATCGGTCAGCTGGATTTCGCCGCCCGCGCCCTTTTCCTGGTTTTCCAGGGTGCGCATCACTTCGGGTTGCAGGATGTAGCGGCCCGAGATGATCAGGTTCGACGGGGCTTCTTCGCGCTTGGGCTTTTCAACCAGGCCGGTCACTTCGGTCAGCGTGTCAGACTTGCGGGCGCCCGGCGCAATCACGCCATAGCTCGACACTTCCTCTTCCGGCACTTCGAGCACCGAGATCAGGTTGCCGCCCACTTCGTTGTAGGCGTCGACCATCTGCTTCATGCAGCCGGGCGCACCCACCATCAGTTCATCGGGCAGGAAGATGGCAAAGGGTTCATCGCCTACCACTTCGCGCGCGCACCACACGGCATGGCCCAGGCCCATCGCCACCTGCTGGCGCACGGTGACAAGGTTGCCCGGCTTGATGCGGGTATCGTCCAGCACCGACAGATCCTTGCCGCGGCTGGTCATGGTGGTTTCCAGCTCGAAAGCGGTGTCGAAATGCTCGACGATCGCGGTCTTGCCGCGCCCGGTCACGAAGATCAGTTCTTCGATGCCCGCCTCGCGCGCTTCGTCCACGGCATACTGGATCAGCGGGCGATCGACGATCGGCAGCATCTCCTTGGGAATGGCCTTGGTGGCGGGCAGAAAGCGGGTGCCGAGACCGGCAACGGGGAAGACAGCCTTGCGAATCGGCTTGTGGCGGCTTGCGGTGGTTTCGCTCATATAGGTGTTTGTCCCATTGTCCGGTTACACGATAGTTAAGCAGCCTGCCTTTGCGATGACAAGTTCCCGACGGGCCCGAACGTGCAAAAAATGCTGCAATGCAATATCGCGCGCATCTGCGGCGTTCTGGCGGGCTAACCTTGCCCCTTGCCCTGTCCGGCAAACCGGCTAAACCGCCGCGATGGACAAGATCATCATTCGCGGCGGCAAGCGTCTTTCTGGCACGGTTCCTGTTTCCGGGGCAAAGAATGCGGCGCTCACGCTGCTGCCCTGCGCCCTGCTCACCGATGAAGCGGTAACGCTGCGCAACCTGCCGCGCTTGGCGGATATCGACGGTTTCCAGCACCTGATGAACCAGTTCGGCGTGTCCACCGCCATCGCCGGCGCCCGGCCCGAGGATTTCGGCCGCGTGATGACGCTGCAGGCCACCCGCCTCACGTCCACGGTCGCGCCCTATGACCTGGTGCGCAAGATGCGCGCGTCGATCCTGGTGCTGGGGCCGCTGCTGGCCCGCGCCGGTGAAGCGACCGTGTCGCTGCCCGGTGGCTGTGCCATCGGCAACCGCCCTATCGACCTGCATCTCAAGGCGCTTGAGGCGTTTGGCGCGCATATCGAACTGGCCGCCGGCTATGTCCGGGCGATCGCGCCCGATGGCGGACTGCCCGGCGGGCGCTACAGTTTCCCGGTGGTGTCGGTCGGCGCCACGGAAAACGCGCTGATGGCGGCGGTTCTGGCCAAGGGCAAATCCACCCTGCACAACGCCGCGCGCGAACCTGAAATCGTTGACCTGTGCAACCTGCTCGTGGCCATGGGCGCCGAGATCGAGGGCATCGGCACGTCGGACCTGACGATCCACGGTGTCGAGCGCCTACATGGCGCCACCTACATGGTCATGCCCGATCGCATCGAGGCCGGCTCCTATGCCTGTGCGGCGGCGATCACCGGCGGCGAGGTGACGCTGCAGGGCGCGCGGATCGAGGACATGGAAACCACCGTTCAGGCGCTGCGCGATGCTGGCGTTTCGGTGGAACCGGTGCGCGGCGGCCTGCACATCGCCGCCGATGGCGACCTCAAGCCGGTGACGATTTCCACTGCGCCCTATCCCGGCTTTGCCACCGACATGCAGGCCCAGTTGATGGCCATGCTGTGCCTTGCCAAGGGCTCCAGCATGCTGACCGAAACCATCTTCGAAAACCGCTACATGCACGTGCCCGAGCTCAACCGCATGGGCGCGCGCATCGAAACCTCGGGCCGCACTGCCGTGGTCCATGGGGTGGACAAGCTGTCGGGCGCCGAAGTCATGGCTACCGACCTGCGCGCCTCGATGAGCCTGGTGATCGCCGGGCTCGCCGCCGAGGGGGAAACCCAGGTGCACCGCCTCTATCACCTCGATCGCGGGTATGAACGGCTTGAGGAAAAGCTGGCGCTGCTTGGCGCTGATGTAGAGCGTGTGGGCAGCGACTGATCGCGCTGCCGATCCAGCCCAGCAAAAAGGGGTCGCGCGGATCTGCCGCGCAGCCCCTTTTTTGTGCGACTATGCCGGGGTTCAGGCGGCTTCGGCGGCCTCGCCCTTGGTCGGCTCGCGGCGCTTTCGGCCCAGGATCAGGCCGCCCAGGCCCAGGGCCAGCAGGGCGAGCATGCCCGGTTCGGGCACATCGGTGCCGCCCGTGCTGCTGCTCGACGTGGACGAGGAAGGAACCTGCGGATCGCTCGGCACGACATAGCCACCGCTATAGGTGCCGATGTGCATTTCCCCATCCTGGATCAGGCTGCCGAACACCGCCGATCCCTGGATATAGTTGTAGGTGTGTGCGGCCGCCTTGGGCGCGAGCACCGATCCGCCCCAGGCGGTGGTCAGTGTCAGGTCGGTGGCGTCGGCAAAGTTCCAGATCACGTGCTGGCCCAGGTTCGCCGTGCCGCCCAGGAAATTGTCGTTCAGGTTGATCGTGCTGCCCGAAACGTTGACGATCACCGTATCGGCGCCATTGGTGTTGAACTGGATTTCGCCGATGGAATTGAGATTGGCCGCGGTGATCGAGATCACCGCCACGCCGCTGGCATTGGGCTGGGCATTGAACGTGCCGCGGTTGCCGCTGATCGCCAAGGTGCTGTTCGCGGTCTGCTGCGACAACTGATACGACAGCCCGGTCATGCTGGTCGACATCAGGCTGCCGTCCTGCTGCAGATTGCTGACAAATGCCGGGTTGGTCGTGCCCAGGTTGGACTGCACGATGTTGGAATTGACGTTGGTGTTGGCGATCGACCCGCCCACCTGCACGGTCTGCGTCGCGCCGTTGAGGTTGAAGCCGCTCGATACGCTGCCGCCAACGATGGCGCCCGAACCGTTGTTGAGGTTCTTGATCCCGCCGTTCACGTCGCCCACCACGACCAGGCCCGGCCCGGTATAGCTCGACGCCGGCAGCGCGGCGATCTGGTAGTTCGATGAATTGCCGGTGAGGTTGCCACCAACGAACGTGCGCCCTTCCACTTCGGACGAGGACGTCAGGTTGCCCAGCACGATCAGGTTATAGACCTTGAGCGCGTCGATCCCCACCGGGGTGGAGGCGGCCATGGCGTTGAAAGGCAGGGCCAGCGCGGCCAGGGTGGCAATGGCAGCGGTCATCCGGGGGCGGGCGGGCATGGCGAATCGTTTTCCTGTGGAATGCGCGCCGGCATGGACGCGCGCGATCCTCCTGCCCGCTTTGCGCCGTAACGCAACCGCGATTTGCCCATCGTGCCCTTGTGGGACAATGATTTGACAATCGTTAACGATCGCCGGGGCGTTAACCACTGCCGCAGCGGGGCCAGGCCCGCGTCGGGCCAGTGTCACCCGCTGGCAGCGCCCCTGGATTAACCAGAAGCGCGGGCGCTCAGGATATCGACCTGGGCGCGGATCGGGCCGATGTCGTACCCGCCGGCTGCGGCCTTGGCGGCGATTTCGAACGGGTTGGCGCCATTGGCGGCCTGGGCCAGCGCCCACAGCAGCGTCGACCGTGTGCCCGACCGGCAATAGGCCAGCACCGGCGCATCGCCCGCCTCGCGCAGGGCCTGCTGAAAGGCTTCCACCTGCGGCATCGAAAAGCCGGCATGGGTTACCGGAATGGCGACATAGGCAATGCCGGCATCCTGCGCCGCGGCGGCGATCTCTGCGCCCGGCGTCTGGTCGTCGGACTCGCCCTCGGGCCGGTTGTTGACGATCAGCGTCACGCCCAGTTCCTTGGCCAGGGCCACATCTTCCACGGTAATCTGCGGGCTGGCCAGGAACTGGCTGTCGATCTGGCGAAACTGGGACATGGCAAACCCTTGTTGGCAGAAGTGAAGGAACGGATGAGGCGGATCAGGCCTTGGCGCGCGCCACGCTGCGCTTGCGCCGGCCGGCAATGTTGAGCAGCTCGACGAAGACCGAGAAGCCCATCGCCGCATAGATATAGCCCTTGGGGATGTGCACGCCAAAGCCATCGGCGAGCAGCACGAGCCCGATCATCACCAGGAAGGCCAGGGCCAGCATCACGAGCGAGGGATTGCGCTCGATGAAGCGGGCCAGTGGATCGGCTGCCAGCATCATCAGTGACACGGTCGTGACCACGGCGGCGATCATGATTGCGATCTGGTCGGTCATGCCCACGGCGGTGAGAATCGAATCGATCGAAAACACCAGGTCGAGCGCGATGATCTGCGCGATCGTGGCGCCGAAATTGGCGACCACCGCCTGCCCGGCGCTCTTGCCGTCATGGCCCTTGTGATCGAGCATCTCGCCACTGGGCTCGGGATCGAGCGTGTGGTGAATTTCCTTGGTCGCCTTCCACAGCAGGAACAGGCCGCCCGCCACCAGGATCAGGTCGCGGCCCGAAAATGCCGTTTCGAACGTGGGCTCGCCGTGGGCGCCAGGCGCGCCGCGCAGCCCCAGGTCGAACAGCGGGGTCTGCAAGGTCACGATCCAGCCGATCAGCGACAGCAGCGCCAGCCGCAGGACCAGCGCCAGCGCCAGGCCAATCCGCCGCGCCCGCGCCTGCTGGTGGGCGGGCAGCTTGTTCGAGAGAATCGCGATGAACACCAGATTGTCGATGCCCAAGACGATTTCGAGCAGCACGAGCGTGAGAAATGCAGCCCAGGCTTGCGGGTCGGAAAGAAGAGCGACAAGGTCCATGGCGCGCTTGTGCCGTATCGTTCAGGCCCCGGCAAGGCATGACACGGCAGCAAAGCGCGGCACTTTTGTCACGAATTGTGGCTGCGAACGATATTTTGCGGTGGAATCACGCATGCCCGTCGATTCCGTTCGCGCATCGGCTTTTTCTTCGTTATAGTCCTTGGCGCAATGGAGAGGGCCGGCCCTAAAGCCCGGCACGTTGTCCTTGTCGCGCCCCTGGTCTCCGCGTCCGGCCAGTGGCGCCAGGAAATTTGGGGCGGATTGTAAGGTTTATTGGGTTTTATGGGTTTTGACAGAGGGCGGCGTGGTCGCGGACGCGACAAGCGCGACGGTTTCGGCGACGACGGTTTCGATCCCTACGGCGGCGGTGGCGGTTTTGGCGGTGGCTACGATCGCGGCGGCTTCGGCGGCGGTGACCGTGGTGGCTTTGGCGGCGGCAATC
>CAYXUN010000060.1:20635-25215 GCA_964468165.1 uncultured Novosphingobium sp. | reverse complement strand
ATCCGGCGTGCCGCAAGACACTGTCATTCAACAAATTAGTTTCGAATCCGACTCTGAGAGGCAAGGTCTGATTCAGGCTCCGCAAGGAGACTGATCATGAGCGACCTGTACTGGCTGACGGACGAGCAGATGGCGCGGCTTCGGCCGTATTTTCCTAAGAGCCACGGCAGGCCACGGGTGGATGACCGGCGGGTGCTGAGCGGGATCATTTTCGTCAACCGCAACGGGTCGCGCTGGCGTGATGCGCCGAAGGACTATGGCCCGCACAAGACGCTGTACAACCGATGGAAGCGGTGGGGTGAGATGGGTGTCTTCCTGCGCATGATGGAAGGGCTGGCCGCCGAGGGTGCCGATCCGAAGACGGTCATGATCGACGCGACATACTTGAAGGCGCACCGCACGGCATCGAGCCTGCGGGTAAAAAAGGGGATCTCGGGCGGCTGATCGGCCGCACCAAAGGAGGCATGAACACCAAGCTTCACGCCGTCACCGATGCCAACGGTCGCCCGCTCAGTTTCTTCATGACCGCAGGCCAGATCAGCGATTATACCGGCGCTGCTGCGCTACTCGACGACCTTCCCAAGGCACAATGGCTGCTGGGAGACCGCGGCTATGATGCCGACTGGTTCAGAGATGCCCTTCAGCAAAAGGGGATCAAGCCCTGCATT
Organism: uncultured Novosphingobium sp.; assembly: GCA_964468165.1. GTDB lineage: Bacteria > Pseudomonadota > Alphaproteobacteria > Sphingomonadales > Sphingomonadaceae > Novosphingobium. Next base: position 24,547 of record CAYXUN010000060.1, on the reverse strand, counting down.
CCTGGGCGGAAATCCCGTCTCGATCCCATCAAATACGACAAGCGTCGCTACAAGCGCCGCAACCGCATCGAAATCATGTTCGGTCGCCTCAAGGACTGGCGTCGCGTCGCCACCCGCTACGATCGGTGCCCTACGACCTTCTTCTCCGCCATCGCTCTCGCCGCCACCGTCATCTTCTGGCTTTGATCAATGAGTCCTGAGCCTAGGATAGTTGCTCAACGAGGAGTTTTTGCACTATTCGGAAAAGGCGTCAGAGGTATGGAGAATATTTTCTCTGATGAAGACTTTCCACCTTCGGCACTTCAAAAGATCATAATTTCCAAAAATAATATCGATAAATTTCTAAAATCTCTTCATCGCAAGGGGTTTGCCGAGTCGACTATATATCCAGATATATATGGACTCTCCCTAGAAATTAAAAGAAACTTTGGATATTTCTGATGGGCAAGCTTTTAATTACAGCACATCAACCACGAACACTCATTTGGTGGTATGGCAGAAGAGAAAGTATTGACTTTTCGCCACCATATCAAAGGCGGGGCAGACTATGGTCAACTCAAGACAAAGGCTTCTTGATAGATTCGATCATTAACGGCTTTGATATACCAAAGCTGTATTTGGCTGACTTTCAATATGGAAACTCTGTTCTTAACGAAAAAAAACTTCCTTATGCCATCATAGACGGAAAGCAGCGCCTGGAGACTGTTTTTGAATTTTTTGAAAATAAAATTGTATTAAATGCAGATTTTGTTTTCAGAAATGACCCCAGCCTTAAACTTGGCGGCCTAAGCCTACGCGATCTGAGAAGAAGCTATACGTTTATTGCCGAAGAGTTTGAGAATTTTTCATTTGATATTATGAGCGTTGTTGCTGACGATGAAAAAGATGTTAACGAACTTTTTGTAAGACTTAATCGAAGCAAAGCTTTGACTGGTGCTGAAGTGCGGAATGCCATATCCGGTCCAGTTACCGAAGTGATACGACGACTTACGGAGCATTCAGTATTCCAGGAGTCTATTCGCTTCAGCGTCAGGCGCGCAGGAGATCAAAATGCCGCAGCTAAAGCATTAATTTTTGAATATGAGGAAAAACCTGTAAATACGAAGAAGTTGGCCTTAGATGACTTTGCAAGAGGTCAACAGTTCGACCGAAAGCCTATTGACAAAAATAGATTGGAATTAGCCGCCAGAAGAGTTGTTGATACTTTCGATGCTATGGATGAAGTATTCCTCCCGCATGACGAGCTACTAAGTTCAGCTGGAATATTTCCTGTCTATTATTGGTTCGTTAGATCAGTATCACCAAAATTTCGCGACGAAATCCGGCAATTCTTAATAAATTTCGAATTGGGAAGGAAAGAGCATCGAGAAGCTCAGAAGGTTCTAGGATCATCCATAAGTGTAGATCAACGATACGCGCGATACGACACTTTAAATAGAAGCACAAACGATGCGGTAAGTCATCGAGGAAGATTTGAAATATTAACAAAAGCTTTTTTTGAATACATTCAACAAATTTATGGACCCGTTGGTTTTGATGTATTTGTAAAAAGCTCATACTAAGGAAAAATTTTTTAATCGATCCGCAGCCCACCAACCCGCCGGAACAGCTCCAGTATCAGCGGATCGCGCTCGGCGCTTCTGATCGCCGCTTCAAAGCGCAGTTGGCGCTTGGGCGATGGCAGGACTTGCACCAGCTCCCCGCTCGCCAATTCGCCGCGCACCATGGTTTCGGGCAGGAGCGCGGCGCCGCGGCCCAGGCGGATGATTTCGACCAGGGCGCGGACGTTGTTGCAGGTGCGGATGACCGGCGGCGTGATGCCGTGCTGCGCCAAGGATTCCTGCATGATGCCGTGGATGGGGGAGTGTTCCGGGATCGACCATACCGGCAGCGGCTGCTTGAACCCGCCGGCCTGCGCCGTGGCCTTGCTCGCCGCCCAGACCAGCGCGACGCTGCCGAGTGGCGTGGTGCGCACGCCGGGGCTGGCAACCGGGCCAGCCAGGAACACCATGTCGCTGGTGCCGGCGAGCAGTTGCTGCAGCATGCGGGCGGTCAGGTCGAGTTCGATCTCGAGCGTCACACCGGGCAGGTCCTGCTCCACCGCCGCGACGAAGGCGGGCAGGCAACTGGCGGCGGCGATCTCACCGGTGCCGATGCGCACGATGCCGGTGGCGCCGCCAAAGTCGCTCGCCTTGAACAGCGCGCGTTCGAAGCCGGCCCACAGCGGCTCGAAATCGGCGACCAGGGCGCGGCCGCGCGCGGTGAGCACCATGTTGCGCCCTTCGCGGCGGAACAGCTCGACGCCCAATTGCTCCTCGATCTCTTTCACGCGGGCGGAAATGGCGGGCTGCGTGGTATTGAGCCGCTCTGCCGCGGCGCGGAACGTGCCCAGGCGGGCAATCCACAGCAGGGTTTCGAGGTGATAGATCGCCAGGCGCTTCATGGCCCCGCGATATCATATCCAGGTCTTATCATAAAAGATAACAATGTATCGCTAGTTCCGATCGATTGGCTGGCGTAAGACGGGGCATCAATGGAGAGGTGCCGATGGCCAACAAGATCTATCCCTCTGCCACAGCCGCGCTGGACGGGCTGTTGCACGATGGCCTGCTGATCGCCTGCGGGGGCTTTGGCCTTTGCGGAATCCCCGAGCGGCTGCTGGATGCAGTGCGCGATTCCGGGGTGAGCGGGCTGACCTTTGCCAGCAACAACGCCGGCATCGACAACGAAGGCATCGGCAAGCTGCTGCGCACGCGCCAGGTCAAGAAGATGATCTCGTCCTATGTGGGCGAGAACAAGGAATTCGAGCGCCAGTATCTGTCGGGCGAGCTGGAGGTGGAATTCTGCCCCCAGGGCACCCTGGCCGAACGCATGCGCGCCGGCGGCGCGGGCATTCCCGGCTTCTACACCAAGACCGGCGTGGGCACGCTGGTGGCCGAGGGCAAGGAAGTGAAGAACTTCGACGGGCAGGACTATATCCTGGAACGCGGGATCTTTGCCGACCTGTCGCTGGTCAAGGCCTGGAAGGCGGACGAGAGCGGCAACGTGGTGTTCCGCAAGACGGCGCGCAATTTCAACGTGCCGGCCGCCACCTGCGGCAAGGTCTGCGTGGTGGAAGTGGAAGAGATCGTGCCGACCGGCAGCCTCGATGCCGATGGCATCCACCTGCCCGGCGTCTATGTCCAGCGGCTGGTGCTGGGCGCGCCCTATGACAAGAAGATCGAATTCCGCACCACCCGTGCGCGGGAGAACGCCTGATGCCCTGGACTCGTGACGAAATGGCCGCGCGCGCGGCGCGCGAACTGCAAGACGGGTTCTATGTGAACCTGGGCATCGGCATCCCCACGCTGGTGGCCAATCACATTCCCGCGGGCATGGAAGTGACCCTGCAATCGGAAAACGGGATGCTGGGCATCGGCCCCTTCCCGTTTGACGACGAGGTCGACGCCGACCTGATCAACGCCGGCAAGCAAACCATCAGCGAGCTGCCGCAGACGGCCTATTTCGATAGCGCGCAAAGCTTTGCCATGATCCGGGGCGGCCATATCGACCTCACCGTGCTGGGCGCGATGGAAGTGTCGCAGGGCGGCGATATCGCCAACTGGATGGTGCCCGGCAAGATGATCAAGGGCATGGGCGGCGCCATGGACCTGGTTGCCGGCGTGAAGCGCATCATCGTGGTGATGGAGCATTGCGCCAAGGACGGCAGTTCCAAATTCATTCCCGATTGCACCCTGCCGCTCACCGGCAAGAAGGTGCTCGACATGGTGATCACCGATCTCGCCGTGTTCCAGCGCCCCGATCACGATAGCCCGTTCCACCTGGTGGAGCTGGCGCCGGGCGTGACGGCCGAGGAAGTGGCCGCCAAGACCACGGCGCATTACCTGGCGGCATGAGCCGTGCGCCGCGCCC
>CAYXUN010000060.1:12771-20625 GCA_964468165.1 uncultured Novosphingobium sp. | reverse complement strand
AGGGGCGGCGCCGAAGCGGCCCGGGCGGCCTGCCCCGGGGGGCGCGCGGCGGGGGCCGCGGGGGCCGGGGCGGCGCGCTAACTTCATGAAAATTTGGTCATTCATCCCGATGTCAGGCACCAGCCATTAGCCCCTTGCCGCGGGACCGATGGGAAAGCGCAATCGGGAAATGACCATGACCTGGAACTTCAACTTCCTGCACCCCGGCAAGGCTGTGAAGTGCGTGATCACCTCGCTCGTGCTGTCGATCCCGCTGTGGGGCGGATCGCTGGTGGTGGCCAAGCTGGTGATCGTGCCCGAAGTGCGGGCCATTGCCGCGCAGTGGAGCGGCGACGCCCGCGAACTGGTGCCCGAAAGCGAGCGCCGGGCCGAGCAGGACACCCAGCCGCTGCTGGTCGCCAGCCAGCATGAAGCCCATGTGATGGCCGACGCGCTGCGGCGGATCTGACGCGCGGCGCAATCTGCGCGCCGCTCAAAGCAGGAAATCGCCCTTCACCAGTGCCACGCTGCCTTGCAAGAGCAGGGCAAAATCTGCCACGCCATCGCCGTTGACATCGCCCTGGATCAAGGTGTTGCCGCCGGTGATGGCATAGCGCAGTTCGCCCGCCACATGGTGAAACGCGGCCGTGCCGATGAAGGCAAAGGCATCGTCAGTGCTGGTCAGGCTGTTGGCGTCGATCGGCGAGAGCACAATCAGATCGCCCTCGGCATGACGGAAATCGGTGATCACGTCGCATGTGGCGGCGGTGGTGCCGGCAAATTCGCTCACCCGTTCGAACACGAAGCGATCGGCGCCGCTGCCGCCGGTGAGCCTGTCCTGCCCCGACCCGCCGCGCAGGGTATCGGCGCCGGCCATGCCGTTGATCGTATCATTGCCGCCGTTGCCCGACAGGATATTGTCGTTCGCATCGCCCAGCAGGGTATCCGCGTGGGCCGAACCGGTAACCCGCTCCACGCCCGAGATCGTGTCCTTGCCCAGGCCGGCGGCGGTGCCATCGCCCACCCCCGTGGCCAGGTTTACCGTAACCCCCGCCGTGGCGCCGGCATACGTGACAAGATCGAGGCCAGGCCCGCCGACGTAGCGATCGTTGCCAAAGTCGTCGCCGGCGAGGAACGTGTCATTGCCATCGCCGCCCGAGAGAATATCGTCGCCCTTGCCGCCCGAAAGCTTGTCGTTCCCGCCATAGCCATAGAGCCGATCATTGCCGGCATTGCCATAGAGCGCGTTGTTCGCCTCGTTGCCCACCAGCGTATCGTTGCCGGCACCGCCATAGCAGTCTTCGATGGTGACGTTGTAGGCGATGCCCAGGTTGTTGGACACGCTGACATTGGTGAAACCCAGCGTGGAATAGGCGCCGGGGTGAAGATCGACCCAGCAATCGAGCTTGAACGTGCGCAAGTCGATCAGGTCCTTGCCGCCGGCATCCCAGATCGTGGCGTAGAACGGGCTGCCGGGCGAATAGGCATAGGTGTTGTCGCCGGCATGATAGCTCATGTTCGCGCCATAGATCGCCTGGATCGCAGCGATATCATAGACCATCGGCGTCTGGATGATGTAGTCGAAGTCTTCCTTGGCCGGGTTATAGGCATAGACCCCATAGGGATCGTTGTAGGACATGATCGTGTAGTTGCGATAATCATACCCGGTGGGGATGATATTGCCTTCCGATGGATGCGCCAGGCCCAGGGCATGGCCGATTTCATGCATCAGGGCGGTGAAGTTGTAGGTGTTCACCGCATAGGAATCGCGCCCGTAGAGCGGATTGATCCAGATATCGCCGTGGCTGTTGGCCGCCCCGCCAGCGCTCGCCTTGGTATAGCCCCAGGCATCCCCAACGCGCGAGGACAGGCCGAGGCGGATATCGCCCACCGTGCCGCCCGCGGTTTCGGCCACCTGCTTGAACGACAGATTGGCGACATTGGCCCATTGCGCAAACGCCAGGGCAACATTGGCATATTCGCCCGATGGCAAGGCGCCGACGGTAGCCGCGGTCATCTCCGTGCCATAGCCGCTGGCAAAGGCCGAGGCGACGCCGCCGCCCCAGATGAAGCTGTAGCTGACCACGGTCTTGCCGGCAGACACGGTGGACCAGGCCAGGCGATGGGCGGGATCGGCCTGAAGCAGGGCATTGAACCGCGCATCGGCAGTCAGTGAATAGGTCTTGACCGGCGATGCCTGGGTATAGGTGGCCACGCGCACTTTCCCGAACGGTTGAGGGACCGCCTTGGTAGGCAACCCCGCCGCGTTACGGGACGGACGACAGGTTCAAAGTGGAGGCGTGAGAGCGCCTCCACAGTGCAGCACGCCCGGCTAGAGCACGAAATCGGTGGCGGCAAAGGCGATCTTGCCGGCCACTTTCAGCCAGAAATCAGCCACCCCATCGCCGTTGACGTCACCCTGGATGACCGTAGCGCCGCCGCTGTACATATAGCGCAATTCGCCCGCCACCTTGTGGAAATTGGCGGTGCCGATGAACGTGAAAGGATCGTCGCCAGGGCCATTGGTGCTGATTGCGTCGATCTGGTTGAGCTTGATGACGTCCTTCTGCGCCTTGTTGAAATCGGTGATCACATCGCAACTGGCCAGGTCCTGCCCGGCAAAATCGGAAATGGCGGTAAAAACGAAAGCGTCGGCCCCGGGCCCACCGGTCAGCGTGTCCTGCCCTGCCCCGCCGATCAGCGTATCGGCATCGTTGCCGCCCAGCAGCACGTCCTTGCCCGCGCCGCCGTTGAGCGTGTCGTTGCCGCCATTGCCGGTAAGCGTATCGTCGCCGTCACGGCCGAACAGCACATTGGCGATATCGTTGCCGACGAGCTTGTCGGCCCCGCTGCCGCCGGTGGCATTCTCGATCGTGCAGTTGAACGCGATGCCCAGATTGTTGGTCAGGGTCTGCAGATTGTCGAACACCAGCGTGGAATAGGCGCCGGCGTGCAGATCGATGCGGCACCCCTTGGAAAAGGCGCTGACATCAATCGTGTCATTGCCGCCGCCATCCCAGATCGCGGCAAAGAACGGCGCCGTGGCGGAATAGCTGTAGGTATCGTCACCGGCATGAAAGGCGGTGTTGGCGCCATAGATCGCCTGGATCGCGGCGATGTCATAGACCATGGGAGACTTGATCAGGTATTCGGTCTGCCCGGTTCCGCTGTTCAGCCACCACACCCCCTTGGGATCGGTGTAGGACATGATCGTGTAGTTGCGCACATCGAACCCGGAGGGCATCTTGTTGCCCTCGAACGGGTGGTCGAGGCCGAGGGCATGGCCGATCTCGTGCATCATCGCCATGTAGTTGTAAGTGCCCACCGCGAACGAGCCGTTGCCATAGCTGGGCGAGATCCAGATATCGCCATGGGCATTGGCCGCGCCGTTGGAAACCAGCTTGCAATAGCCCCAGTATTGCCCGCTGACACTGGACGATTGCGCGATGCGGATATCGCCGACCGTGCCGGCGTCGGTTTCGGTCACTTGCGTGAACGTGATGTTGGCCACGTCAGCCCAGGCCTGGAACGCTGCCTTGATATTGGTGATCTGCGCGCCGGGCATGGCGCCGTGCGTGGCCGCGCCCGGTTCGCTGCCATAGCCATTGGCAAACTTGCTGGCGACGCCATCGAGCCACGGGAAACTGTAGGTGATCGCGGTCTTGCCATCGGCAATGGTCGACCACTTCGACCGGAACATGGCCTTGGGATAGAGCAAGGCATCGACGTATTTGTTGCCGGTGAGCGCATAGGTCGAGACGACCGAGGCATCGGTATAGCTGGGCATGGGCTGTGGTCCTTGATCGCACAATGCCCGGCTGGCGGGCTTTTCATGGCGAACAGGCCACATGGACTATCAATATCGGGTAGGTTTAAGGGCACGTGCTTGCACCCAATGGGCATTAGCCTGCCGTTATCCGGCAGGTTCTTGCCGGTTCAGCCCGCGTTTTCCGAAGGTATTCCCCCCGATCAGGCCGCCATGCCGGCCGCGTGCGCGCTGGCCCAGGCCCACTGGAAATTATACCCGCCGAGCCAGCCGGTCACGTCCACCGCCTCGCCAATGGCGTAAAGACCCGGCACCTTGCGCGCCTCCATCGTGCGCTGCGACAGTTCGGCTGTGCTGATGCCGCCGGCGGTCACTTCCGCCTTGGCAAAGCCTTCGCTGCCATCGGGCATGAAATCCCAGGCGTGCAGGCGCGCTTGCGCGGCGCGCAGGGCCTTGTCGGGCAGGTTGCCCATTTCGGCGGCCAGGCCAAGCTGATCAGCAAGGGCGTTGGCCAGGCGTTCGGGCAGCGCCTCACCCAGCACGCTGCGCAGGCCGGCGCGCGGGCGCTGGCGCTTGGCATCGAGCAGCCAATCACCGGTGCGACCGGGCAGGAAATCGATCCGCACCGCCTCGCCGCGCTTCCAGTACGAGGAGACCTGGAGGATCGCCGGGCCGGACAGCCCGCGATGGGTGAACAGCGCCGCTTCGGCAAAACGCGCCTTGCCGCAGGCCGCCTCGACCGGGGCGGCAATGCCGGAAAGCTCGCGGAACAAGGCCGCTTCGGCCGGCAGCGTAAGCGGCACCAAAGCGGGGCGCGGCTGCACCACCTTGAGGCCGAATTGCCTCGCCAGATCATAGGCAAAGCCGGTTGCGCCGATCTTGGGAATGGCCGGCCCGCCGGTGGCGATGACCAGCGACGGCGCGGCAAATGCACTTTCCCCGGCGCTGACGTGAAACAGGCCATCGGCGTGGCACACCGCGGCGATCGGGCTGTTGCAGCGCACCTGCGCCCCGGCTGCGGCGCACTGGTCCATCAGCATGTCCACGATCTGACGGGCAGAGCCATCGCAGAACAACTGCCCCAGCGTCTTTTCATGCCAGGCAATGCCATGGGCATCGACCAGGGCAATGAAATCGGCCGGCGTAAACCGGCTGAGCGCAGAGCGCGCGAAATGCGGGTTTTCGGACAGATAGCGATCGGGTGCGGTGTGCAGATTGGTGAAATTGCAGCGGCCGCCGCCCGAAATCAGGATCTTCTTGCCAGGCTTTTCGGCGTGATCGAGCACCACCACGCGGCGCCCGCGCGCAGCGGCCGTGGCCGCGCAGAACAGGCCGGCCGCCCCGGCGCCCAGGATGATCACATCGTGCGTCATGCCCGGGGCCGTGGGGGATTGGGGGCAGTTTGGCAAGAGAGCCTGGGGCGGTTTGGCAAACACGCCCTCCCCCAACCCCTCCCGCAGGCGGGAGGGGCTTTTTTAGGTTGGATCAGATGTGCAGGGCGCGGCCGTAGGCGGCGAGCACGGATTCATGCATGGATTCGCTGATCGTCGGGTGCGGGAACACCGTGTGCATCAGTTCGGCCTCGGTGGTTTCCAGCGTCTTGCCCACGACAAAACCCTGGATCATTTCGGTCACTTCCGCGCCGATCATGTGCGCGCCCAAGAGTTCGCCGGTCTTGGCATCGAACACCGTCTTGACGAAGCCTTCCGGCTCGCCCAGCGCGATGGCCTTGCCATTGCCGATGAACGGGAACGTGCCCGCCTTGACGGTATAGCCCGCTTCCTTGGCCTTGGCCTCGGTCAGACCGACGCTGGCGATCTGCGGGTGGCAATAGGTGCAGCCCGGGATATTGGCGCGGTCCATCGGGTGCGGGTGCACGTCCTTGTTGCCCAACTCGGCCGCGATCGCCTCGGCGGCGATCACGCTTTTCGTGGGGGGCGTGGCCCCCCCCCCACGGCCCGGGCGTCACGTCGCCGATGGCCCAGAGGCCCTTGACGCCGGTGCGGCCATAGCCGTCGATCTGGATGAAGCCGCGCTCCATCTTCACGCCCTGTGCCTCAAGCCCGACGTTCTCGGTGTTCGGCACGATGCCCACGGCCACGATCACATGGCTGTAATCGCCATCGATCACCTTGCCGTCCTTGGCCTTGATCTTGGCCTTCACGCCATTGGCCGAGACCGCCAGGCTTTCCACGCCCGCGCCGGTCATGATCTTCATGCCCTGCTTGGTCAGTGCCTTTTCGAGGAAGGCCGAAACATCGGCATCTTCCACCGGCACGACGCGGTCGAGCATTTCGACCACGGTCACGTCAGCGCCCATGTCGTTGTAGAAGCTGGCGAACTCGATGCCGATCGCGCCCGAGCCGATGACCAGCAGCTTGCTCGGCAGTTCCTTGGGCGTCATCGCGTGGCGATAGGTCCACACGCGGTTGCCATCGGCCTTGGCGAACGGCAGATCGCGCGCGCGGGCACCAGTGGCAACGATCACGTGCTTGGCCGAAATCGTTTCGGTGCCCTTATCGCCAGTCACCTCGATGCTGGTGGGGCTCTTCAAGACGCCCGTGCCCATGTGCACGGTGATCTTGTTCTTCTTCATCAGGTGCGTGACGCCCTGGTTGAGCTGCTTGGCGACGCCACGCGAACGCTTGACCACGGCATCGAGATCGGCGCGAATGTTGTCGGCCGCCAGGCCGTAGCTCGCCGCGTGCTTCATATGGTTGAGCACTTCGGCCGAGCGCAGCAGCGCCTTGGTGGGAATGCAGCCCCAGTTGAGGCAGATGCCGCCGAGCAGTTCGCGCTCGACGATGGCGGTCTTGAGGCCCAGCTGGGCGCAGCGGATCGCCGCCACATAGCCGCCGGGACCCGAACCGAGGACGATCACGTCATATTGATCAGCCACTTGGAATTCTCCTTATTCGTCAACCGGGCGGGGCCGGCCGGTGCCGTCAACGGCAACAAACGTGAACTTGGCCTGGGTGACCATCGATGCCTGCTCGCGGTGCCGTTCGCGCCGCCAGGCCTCGATGGCGATGGTCATCGAGGTGCGTCCGGTCTTCTCGATTTCGCCATAGACCGAAACCTCGTCACCCACTTTCACGGGCTGGACGAACTGCATGCCATCAAGCGCGATGGTCACCGCCCGGCCGCGACAGCGGCGGGCGGCGATCAGACCAGCGGCATTATCCATCAAAGACATGAGCCAGCCACCGAAAATGTCACCATAGGCGTTGCAATCCGCCGGCATGGCGGTGACGCGAATGGCCGGCTCGCGGCTGGTTACGCTCATGCCACCAGCGCCAACGGATTTTCGACGATCTGCTTGAACGCCTGCATCAGTTCGGCGCCATCAGCCCCGTCGATCGCGCGGTGGTCAAAGCTGCCGGTGGCGCTCATCACCGTGGCCACGCCCAGCGCGCCATCGACGATGTAGGGGCGCTGTTCGCCGGCACCGACCGCCAGGATCATGCCCTGCGGCGGATTGATCACCGCTTCGAACTGCTTGATGCCGAACATGCCGAGGTTGGACAGCGAGGCCGTGCCGCCCTGGAATTCATGCGGCTGCAGCTTGCCTTCGCGGGCCTTGCCGGCCAGCTGCTTCATCTCGGTGGCGATGGCCGAGATCGACTTGGCCCCGGCATCCTTGATGATCGGCGTGATCAGGCCCGAAGGCGCGGCCACGGCCACCGACACGTCGACGCGGGTAAAGCTGCGCAGTTCATCGCCGGCAAAGCTGACGTTGCACTTGGGCACCTGGACCAGGGCCTTGGCCAGCGCCTTGATCAGCAGGTCGTTGACCGACAGCTTGACGCCCTGCGCTTCGAGCGCAGCGTTCAATTGGCTGCGCAGCTTGAGCAGCGCATCGAGGCGCACGTCCACCGTGAGGTAGATATGCGGGATGGTCTGCTTGGCTTCGGTCAGGCGGCGCGCAATGGTCTTGCGCACGTTGTTGAGCTTTTGCGCTTCGTAAGGAATGCCGAAATCGGGCACGGCAGCAGGCGCCGGCGCAGCGGCCGGGGCCGGCGCGGCGGCGGCGGCCGGCGCCCCCCCGGCCCCCGCCCCGGCGCGCCCCCCCCCCCCCCCCCCCGCGGCCCCCACCCCCCCCCCGCGCA
>CAYXUN010000060.1:0-12761 GCA_964468165.1 uncultured Novosphingobium sp. | reverse complement strand
GGGGGGGGGGGGGGGGGGGCGCCGCGGGGGCCGGGGGGCCTGGCGCCGCCGCAGCGCCGGGCTTGGCGCCCAGCACATCGGCCTTGGTCACGCGGCCGTTCGGGCCGCTGCCCTTGACGGCAGACAGGTCGATGCCCTTTTCAGCGGCGATGCGCTTGGCCAGCGGCGTGGCGATGACGCGATCACCCTTGGCGGCGGGGGCAGCAGCGGCGGCGGGCGCAGCAGCAGGCGCCGCGGGTGCCGGCGCGCTGGCGGCAGGCGCCGGCGCGGCTTCGGCGGCCTTGGCCGGCGCGGGCGCGGCCGCTGCCGGGGCGCTGGCATCTTCGTCTTCGCCGGCGATCGTGGCGATCACGGTGCCAACCTTCACGCCTTCGCTGCCTTCGGCCACGTCGATCGACACGATCGTGCCTTCGTCCACCGCTTCGAATTCCATGGTGGCCTTGTCGGTTTCGATTTCGGCCATGATGTCGCCCGAGGAAACCTTGTCACCAACCTTGACGAGCCAGCGGGCCAGCGTGCCCTCTTCCATCGTTGGGGACAGGGCGGGCATCTTGATCGCGATGGGCATGGGCTGTTTTCCGTGTCCTTGCTGACAAAAGTGTCAATTCGGTTTGCAAAACTGGTTTTTTCTCAAAAATTCGGGTTAAATCGAATTTTCGTTTCACCACTCCATTTCACCAGCCTTGCACCTTCGGTCAAGCCTCTAGCGACACGCGCAGGCGATGATTTTTACGCATCGCGCATGGCCCGCGCACCTCACCTATTTGCCAGAACCCGCCATTCGCGATACCACCTGCGCGAAACGGGGGCGGATCAAGCACATGCCAGACCAGCAGCGCATCTATCTGGTGATCATGGACGAAACGGAGGAAGCGGCGCGTGCCCTGCGTTTTGCCGCGCGGCGCGCGGTGCGCACCGGCGGCGGGGTGCATATCCTGGCGCTGGTGCCGCGCCAGGAATTCGTCGCCTTTGCCGGAGTTCAGGCCACGATCGAGCAGGAAGCGCACGATCGCGCCGAAGTGCTCGCCACCGCCGCCGCCGGCAGCCTGGCGAGTGAATCCGGCCTCGCCCCGCTGATCAGCGTGCGCCAGGGCAACGGCCCGCAGGTGGTGCGCGAATACCTCAAGGAACATCCGGAGGTGTCAGCCCTGGTGCTGGGCGCGGCGCAGGATAATCCCGGCCCGCTGATCACCCACTTTGCCGCGGCCGCAGGCACCCTGCCCTGCGTGCTGATGATCGTGCCCGGCGGCGTGGACGACGAGACGATCGACGCGGTGAGCTAAGTCCTCCCCGTTCCGGGGAGGAGCTTACTTTCGTTTGCCCTGATGGCGGATATTGCCGGGCCGGCCGCGTTGGCCAACCATGTGCTTGCCGCGGAACTTGGGCTTGGTGTCGAGCTTGCCACCGCGCCGTTCGATGCGCTGCACGCCTTCGGCCACGTCCACCGGCTCAAACTTGAGCGCGCCGGTCAGCGGATTGGCTTCGGCCAGGCGCAGCTTGAGGATCATGCCCATGGCAAATTCCTCGCCGCTCAATTCGCCGACCAGGCGCTGGGCCTTTTCATCATAGTTGAAGCGCTCGGCGCCCAGCGTGGAGACTGGCACCAGTCCGTCGCCGCCCAAGCCCAGGATCGTGGCGAACAGCCCGAACTTCTGCACGCCGGTGATGCGCGTGTCGAACACTTCGCCCACGCGGGTGGACAGCCAGGCGGCGACATAGCGATCAATCGTCTCGCGCTCGGCTTCCATCGCGCGGCGCTCGGCAGCGCTGATCGCGTCGGAAACGCGGGCCAGATCGCCCTTGTCGCGATCAGACAGGCCCGAGGTGGCGGGAATGGCGTGGTCGGCCGGGCGCGGCTGCTCAAGGCCATAGGCATCGACCAGCGCGCGGTGCACGAGCAAGTCGGCATAACGGCGGATCGGCGAGGTAAAGTGGGCATAGCTGCCCAGCGCCAGGCCAAAGTGGCCGGCATTGCGCGGGCCGTAATAGGCCTGGGTCTGGCTGCGCAGTACCGCTTCCATCACCAGCGCCTTTTCCGCCTCGTCGGTCACGTCCTTGAGCATGCGGTTGAACAGGCCCGGCGTGATCACCTGCCCGAGCGAGAGCTTGCGGTCGAACGTGGCGAGATAGTCCTTGAGCGCCAGCAGCTTTTCCCGGCTCGGCGGCTCGTGAATGCGATAGACCACCGGCGCGGCCTTGGCTTCCAGCGCCTTGGCCGCCGCCACGTTGGCCGCGATCATGAAGTCTTCGACCACGCGGTGCGCATCGAGCCGCTCGCGCAGCGCGATCTGGGCAATGCGGCCCTGGTCATCGAGCATTACGCGGCGCTCGGGCAGTTCCAGTTCCAGCGGATCGCGCGCGGCGCGCGCCTTTTCGAGCAGGCGCCACGCGGCCCACAGGTTCTGCAGGTGCGGCTCGGCCCGCTCCTCATCGATGCGCGCCTGCGCCTCTTCATAGGCGATCACTTCGTGGATGCGCACGATCGCGCGGGTAAAGCGGAAGTCCTTGATCCGGCCATCGGCGGCAATGTGCAGATGGCAGGCCATGGCGGCGCGATCGGCCCCGGACTTGAGCGAGCAGACATCGGCGCTGAGCACTTCGGGCAACATCGGCACGACGCGATCGGGGAAATAGACCGAATTGCCGCGCTTGCGCGCATCGCGATCGATCTGCCCGCCGGGGCGCACGTAAAAGCTGACGTCGGCAATGGCGACCAGGGCGCGGAAGCCGCCCTCGCCATCGGGTTCGGCCCAGATCGCGTCATCGTGATCGCGCGCGTCGCTGGGGTCGATCGCCACGATCGGCAAGGCGCGCAAGTCTTCGCGGTGGTCCGCACTCAACCCCATGCGCGCCGCAGCCTGCGCTTCGTCCAGCGCTTCGGACGCAAAGGCCATGGGGATGCCGTGCTTGTGGATCGCGATCAGGCTGAACGCGCGCGGCGCCAGCGGGTCGCCCAGCACGGCCGTGACGCGCATGCCCGAGCGCGGCGAACGACCGGCGGGCTCTGCCAGCACCAGTTGCCCGGCTTCCGCCCCGCCGAGATCGGAGATCGGCGCGGCATGGCGCTCGCGCTTGTCGATCGGGGCAAGCCAGCCCTTGCCCACGCCATCGAGTTCGACCACGCCCATGACCTGCTCGCTTTGCTGCGGCAGCTTCTTCATCGGGTGGGCCAGCCACTTGCCCGAACCGGGGCCGCCGACTTCTTCGGTGCGGGCCAGCACGCGATCGCCCGGCTTGAGCGCCGCCTGGCGGTCGCGCGCCTTGCCCTTGGGCTCGATCACGCGCAGGCGCGGCGGCGGGCTGGCATCATCGGGCTGCCAGCTGTCGGGAATGGCCAGGACATGGCCTTCATCGATTTCGACGACGCGCAGTACCGTCACCTTGGGTACGCCGCCCATCGCATGGAACGCGGTGCGGTTGCCGTCGATCAGGCCCTCTTCGGCCATGTCCTTGAGCAGCGCCTTGAGCGCGATCTTTTCCGTGCCCTTGAGGCCGAAAGCCTTGGCAATCTCGCGCTTGCCGGCTGGCTCTGCACTCTGGGCGATGAAATCGAGCACCTGCTGGCGCGAAGGGAGTCCCGCGGGAAAATTGGTCTTGGCCATTCCAGCGCATGTGGGCGTTTGGCGCGCAAAGCGCAACCTTTGCCGCGCGCATCACGCCGGGTGCAGCACGACCACCTTGGTATCGGGGCGATCGGCGGGAATCCAGGTGAACTGGCGAAAGGCCAGGTGCCCGTCCCAGGGATGATCGAACCGGCGCAGGCCGCCTTCGCGCCCCTGCACCACCTGCTCGTCCCACAGGCTTGCAAATTCAGCGCTTTGTCCGCGCAGATCGGTCACGATCCGCTCGCTGACGGGATCGCCATGCCGCCCGGCATGATCGGCGCGAAATTCCGCGATGAGGCGCCGGGCGCGCTCGTGCCAATCGGGCAGCATCGCGCGCGCTTCGGCCCGCAGGAACATGTAGCGCAGCAGGTTGCGCTCTCCCAGATCATCGAGCCAGCCGGGAAACAGCCGCGCGGCGGCCGCGTTCCAGCAGGTGGCGCGCCAGGTCCGATCGAGGCCATAGGCCGGGCCAGGCGCGAAATCGACCAGCACCCGCACCGAATCGGGCGCCTCTTCCATCGCCAGGGTTACCGGCGCCTCGGGATCGAGCCGCCCGGCGAGTTCAAACAGATAGGCGCGCTCTGCCACCGACAGCGCCAGCGCCCGCGCCAGCCGGGCCAGCGCATGGGGCGATGGATTGGCCTCGCGCCCCTGCTCCAGCCAGGCCAGCCAGGTGGTGCTGATACCAGCGCGGATCGCCAGTTCCTCGCGCCGCAGGCCGGGGGTGCGGCGGCGGCCGCCGGCCTCGGCCGGGCTGCGTTCGCGCATGGCGCGCAGGAAGCGGCCCAGTTCCAGTCTCGTATCGGTCATGGCAGCACTTATAACAGGATAAATGCCAATCTTGTAACAGGGTAAATCGCACGCCACACCCGCCGGGAAAGGACAGACCATGACCCAGCCCAACCACGACAGCCACGCCGACGCCCAATTCGGCAGCCGCGCCGCCGCCTATGTTTCCAGCGCCGTTCACGCCCAGGGCGCCGATCTCGCGCGCATCGCCCAGGCGCTGGCCGAGCGCCGCCCCGCCCGGTTGATCGACATCGGCACCGGCGGCGGCCACGTGGCCTATGCCGCAGCGCCCCATTGTGCCGAAGTGATCGCCACCGACCTTTCGCCGCGCATGCTGGCCGCGGTCGAGGCCGAAGCGGCGCGGCGCGGCCTGGGCAATGTGATCACCTGCGCCAGCGCTGCCGAAACGCTGCCCTTTGCCGATGGCCATGCCGACGCGGTGAGCAGCCGCTTTTCCGCGCACCACTGGAATAGCCTCGCCCGCGGGCTGGCCCAGGCGCGGCGGGTGTGCCGGCCCGGCAGCCTGGCGCTGTTTGCCGACGTGGTCGCGCCAAGCCAGGCGCTGTGCGACACGCACCTGCAGGTGGTGGAACTGCTGCGCGATGCGTCACACGTGCGCGATTACAGTGCAGCCGAATGGGTGGCTGCGCTGGGCCAGACCGGCTTTGCCGTGACGGCGATCCAGCCGGGGCGCCTGCGCATGGACTTTGCCGAATGGACCGCGCGGATGGGCACGCCCGCCGCCCATGCAGCCGTGATCCGCCAGGTCCAGCAGCAGGCCCCGCGCGAGGTGCAGGAGCACTTTGCGATCGAGGCGGATGGCAGCTTTACCATCGACACGCTGTTGATCGAGGCGGTGGCCGCCTGATCAGGCGGCCAGGTCCACCGGCTCCGGCCCATAGCGATTGGTGCCGGGGGTGGACTGGCGCGCCGCGACAGCCACCAGCAGGAAAAGCGCCAGCCAGCCGATCGCGGCAATGCTCCAATTCGTGGCGTGGAGCACGGCGCCCGGCTGCTGCGGCCCCTGCTGCATCACCGCCATGGTATGGGCCACTTCGCGCGGGGCAGCCGCCAGCGAAATGAGGTAGGGAATGCCCGGCAACAGCGCGAACCAACCAGACAGCCCGCTATCGTGCAGGCGGCGCACCAGGCTGGACACCAGCATCGCCGCCGTAATCAGGCTTATCACGATACCCAACACCATCATCTGCGGCAGGGCGGCGGTGATATTGGCCTGAACGGCCGTGGCCGTGGCGGCAGGATCAGTGCTGTTGCGCGCTGCGGTGAAGGCGGTGTTCATCGTGCTGGCCATCAACGGCACCGTTGCCACCGTGCTGACCACCCAACGCAACAGCAGCAGGAAAACCACATAGAGCCAGAACTGCTTGCGGCCATCACGGCCGGTAAGCGTGAACAGATTGCGCAAGCCGTGCTTGATGGCGTGAAGCATGAAATTCCCCCTGTGGCGTGGTCGCCACGCAGTCTTGTGGTTCAGTGCTGGGCCTGCTGCGGCCCGAAACCTCCGCCTGGCACGGCCGAGGCCACCGGGCTCATGCTGCCATCGGCCGCGATCGCGCTGACGCCAAAGAACCAGTCATCGCCGCGCACGCCGGGCAGCGTGACATGGGTATCGCTGGTGGTCAGCACGGGGCGGGCAGGCCAGCCCGGTGCATCGGTGGCGCGCTGCCACACGGCATAGCGCACCGCGCCGGGCACCGGCTGCCAGGCAACATCGGTAAAGGTCTGCACCGCCGCCTTGACCGTGGCGACCGGCGGCATCGGTGCACGGGCCAACGCGGCCAGGCCGGCAACGTTGAGGCGGGTTACCTTGGCGAGATAGGCAAAATCCATGGCATCGACCGTGTCGCCATAGGGGCGCCCCTGCTCGGTGCGCAGATCCTGGTGCTGGCGATCATAGTTTTCGACCGCGACCGAAAAGCGCACGGCGGGATAGCCCAATGCTTCGAACGGCAGGTGATCGCCGCCGCGGCCCATGCGATCGGCGCGCCAGACCTGGCGCACGGCGAGGCCGGTCTTGGCAGGATTGGTCAAGCTGGCAAGCCAGCGCGAAAGATTGCGCGAGGGGCTGTCGTTCTCGCCGCCGATCGCCCGTTGCGCACGGCCGAGCGCGGCATCGCCATCGCCGCGCGGCCCTTCGGAAAAGACGCGCACATGGGTATCGTCCACCAGCCCGTCAGACCCGCGCGAATTGCCGACGATATCGTTATTGAACATGGCCTTCACCGTCCAGCCCTGGGCCTTGGCATAATCGGCCAGCAGCTTGCCGCCATAGAGCCCCTGCTCTTCGCCGCTGAGCACGGCATAGACGATGGTGGTGGGAAACTTGTGCGCAGAAAGCACGCGGGCGGCTTCCAGCACCAGGGCGGTGCCCGAACCATCGTCGTTGGCACCGGGGGCATCGGCGGTGACATTCATCACGTCACTCACCCGGCTGTCGATATGGCCGGCGACGATGACGACCTCGTTGGGCCGCTCCGTGCCGCGCTGGATGGCCACGACATCGACAATCTTGGTGGGCGTGGGCACACGCTCCCCGGTCACCGTGGTTTCGGGGGTGACAATGGTGAGGCACTGCCCGCAAGCGGCACTGCTCGCCGCGAACTGCGCCTTGGCCCAGGCCCGCGCCGCGCCGATGCCGCGCTTGGGATCGGTGGGCGAGGACATCGTGTGCCGCGTGCCGAAGCCGACCAGGGTTTCGACATCGGTCTTGAGGCGCTGGGGCGAAACCTCTTGCGCATGAAGCGGCAGGGCCAGGGCGAGGAGCGGAAGAGCGAGGAGCGCGCGGTTCATGTCGCGCAAGGTAAACGAAATTTTGCGGGGCGTAAGGGGGAACATGCCCTCCCCCAACCCCCTCCCGCAAGCGGGAGGGGGCTTTTCGTTGGGCGGCCTCCCGCTTGCGGGAGGGGGCCGGGGGAGGGAATGTTCTTACAACGCGCTCAATAGGCCCGGGCGATATAGATCGTTTCCACCGCCGGCTCTCCCGTGAACGGGCAGGTGCCGGTGGGCGCAGGGCCATCGAGCGGGCTGTTGCGGATGGTGAGCTTCAAGGCCTTGAGCTGCTCCACCACCTTGTCGAGCGCGGCGCCGGTCGGGCGCGACCAGCCGAGTTCCACCCAGCCGGGGAACTTGCGGTCTTCGGCAAAATAGGCGGCCAGGCCATCGAGATCAGTCACGCCGCGCTCGATCTGCGCATCGCGGCGCGCCGCTGCCTGGGCAAACAGCGCGGCCTGGATCGATTCCAGTTCGGCCACGGCGCTGGCGATGAAATCTTCCTTGGCCTGGCCGACGAAATTGACCTTGCCATCCTCGCGCCACAGGCGATCGCGGCGCACGGCCGAAACCTGGCCGTTTTCCGCGTCGCGCCCGCCGATTTCCAGGATCAGCGGCACGCCCTTCTTGACCCAGGCCCAGCGCTTGGCGGTGGCCTTGCCGGGGCGCTTGTCGAGCAGGACGCGCACCTTTTCATCGAACACGCTGCGCGCGGCGAGCGCCTTGCGCAGGTCTTCGCAATAGGCGAGCAGCGCGTCATCGCCGTCGTTGTCGCGCAGCATCGGCAGGATCACGATCTGGTGCGGCGCCACCTGCGGCGGCGTCTGCAGACCATCATCATCGCCGTGGGTCATGATCACGCCACCGATCAGGCGGGTCGACACGCCCCACGAGGTGGTGTGGCACAGCGCCTGCTGGCCTTCCTTGTCCTGATAACGGATTCCCGCGGCCTGGGAGAACGTGGTGCCGAGATAGTGCGAGGTGCCGGCCTGCAGCGCCTTGCCATCCTGCATCATCGCCTCGATCGAATAGGTCGCGACGGCACCGGGGAAGCGTTCGTTTTCCGGCTTGGGCCCGGCGACCACCGGCAGGGCCAGCACGTCCTGGGCAAAGCTGCGGTACATCTCCAGCGCGCGCAGGGTTTCGTCCATGGCGTCGGCCTCGTCCGCATGGGCGGTATGGCCTTCCTGCCAGAGGAATTCGCTGGTGCGCAGGAACATGCGGGTGCGCATTTCCCAGCGCACGACATTGGCCCACTGGTTGGTCAGCAGCGGCAGATCGCGCCACGATTGCACCCAGCGCGCCATGGCAGCGCCGATCACCGTTTCCGAGGTGGGACGCACGACCAGCGGCTCTTCCAGCTTGGCTTCGGGATCGGGCATTAGCCCGCCCTTGGGATCGGCGATCAGGCGGTGATGCGTGACAACCGCCATTTCCTTGGCAAAGCCTTCCACGTGGTCGGCTTCCTTGGCGAAATACGACAGCGGAATGAACAGCGGGAAATAGCAGTTTTCGACGCCCGCTTCCTTGATGCGTGCGTCCATCAGCTTCTGGATGCGTTCCCAGATGCCATAGCCCCATGGCTTGATCACCATGCAGCCGCGCACGCCGGATTCCTCGGCAAGCTCGGCCTCGGCGATTACCGCCTGGTACCACTGGGCAAAGTCTTCGTCGCGCTTGATCGGCAGCGCGTGCTTGATCTTGGGCTGGTTCATGCCCTGCCGGTTAGCCGGTGCGGCGGATCGGGGCAACGCCCCAATGCACGCGCACCAGCAAAAATCGGCGGCTTACTTGCCGAGTTGATCGAGCTTCTTCTGCATTTCGGCCATCTGCTTGCGCAGTTCCGAAAGTTCGCCCTCGCCACCGGCAGCAGCGCCGGCGGGCTTGTCATCCTCGCGCGGGGTGGCGCCGGGCACGAAGGCGGCGGCGGCGGCCTTGAACATTTCCATGTTGCGCTGGGCAATCTGCGCCAGCGGGTTGGAACCGATCGAATCCTCGATCGCCTTGCGCAGCTTGTTCTGGTTCTCGCGAAAGTGCTCCATCGAGGCTTCCAGATAGCCCGGCAGCAGCGCCTGCATCGAATTGCCATACATCGCGATCAGCTGGCGCAGGAAGTTCGTCGGTAGCATCTGCTCGCCGGCGGCTTCTTCTTCCATGATGATCTGGGTCAGGATCGAATGGGTCAGGTCTGCGCCGCTCTTGGCGTCGATCACTTTGAACTCGACATTTTCCTTCACCATCTGGGCGAGGTGATCGAGCGTGATGTAGCTGGACGTCCGCGTGTTGTAGAGACGGCGGTTGGCGTACTTCTTGATGATGACGGTATCGCCGTCCTTAGCCTGATTTGCCATTTTTATCGGACCCCCGCTGGGAATGTCGAACACGATTAGCAGATGCAGTATGTGCGGCGCAATATGAGTTAATCAAGGCGCAAGACATGCTTTGTCGCGCAAAAATCGCCGGCCGAGCAGCGTAAGCAGCTCATATTGGGACAACCCACTGATTTTGGCGGCTTCTGGCAGGTTATAGGCAACATCGAGCCAGTCCCCCTCGACCAGCGCGGGCGCATCTGTTGCGTCCACTATGGTCATATCCATCGAGATCCGGCCGATTACCGGCAAGGTCTTGCCCTGCCAGAGAAATTCGCCCCTGCCAGACCAGGTGCGCAGATAGCCGTCAGCATATCCCAGCGCGACCACCGCGGCTGCAACAGGGCGGTCGGCGGTAAACGTTGCATTATAGCCGACATGATCGCCCGGATGGAGTTGGCGCCGCTGGATCACGGCCGCCTGCGGGCGCGCCACCGGAGCGATCACGCCCGCCAGTTCGCTGCGCACAATGCCGCCATATAGTGCAATGCCGGGCCGCGTGACATCGGCATGCCAGGGCGGCCCCAGCGCGATCCCGGCGCTGTTGGCAAGGCTGTAGCGCTGCGCCTTGATCTGGGCGCGTACCGCCTGAAAGCGGGCGAGTTGCTGCGCGTTCTGCGCCACATCCTCGTCCGCGCTGGCCAGATGCGAAATGCAGCAGTCGATATCGAGCGCCGCCAGGGCCGGATCGCCAAGATCGGCCATCGGCAGGCCCAGGCGGTTGATTCCGGTATCGACCATCAGGTCGCACCGCCCGCCGCCCGCGGCCAGCCAGCGCTGCACCTGCGCCAGGGAGTTGAGCACCGGGGTAACGCTGGTAGCCTGGGCATAGGCGACGTCGGCTGCGTTCATCGGGCCATGCAGCACGTGGATCGACGCGGCCGGAACATGGGGCAGCAGATCGGGCACTTCGCACCAGTGCGCCACGAACCAGTCGCGGCAGCCGGCCTGGGCCAGCACCGGCACCACCCGCGCCGCGCCCAGGCCATAGGCATCGGCCTTGACCGCAGCGCCGGCGCTGGCCGCGCCGCTCAGGCGATCGAGCGCGCGCCAGTTGCCGGCCAGGGCCGTGGCATCGAGGGCAAGCCGCAGCGCGGCAGGGGGCAACGGGACGGAAGAAAAAACAGACAACGTTCGATCAAATCCTGATGGATGAAAGCGCTTCAGGCGGGCTCGTCCTGCGGCAGGCCGCCCTTGAGACCCCACATCGACACCACCAGGGCCACCAGGACGACCACCCAGGTATACCACAGCCCGGCATAGGGATCGCCGGTCTTGGCAATGATGAGTGTGGAAAGAAACGGCAGGAAGCCGCCGAAATAGCCAGTGCCGATGTGATAGGGGATCGACAGCGAGGAATAGCGGATGCGCGGCGGGAACATTTCGCACAGCGTGGCAGCAACCGGCCCATAGGTGGCACCCGACAGCGCCATGAGGCCGAACAGGACGAGCACGACCAGGATCGCGCGGCCTGGCGTTGGCGTGATGCGCGCCAGATCATAGCCGGCCTTGCCCAGCAGGCCTTCCAGCGCCTTGCCCCGCGCCTTCTTGTCCGCCCAGGGATAGGCTTCCAGCGGCAGGCGCGCGGCGCCGGCATGGAGCGAGAGCGTTGCGGCATGTTCGAGGCGATAGGGCACGCCGGTGGCGGTCAGATCAGACAGCAGCTTGCCACAAGGGCTGGCCTGATCGATGGCAAAGGCTTCGTACCGGCAATCGGGGCCGGCCACGACCACGGGCAACTCGCGCGCCTGGCGTGCCAGATGCGGATTGGCGAGAGCGCCGATGCCCCAATAGAGCGGGAACAGCAGCACCAGCGTGGCGACATAGCCCCACACGATCGGCGCCTTGCGCCCCACCCGGTCGGAAACGTGGCCGAAGAACAGGAACGAGCCGACGCCAAACAGCGCGGCGATGCCCACGATGATCTCGGCCGCCGTGTCGTTCATCCGCATGGCGGTTTTCAGGAACGTCAGGCTGCTGAACATGGCGGTGTACCAGATCACGGTCAGCCCCGCGGCAATGCCGAACAGCGCGACCAGCAGCCGCTTGCGGTTGCCCGGCGCGGTCATGCATTCGACAAAGGGATTGCCGGCCAGCTCGTTTTCCGCCTTCATCGCCTGGAATACCGGGCTTTCCGACAGCTTGAGCCGCATCCACAGCGAGATGGCCAGGAGCGCCAGGCTGAGGATGAAGGGCACGCGCCAGCCCCACGCGGCCCACAGTTCCGGCCCGAATGCCGCCTTGCAGCTGAGCACCACGACCAGGCTGAGGATGAAGCCGCCGACCACGCCGGCCTGGATGAAGCTGGTGAAGAAACCGCGGCGTTCGGGTGCGCAATGTTCGGCGACATAGACTGCCGCGCCGCCATATTCCCCGCCCAAGGCCAGGCCCTGCGCCACGCGCAGCAGGATGACGAGCGCTGGCGCGGTATAGCCGATGCTGGCGGCCGAAGGCACCAGGCCGACGCCGGCCGTGGCCACGCCCATCAGCGCCACCGTTGCCAGGAACGTGTATTTGCGTCCCAGGCGGTCACCCAGGAAGCCGAACAGCACTGCGCCCAGCGGGCGAAAGCCGAAGCCCACGGCAAAGACCAGCCAGAACAGCAGCAGTTCGAGCGTGGCATTGCCGGTGGGAAAGAACGCCTTGGACAGGATCGTGCCCAGCGTGCCGTAGATGAAGAAATCATACCATTCGAACACCGTGCCGGCGGAACTGGCGGCAATCACCAGCCGAATGTCTGCCGCGGTCGGTTCCGCGTGGGTGGTGTTCATGGCGCGCAATTTCCCCCGGGGCACTGTTATCCGGGAATGCCTTAGCCTGCCTTTGCCGGCTCCGCCAGCGCTGCCAGTGCCGCATCCCACGCCAGCACGATCGCGCCGTGGCGGCCGGGATAGTCACGTGCGGTGCGCAGCAGGCCGATCCCCGGCCAATCCGGCTCGTCCCCCTCGCCCGCCAGCCATACGCCCAGTTCGGCGCGCGCCTGTGCCAGGCTTTCCGCGCTGTGCCCGATGGCGGCGGCGGCAAAGACCTGGGCGGCGGCCTGCCCCACGGCGCAGGCATTGGGGCGCAGGCCGATGCGGCTGATCTGGCCAGCCTCGTCGCGGGCCAGGCCGGCGAGCAGCGTGCTGCCGCAGGCGCGCGAACGCGCCTCGCCCACCAACGGCAGGCTGTCGTCCCACGGCCATTGCGCCAGGGACATGGCCGCGGC
>CAYXUN010000059.1:23787-26413 GCA_964468165.1 uncultured Novosphingobium sp. | reverse complement strand
ATCGCCTTGACCTTGTCCTCGAACTCCTGGTCGGACAGGCCCTGCACCATCTTGCCGACATAGCGGTGCCAGCCGATGGTCGAGACGCACCAGCAGAAGTATTCGTCCACCCACTTGGTCCACACCCGCATCTGCGCGCGACCAAAGCTATCGGCCGGGCGCAGGGAAACCTCGGTGGGATATTCGTCTTCCAGGTATTCGCAGATCACCGTGCTTTCGGTGATGACCTTGTCGCCATCGACCAGGGCGGGAACCTGCCCGCGCGGATTGATCGCCTTGAACCAGTCGGAATGATGCTCGAACTTGGCCGGGTCGAGCCGATTGGCCTGGAACGGCAGGCCCTTTTCGAACAGCGTCAGCAAGGGCTTCATGGAATTGGCGGCGGGGCCGAAACTGTAGAGCTTGAGCATGGAGCCTGTTATCCTCGGGCCTGGTATCCTCTCCCGGGCTGTGGCCCGGTCTTGTCCACGCAGCCTAACGATTGTTTGCAAACCTAACAATACCCGATCGGAGAATTTACATGAGCTTTACCGGACACTGTGCCTGCGGGGCCGTGAGCGCCGCCATTTCCGCGCACGAGCCGGTGGCCGTGCGCCAGTGCTGGTGCCGGCAGTGCCAGCAGGCCGCGGCCGGTGGCTGCACCAACAATGCAGTGTTCCCGGCTGAGGCCGTTGCCATCGCGGGAACGCTGGGATCGTTTTCCTATGTGGCGCCGTCGGGCAACACGCTCACCCAGTTTTTCTGCCCGGCGTGCGGCACCGGGGTCATGGCGCAATCATCGGGCCGCATGCATCTGCGCACGGTGCGCCTGGGCTTTCTCGATCCCGGCCATGGCCTGGAACCCGATGCGGTGATCTGGACCGCCGAAGCGCCAGCCTGGGCACAGATCGACCAGCGCGCCACCAGCTATGCCGGACAGCCGCCGGCACCGGGGCAAGCGCCTGTGCCGGCTCAATAAAGCAGGAAGGGCCGGCGTTCCTCGATCCAGCTGGCCTCGTCCACGTCGGCCAGGGCATCGAGATCGCCGGCTTGCGCGGCGCGATCGTCTACCCACTCCCGCAAGGCCGGGCCACCGTTGATCACGTCGATCGCCAGCTTATCGAGCACGTATTCATAAGGGAAATCGCGCCACAGCGGATAATCGGGAGCGAGATTGCGGATGGCCTTGAACGCCAGCGCCTGAAGCCGCCAGGGGCGGAACGCGGCGTGATCGTAAAACTGGCCTTCGGGATGCAGCATCAGGCCATGGCACAGGCGGCCGACATGCTTGTGAAACGTCGGCTCGAACCAGCATTCGCGGATCGCGGTGCCGGCCAGCCAATGCGGCGCCAGCCGGGCCATTTCCGCCTGCACAGCCAAAGCATCCAGATCCGGCGCGCCAAACAGCACTTCGAGCGGGCGGGTGGTGCCGCGCCCTTCGGAAAGGGTGGTGCCTTCGAGCATCACCGTGCCGGCATACGCGCGCGCCATGGCCAGGCTTGCTGCATTGGGGCTGGGGTTGATCCAGATGCGGTCCTGTGGCCAACCGAAACCGGGCGCGGCTTCGGGCTGCCACCCTTCCATCGCGATGACACGGTAATCCACATCGAGATTGTAGTGCGCGATGAACCAGCGGCCCATTTCGCCAAGCGTCATGCCATGGCGCATCGGCATTGGCCCGGCGCCGACAAAGCTTTCCCAGCCCGGCACCAGCCGCGTGCCTTCGACCGGGCGCCCGGCCGGGTTGGGCCGATCGAGCACCCACACCGCCTTGCCGGTGCCTTGGCAGGCTTCCACCAGATAGAGCAGCGTGGTCACGAACGTGTAGATGCGGCAGCCCAGATCCTGCAGATCGAACAGGAAGACATCGGCCGTGTCGATCATCGCAGGCGTTGGCCGGCGCACTTCGCCATAGAGGCTGAACACCGGAATGCCCAAGGCCGGATCGCGATAGTCGGGCGATTCGACCATGTTGTCCTGCTTGTCGCCTTTCAGGCCATGCTGCGGCCCGAACGCGGCGCTGAGCGTTACGTCGGGGCATGCGGCCAGCGCATCGAGCGCGTGGGCCAGGCCATCGGTAAGCGAGGCGGGATGGGCCACCAGGGCCACGCGGCGGCCGGCAAGCGGCGCACGCAGCGCAGGCTCGGCCAGCAGGCGATCAAGTCCGGTCTTCATGGCGCGTGGGGTGCCTCAACCCGCGCGGCGAAGCAAGCCGCATGGTGGAAATCGGGCTTCCCGCGCGGATGGGCCAGCGCCCAATAGGATTTGACGCCGCCCGCCTCTTCCAGAACCGCGCTGAGGCCCATGCGCCAGGGCAGCGGCGGCAGGCCCGCCACGGGCAGCGCCGCATCGAAAATCAGCACATCCTGCCCACGGCGCGGCGTGATCACCGGCTCGCGCGGGAGAGGGCGCGGCGCCATGCCATCGCGATAGCCATCGAAGTCATAGGCCGCCCAGCGTTCCGAGGCGGCAAAGTTGAATTCGGCATAAGTGCCGCCGGCGGCCGGATCGTCTTCGCCCAGAAACAGCTCGAAACAGGTCGATTGCCACAGCCCATCGGTGCGCGCGCGGCCGGAAAACGCGGGGACGACCAGGGCCGAGGTGCCCTCCACCCGCCAGCGCAGGCACAGCCAGTGATCGTCCATCG
>CAYXUN010000059.1:2388-23773 GCA_964468165.1 uncultured Novosphingobium sp. | reverse complement strand
CCTGCCGCACGGCCAGCGCCGCGTGATCGGGATGGGCAACAAGCAGCGCCGGTTCCAAGGCACGTCCTTTCATGCTAGGCGCCCCGCTCCACATCGAGGCAACCATGACCGAATACAAGTCCGACCTGCTGCGCCTGCTGTCCGAGCGGGGCCATATCCACCAGTTGACCGATGCGCAGGGCCTGGATGCCCTGGCGGCCAAGGAAATCGTGGTGGGCTATAATGGCTATGACGCCACCGCGCCATCGCTCCATGTCGGCAACCTGGCGTCGGTCATGCTGCTGCGCCGCCTGCAACAGGCCGGGCACAAGCCGATCGCGCTGATGGGCGGCGGCACCACCAAGATCGGCGATCCTTCGGGCAAGGACACCAGCCGGCAGATGCTGACCGAAGAGATCATCGCCAGCAACATCGCCGGCATCCGCAAGGTGTTCGATCGCCTGCTGACGTTCGACGACAGCGCCACCGGGGCCACGCTGGTCAACAACGACGAATGGCTGTCGAAGCTTGGCTATATCGAACTGCTGCGTGACGTGGGGCCGCACTTCACCGTCAACCGCATGCTGACGTTCGATTCGGTCAAGCTGCGCCTGGATCGCGAACAGCCGCTGACGTTCCTGGAATTCAACTATATGATTCTCCAGGCCTATGACTTCCGCGAACTGGCGCTGCGCCATGGCTGCCGCCTGCAGTTCGGCGGGTCTGACCAGTGGGGCAACATCGTCAACGGCATCGAGCTGACCCGGCGCATGAACGGGATCGAGGTCTATGGCGCGACTACGCCGCTGCTCACCACGGCCGATGGCGCCAAGATGGGCAAGTCGGTCAACGGCGCCGTCTGGCTGAACGAGGAACAGCTGCCGAACTACGATTTCTGGCAGTTCTGGCGCAACACCGACGATCGCGACGTGGGCCGCTTCCTGCGCATCTTCACCGATGTGCCGCTCGATGAAATCGCCCGCCTGGAAGCGCTGCAAGGCAGCGAGATCAACGCCGCCAAGACGGTGCTGGCCAACGAGGTGACCGCGCTGATCCGTGGGCGCGAGGCGGCCGAGGCGGCCGAGGCAACCGCCAAGGCCACGTTTGCCGGCGGCGGCCTGGGCCAGAACCTGCCGACGCTGGAAGTGGGCGAGCCCACCATCAGCGTGATCGAGGCGCTGATCGGCCTGGGCTTTGCCGCGAGCCGGGGTGAGGCCAAGCGCCTGATCGCCGGTGGCGGCGCAAGGCTGGATGGCGAGGCGATCACCGACGATAGCGCCGTCATCACGGTTGCGGCCGAGCGCCGGCTGTCTTCGGGCAAGAAGAAGCACGGCATAATCAAGCCCGCTTAACGACTTGCCGTTGCAGGGCGGCGGCAGGCCGCTGCCGCCCATTAACCAAATCTAAGTCAATCTGGATGTATTTTCTCGGCCTGCAATCACTCATACCGGCAGGAGAAGCCATGTCCGGCGGCGCGCAGCTTTCAGTGACCGACCTGCGCCGGTCTACCCGCCACCCCGTTCACCTGCCGGTGATCGGGGAGCATCGCCAGTTGGGCGATGTGATGCTGAACATTGTCAACATTTCCACGACCGGCTTCATGGTGCGCGACACGCTCGAACTTGGCCGCGGCGAGCGGGTAACCATCCGCCTGCCCCAGATCGGCCGGATCGAGGCGTTCCTGGTGTGGAGCGATGAAAGCCGCGCCGGCTTCCAGTTCGAACGGATCGTGCGGCAAGACGATTTCGCCAAGATGATCAAGCAGCTGCAGCCCAATACCCGCCTGCGTGGCAAGGGCTGAGATCGCGCCAGTTGATCGGTGCCAGCGGGGTTGGCGCCGATCATGAATTTCTGAAACGGTGACAATCAATTGTTGTCTTGGCAAAGCCCGGGGCCGCTGCCACAGACCGAGCCGTGACCGACACCCCTGCCCCGGCGCCCGACAGCCCTTCATCACCGTTCCAGATTGCCGATTTCCGGCGGTTCTGGGTGGCACGCCTGTTTTCCGTCCTCGCCACGTCCGGCATGGTCGTGGTGCTCGGGTACCAGCTATATGACGTGGCGCGCGGCCAATATGGCATGGGCATCAAGGAAGCGGCGTTTCAACTCGGCCTGATGGGGCTGGTGCAGTTCCTGCCGCAATTCGTGCTCACGCCTGTCGCCGGCGTCGTTGCCGATCGGTTCGACCGGCGGGTGATCGCCGGACTGACGATGGTGCTCGATGCGCTGATCGCGCTGGTGCTGACGATCGCCACGGCCAGTGGCGCGCTGTCGCTGCCGCTGCTGTTTGCCATGGCCGCCGCGCATGGCACCAGCCGCGTGTTCATCGGCCCGGCGCTGTCTTCGATCGCACCCAACATCGTGCCGGCCGAACTCATGCCGCGGGCGGTGGCGATCAATTCCATGGCCTGGCAGATCGGTTCGATGGGCGGCCCGGCACTGGCCGGCGTGCTCTTTGCCGTGTCCCCCGCCTTGCCCTATGGCGTTTCGGTGACCCTGCTGGCCTTGGCCGCGTTCGGCGCATTCGGCATTCGCCGCCTGCCCCCGCCGGCGGAAAACCGCCGCACCCATCCGTTCCGCCAAGTGGCCGATGGCTTTCGCTTCGTGGCGCACGATCGGTTTCTGCTTGGCTGCATCACGCTCGATCTCTTTGCCGTGCTGCTGGGCGGCGCCACGGCACTGCTGCCGGTCTATGCCCGCGATATCCTGACATTCGATGGCCATTCCGTGGGTTCCTATGGCCTGGGCGTGATGCGGGCCATGCCCGGGCTCGGCGCGGCGCTGGTCGCGGCATTCCTGGCGCGGCGCCCGGTCGAGCGCGAGGTTGGCGCCAAGATGCTGCTGGCGGTCGCGGCCTTTGGCGTGGCGACGATCGGCTTTGGCCTGTCGCGCAATCTGTTCCTGTCGCTGGCGATGCTGGTGCTGATCGGCGCGGCCGACATGGTTTCGGTCTATATCCGCACCACCCTGGTGCAGTTGCACACGCCAGACACGGTGCGCGGCCGCGTCTCGGCCATCTCGGGCCTGGCGATTTCCTGCTCCAACGAACTGGGTGACATGCAATCGGGCGTGGCTGCGGCCCTGCTCGGCGCAACCGGGGCAGTTGTGTTTGGCGGGGTGGGTGCGATAGTCGTTACCCTGGCCTGGGCGATCGGCTTTCCCGAATTGCGCCGCGCCCGGACCTTTGCTGCAAAATACCAATCCTGACCCGCTCAACACCAAGGAGCACACGCGACATGAAAGCGGATTCCATTCTCGCCACCATCGGCAACACGCCGCATGTTCGCCTGTCCCGCCTGTTTCCCGACCACGAGGTATGGGTGAAGAGCGAGCGCACCAATCCTGGTGGCTCGATCAAGGACAGGATCGCATTGGCCATGATCGAGGCCGCCGAAGCCGACGGCAGCCTCAAGCCTGGCGGCACCATCGTGGAGCCGACCTCGGGCAATACCGGCATTGGCCTCGCCATGGTGGCGGCGGTCAAGGGCTACAAGCTCGTGCTCGTCATGCCCGAATCAATGTCGATCGAGCGGCGCCGGCTGATGCTTGCCTATGGCGCCACGTTCGACCTGACGCCGCGCGAAAAGGGCATGAAAGGCGCGATCGAGCGCGCCAAGGAACTGGTCGCCGAAACGCCCGGTGCCTGGATGCCCCAGCAGTTCGACAATCCTGCCAACGTGGCCGTGCACGTGCGCACGACCGCGCAGGAAATCCTGGCCGATTTCGCCGATAGCCCGATCGACGTGCTGATTACCGGCGTTGGCACCGGCGGACACCTCACCGGGTGCGCCGAGGAACTCAAGAAGCACTGGCCGGCGTTCAAGGCCTATGCCGTGGAACCGACGCTCTCGCCGGTCATTTCCGGGGGGCAGCCCGCGCCGCACCCGATCCAGGGCATCGGCGCCGGGTTCATTCCGGGCAACCTGCACACCCAGGCCATCGACGGCGCGATCCAGGTCGATCCGGCCGATGCCAAGGAATGGGCCCGCCGCTCGGCGCGCGAGGAAGGCCTCCTGGTCGGCATCTCGTCGGGCGCGACGCTGGCCGCCATCGCCGCCAAGCTGCGCGAACTGCCCGCCGGCAGCCGCGTGCTCGGCTTCAACTATGACACCGGCGAGCGCTATCTCTCGGTGCCCGACTTCCTTCCGGAGTAACCAGCCTTGAGCCTTGAACGCATCGATTATGCGCATGGTGACGTGGCGCTGACGGGGTGGCTTGCCCGCCCCGAAGGCACCCCGCGCGGCGCGATCCTGATCCTGCCCACCATCGCCAACGTCAACGCCGGAATGGAACAGCGTGCACGGATGCTGGCCGATCAGGGCTTTGTTGCCATGGTCGCCGATTTCTATGGCGAGCCGGTGGAAAGCTTTGAAGCATCGTTCCCGCTGGGCAATGCCCTACGCGCCGATGTCGACCACTATCGCGCCCGCATCACTGCCGGGCTCGATGCGCTGGCCAAGGCGGCGCCGGGGCTGACGCTCTCGGCGATCGGCTATTGCATGGGCGGCCAGGCGGCGCTGGAACTGGCGCGCATCAACGCGCCGATCGTGCTGGCGGCCAGCTTCCACGGCCTGCTCACCTCGGATCGTCCGGCCACGGCGGAAACGCCGATCAAGCCTCGCCTGCTGATCTGCCACGGCGATGCCGATCCGCTCGTCCCGCGCGAGCAGGTGCTTGATTTCTGGAAGGAAATGGATGCTGCCGGCGGCAACTGGCACTTCCATGCCTATGCCGGAGTCAAGCACGGGTTCACCGATCCCGACAGCGAAGCGCGCGGCAAGGATTTCCTTGGCTACAACGCCAGCGCCGACCGCCAGTCGTGGCTGGCGCTGACCGCGCTGCTCGACGAAGTCTATAGCTGATAGCAGACCGCTGCAGGGCGGTGGCCGGGCCGATCAGGCCGGGCTGCCGCCCTCGGCCCCTTCCAGCTCCTGCACTTGCGCGACGAAGCCTTCCAACTCGGCAATCGTGCTGGCGATATCGGCTTGCTGGCGCACCAGGGCAGCGATGCGTTCGCGGCACTTGGCGATCGTCACCTTGCGCTGCTGCGCGCGGCCATCGCCCAGATCGTAGAGATCGATCATCTCGCGAATGTCAGCCAGGCTGAAGCCCACGTTCTTGGCGCGCATGATCCACGCCAGCCGCGCCCGATCACGCCGGGAATAGATCCGCGCTGTCCCATGCCGCGTGGGCGAAATCAGCCCTTCATCCTCATAAAACCGCAGCGCCCGCGCGGTTACGCCGAATTCGGCCGACAGGTCGGTGATGGTGAACTGGTCGCGGGCCAGGGCATCGGGCCGGTCGAGATGGCCGGTGTGAGAAGAGGCGGGCACGGTGTCCATGCCCGCCACGATACCGCGCAGCTTACGTAAACGTCAAACCTCAATCCGCTCCAGCGTGCCTTGCGGGGTAATCCGGCGATAGAAGCAGCTTTGCGCCAGGGTGTGGCAGGCCGGGCCAGCCGGCTCTACCCGCAGTTCGAGCGCATCCTGGTCACAGTCCACGCGGATTTCGAGAACCTTGAGCACGTGGCCTGAGGTTTCGCCTTTCATCCACTGCTTCTGGCGCGAACGCGACCAGAAGTGCGCCAGGCCGGTTTCGCGCGTACGGGCGATCGCCTCGGCATCCATGTGCGCCAGCATCAGCAACTGCCCGGTGCGGTGATCGATCGCCACGGCGGTGACCAGGCCGTGAGAATCGAAGCGCGGCATGAACGTGGTGCCCTGTTCGCGCTGTAGCGAATCGTTATCGACCGACACGTCAGGTAATTCCCTTCTGCAAATAGGGTGCCAGGGCACGCCCAGGGCATGTATTGTTGCACGATAACCACATGGCCCGGGCAAAATCGGGCGCATACGCGGCTTCCCCTTCCTTCCGGCGGCGCAATCGTCAAGAAAGAACATGCGGTTTGAGGGAACCGCGATCTGAACCGCCGAAAGGCGGCGCGGCAAGCGCCAAAGTTCAGGGACACGCGAGGGACCGGGGGGCTGGTTCGACCTTCTGACTAGGAAGGCGCAGCCATCTGGAGATATTGAGCGACGGGGTTACGGTCAGGGCCGAGAGGGAGCCCCGTCAATCACAAGGTTTCGTCACGAAACGCCCGGGCCGCAAGGTTCCGGGCGTTTTCGGTTTGATGCGACATGCGTCGCGCGCGCCGCACCCCGAAACAGCGCGGGCGAATCGGCGCAGGCCATTACCCTCGCCCTTCGGCCTCGCGCAGCACGCGGGCAAAGCATGCGATCTTGACCTTGGCCGCGCCGGCGCGGCGCAGCGCGCGCACGCAGGCATCGCTGGTGGCGCCGCTGGTCAGCACGTCATCGACCAGCAGGACCTGGGCACCGTGCAGCGCAGCGGCGTGGCGGGGATGCGGCGCGATCGCGCCAGCCAGCGCCTGCGCGCGCGCCTTGGCCCCCAGACCGCCGAGCGAGGGCGTGCGCTTGCGCCGCACCAGGGCATCGACCAGCAGGCGCTGCCCGGTCGCCCGTGCAATCTGCCTCGCCAGCAGGGCTGACTGGTTATAGCCGCGCTGCCACAGTCGCCAGCGGTGCAGCGGCACCGGCACGATCAGCCATTCCCCGTCGAGCGGCGGCAGGCGTGCCACCATCAGGCGCGCCATCAGCCCGGCGAGGCCCACTTTGCGGCCATGCTTGAACCGCAGCACCAGGGTGCGCGTGGCATCGCCATAGAGCGTGGCGGCAGCAATCCCGTCGTGTCGCGGCGGCTGCGCCATGCAGGGGGCGCACAGCGCGGCCTCGTCCCGCGCCAGGCTGGTTTCCAGCGGGCGCTGGCACAACTGGCAGCTCGGCTCGCCGGGAATTTCCAGATTGGCCCAGCACGCCGCGCACAGGCCCCCATGCGTCGCCAGGGTTTCCCCGCACAGCGGGCAGCGCGGCGGGAACAGCAGGTCAACGACCGGGGCAAGAAACGCGGGGCGCAGCATCGCCTTGCCGTCATCCCCCAGCGCAAGAGGCTTGGCAAGCGCGCAGCTTGCGGGCAGGCAGCACGGCATGGCCCAATCCACGCCCCCTGCCCCGCCCGAAATCTTTGCCCGCCACCGCCGCCTGGCCCAGCGCGCGCGCATGCGCCGCCTGGCCACGCGGCCCGATGCCGCGCGCTTCCTGGCCGATGACATGATAGAAGACATGCTCGATCGCCTGTCGTTCCTGCGCCACACGCCGCAAACCGCGCTGATCATCGGCGATGTGCACCACGCCCTGGGCGCCGCGCTGGCCGCGCAAGGCGTCGCGGTCACCCACGCCGATCCCGCCGCCCTGCCCGGGGAAACCGCCGTCGATCAGGAAGCGCCGCTGCCCTTTGCCCAGGGGTTTGATTTCATCGCCGTGCTCGGCACGCTTGATACGGTGAACGACCTGCCCGGCGCGCTGGTCCACCTGCGCCGCGCACTGGCGCCCGATGGCCTGGCGATGCTGAGCTTCACCGCCGCGGGCAGCCTGCCCGCGCTGCGCAGCGTGATGTTGGCCGCCGATGCCGATCGCCCCGCGCCGCGCGTGCACCCGCAGGTGGATGTGCGCGCCGGCGGGCAATTGCTGCAACGCGCCGGCTTTGCCGACCCGGTGATCGACAGCCGCAGCCTGGCGGTGCGCTATCGCAGCCTGTCACGCCTGGTGCAGGATCTGCGCGAGCAGGGCCTGTCCAACTGCCTCGCCCGCCCCGGCGCGCCGCTCGGCAAGGCTGCCCTGGCCCGCGCGCAGGACGCGTTTGCCGCCGCCGCTGACGCAGATGGGCGGGTTACCGAGACGTTCGAGATCCTGACGCTGAGCGGCTGGGCCAAGCCGCTGCGCGCACCGAAGTTTTAGAGGAAAGGCCCCTCCACCAGCCTGCGGCTGGTCCCCCTCCCCCCCCCCGCGGGGGTGGGCGAGAAGGCGCCCCCCTGGGGGGGGGGGGGGGGGCGGTGCCCCCCCCCCCCCCGGGGGGGGGGGGGGGGGACCGCCGCGAAGCGGTGGTGGAGGGGCCTTGATCCTTACGCCTTCAACGCCGCCTGCGCTGCAGCAAGGCGCGCGATCGGCACGCGGTAGGGGCTGGCCGAGACGTAATCGAGGCCGACTTTTTCGCAGAACGCGATCGAGGCGGGATCGCCGCCATGTTCGCCGCAGATGCCCAGCTTGATGTCGGGCCGCGTCTTGCGGCCGCGCTCGGCCGCCAGTTCGACCAGCTGGCCCACGCCTTCGATGTCGAGGCTGACGAAAGGATCGCGCGGGTAGATGCCCTGATCGACATAGGGGTTGAGGAAGCGCGCGGCATCGTCGCGGCTCACGCCCAGGGTGGTCTGCGTCAGGTCGTTGGTGCCGAACGAGAAGAACGTGCCTTCCTCGGCAATTTCCCCGGCCATCAGCGCGGCGCGCGGCAGCTCGATCATCGTGCCGACGAGGTAGTCCAGCGTCTTGCCCTTGTCGGCAAAGACTTGTGCCGCCACGCGATCGACCAGCGCGCGCAGGATCTGGAGTTCCTTCTTGGTGGCAACCAGCGGGATCATCACCTCGGGAACCACGGCCTCGCCCGAACGCGTGGCGACGTCCACCGCCGCCTCGAAGATCGCCTGGGCCTGCATCTCATAGATTTCGGGGAACGTGATCCCCAGGCGGCAGCCGCGATGGCCCAGCATGGGGTTGAACTCGTGCAGTTCGCCGGCGCGGCGCTTGAGGTGGTCGACGCCAAGGCCAGTCACTTCGGCCAGTTCCTCGAACTCTGCATCGCCGTGCGGCAGGAATTCGTGCAGCGGCGGATCGAGCAGGCGGATGGTGACCGGCAGGCCGGCCATCACCTCGAAGATGGCGATGAAATCGGCGCGCTGTTCGGGCAACAGCTTGGCCAGCGCGGCACGACGGCCGGCTTCGTCTTCGGCCAGGATCATCTGGCGCACCGCGGAAATGCGCCCGGCTTCGAAGAACATGTGCTCGGTGCGGCACAGGCCGATACCTTCGGCGCCGAACTGGCGCGCCACCTGGCAATCCATCGGCGTTTCGGCGTTGGTGCGCACTTTCATGCGGCGGTGCTTGTCGGCCCAGACCATCAGGGTAGCGAAATCGCCGACCAGTTCTGGTTCCACCATCGGCACTTCGCCGGCCATGATTTCGCCGGTCGAACCGTCGAGCGTGATCACGTCACCTTCGGTAAGGTCGCGGGTGCCGATGCGTGCCTTGCGCGAAGCCATGTCGATCGACAGGCCCGAGGCGCCCGAGACGCAGGGACGGCCCATGCCGCGCGCCACCACGGCGGCGTGGCTGGTCATGCCGCCGCGCGCAGTGAGGATGCCCTTGGCCGCGTGCATGCCATGAATGTCTTCTGGCGAAGTTTCCACGCGCACCAGGATCACGCTGTCGCCACGTTCGGCGCGCGCCTGGGCAGTGTCGGCATCGAATACGATCGCGCCGCTGGCCGCGCCCGGCGAGGCCGGCAGGCCCTTGGCCAGCACATCACGCGGGGCCTTGGGATCGAGCGTGGGGTGGAGCAGCTGGTCGAGCGCCATGGGATCGACCCGGGCGATCGCTGTCGCCTCGTCGATCAGGCCCTCGCCCACCATGTCCACCGCCATCTTGAGCGCGGCCTTGGCGGTACGCTTGCCCGAGCGGGTCTGCAGCATCCACAGCTTGTTCTTTTCCACCGTGAACTCGATGTCCTGCATGTCCTTGTAGTGCTTTTCCAGCAGCTCGAACACGCTGGCCAGCTCGGCATAGGCCTGCGGCATGGCCTCTTCCATCGACAGCGGCTTGGCCCCCGCCCGCTCGCGCGCGGCCTGGGTCAGGTATTGCGGGGTGCGGATGCCAGCCACCACGTCTTCGCCCTGGGCGTTGACCAGCCATTCGCCGTAATAGGCCTTTTCGCCGGTTGCGGGATCGCGGGTGAAGGCAACGCCGGTGGCCGAGGTATCGCCCATGTTGCCGAACACCATGGCCTGGACGTTGACCGCCGTGCCCCAGGCGGCGGGAATATCGTTGAGCTTGCGATAGACCTTGGCGCGTTCGCTTTCCCAGCTATCGAACACCGCGCCGATCGCGCCCCACAGCTGCTCGTGCACATCCTGCGGGAACGGGCGGCCCAGTTCCTCTTCGACGATCGCCTTGTATTCGCCCACCAGCTTGCGCCAGTTGTCCGCGCTCATTTCCACATCGGCATAATAGCCGTTGTCTTCCTTGGCGATCTCCAGCGCATCTTCAAAGCGGTGGTGGTCCACGCCCAGCACCACGTCGGAATACATCTGAATGAAGCGGCGATAGCTGTCCCAGGCAAAGCGGGCGTCGCCGGAATCGGCCGAAAGCCCTTCCACCGTCACGTCGTTGAGACCCAGGTTGAGCACGGTATCCATCATGCCCGGCATCGACACCCGCGCGCCCGAGCGCACCGAAACCAGCAGCGGGTTGGCCGCATCGCCGAACACGCGGCCCGTGGCGCTTTCGATATGGGTGAGGCCTGCGGCAACGCCCGCCTTGATATCGGCGTCAAACTGCTTGCCGGCCGAATTGTAGTGCGCGCAGACTTCGGTGCTGATGGTGAAGCCCGGCGGCACCGGCAGGCCGATGCCCGCCATCTCGGCGAGGTTGGCGCCCTTGCCCCCGGTAATGGTCTTGTCCTTGGCCCGAGGATCGTCGTTGCGCGCACCACCGCCGAAATGGAATACGTATGCACTCATGATTACAGTCCGTTCCTTGAGCAAAGTTCAGTCATTGCGAGGGCCAGGAAGTGGACCGAGGGCGCTTAGCCCTCGATCCGCGAAAAGTCCGCTACTTTGTGCACCGCAGCACGGAATTGGTCAAGCAGGGCCAAGCGATGGGCGCGCTTTTCCGCGTCTGCGTCATTAACCGTAACGTCGTCGAAAAACGCATCGATCGGCGCGCGGAGCGAGGCCAGGGCGGCCATGGCGGTGGTGAATGCCTCTTGCGCGACAGCCGCGTCCACCTGCGGCTCGGCCTGCGCCAGCGCCGCCATCAGCGCTGCTTCGGCCGGTTCGGGCGTATAGGACAGTGCCGGCTGGGCATGGGCAAAATCGGCCGCGACATCCTTGAACAGGGGATCGTCGCCCAGCACCAGCGGGTCTTCCTCGCCGGTGGGCGGCACCACGCCCTCGCCCTGCGCGCCAGCCGTGGCGACCGCTTCCTTCTTGAGGATATTGGCCGCGCGCTTGTATCCGGCGAGCAGGTTGACGCCATCCTCCGTGCCGACAAACGCCTGGAGCGCCGACACGCGCGCTAACAAACGCACCAGATCGCTCTCGCCGCCAAGCGCGAACACCGCGTCGATCAGGTCGTGGCGCACACCGGCTTCGCGCTGCTGCACCTTGAGACGGTCGGCAAAGAAGCCGAGCAAGTCGCCTTCGGCCACGGCGAAGCGCAGGCCGTTCTCGGTGATCAGGCGAATGATGCCAAGCGCGGCACGGCGCAGCGCGAAGGGGTCTTTCGACCCGGTGGGCTTTTCGTCGATCGCAAAGAAGCTGCGCAGCGTATCGAGCTTGTCGGCCAGCGCCACACAAACCGAAACCGGCGCAGTCGGCACGTCGTCGCCCTGCCCCACCGGCTTGTAATGATCGCGGATCGCATCGGCCACGGCGTCGCCCAGGCCTTCGGCGCGGGCGTAATAGCCGCCCATCAGGCCCTGCAGTTCGGGAAATTCGCCAACCATGTCGGTGACGAGATCGGCCTTGCACAGCTCCGCCGCCTGACGCGCCAGTGCCGGATCGGCACCGGGCACCACGCCTTCGCGGGCGAGCCATTCGGCGAGGTCAGCCACGCGGGCGACCTTGTCGGCCACGGTGCCGAGCTTTTCGTGGAACGTGATGCGCGCAAGCTTTTCCGCCTGACGGGCGAGCGGCACCTTCTTGTCCTGCTCCCAGAAGAAGCGGGCGTCGGACAGGCGCGCGGCCAGAACCTTGCGGTTGCCCGCGACGATCGCCGCGCCGCCATCAGTGGCGGCGATATTGGCGGTGCAGACAAAGGCATTGGCCAGCTTGCCGGCGGCATCGCGGCAGATGAAATACTTCTGGTTCACCCGCGCGGTCAGCTGGATCACTTCGGGCGGCACGTCGAGGAACGCCTCGTCAAAGCGGCCGAGCAGCGGCTGGGGCCATTCGGTGAGACCGGCGTTTTCGACGACCAGGCCTTCATCGTCCACCAGCACAAGGCCGGAAGCCTGCGCCGCGGCGCGCGCCTTGTCGCGCACGATGGCTTCGCGCTCGGCATGGTCGACGATCACGTAGGCTTCGCGCAAGCGGGCGGCATAATCGGCCGCGCCGGTGATGGTGATGTCACCCTGGTGATGGAAGCGGTGCCCGCGCGTGACCGTGCCAGAGCGGATGCCGCCCACTTCCAGGTCGATCGCCTCCTCGCCCAGGATGGCGATGATGCCCGAGAGCGGGCGCACCCAGCGCAGGGATTCCGGGCTGAACGAGGCGGCGCCCCAGCGCTGCGACTTGGGCCAGGGAAACGCGCGGACGATCGCCGGGATGGCCTGGGCCAGCACGTCCTTGGTCGCGCGGCCGGGCTTTTCGGTGATCGCAAACAGCACGCCATCACGCTCGGTCAGTTGCTCGCGGGTCAACCCGGTCTTGCGCAGGAAGCCTTCCAGGGCCTGCGGCGGGGCGGAGGCGCGCGGCCCCTTCACTTCCTCGCTGACAGCCTGCGTGCCCAGCGGCAGATCGCGCGCGATCAGTGCCAGCCGGCGCGGCGTTGACCACACGGTGATCGCGCCCGGCGTCAGCCCGGCAGCGGCAAGTTCCTTGACGAACAGCTTTTCCAGATCGGCGCGCGCACCGGCCTGCATCCGCGCGGGGATTTCTTCGCTGCGCAGTTCGAGCAGGAAATCGGCGGTCATGCGGCGTCTCGCTTGGGTGTGTTCAAGGTGGTGATCGAGCCCTTCGACAGGCTCAGGGCGAACGGAGGGTGAGAACCAATGCTGAAATCCGTTCGGGCTGAGCTTGTCGAAGCCGCTTGGCTGGACAGGTCAGCGCTTGCGCCCTTCGACAGGCTCAGGGCGAACGGGAGGGGGGGGGCGGATTCACATAGAGCAGCCGTTCGGGCTGAGCTTGTCGAAGCCCCCGGCGCAACAAGCAGGCTCATGCGCTCCACCCCGGGAATTTCTGCGCCCATTCGTCCTGGTACTTGGCCATATAGGCTTCGCACGAACCACGCGCGAGGTCGCGGACCTTGCCCATGTAGCTCGCGCGTTCCTGCACCGAGATCACGCCGCGCGCCTGCAACAGGTTGAACACGTGGCTGGCCTCAATCGCCTGTTCATAGGCCGGGATCGGCAGCTTGGCATCGAGGCAGTTCTGGCACTCTTCGGTCGCCTTGCGGAACAGGTCGAACAGCGCGTCGGTGTTGGCGATTTCGAAGTTCCACTTCGACATCTGGCGTTCGTTTTCCAGGAACACCTGGCCATAGGTCACGCCATGACTGTTGTAGGCCAGGTCATAGACGTTATCGACGCCCTGGATATACATCGCCAGGCGTTCGAGGCCATATGTCAGCTCGCCGGCCACCGGCTTGCAGTCAAACCCGCCCATCTGCTGGAAATAGGTGAACTGGGTCACTTCCATCCCGTCGCACCACACTTCCCAGCCCAGGCCCCAGGCGCCCAGCGTCGGGCTTTCCCAGTCATCCTCGACAAAGCGGATATCGTGCTGCAGCGGATCGACGCCGATGGCGCGCAGGCTGTCGAGATAGAGATCCTGCATGTCGGCCGGGCTCGGCTTCATGATCACCTGGTATTGGTAATAATGCTGAAGCCGGTTGGGATTTTCGCCATAGCGGCCGTCGGTCGGCCGGCGGCTGGGCTGGACATAGGCCGCGTTCCACGGCTCTGGCCCCAGCGAGCGCAGCGTGGTGGCCGGGTGGAACGTGCCCGCGCCCACGCGCATGTCATAGGGTTGCAGGACAAGGCAGCCCTTCTCGCTCCAATAGGCGTGGAGGCGCAGGATCATGTCCTGCAGGCTGAGCGGCTTTGGTGCAGTATCGGCCATGGTGTGCCGCCCATGGCCGATGGCGCAGCGCAAATCAACCGCCAGCAGGCGCAACATGGGGACTTCCCATTGCGCGCTGCCCTGTGCATGGGACAGGTCATGCGCCGCTTCCTTGCCCACACCCCCGCCCGCATCGCCGCCTGCGCTGCCATGGCGCTGTTGCAGGCCCCTTTTGCTGCCCATGCGCAGACCATCCCGCTGCCTGCGCCGCAAGCGGATCAGGCCGATGCCGCGCCCTCGCGCCCGGCGCTGTGGAAAGTGGCCGATGCCGATACCACGATCTGGCTGTTCGGCACGATCCACATGCTGCCCAAGGGCGGCGCGCCGTGGCTGGTCGGCCCGGTGGCCCAGGCGCTGAACGGATCGGACACGCTGG
Source organism: uncultured Novosphingobium sp. (assembly GCA_964468165.1). GTDB lineage: Bacteria > Pseudomonadota > Alphaproteobacteria > Sphingomonadales > Sphingomonadaceae > Novosphingobium. The sequence goes on along the minus strand of CAYXUN010000059.1, from coordinate 9,449 downwards.
TGACCGAGGTGACGCAGGCCGATATGCACGGCGCGATCGACACCGCGCCAGGCCTGCTGCCCCAGGGGCAGACCCTGACTGCCGTGCTTGGCCCGCAACGCGCGGCCAGGCTGGCGGCCACGCTGACCGCGTCGGGCATGCCGGCCACGCAACTCGATGGCTACAAGCCCTGGATGGCGGCCACTGCGCTCTCGATGCTGCCGCTGATCCAGCGCGGCTATCAGCCCTCGCACGGCGTGGAGGCCGCGCTGCAGGCGGCCCACCCCCAGCGGCAAGCGGGGCTGGAAACCGTGGCGTTCCAGCTGGGCCTGCTCGACAGCCTGCCCCAGGATGCCCAGATCGCCTGGCTCGATAGCGTGATCGCCCAATATGACACGATCGGCGAACAGATCGCCGGCATCGTTGCGGCGTGGCGCCAGGGCAACGCCGAGGAACTGGGCAAGCTGATGACGGCCGACATGCAGGACGACCCGCGCCTGATCGACGCGCTGCTGATCCGGCGCAACGTCACCTGGGCCAAGTGGATCGAACAGCGGCTGAAAACGCCGGGCACGGTGTTCGTAGCGGTGGGCGCCGGGCACCTGGCCGGCAAGGGCAGCGTGCAGGAAGACCTGGCGCGCGACGGCATCACCGTGACGCGGGTGCAATGACCATGCGCTGGAAACCTTTCATCGTCGCCGCGCTCGCGCTGCTGGCCGCCGCCTGCCACAAGGCCGCGCCGCCGCCGCTGCCGGCCAAGGTGGCGCTGTGGGAAATCGCCGATACCAGTGGCACGCGCGGCTGGATCTTCGGCACGGTGCATGCCCTGCCCGCTGGCGTGCAGTGGCGCCGCCCGGCGATCGACCGCGCGCTGGCCAATGCCGATCGCCTAGTGCTGGAAATCGCCCAGCCGCTCGATGGCAATGTTGCTGGCGTGGCACTGGCGCGCCTTGCCTATACCCCCGGACTGCCGCCGCCATCGGCACGCGTCGCCATGAAGTATCGCGATGCCCTGGCCAAGGTCTACAAAGACCTCAACCTGACCGACGCGCAGTTCCAGAACGAGGAATCCTGGGCCGTTGCCCTGCAGATCGCCGCGATCGGCGGCCAGAAGCAAGGCATGGACCCAGCCAGCGGGGTAGAGCCGCAACTGCGCAAGCTGATCGGGGGCAAGCCCGTGGCGGGCCTGGAAACGCTCGATGGGCAGTTCGGCATTTTCGATGCCCTGCCCGAGCGCGCGCAGCAGACGCTGCTGGAACAGATTGCGGTGGAAGCGGCCGACAACCGCGATGACGATGCCGACATGGTGCGCCTGTGGCTGCGCGGCGATGACCTGGGCATCGCGCGCGAAAGCCAGAAGGGCTTCCTGTCTGACCCGACGCTGCACCAGGCGCTGCTCACGGCGCGCAATGCGGCCTGGGCCAGCCAGATCGATGCCATGCTCAAGGACGGCGCTGCCCCCTTCATCGCCGTGGGCGCCGCGCATGTTGCTGGCAGCGATGGCCTGCCCGCGCTGCTCCAGGCCAAGGGCTGGCTGGTGCGCCGGGTGGAGTGATCGCGCAGGCCCCTTGCTTTTTCGGCCCGATCCGCTAAGGGCCGCCGCTTCCCCGTCATGGTCATCCCTGGAGGCGTGGCGGAAGGAACATGCAACAGATTCATTTCGGAAGGTATTTCACATGAGCGAGACGCTGACCCTGTCGGCTGAGCTGCGCGAACGGGCAGGCAAGGGAGCCTCCCGTGCCCTGCGCCGCGAAGGCCGCACCCCCGCCGTGGTTTATGGCGGCAACCAGGAACCGGTTGCCATCCACCTCGAAGAAAAGGAACTGGCACGTGCCCTGGGCACCGGCCACTTCTTCAACTCGATCGTCGAACTGACCATCGGCGGCAAGAAGGTCCGCACTCTGCCCAAGGACGTGGCTTTCCACGCCGTGAGCGACCGTCCGCAGCACGCAGACTTCCTGCGCGTGAGCGCGAACGCCGAAGTGCACGTGAACGTGCCGGTGGTGTTCCAGAACGAAGAAAAGGCCCCCGGCATCAAGCAGGGCGGCGTGCTCAACGTTGTGCGCCACGAACTGGAACTGGTGTGCGAAGCCAACAAGATCCCCGATGACATCATCGTCGATCTCTCGGGCCTGGAAATCGGCGATTCGGTGCACATCAGCGCCGTGAAGCTGCCGGCCGGCGCCCGCTCGGCGATCACCGACCGCGATTTCACCATCGCCACGATCGCCACGCCGACCGTTCTGACCGAGGAAGAAGAAGCTCCTGCTGGCGAAGCCAGCGAAGGCTGATCTTTCCGGCTCGGCAGCGCAGGCTGCCGCATCGGTTCAAGGAACCCCTCCCCCAACCGGGAGGGGTTCTTTTTTGCGCCGCGTGCGGGCAATAGGCACGCGCGCCCTCACCGCAAAACACCCTGCAAACTCCAACCACAAGCGGAGCGTCTGCCATGCAAGTCTGGGTTGGCCTGGGAAATCCCGGCCCGCAATACGCCCTGCACCGCCACAACGTGGGCTTCATGGCGCTCGACACGATTGCCGATGTCCACGGCTTTGGTCCGGTGCAGAAGAAATTCCAGGGCTGGGTGCAGGAAGGCCGCATCGGCGGGGAGAAGATCATCCTGCTCAAGCCCGCCACGTTCATGAACGAAAGCGGCCGCGCCGTGGGCGAAGCGCTGCGCTTCTACAAGCTTGGCACCGACGCCCTCACCGTGTTTCATGACGAACTCGACCTGGCGCCGTTCAAGGTGAAAGTGAAGCAGGGCGGCGGCCATGCCGGGCACAATGGCCTGCGTTCGATCGACCAGCACAGCGGCGCGGAATTCCGCCGCGTGCGCCTGGGCATCGGCCACCCCGGCCACAAGGACCGCGTCACCGGCTATGTCCTGGGCGCCTTCGCCAAGGCCGAGCACGATGACCTTGTCACCATGCTTGGCGCCGTGGCGGCCGAGGCGGATCGGCTGGCGCAAGGCGACGATACCCGCTTCATGAGCGATGTGGCCCGGCGCCAGCAGGATTGAAATGTCCTGAAAAGGTTAACGCGGATTTCCGGAAAAACCGTCGGAATCGCTTACAAGCGGCATGCCTGTGAAGCAGCGTTAACCACCAGAAAGCGCTGATTTCCGCAATTGGCACCGCTTTTGCTTTTATCTCTGTCAACCAAGGCAGTGCTTTCGGATCGGACCCATTCGAACGCCGGCCTTCCAGTTTGTTATGACCAGTTTGACAGGGGACTGACCATGAAGCGTTCGATTGCCATCCTCGCCGCCGCGCTGACCACCACCATCGCTGCAGCCCCGGCCCACGCCACCTTCTTCCACACGCACTATTGCAACTGCGGCCACTCGGCCGGCGCGGCGATGTGCGGCAGCAGCTCGTCGAGCTCGACCTCGACTTCGGGTGGCAGCACCACTTCGTCGACCACCTCGTCGACTTCGGGCGGCAGCACCACTTCGTCGACCTCGGGCGGTTCGACCACGTCGTCGACTTCGGGTGGCAGCACCACCTCGACCTCGACCGGCGGCTCGACCACCTCGTCGACCTCGGGCGGCAGCACCACCTCGTCGTCGACCGGCGGCACCGACGTGCCGGAACCGGGCATGCTCGGCCTGATGGGCGCTGGCCTGGCTGGCCTGGCGTTCGTGCGCCGTCGCCGCCGCTGATCGCGGCACGCGGGCCTGGGGGCACCAGCACAGGGACGGGCCGGCACGCCTTAGGCATGCCGCCCGGCTGGCCCAAAGCCCGGCGCCACGCGATGTTTCTTCCAAAAGTGCCGTCCAAGCCTGGCTTGGGCGGCATTTTTGCGTTCGAAAGAACTGTATGGGTTCAGCGTGCCTGGGCGCGGGCAAGATCGGCGCGGAACAGGCGGTTGGCCGGATCGGCATCGACCGCGCGTTGCAACAGGTGCTGCGCAGCGGCCATGTCCTGCCCGGCGTTGAGCCGCGCGAGGCCAGCGATATGCAGCATGTCGGGATCGCGCGGCGCCAGGGCCAGGGCGCGGTCGGCATAGGCAATCGCGTCCTGGTGGCGGCCAGCGCTGGTACAGGCCACCGCGAGCCGCTTGAGCACTTCGGGATCACTGCCATTGCCCAGCAGCGTGGTATAGGCGGTGATCGCCGCAGCCCAATCGCGCCGGCCGAGCGCGGCCTGCCCATCGGCAGCCAGGCGCTGGTCCTGCTGCCATTGGCCCGAGCGCAATCGCGCTGCCAGAGTGTCGGCTGAGGGATCACCTGCGGCCCGCGCCGCGCGCAGGGCCAGATCCAGTTCGCGCTGGCCAGCCAGCAGCGAATCCGACAAGGGCCGGATCGTGCGCAGCGCCGTGCCGGGATCGCCCGTGGCCAGCTGCGCTTCGGCCAGCATCATGCGCGAATAGGGATTTTGCGGCGAAAGCAGCAGCGCGCGGGCAAAGATCACGCGGGCCTGCTCGGGATGGCCCAGACGCAGCAGCGCCTCGGCATAAGTCAGCCCATTGGGGGTGCGGGGATCGAGATCGACTTCGTGCGGCGCCAGCAGTTGCCGCACCTTTTCCCAATCACCCTTTTCGCTGGCGAACTGCACCTGCAGGTCGAGCACGCGCGAATCCCCCGGCGCCAGGCGCGCGGCCTTGCCGATCAGGCCGATCGCGCGATCGAGCTGGCTTTGCATGTCGGCAAGGTTGGCCCGCTCGATCAGGGGCTCGATCCGGCGCGGATAGGCCGCGATCGCGCGGTCATAAGCGGCCGCCGCGGCATCGAGTTGCCCCTGCCGCACCCGCAGCGCGCCTTCGACCATCGCCGTATCGAGGCCCTTGGGATCGAGCCGCTGCATCACGGACAGCACCTGGTCGGCCCCGGCAAAATCTTCGGCCGTGATCAGGAAGCGGGCATAGTCGCGCGCCAGCTGCACATTGTCACCCGCGGCCATGCCCTGGCGAAATGCCGCGAGCGCCTGGGCATTGTCGCCCAGCGCTTGCTGCGCGGCGGCCCGCAGGCGCCAGGCATCGGCATCGCCATCCTGGCCCAGCAGCGATAGCGCCTGGCGCGGCAAGCCGCGCAGCAGGGCGGCCTCTGCCTTCATGCGGTTGACCGCCGCGCCGCCACCGCCGGCGTCTTCCAGACGCACCAGTGTCGCCTGCGCCCCGTCGCCATCGCCCATCTGCAACTGCGCACGGGCGAGCAGCCGCAGCAGCGCCTGGGTATCGGCGGCGGGCAGCTTGCCCGAATCGAGGGCGCTCAGCGCTTCCATCCGCGCCGTCACGAAATCCTGCGCGGCGAAGGCGCTGCGGGCCTTGGCCGCATGGGCGGCGGGATTGTCGCCACAGCCGGCGAGCACCAGGGCGAGCGCCAATGCCGGGGCAATCAGCGCGCCGCGCGGCAGACCGGCACGGGCATGGCGGGGCAAAAACGATGGCAGGATAGCGCGCCTCATGCCCCCAGCCATGCCAGCAAGCCCTGAAACTTCGGTGAAGATTGCCAAGCCGCCACGCAAAACCCCTTGCCACAGGGCGCTGCCCCCTTGACCTTGGGCCTACAAGCCACCATCGCGGCCGGCAATATGCGGCCCCGCATCGGCTTGGGGCCATAGCCAAGGACACGAAGATGGGTTTTCGTTGCGGGATCGTCGGCCTTCCCAATGTCGGCAAGTCGACGCTGTTCAACGCGCTGACCGAAACGCAGGCGGCCCAGGCCGCCAACTATCCGTTCTGCACGATCGAACCCAACGTGGGCAATGTCGGCGTGCCCGATGCCCGGCTCGATACCCTGGCCAAGATTGCCGGCAGCCAGAAGATCATCCCCACCCAGCTCGGCTTTGTCGACATTGCCGGCCTGGTGCGCGGCGCGTCCAAGGGTGAAGGCCTGGGCAACCAGTTCCTGGGCAACATTCGCGAGGTGGATGCGATCATCCACGTCCTGCGCTGCTTTGAAAACGACGATATCCAGCACGTCGACAACCGCGTCGATCCGCTGTCGGACGCCGATACGGTGGAAACCGAGCTGATGCTGTCGGATCTCGAAAGCCTGGAAAAGCGCGTGCCGGCCGCTGCCAAGAAGGCAACGAGCGGCGACAAGGAAGCCAAGGCCATGGCCTCGGTACTCGGCCAGGCGCTGGAACTGCTGCGCGAGGGCAAGCCTGCTCGCCTCACCCAACCCAAGGACGACGAGGAAGCCCGCCTGTTCCAGCAGGCGCAGCTGCTCACCGCCAAGCCGGTGCTCTATGTCTGCAACGTCGAAGAAGAAAGCGCCGCCACCGGCAATGCCCATTCTGCCCGCGTGTTTGAAAAGGCCAAGGCCGAAGGCGCCGAAGCCGTGGTGGTCTCTGCCGCGATCGAAGCCGACCTGATCGGCATGGACAGCGAGGAGCGCCTGGCTTTCCTGGCCGAACTGGGCCTGCATGAAACCGGTCTCAACCGCGTGATCCGCGCCGGGTATGATCTGCTGCACCTGCTGACCTTCTTCACCGTCGGCCCCAAGGAAGCCCGCGCCTGGACCGTTCACCAGGGCGCCAAGGCCCCCGAGGCCGCCGGCGAAATCCATTCCGACATGCAGCGCGGCTTCATCCGTGCCGAAACCATCGCCTTTGACGATTTCGTCGCGCTGGGCGGCGAAGCGGGTGCGCGCGATGCCGGCAAGCTGCGCCAGGAAGGCAAGGAATACATCGTCAAGGACGGCGATGTGATGCACTTCAAGTTCAACGTCTGAACCTGTTCGATCGGATGGTTGACGCATGGGGAAAGCAGGTTCACCCTGCCCCCATGCGATACTATGAAGATCTGGAAGTGGGCGCCGTTGCCCGGTTCGGGCAACGCCACGTCACGCGAGAGGAAGTGGTGGAATTTGCGGGAAAGTATGACCCGCAGCCGTTCCACCTGTCTGACGAGGCGGCCGCCGCCACGCACTTCGGGCGGCTTTCCGCCAGTGGCTGGCACACCTGTGCCATGACCATGGCGATGATCGTGGAAGAGCAGGACCGCGCCGGCCACCAGGGCCTCGGCTCGCCCGGCATCGACGAACTGCGCTGGCGCCACCCGGTCTACCCCGGCGACCCCCACCCCCCGGCACCCCCCCCCCCCCCCCCCCCGCGCCCCCCAACCCCCCCCCCAAACGGCCC
>CAYXUN010000059.1:835-2378 GCA_964468165.1 uncultured Novosphingobium sp. | reverse complement strand
GTGGAAACCACGATCCTGAGCAAGCGGCGCAGCCAAACCCGCCCGGAAATGGGCCTGTTCCGCGCCGAAACACGCGTGCTCAACCAGGATGACGTGATCGTGCTGACCATGGTGAGCAATGCCATGGTCTCCACGCGCGACCCCAACGGCACCGACTGAGCGCGAAAGGCTCATGAAAAAGGGCGCGCGTGGCATGGCCCCACGCGCCCCATTCCCCGCCTCAGATGTAACTGATCACATCTTCTGGGCAGAGGTCTGATCGGCCGTGACCGGACGACGCAGGCCGGCATGGTGCTTGGCCTGGTGATGACGTGCGTGATGCTTCTTGGCCTTCTTGGGGTGGGTCTTGGCCCACTTCCACCGCTCGAGCGAGCGCAGGCGTGTTTCCAGGCTGTCAGCCCGGCTACCGGCCGATTGCGCCGCCATCGAGGCAGCCTGCGCGGCCGAACCGGCGCTCTGTGCGGCAGTCATCGCGTTGTTGGCCGAGCCCTGGGCCTGGGCCGCAGCCTGCGCTGCGGAATCAGCCGAGCCCTGCGCCCGCTGCGCGGTCGTTACGCCTTCATCAGCGCGCATCTGCGCCTGATCGGCCGCAGCCTGTGCCCGCTTAACCGATCCGGTGGTTGCACAGCCTGCCAGCGCCATTGGCAGAAGTGCGGACAGCAACACGATGTGACGACCCTTGTTCATAGGCGTTTCCCTTAGTCTTTGGCGCCCCCGCGCGATGCAAGACGCATGAGTGGGCAAAGAGTCACGCCGAAATGGACCGAAACGCGCCAGATTGGTGCTTTTGCAGGATGTGACGCCAAAACCTACATCGGCTTGCACTGCACATTGCCCTTGGCGGTATAGACCGGGCGGCTGTCGGCGTCGGAAATCACCAATTGCCCGTCAAAGCTGTCGATCACGCCCATCGCCTTGGCCTTGCCATCGTCGATCCGTGTCAGCGTCAGCGCCCATTCGCGGCCGGTATAGTGCGACCAGCCGTGCTGCGGCAGCTTGGCACTGCCCTTGTCAGCGGCCAGCACCACGATCTGGCCATCCAGCTTGATGATGCCGCGATCCTCCTGGGCCAGCAGCACCGCCCCCATGCCGCCATTGTCGGGCACGAAGTTGCACCCCGACCCGGTCAGCTTGCCTTTGGAAATGTCGAAAAAGTCGATGACCTGCGGGCTGATCTCCCGCGCCGGCGCCCGCTCCTTCTGCGCCGCCTCGACCTGGGCAATCGCCGCATCGTCGCTTTGCTGCGGGGCTTTGTGACACGCGGCGAGCAAAACCAGAGGCAAGACAATAGCGGCACGATGCATGAGTTTTCTTCCGTGACAGATTTACGGCCACGATAACCGCGCAGAAGCTGGCGACCAAGCGGGTTCCTGCCCCCCTCCACCACGCGCTCCGCGCGCGGTCCCCCTTCGGTCACTCGCCATTCCTCCCCCACCGGGGGAGGTGGCGGGCCCAAGGCGCGACGGCGGGGGTGCTATTTGAGCCCGACAAACGTCTCGCTATCGGCGGGGGCCCGCGTCCCCCAGGTAGGGGGGGCGGGGTT
>CAYXUN010000059.1:0-825 GCA_964468165.1 uncultured Novosphingobium sp. | reverse complement strand
CCCCCGGGGCGCGCCCCGCCCACCGCCCCCCGCGCGGGGGTGGGGGGGCCCCCCCGGCGGGCCGGGTGGGGGTGCTATTTCCGCCCGAACAACTTCTCGATATCGCCGTGGGCCAGCTTCACCCAGGTAGGGCGGCCATGGTTGCATTGGCCCGAGCGTGGCGTCACTTCCATTTCGCGCAACAGGGCGTTCATTTCCGGGACCGACAGCACGCGGCCGGCGCGCACCGAGCCGTGGCAGGCCATCGTTGCCAGCACCAGGTCGAGCCGCTCGCCGAGCAGCAGCGCGTCGCCGTGCTTGGCCAGATCGTCGGCCACATCGCGCACCAGGGCTTGAACGTCTCCCTTGGCCAGTGCGGCCGGCACGCTGCGCACCAGCATTGCCGCCGGGCCGAACCGTTCGAGGGCAAGGCCGAAATCAGCAAGGCGCGGGGCGGCTTCTTCCAACCGGTCGCACGATGGTTCATCAAGGTCGACCACTTCGGGCAGCAAGAGGGCCTGGGCCGGGGCCGTGCCTTCACCCGCGCCGGCGGCGCGCAGGCGTTCGAGGACGAGGCGTTCGTGCGCGGCGTGCTGGTCGACGATGACCAGGCCATCGCTGGCTTCGGCGACGATATAGGTCTTGGCCACCTGGCCACGCGCTACGCCCAGCGGGTGCTCGACCGCTTCGGGCACAGGCTCGGCCGCGGCTTCGGCGCGGGCCACCGGCGGCGCCATGACGCCGGCCTCATAGCCGCGCCACACCTGCCCGGCTTCGCTCACGCGGGCGGGCTGATACGACGGGGTGAAGATGCTGCCCTGGCGCACGGGTTCGGGTGCCGGTGGC
>CAYXUN010000058.1:6023-27473 GCA_964468165.1 uncultured Novosphingobium sp. | reverse complement strand
GACGGGGGCGGATCTGGGCAAGGTTGCCGTGGTCAGCAATGTCGATTTCGGGGGCAATGCCGCGCGCGCCGTGGTCAACATTGTCGATCTGGCCACGGCAAGCGTCGTGGCGCGCTTCACAGGGTCCAACTCGGGCCGGGATTTGCCGCCCAGAGTGACGCAACTGGCCGATGGTTCGCTGCTGACGCTGGCATTCGACAATGGCGCCTCAGGCGGCAACGTGGGTTACACCTATGCGATCCACGGGGTTGACGGCAGCACGATCAAGCCGGCGACGCTCTTGGCGCTGCCAACGACCTATGGCGGAGCAGTGGAAGCGCAGGTCGTCGCGCTGGCGCAGGGCGGCTTTGCCGTGACCTGGGCGGAAAACCATTCCAATGGCGGTTTCGTGTCGCTGGGGGCGCTGCATATGCAGGTGCTCGACAGCAGCGGCGCAGTGATCCAAGCCGATACGATCGTCAGCCCGGATGGTCCGCGCTTCGTCGGCTCGACCGACGTAGTTGCCCTGGCCGATGGCGGTTTCGCGATTGCCTGGGCGAGCGCCAACCCAGCTGGCGGGGCGAACGGCGCCAGCGAGATTTCATTGCGGACCTATGATCATGCCGGCGGCGAAATCGGCCGGGAGCAGATCGTCAACACCACAACGGCCGGCAGCCAGGATGCCGCGCAACTGATGGCGCTGGCCGATGGTGGTTTCGCCGTGCTGTGGCGCGACCAGAACGGCACCTTGCACACGCAGCGCTTCGATGATCAGCACGGCCGAACCGTCGAAGGAACCGCAGCGGCCGACACATTGGCGGGCACCGACAAGGATGATCTGTTTCTCGGCCACGGCGGCAACGACACGTTTGCTGGCGGCGCCGGGAACGACACCGTCAGCTTTGCCGACGCGGCGCATGGCATCTATCTCACGCTGGCAACCACCAAGCCGATCGACACGATCGGCGCGGGGACGGTGCAGCTCAAGAGCATCGCAAATGCCATTGGCTCGCAGTTTGACGACACGCTTTATGGCAACAAGGATGCCAATCGCCTGGACGGCGGGGCGGGCAATGACCGGTTGAAAGGCGGCGCCGGCGATGATCACCTGCTCGGCGGAGCGGGGGATGACACGCTCTTTGGCCAGGCTGGGGCCGACCTGATGGAAGGCGGCACCGGTAACGACGTCTATTATGTTGACGATGCCGGCGACCAGGTGGTCGAGCGCGGCGATGATGGCGGGATCGACAAGGTCTTTTCCACCATCAGCTATACGCTCGGCGATCACGTGGAGCGGTTGACCTTGGTCAAGGGCGCCGGGAACATCAACGGCACGGGCAACGCTGCGAACAATACGATCATCGGCAACGAGGGCGACAATGTGCTCAGCGGCGGGGGAGGCATAGACAGCCTGACCGGCGGCGCAGGGCACGATACCTTTGTGTTCGACACCAGCCCGCTGGCCCTTGGGCGCACGGTGATCCGCGATTTTGTCAGCGGCGAGGACAAGATCGCGCTTTCCCTCACGGCGTTCGGTGCCGGATTTGCTGGTCAGCCGGCCGGCGCGCTGGCGGCAGCCGAGTTTGGCTATGGCACCCACGCAACCGCCGCCGAACAGAGCCTGATCTATGACCGGGCGAGCGGCAATCTCTATTACGACGTTGACGGTACGGGCGCGGAAAAGGCGGTGCGCATCGGCGTATTGATGGGCGCGCCCGATCTGCACCTTTCCGATATCATACTGGTGTGACCGGCGCTCGCCCCGGCGCCTGCTCCGCGCGAAAGCGGGGGGGTGCCGGGGGCGATACAAGGATCAGCGATTGCGCTTTTCCTGCTTGGCCTGTTCCTTGGCAGCTTCGGCAGCGGCGGCCTCGCGCGCGCGGTTGGCGGCCACGGCGCTGGCATCGCGCGAGGTTGCGCCACGCGCCGGATAGGGGCAGCCGCGCGACTGGCCGACGCCCTTGAGGAACGAACGGCGGGCGGTGCCGGCGAACAGGGCCACCTGCCAGCGACGCTGCGCTTCATTTGCGCCAGAAATTTCGCGGATGATGCCGCCAAACGGGATCAGCGAGCCGACGATCGACTTGGCGGTGTTCCCCACCTTGAGGCCGCCCTTGGTGTAATCGGCGATGTCGATATCATCGCCCAGCACGGCATCGAGCCGGCGGATTTCGGCGGTGATCCCGGCGCAGCCCTTGATGCCGGCCAGGGTATAGGGCGTGTCCTGCGCGCGCTGCAGGATCGGCGGAATGTCTTCCTTCTTGAGATTCACCGTTTCGAGCGGCGTGGCGACGATATCGCCAACCTTGGCATCCTTGGGCGCCACGGCGGTCTGCGCCTGGGCAGCCACGCTGCCGAGCGCGAGCGGAAGCATCGCGCCGAGCAGGGCGGCGCGGGCGGCATTTCGGTGTGCGAACATAATCGGTAAAACTCCCCGGTTTCCCGCATTACGCTGCAAACCGGCCTAGGTTCCACACGATCTGCCGATCACACCGCGCCCGGGGCAAAGGTGTTGCACTGTGCCGGGTTGCCGCTGTCGAGCCCCTTGCGCAGCCACGCCATGCGCTGTTCGGAGCTGCCGTGGGTGAACGCAGCCTCGACCGGGGTGCGGCCCGCGGCCTTCATCAGCGTGTCATCGCCGATCTGGTGGGCGGCGCGCATGCCTTCCTCGACGTCGCCGGTTTCGATCCGCGCGCGGTTTTGCGCGGCCCACACCCCGGCATAGCAATCGGCCTGGAGTTCGAGGCGCACCGACAGGGCATTGGCCGCGTCGGGATTGGCGCGCTGCGCCTGGGTTACCTTGTCAGAAGTGCCGAGCAGCTTCTGGATATGGTGGCCATATTCATGGGCCATGACATAGACCCGCGCAAAATCGCCGCCCGCGCCCAGCTTCTTGTCGAGCTCGGTATAGAAATCGGTGTCGATGTAGATGCCCTGGTCGCTGGGGCAATAGAACGGCCCCATCGCGCTTTGCGCCGCGCCGCAGCCCGATGAACCCTGGCTGGAATAGAACACCAGCTTGGGCGCGCGGAACGCGATGTTCTCATTGGCGAGCAAGGGCTTCCAGGTCTTGTTGAGCGAGGACAGCGCATTGCAGCTTTCATGGCTGAAGGCGTTGACGTCACACGCCTGGGCGAGGGTTTCCCCGCCGGGCTGGCCCACCTGCTGCGATGGCGTTTCGCCCACGGGACCGGCCAACTGGCGGGGCAATCCGCCAAACAGCAGCGAGGCGCCGACCACGACCAGGACGCCAAGGATGCCAAAGCGCGAGCCGACCAGGCTGAGGATCAGGCCAAGCGGAAAACCACCGCCACCGCCGCCGCCCAAAGAAAAGCCGCCGCCCCGGCCGCGCTGGTCTTCCACGTCGATGTTGTTGTCGTAATCGTCGAGCCGCATCGCCTGCCTGCTGTCTGTGTGCCGTACGTGCCACGGCCTATAGCGTAAATGGCAAGCCGTGGCGCGCGACAATGTTCCGCGTCATGCACGAGGATTTTCGCGCCCAGGCTCGCTTCACCGTGCTTTACAGTTTGAGAACTTGCGCGTCTTGGCGGGTTTTGTCAGCAATGAGCCTGCGCTGAAGCGTTTGGGGACATAGATGAGTCGTGGCGCAAGGCTGTTGAGGGCACTGGCCCTGGTCTCGCTGGCAGCCCTGCTGCCGGTGGGCGCGGCGCATTCGGCCACCGTACCTGTTGCCCAGACCCTGGAACAGCGCCTGCGTGCCCATGTCGAAACGCTGGCCAGCCCCGCCTTTGCCGGCCGCCGCCCCGGCACCGAGGGTGAAACCCAGACTTTGCGCTATCTCGTGCGGCAGTGGTTCGAGATGGGCCTGGAATCGGGCACCAACCTGCCGGGCAGCCCGTGGTTTGCGCCGGTCGAACTGGTCGCGCGCGAGCCGGTCCTGTCGCGCGCGGTGTTCACGCGCGGACGACGGCGCCTGGCGGCCGACGAGCATGACGTGTTCGTGGTAACCTCGGGCGTGCGCAATCTGGTAGATAGCGCGCCGGTGCTGTTTGTCGGGCACGGGGTGGTGCCATCGCGCACCGAACTGGCCGGCCGTGTGGCGCTGTTGCTGGAAAGCAAGGCCGCCACCGCTGGCAAGCGTGGTGACCACGACGAGCGCCATGGCGACGTGGAAGCCGGGCGCGAGGCGGTGGGCCGCTTGCTCGATGGCGGGGCCATGGCGGTGATCACGGTGCTCGACGGCACGCGCACCCTCGATGACGTGGCGGCGCGGCGCCGCAAGGCGGGCACGGTGCTCGCCGGAGAGCGGCTGGACAACGAAATCGAAGCCTATGTCACCCCCGACATGGCCGATCGCCTGCTGGGCGGAACGTCTGCCGCGCCGGGCCAGGCGCTGGCTGCGGCCCAGGCCGAGGCGGAAAAGCCTGATTTCACGCCGCGCCTGATCGGCACCACGGCCAGCCTGGAGGCGACCAGTACCGAAACCCGCGTGCGCACGCACAACCTGATCGGCCGCATACCCGGGCGCGATCCCGATGCGGGCGCGGTACTGCTGGTGGCGCATTGGGATCATTTCGGGGTGTGCACCGCGGCCGGGGCGATCTGCCCGGGCGCGGTCGACAATGCCAGCGGCGTGGCGGTGATCACCGAAGTGGCGCGGCAGATCATGGCTGGCATGCAGCAGCGCATGCCCGACCGCGATATCTATGTTCTGGCCACCACCGGCGAGGAGATGGGCCTGCTCGGTGCCCTGGCCTTTGCCGAAAATCCGCCGCTGCCGCTGGGGCGGATCGTGGCGGCGTTCAATGTCGACAGCACGGGCCTGGTGCCGGCGGGCGGGCAGGTGGCGATCGTGGGGCGAGGGATGACTCCGCTGGATGATACCGTGGCGCGGGTGCTGGGGCGGATGCGGCGCAAGCTGGTCGATGGCCGGGCGGCCAACGCCTATGTGCGCCGCCAGGATAGCTGGGTGCTGATGCAGCATGACGTGCCCGCGATCATGGTCAGCACCAGCTATGCCGATGAGGCCCGCTTGGACCGGTTCATGACCGGCGCCTATCACACTCCGGCCGATACGCCGGACCACGTGAACTATGCCGGCATGGCCGATGACGTGCAGATCAATACCGAGCTTGTGCGCGAATTTGCCGATGCCCGGCGCTATGCCGCAGGGGGCACGACACCCCCCGCCACGGCGCCCGGGCCAGGGCCGACAAATAGCGCCCGAACCCCCTAGCCAATTGTTCCCGGCTTGATTACATGGGCCGCCACGATTCTACCCGGACAGGAAGTGGCAGCGCACATGGATATCCCCCTCGGCCTTACCTTTGACGACGTTCTGCTGCGTCCGGCCGAGTCAGACATTCTGCCTTCGCAGGCCGATACCCGCACCCGCCTGACCAAGGCGATCGCCCTCAACATCCCCGTGCTGTCTTCGGCCATGGACACCGTGACCGAGGCCGACATGGCGATCGTGATGGCCCAGCTTGGCGGGATCGGCGTGCTGCACCGCAACCTGACGATCGAGGAACAGGCCGCTGCCGTGCGCGCGGTGAAGCGATATGAAAGCGGCATGGTGGTCAATCCGATCACCATCTCGCCCGATGCCACGCTGGGCGATGCCCAGGCGCTGATGAGCGCCAACCGCATCAGCGGCATTCCCGTGGTGGAAGCCGGCGGCAAGCTGGTGGGCATCCTGACCAACCGTGACGTGCGCTTTGCCGCCAACCTGGCGCAGCCGGTGCGCGAGCTGATGACGCACGAAAACCTGGCGACGGTGAAGCTGGGCACCAGCGGCGACGAAGCGCGCCGCCTGCTGCACGCCCGCCGCATCGAAAAGCTGCTGGTGGTGGACGATGCCTATCGCTGCATCGGCCTGATCACCGTGAAGGACATCGAAAAGTCGGTGACCTATCCCAATGCCACCAAGGACAGCGCCGGCCGCCTGCGCGTGGCCGCCGCCACGACCGTGGGCGAAAAGGGCATGGCCCGCACCGCCGCGCTGGTGGACGCGGAATGCGACGTGGTGATCATCGATACTGCCCATGGCCACAACCGCGACGTGGCGCGGGCCGTGGAAGCGGTGAAGAAGCTGTCGAACGACGTGCAGGTGATTGCCGGCAACGTCGCCACCGCCGAGGCCACCCGCGCGCTGATCGACGCCGGGGCCGATGGCATCAAGGTGGGCATCGGGCCGGGCTCGATCTGCACCACCCGCATCGTCGCGGGCGTGGGCGTGCCGCAGCTGACCGCGATCATGGAATGCGCGGCCGAGGCGGAAAAGTCTGGCGTGCCGGTGATCGGCGATGGCGGCCTGCGGACGTCGGGCGATGCGGCCAAGGCGCTTGCCGCTGGCGCCAGCTCGATCATGATCGGTTCGATGCTGGCCGGCACCGAGGAAGCGCCGGGCGAAACCTTCATCTACCAGGGCCGCGCCTACAAGGCCTATCGCGGCATGGGTTCGGTTGGGGCCATGGCGCGCGGTTCGGCCGATCGCTATTTCCAGCAGGACATCAAGGATTCGATGAAGCTGGTGCCCGAAGGCATCGAAGGCCAGGTGCCCTACAAGGGCCCGGCCAAGGACGTGGTGCACCAGCTGGTCGGCGGCATCAAGGCAGCCATGGGCTATACCGGCAGCGGCACGATCGAGCACCTGCGCAAGAACGCCAAGTTCGTGCGCATCACCAATGCGGGCCTCAAGGAAAGCCACGTCCACGACGTGACGATCACGCGTGAGGCGCCGAACTACCCCACGCGGTGACGCCGGCCGCGCGGGTTCAGGCCGCGATCGACATTCTGGATGGCGTGATCGCGGCCGCGCGCGGGCAGGGGGCTTCGGCCGATCGGCTGGCGGCGGAATGGTTTCGCCAGCGGCGCTTTGTCGGGTCAAAGGATCGCCGCGCCATTCGCGAGCTGGTCTGGGCCGCGATCCGCGCCTGTGGCGAAGTGCCGATAAGCGGGCGCGCCGCCGTGCTGCGGCTGGCGCAGGACGATCCCGATCTGGCCGCCCGCTTTGACGGTTCGCCCTACGGCCCGGCGCCGATCCGCGCCGACGATCCCGTGGCGCAGGCTGGCGCCATGCCAGCGTGGTTGGCCAAGGCCATGGCCGCGTCAGGGCTGGGCGAGGCGGAGCAGGCCGCGTTGATGGGCCGCGCGCCGCTCGATCTGCGCGCCAATACGCTGAAAATCGATCGCGATGGCCTGGCGGCGCGGCTGCCAATGGCGGCCGAGCCGGTGGCGGCGCCGCATGGGCTGCGCCTGCCGATGGGTGCGCCGGCGGAAACCTGGCCGGAATTTGCCCAGGGCCTGTTCGAAGTGCAGGATGCCGGCAGCCAGATCGCATGCGAGGCACTGGCCGCGCGGCCGGGCGAAAACGTGGTGGACCTGTGTGCCGGCGCGGGCGGCAAGGCCCTGGCGCTGGCGGCCGCGATGCACAACACCGGGCGCTTGCTGGCATGCGATATCGATCGCCCGCGCCTGTCGCGCCTGGCGCCACGGGCCGAGCGTGCCGGCGCGCTGGTGGAAACACGGCTGCTCAATCCGGGGCGCGAGGCAGAGATGCTGGCCGACTGGCGCGGGCAGGCCGATGCGGTGCTGGTCGATGCGCCCTGTTCGGGCACCGGCACCTGGCGCCGCAACCCGGAGGCACGCTGGCGGTTGAGCCCGGGCGCGATCGCCCGCTATCAGCAGATGCAGGCCCATGTTCTGGATGTGGCGGCGCAGCTGGTGCGGCCTGGTGGGCGCCTGGTCTTCATCACCTGCTCGCTGATCGATGCCGAGGGTGCTGACGGGCTGGACGCATTCCTGGCCAGCCATCCCGGCTTTGCCAGCGAGCAGATCGGGATGCCGGCCGGGCGGGCGCACCGCGGCGGTTGGCGTTTGTCTCCGTATCATGACGATACGGACGGGTTTTTCTTCGCTCGGCTGGCTCGTCTGTGATAGACCCATCGGCCATGAGAGTGGTCTATCGCCGTGGTGAGCAGTCCCGGCTGAAGGAGTTCTTGATGCGTTACACGCCAGCGGCCCTTGCGCTGTCCCTCCTTGTGGCCGTGACCGGCAGCATGGGCTCGGCCCATGCCAGCGACCCTCTCGATCCGCGCGCGCAGGTGCTGTTCCAGGAAGGGCGCACGCAACTGGCCAAGGGCGATGTGGAGGGGGCGACCGACAGCCTCGAATCCGCGCTGACGATCGATCCGGCCAATGCCAACATCCTGGTCGCGCTGGGCGATGCCTCGCGCCAGGCCGGGCTGCAGGGCAAGGCGATCCACTATTACCGCGACGTGCTGGACCGCGAACCCAACAACCTGGCCGCAATTGCTGGTGAGGGCGCGGCCCTTGCCGAAAAGGGCGCGATCGACAAGGCCAAGGCCACGCTCGCGCGGCTGGAAGGCCTTTGCGGCAAGGCCTGCCCGGAAACAGCGGTGGTGAGCAAGGCGCTCGCCGCTGGCCCCAAGCCGCAGGTGGCCGCGGCTGAGCCCGTCGCCAAGAAGGACGATGTTCAGGCGAATTGAATTTTCGGGGGGCGGTGGAAAACCGTAAGCCCCATCCTCTTTAAAGGGCGGGGTTTCGGTGGTGCGAAACTGGCGCTGAAAGAAACTCAGATCAGCGCGCGGAATTCTTCCACGACCTGGCGATAGACGCGCCGCTTGAACGGCACGATCAGATCGGGCAGCTGCTCGGGATCGACCCACTTCCATTCGCAGAATTCGGCAGGATCGTGGGCGTCGAGCACCACGTCGCTGTCCTGCCCGTTGAAGCGCAGCAGCAGCCAAGCCTGGCGCTGGCCGCGATACTGGCCGCCCCACAGCTTGCCCAGCAGTTCGGGCGGCAGGTCATAGAAATGCTCTTCGCGGCTCTGCGCGAGCACGGTGACATGCTCGGTCGTCAGGCCGGTTTCCTCGTGCAGTTCGCGCATCGCGGCGGGGACCAGTTCCTCGCCATCGTCGATGCCGCCTTGGGGCATCTGCCAGGCGTCACCTTCCTTGTTGTCTATGCGCTTGCCGACAAAGACGCGGCCTTGGGGATTGACGATCATCAGCCCCACGCAGGGGCGATAGGGAAGAGCGGCAAAGGGGTCCGCACTCATGGGTAGGTGGTCCTCGTTCAAACAGTAGGGCGCCCGGCATCGAGCACACCGCGCAGCGCTGCCAGAATTGCTTCCAGATCAGCCTGCGCGCTGGGGATGGCCTTGCGCACCTGGATAAAGCCGTGGATCGTTCCCACGCGTTCGGTGAACACGAGGGGCGATCCGGCGCGTGCCAGGGCCGCGCCATAGACCCGCCCGCTATCGCGAATCGGATCGAGGCCTGCGGTCACTAGCACCGTAGGGGGCATGCGGTCATGCCTGCCGTTGAGCGGAAAGGTGCGTATGCTGTCGGCCGGCGCGGCATAGGCATCGGCAAACCAGCGCATCACCTGGGCATCGAGCAGGAAACCTTCTGCAAATTCGCCGAAAGAGGCGTGGCCATCCACCGCATCGGTCAGGGGATAGATCGGCACCTGGGCGATGACCGGCGCGGCGGCGGGATCGGCAGCCAGCGCCTGGGTGACCACGATCGCGAGATTGCCGCCGGCCGAATCGCCGATCGGCACCAGGCCGGTGACATCCAGGCCGAGTTCCGCCGGGGATTGCGCGATCCAGCGCGTGGCAGCTTCGGCATCGTCGGTGGCGGCGGGAAAGGGATGTTCGGGGGCAAGACGGTAATCGACCGAAACCAGCGGCAGATCCATCTGCGCGGCGATCTCGGTGCAGACGTTGTGGTGGCTGTCCAACCCGCCAAGCACGAAGCCGCCTCCGTGATAGAACACCAGCACCGGCCCCGGGGCGCGGGCTTCGCGGCTGTCATAGAGGCGCAGGGCAATGTCCCCGGCGGGCCCCGGGCACTCCAGGTCGCGGATCACGGCCAGGTCGCGCGGCGGCATGTCGGCCAGTTGCTGCATGGCAACATAGGCGGTGCGTGCCTGGTCCACCGGCATCTGGTGCATCGCGGGGGCGCCGGCGGCAGCCGCCTGGCGCAGGTAATCGAGGAACGCCTGGACATCAGGACGGACAAAGAGCGGTTCGGCCAAGGCCCATTCTCCAGTTGCGGCACCACGCGCGCCGAGCGCACGAACCTGCACCAAGGGGCAGGCGGCCAACCATGGCCAAGTGGGCCATTACCCTGCACATAGCAAGGCATGACGAGCCCAACAATTGTCTGGCTGCGCCGGGATTTGCGCCTGCACGACCAGGCCGCCTTCGCTGCTGCTGCCGCCAGCGGCACCCCGGTCATTCCGGTCTATGTGCTGGACGACGAAACCCCCAAGCATCGCCGGATGGGCGCCGCGTCACGCTGGTGGCTGCATCACAGCCTGGAACGGCTCGATGCGCAGTTGCAGGCCATGGGATCGCGCCTGATCCTGCGCCGGGGCAAGTGCGACGCGGTGCTGGCGGCCATCCGCCGCGAGACCGGCGCCCGTGTTGTTCATGCACTGCACCATTACGAGCCGTGGTGGCGCCTGGCCGAACGTGCGGTGGGGAAGGCGCTGGACCTGCGCCTGCACCACGGCAATTTCCTGCTGCCGCCGGGCACGGTCACGACCGGTGCCGGGCAGCCCTACAAGATCTATACCCCGTTCTGGCGGGCGAGCCTGCAGCAGTTGCCCCCGCCGCCGCCCCAGCCTGCGCCGGAAACGCTGCCCGCGCCCGAATTCTGGCCGGCGAGCGATGCGCTGGCCGACTGGCAGCTCTTGCCGAAAACGCCCGATTGGGCCGGCGGCATGCGCGAGACCTGGACGCCGGGCGAGGCGGGAGCGATGCAGCGCCTGGAGGCATTCATCGGCCGGGCCCGCCGCTATGACGAACAGCGCAACCTGCCGTCTTTTCTGGGCACGTCGATGCTGTCGCCCCATCTCCATTTCGGTGAAGTGTCGCCCGCCACGGTGTGGCACGCCGTGGCCGATGCCGGCGGCAGCGTGGACGTGTTCCTGAGCGAACTGGGTTGGCGCGACTATGCCCAGAACCTGATCCTGCAATGCCCCGATTATGGCGCGCGCAATGGCCGCGCGGCATTCGATGCCCTGCCGTGGCGCGACGCACCCGAAGAGCTTGCCGCCTGGCAGCAGGGGCGCACCGGCTATCCCATCGTCGACGCCGGCATGCGGCAGCTGTGGCACACCGGCTGGATGCACAACCGCGTGCGGATGATCGCCGCAAGTTTCCTGATCAAGCACTTGCTGATCGATTGGCGCGCGGGCGAGCAGTGGTTCTGGGATACCTTGGTCGATGCCGATTACGGCGCGAATGCCACCAATTGGCAGTGGGTGGCAGGCAGCGGGTTGGACGCCAACATGTTCGTGCGGATCATGGCGCCGCTATCGCAATCGGCCAAGTTCGATGCGGCGGCCTATATTCGCGAATGGGTGCCCGAACTGCGCCATCTCGACGATGCCGAGATCCATGATCCCAAGCGCCCGCCGCGCGGCTATCCAGCCAAGATAATCGATCATGCACAGGCGCGGGCGCGGGCGCTTGCCGCGCATGGCGCGATGAAGGCAGAGGCTTGAGACGAGATTTTCGATAGGCGCGGGGGGGCGGGCGGCTCAGCGCCCGTCGCCGTCAGCCTCTCCGCCATAGCGCAGCAGCAGCGTGTCGTGCTCGCGCTGGGTCAAGAGATTGGCAAAGGCACAGCCGACCAGTCCGGCATGCCACCACACCACCTCGGCCTCGCGCGGCTCCAGGCCGGGCAGCGTGAGGTAAACCTTGCTGCCTTGCGTCAGGCGCACCGAGGCGAGCGCCGAAAAGCCGGCCAGCGATAGATCGAGCACCAGGGTTTGCGCGGCGCGTGCCCCGTTGCGGCGCAGCTTGGCCGGAATGACCATGCGTGACCGCGGGGCGCAGCGATCGTCGCTGGCGGCTGCTTCGTAATCCTGCTGCCAATTGATCGTCGGCATTGGCCCTGACCTGCTGAAGCCGTGGTTGCAGGCCGCGCAACACGCGGCCGTTGTCGAACCATGAGGAAAGTGCGTTACCAGCAGGTTAACAGGCGCGGCGACGCCCTAAGATTTCATGCGATTGTGGCGTGTAACCGCCGCGAAAGCTCAGGCGGGTTCGTCCACCCGCTCGCGGTGGGGGCTGGTGAAATCGGCGCTGGCCAAGGCGACGATTCGCGCGGCGACCGTTTCGGGCGGCTTGACGCTCGCCGGGTTTTCGCCCGGATAGGCCTTGGCACGCATCTTGGTGCGCGTGGCGCCGGGATCGACAATGGCCACGCGAATGCCCGAGATCGACGCCACTTCCTGGGCATAGCTCGCCAGGAGATTGTCGAACGCGGCCTTGGTCGCGCCATAGGCGCCCCAATAGGCACGCGGCGCGGCGCCGACGCTGCTGGTCAGGCCGATCACGCGCGCATCCTGGCTGCCCTTGAGCAAGGGATGGAATGCGCTGATCAAAGAATGCGTCGCCAGCACGTTCAAGGTGATCGCGCGGCTGAAATCGCGCGGCTCGATCTGCCACACCGGGGTGAGGGCAG
Organism: uncultured Novosphingobium sp.; assembly: GCA_964468165.1. Lineage (GTDB taxonomy): Bacteria > Pseudomonadota > Alphaproteobacteria > Sphingomonadales > Sphingomonadaceae > Novosphingobium. The sequence continues at coordinate 15,024 of CAYXUN010000058.1, read as the reverse complement.
GCAGCACCGCGGCATTGATCACCAGGATATCGAGCGCCACCCAGCGTTCGGAAATCGCCGAAGCCAGGCGCGCCACGCCATCGGGTTCGGCCAGATCGACCGGGGCGATCGTGGCATTGCCGCCGGCCTGGAAGATATCGTCTTCGACCTTTTCGAGTTCGGCCGCCGTGCGGGCCACCAGCACCACATGGGCACCAGCGGCCGCCAGCGCCCGGGCCGTGGCGGCGCCGATGCCCCGGCTGGCGCCGGTGACCAGGGCGACACGGCCGGCGAGCGGCGTTTGCGCGTTGGCGGCCGACACGATCAGGCGACCTTGGCGGGCTTGGTCTTGAGCTTGACCGGAGAGCAGCCCGGCGCGCGATCGCCAAGATCGGTTAGGCGCGTGGGATAGTCACCGGTGAAGCAGGCATCGCAATACTGCGGGCAGGTGCTGTTGCGCTGAACTTCGCCCACGGCGCGATAGAGACCGTCGATCGAGACGAAGGCCAGGCTATCGGCTTGGATGAATTCGGCCATGGCGGCAATGTCCATCCGCGCGGCGAGCAGCTTGGAGCGTTCCGGCGTGTCCACGCCATAGAAGCAGGAATGCTCGGTCGGCGGGCTGGCGACGCGGAAGTGCACTTCGCGCGCGCCGGCTTCGCGCATCATCTGCACGATCTTGAGGCTTGTGGTGCCACGCACGATCGAATCGTCGATCAGCACGATGCGCTTGCCGGCCACGAGGGCGCGGTTGGCGTTGTGCTTGCGCTTGACGTCGGCATTGCGGGCGCCGTCGGACGGCTGGATGAACGTGCGGCCGACGTAGTGCGAGCGGATGATGCCAAGCTCGAACGGAATGCCCGATTGCTGGGCATAGCCCAGCGCGGCGGGAACGCCGCTGTCCGGCACCGGGATGACGAGATCGGCGTCGGCCGGGTTTTCCAGCGCCAATTGCGTGCCGATCGCCTTGCGCACTTCATAGACCGAGCGGCCACCCAGGATCGAATCCGGGCGGCTGAAATAGACATGCTCGAAGATGCACGGGCGCTGCGGCGTATCGCCGAACGGGCGATGCGTCTGGATCGAACCGTCGAGGGCCACCTGGATCAGTTCGCCCGGCTCCACTTCGCGCACCATGTCGGCGCCGACCACGTCGAGCGCGACGCTTTCGCTGGCGAAGACCACGGCGTCACCCAGCTTGCCCATCACCAGCGGACGGATGCCGAGCGGATCGCGGCAGGCAATCATACCTTCGGGCGTCATGCAGATCAGCGAATAGGCGCCTTCGACCAGGCGCAGCGCATCGACGAAGCGATCGAGCAGCGTGGGATAGCGGCTGGTGGCGACGAGGTGGATGATCACCTCGGTGTCGGACGTCGACTGGAAGATCGCGCCCTTCTGCACCAGGTCGCGCTTGAGGAACATCGCGTTCGAGATGTTGCCGTTGTGCGCGATGGCAAAGCCGCCCGCGGCGAGGTCAGCAAACAGCGGCTGCACGTTGCGCAGCCCCGATCCACCGGTGGTGGAATAGCGCACGTGGCCGGCGGCCATCATGCCCGGCAATTCGGCGATCGCCTGGCCGCTGGAAAAGTTCTGCGCGACATGGCCGATGCCACGGCGGGAGTAGAACTCCTGCCCATCGAAGCTGGTGATGCCCACCGCTTCCTGGCCGCGATGCTGCAGGGCATGAAGGCCCAAGGCTGTCATCGCCGCCGCATCGCGCGCGCCCAGCACGCCGAAAATGCCGCATTCCTCGCGCAGCTTGTCGCCGTCGCGGTCCTCGAAGGGGTTGGTGGTGATCATCTGTCTCGCAAGCGCCCGCGCCAAAGACTCGCACCGTTGCGAAATGCCCCGGCCGAGCAATGGCGCCCATGTGGCGAGGTTTGCCCTCAAAGGCAAGGGTGCGGACGGCAGACTGTCTTGTGGCTGATCGATTCAGCAGAAATTATCACTTGTTGCCATACAGTTGTTCAAGAGCGGTGATCACGGGGCGCCTGGTTCCGAAAATTTTACCATCGTGATGCCCGCTCAGCGCTGCCCCTTAGGCCAGAATTAACCATTTGGTGGCAGCTATAACGGTCATGCAAACCGCCGTTCTTCCTCGGCCCCGTCTGGCCATAACTCCGGCAGCATCGCTGCGTGCCGCGCTCGTTACGGCAGTCGCCTTTTTCATCAGCGCTTTCCTCTCCGTCGAACACAGCCGGCTGAGCGGCGGCGTGGCGATGGTGTGGATTTCCAACGCGGTTCTGGCATCGCGACTCAATGCCATGCCGACGCGGGTGTGGCCGGCAACGATTGCGGCCACCGGGCTGGCAAGTTTCCTGCTCACCGGCTTTTTCGGGCTGGGCTGGTTTGCTGCGCCGCTGATGATGCTGATCAACGTCTTCGAGGGCGTGGCCGCAGCCATGATCCTGCGCCGCATCATGAAGGCGCACTGGCCCGAAGATATCGCCGAATGGATGGCGGGATATAGCCTGGGGATTGGCCTGCTCGTCCCCATGGTCGGTGCAGCGCTCGCGGCCGTGAACGTGTGGTTGACACTTGGCCAGCCGATGCGCGGCAACTTTGTGGACTGGCTGGTGGGCCATTCGCTGGGCTTGTTGATTTTCCTGCCGGCCGGCAGCCTGTTGTGCCTGGCATGGCAAAACCGCCAACCGCTGCTGCCCAAGGGCACAGTGCTGCGCGCGTTCCTGCTGATGGGCGTGATGGTCGTTCTCACCCTTGTGGTGTTTTCGCAGATCGCCCGGCCGCTGCTGCTGTTTCCGCTGCTGCTGGTTCTGTTCGGCGCGGTTTGGGCCAATGCCTTTGTCGCGCTGACCTTGCCGATCATCCTGGCGACGGTGGGCGGGTTGATGACCGTGCTGGGCCACGGCCCGATCGCCGACATGCAACTGGCGCCCACCGATCTGCATGTCCTGGCCGGACGGTTGCAGTTCTTCCAGGTCTATCTCGGCATTACCGTGCTCACCGTGCTGCCGGTGGTGGCCGAGCAGCAGCGGCGCCGCAACCGCATGCGCGACCTGGTGACGAGCGAGGCGCGCTATCGCCTGCTGTCGGACCATGTCAGCGACGTGATCATCCACATGAGCCAGCGCGGCACGATCCGCTATGCCTCTCCCGCCATCACGCACCTGACCGGCCACGTGCCTGAACAGCTGCATGGCGTGGATTTCCGCCAGATCGTGACGGAGGAGCACCGCGCCGCTGTTGCGGCAGCATGGAGCGCTGCCGTTGCCAGCCCGGGAGAACCGGTTGGCGTCGAATTTCAGGCACTGACGCTGGGCGGCCCGAGCCGCTGGTTCGAGACCCACTTCCGCGCGGTCACCAACGAAAACGGCGAGGTGGATGGCCTGGTCTGCGTGACCCGCGACATTTCCCAGCGCAAGCGCATCGAGGAAGACCTCTCGCGCGCCGCGCTGACCGATCCCTTGACCGGCATTCCCAATCGTCGCGCCTTCTTCGAAACCGCAGAGCGCGTCGGCGCGCTGGGCGTGCCGTCGGCGCTGGCGGTGGTGGACATCGACTATTTCAAGCAGGTCAACGATCGCTATGGCCATGCCGTGGGCGATCGCGTGCTGCGCGCCTTTGCCGAGGCGGCGGTGGCGGCCGTGCGCTCCACCGATTTCGTGGCGCGCATCGGCGGGGAAGAATTTGCCGTGCTGCTGCCCGATACCGAACTGGTTCATGCCGAAAAGGTGTGCCAGCGCCTGGCCAAGGCGGTGAACGCGCTGGCCGTGGATACGCCGCAAGGCCCGGTCAAGATCACGATCAGCGCCGGCATTGCCGCGCTGGGCACGCATCCCGACGCCGCGCTGGCGGCGGCCGACAGCGCGCTCTATCGCGCCAAGGCCGAAGGCCGCGCCCGGCTGCGCGTGGCAGCCTGAAAGGAGCTGGCGGCACCGACTGCGGGAACCATTGCGGCACTCCATGATTGGGCAGGGGCGTCTTGCCCTGTCGCGCCCGCCGTCCTAAAGCCGCGGCCGACAAATCCGTCCAGTTCCAGCGCGAAAGTGTGCCGCCTTTGATCCTCTCGCCTTTCGAATGGACCATCGCCAAGCGTTACATGCTACCCGGACGCGGAGAAGCGTTCATTGCCATGGTTGCCGGCATCAGCCTAGCCGCCGTGATGCTGGGCGTTGCCGCGCTGGTGATCGTGATGAGCGTGATGAACGGCTTTCGTGCCGAACTGCTCGACAAGATCGTCGGCCTCAACGGCCATGCCGTGATCCAGGCCTATGGCGGGCGGCTTGAAGATTGGCAGGATATCCTGGCCAAGCTGGAAAAGACCCCCGGCGTCACCCGCGCTTCCCCGCTGATCGAGCAGCCGCTGCTCGCCAGCTTCAACGGCCGGGTGGAAGCCATCCTGGTGCGCGGCAATACGTCCAAGGATATCAATCGCCTGTCCGACAAGCTCAAGGCCGGCAATCTTGCCGCCTTGCAGCCCGGCAGCGACAACGTGGCGATCGGGTCGCGCCTGGCAGAAAGCCTGGGCGCGCAAGTGGGCGACACGATTACGATCATCAATCCCGCCGGCCGTTCCACGCCGTTTGGCACGGTGCCGCGCCAGGTGGGCTACAAAGTCGCCGCGATCTTCGAGATCGGCGTCTATGACTATGACAACGCCTTTGTCGTCATGCCCATTCCCGACGCGCAGACGCTTTTGCTTACCGGTGATTCGATCGGCATGATCGAAGTGACGACCACCGACCCCGATACGGTGATGACCACGCTCGGCCCGCTCAAGAAGCAGCTGGAAGGCCGCGCGCAGATCACCGACTGGAAGACGATCAACGCCAGCCTGTTCGAGGCCCTGGCCGTGGAACGCGTGGCGATGTTCGTGGTGCTGTCGATCATCGTGCTGGTCGCGGTGTTCAACATCCTTTCGTCGCTGATCATGCTGGTGCGCGCCAAGACGCGCGACATCGCGATCCTGCGCACGATGGGCGCCTCGCGGCGCAGCCTGCTCAAGATCTTCATGGCCATCGGCTTTGTCATCGGCGCGCTGGGGACGATCGTGGGCCTCGTGCTCGGTTTCGTGTTCCTCTATTTCCGCCAGCCGATCGTGCATCTGGTCGAGCTGCTCACTGGCCAGAACCTGTGGGACCCTTCGATCCGTTTCCTGACCGAACTGCCCAGCCGCAGTGACCCGGTGGAAATCATCGTGATCGCGCTGATGGCGCTGGTCCTGAGCTTCCTCGCCACCCTTTATCCCGCCTTCAAGGCGGCCAGCACCGATCCGGTGCAGGTGCTTCGTTATGAGTGAGACGGACATGAACGGACCCGTCGTCCGCCTGCGCAACCTGCGCCGCAGTTTCGAGCAGGGCGGCGTGCGCATCGACGTGCTGCGCGGCGTGAACCTCGATATCCGCCCGGGCGAAATCGTCGCGCTGCTTGGGCCATCGGGCTCGGGCAAGTCCACCATGCTGCAGGCGGTTGGCCTGCTTGAAGGTGGCTTTGAAGGCATGATCGAAATTGCCGGAACCGATGCGGCCAAGCTCAATGGTGACGCGCGCACCGTGCTGCGCCGTGATCACCTGGGCTTTGTCTATCAGTTCCACCACCTGCTGCCCGATTTCAACGCCACCGAAAACGTCATCCTGCCGCAGCTCGTGTCGGGCAGGGCGGAGCGCGAGGCGCGCGAGCGGGCGACCGAATTGCTCACCGCGCTTGGCCTTGGCCACCGCCTCGATCATCGCCCCAGCCAGCTTTCCGGCGGCGAGCAGCAGCGCGTTGCCGTGGCGCGCGCGCTGGCCAATCGGCCGGCGCTGGTCCTGGCCGACGAACCCACCGGCAATCTCGACGAGGCGACCGCGGATCGCGTGCTCGACGAATTTCTCAAGCTGGTGCGCGGCGAGGGCAGCGCGGCGCTGGTCGCCACGCACAACGAACGGTTGGCCGTGCGCATGGACCGGGTCATGCGCCTGAACGAGGGTGTGCTGGTGTAAGCCCAGGTTCAGATAGGTATTGCTTTGCTACGGAAACCGGCACACGCTTTGTGCGTTAGTCGGGAACCCAAGGAGGGTTTTATCAGATGAATACCACAATTCGCGCCGAAGGCCGTGCAGCCGCCCACGATTTCTGGAACGATCACGCCACCATCGTGACCCGCGATGCCGCCGGCAGCGTGCTGCATGGTTTTGCCGTGCTGCATTCGGGCAGCTTTGCGGAAATGGTGCGCATGATGGGCCGCATGCCCGAAGCCGATCGCAACGACCTCGTCATCGAGAAGTCCGGCGATCGCAGCTATGGCCCGGCCGAAGCGCTGGAACTGTTCAAGCGGGCTGATTTCCCGCTGTAAGGCGGTGAACCAAGGCATTGAATTCGGGGGCCAAGCCGTGGCAACACGGTATGGAGACGGGACCGACCCGGAGCGATGTCATGCATGATTCTGCCGTGAGCGAGCCGAAGACCATTGCCGATTTTGACGCCCGCTTGCCCAATGGCGAGCGGGTCAGCCTGGCCGACCGGCTCGACAAGGTCGTGCTGCTGGTGAACACCGCATCGAAATGCGGTTTCACCCCGCAATACGAAGGCCTGGAAGCGCTGTGGCGCCGCCACCGCGATGCCGGGTTCGAGATCCTTGCCTTTCCCTGCAACCAGTTCGGCGCGCAAGAGCCCGGCTCGGCTGATGAGATCGCCAGCTTTTGCGAAGTGAATTTCGGCCTGAGCTTTCCGCTGATGGCCAAGGTTGACGTGAACGGCGACCACGCCGAGCCGCTGTTCGATTGGCTCAAGGCGCAGGCGCCTGGCGTTTTGGGCACCAAGGCGATCAAATGGAACTTCACCAAGTTCCTGATCGATCGCAGCGGCCATGTCGTGCGCCGCTATGCCCCCACCGACAAGCCCGAGGCGATCGAGGCCGATATCGTCGCGCTGCTTTAGGGCGATCGCGCCGCGACTGGATGGGGTGATTTAGAGAGCGGGACCCCCGACTTGATACGGGGTCCCGCGTTTATTCGGCCCCACCCCCCGCCAGCGTGTTTCGGTTGTTAACAGTTGGTGGTTTTGTACAAAAACCGCCAACCGCAAATCGACGCAGGGGGCAATCATGATCAAGCCAATTCACGCCATGCTGGCCGCCACGGCCTTGGTGTCATGCCTGGCAGGCGGCGCAGCGCTGGCGCGCGACACGGGCTCAACGCCGGTGGCAACGGCGCCCACCAGCGTGGCTGCCGCGCAGGATGCCCGATTGGCAGCATTTCTCGACAAGGAATTTACCGCTGAACTGGCGCTGCGGCCGCAATTGGCGACGCGCCTGGGGCGCAAGGAAGGCATGGACCGGCTGGACGACAACAGCGATGCCGGCATGCTGCGGCGTCTGGAATGGCGGCGGGGCAGCGTTGCCCGGATGAAAGTCGCGTTTTCCCGCGATGCGCTGTCTCCTGAAGGGCGCATCAATTATGATATCTGGGCGCTGGAACTCGACCGGGCCGAACTGCAATACCGGTTCCGCCGTTACCAGCCGCCGTTCTATTCCTTCCTCTATTCGGCGCACGCCGAACTGCCCAATTTCCTGATCAACACCCACCAGGTGCAGGACGCGTCAGACATGGCCGCCTATATCGCGCGGCTGCGCGCGGTTCCGGCCGCGCTCGACATCGCGATCGGCCAGTCCACCCAATCGGCCGCCATGGGCATCGTGCCGCCGCGGTTTCAGCTGGAACGGGTGATTTCCGGCAGCAAGGGCCTGATCACCGGGGCGCCGTTCGACAATGGCCCGGCCTCGCCCTTGCTCAACGATGCCGAGACCAAGATCGCCAAGCTGGTGGCGGCCAAGGCGATTTCGCCGGTTCAGGCAGCGCAGTTGACCGGGCAGGCGGTCGATGCGGTGCGGGCCTTGCAGCCGGCCTATCAGCGGGTGATCGCCTGGGCGCAGGGCAATCTGGCCAAGGCGCGTTCGGGCGTGGTCGGTGTCGGCACGCTGCCAGGCGGGGCAGACTGGTATGCCGCGGCGCTGCGTCTCAACACCACGACCGACCTGACGCCCGAGCAGATCCACCAGACCGGCCTGGCTGAAGTGACGCGGATCAATGCCGCCGAAGATGCCCTGGCGCGCCAGGCCGGGTTTGCCAATGCCGCTGCCCTGCGCGCCGATATCGTGGCGAAGGACCCGCCACGCCCGTGGACCGATGACATGCGCGCCGCGCGGCTGGCCAAATCCAACGCCATCGTCAATGCCAACCGCGCCCTCCTGCCCAAGGTGTTCACCATGCTGCCGGCCTATGGCACCGAAGTGGTGCGCGAGCCGGCCTTCAGTGAGGTAGCCGGCGGGGCCGCCCATGCTGCCTTTGCCAGCGCCGATGGCAAGCGCCCGGGGCGGGTGTGGCTGCACATGCTGGGCGAGAAGGACCCCGACGCCACGCTCTACACGCTGATGTGCCATGAGGGTATTCCTGGCCACCTGATGCAGGGCGATATCCAGGTGCGGCAAACCGGTACGCCACAGTTCCGCAAGGCCTATACCTATGTCGCGTTCAGCGAAGGCTGGGCGCTTTATGCCGAGCGGCTGTGCAGCGAAATGGGGGCGTTTCCCGATGCCGCCGCCGATCTGGAGCGGTTGGACGCCGAACTTTTCCGCGCCGCGCGCCTGGTGGTGGATACCGGCATCCATGCCAAGGGCTGGTCGGAAGACCAGGCGGTGCAATACCTGATCGATACCGCGCATCTGCCGGCGCAGCAGGCCCGTTCGGAAGTGCGGCGCTATATCACCGTGCCCGGGCAGGCGACGGGCTACAAGGTGGGCATGCTGCGAATCGTCGCGCTGCGCGACAAGGCGCAGGCCGCGCTTGGCGCCAAGTTTGACGTGCGCGGCTTCAACGATCTGGTGGTGAGCGCCGGCTCGGTGCCGCTATCGGTGCTGGAAGGGCGCGTGGACGCGTGGATCGCGACCCAGCGCGCCAAGGGGTGATGCTTATCTGTTGATGAGGGGGGCTGCCCTCTCAAAATCGGGCCCAGGCCCAGCAATAATTGCGGCGGGGCCGTCGCCCCCCTCCGTACCCGGCCCGGCGTCAGGTGGGACACC
>CAYXUN010000058.1:0-6013 GCA_964468165.1 uncultured Novosphingobium sp. | reverse complement strand
GTGTGTTGGGGGGGGGGGCCCCTCTAAAAAGGGGGCGACGCCCTGGCTAGTTTGCCGGATTGGCGTGCCCACCCTTCGTTCCGCTGCGCGTCTTCTCGTCGTACACCATGCTGGACGGGGCGATCGACCCCAAGGCGATTGCCAAGACCGCGGAAAAGCGCGGCTTCCCCGCCATCGCCATCACCGATCGCAACGGCCTTTACGGCAGCGCCGCTTTTGCCAAGGCGTGCAAGGACGGTGGCGTCCAGCCGATCATCGGCACCATGCTGGCGGTCGCCCGCCCCGAGCGCGAGGGTGCGTCGAGCCCCGGCTTTGGCCCGCAGGCGCCGACGATCGACTGGCTGGCGCTCTATGCCCAGGATGCGCGCGGCTATGACAATATCTGCCACCTGGTCAGCCGTGCCCACCTCGATCGGCCGCTCGAGCATGCGCCGCATGTGCTGTTGTCCGACCTGGAAGGCTATACCGACAGCCTGATCTGCCTGACCGCGGCGGGCGAGGGTGCGCTGGTCCGCCTGCTTGCCGGCGAACAGCAGAGCGCGGCTGAGGCCTATTGCACGCGGTTGCAGGCGCTGTTCCCGGATCGACTCTATATCGAAGTGGCGCGCCGGAACGAGGCGAGCGAGGAAGCGGCAGAAGCGGCGCTGATCGCGCTCGCCTATGAGCGCGACCTGCCACTGGTGGCCACCAATCCGGCCTGCTTTGCCGATGCGCAGTTTTATGACGCGCACGATGCCATGCTGTGCATCGCCAGTTCCACCCATGTCGACAGTCCGGATCGTCCGCGCTCTTCGGCGCAATGGTGGATCAAGCCGATCGAGGCGATGCAGGACCTGTTCGCCGATCTGCCCGAGGCCTTGGCCAATACCCTGGTCGTGGCGCAGCGCACTGCCTGCATTCCGCCCAAGCGCAAGCCGATCCTGCCCAGCCTTGCCGGTGACAAGGAAGGGGAGGCGCTGGCCTGCGCGCGCGACAGCCGCACGGGCCTGGTCGCGCGGCTCAAGCCCTATTACCCGGAAAGCTGCCACGCAGAGCTGGCGCAGGTCCTGTGCCTGGGGCCGGAGGCAGAGCCCGATGGCGCGGACTATCCCGAGCTGGTCGCGGTCGGGGTGTGGGACGAAGTGCTCGAATACCGCAAGCGGCTGGAGTTCGAGGTTTCGATCATCAACCGCATGGGCTTTGGCGGGTACTTCCTGATCGTGGCCGACTTTATCAAGTGGGCCAAGGATCATGACATTCCGGTGGGGCCGGGGCGTGGTTCGGGCGCCGGCTCGCTGGTCGCCTGGGCGCTGACCATTACCGACCTCGATCCGATCAAGCTGGGGCTGCTGTTCGAACGCTTCCTCAACCCGGAACGCGTTTCGATGCCAGACTTCGATATCGACTTTTGCGAAACGCGGCGTGGCGAAGTGATCCGCTATGTCCAGGCCAAGTATGGCGCCGATCACGTGGCGCAGATCATCACGTTCGGTAAGCTGAAGGCGCGCGCCGTGCTGCGCGATACCGGGCGCATCCTGCAGATGAGCTATGGCCAGACCGACCGGCTGTGCAAGATGGTGCCCAACCATCCCACCGATCCCTGGACGCTGGAGCGCGCGCTCAACGGCGTGATGGAACTGAAGCGCGAGTATGACCGCGATCCCGAGGTCAAGCGCCTGATCGACCTGGCCCGCCAGTTGGAAGGCCTGCCGCGCAACAGCTCCACCCACGCGGCCGGCGTGGTGATCGGTGACCGGCCGCTGGCACAACTGGTGCCGCTTTATCGCGATCCGCGGTCCGACATGCCGGTGACGCAGTTCGACATGAAGCATGTCGAGGATGCGGGGCTGGTCAAATTCGACTTCCTCGGCCTCAAGACGCTGTCGGTGCTGCGCAAGGCGGTGGACCTGCTCGCCAAGCGCGGCATCACCATCGACCTGTCGCTGCTGCCGCTCGATGACGCGGCGGTCTATCGCCTGCTCCAGGTGGGGGACACGGTCGGCGTGTTCCAGCTGGAATCGGAAGGCATGCGGCGCACCCTGGCGGCGGTGAAGCCCACCAATTTCGGTGACATCATCGCGCTCGTCTCGCTCTATCGCCCGGGCCCGATGGACAACATCCCCCTGTTCGGGCGCCGCAAGAACGGGCTGGAAGCCATTGAATATCCCCACGAAAAGCTCTCGGGCATTCTGTCGGAAACCTATGGCATCTTTGTTTACCAGGAACAGGTGATGCAGGCCGCGCAGATCCTGGCGGGCTATTCGCTGGGCGACGCCGACCTGTTGCGCCGCGCCATGGGCAAGAAGATCCAGGCGGAAATGGACCAACAGCGCCTGCGCTTCGTGGCCGGGTGCAAGGACGTGTCGCAGATCGAGGCGGGCAAGGCCAACGAACTGTTCGACTTGATCGACAAGTTCGCCGGCTATGGCTTCAACAAGAGCCACGCGGCCGCCTATGCCTTGCTTGCCTATCACACCGCCTGGTTCAAGGCGCACTACCCGCATGAATTCTATGCCGCGTCGATGTGCTTCGACATGCACCAGTCGGAAAAGCTCAACATCTTTGTCGACGATATGCGCCGCAACGGCGTGGCGCTGGCGGGGCCTGACATCAACCACTCCGAAGCCGAGTTTACCGTGGAGCGGACTGCCGATGGCCATGCCGTGCGCTATGCCCTGGCGGGCCTGCGCAACGTGGGCGAAAAGGCGATGGACGCGATCGTGGCTGAGCGGGAAGCGAGTGGCCCGTTTGCCTCGCTCGACGATCTGTTCAAGCGCATTCCCGCCGGCTCGATGAACCGGCGCCAGCTCGAAGCCCTGGCCGCGGCCGGGGCGCTCGATGGGCTGGAGCCGAACCGGGCCAAGATCATCGCCAATGCCGAACTGCTCATGGCGGTGGCCGATGAAGCGGTGCGCAGCCGCACCTCTGGCCAGGGCGGCCTGTTCGGCGGCGATGGGCACGATCAGCCGGCCACGCGCCTGGCCGAAACCAAGCCGTGGAGCCGCGCCGACCAGATGGCGGCGGAGCGCGAGAACTTCGGCTTCTATTTCGCCGCGCACCCGGTGGAGGAATACCGCGCGGTGGCGACGGCCAATGGCGCGCGCACCTATGGCAGCCTGATGGCGGGTTCCGGTGATGGCGGTGGCGCCGCACGATCGGCGGCGGTCATGGCGGCGCTCGTGGAAAACGTCCAGAAGCGCAAGACCAAGCGCGGCAAGGACTTTGTCATGGCCGATTTTTCCGACAGCAGCGGGCTGTTTTCCGCCTCGTGCTTTGAAGAAACCCTGGTCGATGATTTCGTGGGCTGGGCGCGCGAAGGCACCTGCGTGCTGCTCAATGTCGAACTCGATCGGCCCAATCCTGACGAGCCGCCACGCGTGACCGTGCGTGGCGCGCGCCCCCTGTCGAGCGTGACCAGCGCGGCGCGCATGCACCTGACGCTGGACGTGACACGCGAGGATGCCTTGCGCGAACTGGCGCTGCTCTTGCCGCGCGAACCCGATGGCAAGGGCGAAGTGATCGCCCGGCTACGCACCGCGAGCGGGGCCGAGCCGCGGGTGCGGCTGGGGCGCAATTTCAAGCTCGACAGCGATCTGATCGAACGGTTGATGCCGATCGAAGGGCTGGCCAACATGGCGTTGACGGCCAAGGCCGACCTGCGGCTGGTGAAATAACACGGGCAGCCGGGCGACACGACCCGGCAGGACAAGAGAGAGGGCAGAGCGATGCTGGGCGGAATGCAGGATTGGCCGCTGCGCGTGGGCCGCTTGATCGATCACGCCGCACGCGAGCATGGCACGCGGGCCATCGTCAGCCGCTGGGCCGATGGCCGCGAAACCGATACCACCTGGGGAGAGGTGCGCGATGTGGCCGCGCGGCTGGCGGCCGCCTTGCGCCGCGTCGGCGTGCAGCCGGGGGACCGCGTGGCGACGCTGGCCATGAACCACGCCCACCATCTGGCGGCCTGGTATGGCATTCCTGGTGCCGGCGCAGTGCTGCACACGGTGAACCCGCGCCTGTTCGAGGATCAGCTTGAATTCATCGTCAACCATGCCGAAGACCGGATCATGCTGTTCGATGCGGTGTTTGCCCCGCTGGTGGAACGGATGAAGCCGCGCTGGCCGAGTGTGGAGCACTACGTCTGCTTTGACAGTGGCGAGCCGGCGCCGGCCTTTTCCGATTGGATCGGTGATGACCGCGCCGAATGGGTGGAGGGCGACGAGCGCGAGGCCTGCATGCTGAGCTATACCAGCGGCACCACGGGCAATCCCAAGGGCGTGCTCTATTCGCACCGGTCGACCGTGCTCCATGCGCTCTCGATGCTGCAAAACCAGGTGTTTGGCCTGGAAAGCCGCAGCGTTATGCTGCCGGTGGTGCCGATGTTCCATGCCGCCTGCTGGGGCGCGCCCTGGGCGGCGGCGAGCGTGGGGGCCAAGCTGGTGTTTTCCGCCGTGGCCGAGCCGGCAGTGCTGTGCGATCTGTTGAACCGCCATGCCGTCACTGCCGTGGCGGGCGTGCCCACGGTGTGGCTGGGCCTGACGCAATATGTCGATGCCACGGCCGATGGTGCGTTTCCGCCGGCACTGCGCGATGTGCTGTGCGGCGGATCGGCCCTGCCGCGCGCGTTGGTGGAGCGGTTCATGGCGGCGGGCCTGCGCGTCAGCCATGCCTGGGGCATGACCGAAACCTCGCCCATCGGCACCTCGGGGGGCGAACCGTGGAACTGGGACACGCTCGATTTCCAGGCGCAGGTCTCGCTCAAGGCGATGCAGGGCCGCCCTCCGTTTGGCGTGGAGATGCGCTGCGTTGACCTGGGCGATGCCACGCGCGTGCTGCCCCGCGATGGCAAGACGGCTGGCGCGCTGCAGGTGCGCGGGCCATGGGTGATCCAGCGCTATTTCAAGGCGCAGGCCGATGCCGTGGATGGCGATGGCTGGTTCGACACTGGCGACGTGGCGATCCTTCATCCCGAGGGCACGTTGCAGATAACCGACCGGACCAAGGACGTGATCAAGTCTGGCGGGGAATGGATCAGTTCGGTCGACCTGGAGAACATTGCCGTGGGCCATCCGGCCGTGGCCGAAGCCGCCGCGATCGGCATTCCCCATCCTCGCTGGGACGAACGCCCGCTGCTGGTAGTGGTCCTGCGCCCCGGTATGAGCGCCACGGCGGATGACCTGCGCGACTATCTCGCCAGCCGGGTTGCCAAATGGTGGCTGCCCGATGCCGTGGTCTTTGTCGAAAGCCTGCCGCACACCGGCACCGGCAAGATTTCCAAGAAGGATCTGCGCGCACAATTCCATGGCTTTTCATGGGATCAGGCGGCATCATCGGTGGCAATCAACGGGAGAGAACCATGATCGTGACGACCACCGAAAACATCGCCGGCCATGAAGTGGTCGAAAGCCTGGGGCAGGTGTTCGGCGTGGTGGTGCGCAGCCGCGGCCTGGCGGGCAACATCGTGGCGGGCCTGCGCACGATCATTGGCGGCGAGATCAAGGAATATTCCGCGCTGGTGGAAGATACCCGGCGCCACGCGATCGATCGGCTGGTGATGAATGCGCGGCTGATGGGCGCCGATGCCGTGGTGATGATGCGCTTCGATTCCGGCTCGATCGGCCAGACTATGAACGAGGTGGTGGCCTATGGCACGGCCGTGAAGCTGGCCAGGCCGTGACCGGCGGAGCGCGCGTCGCCGCGCTGGTGACGGCGGGTGTGGTCGGCCTGGGCGGGGTGGCCCTGCATCTGGTGACAGGCCACGGCTGGGGCTTGATCGGCCTGGGCGCGGTGATCGCGCTGGGCACGCTGTTCGAAGGACGCTACCGCGCGCGCCTGCCCGAAGGACAGGTGCAGTGGCAGCGCACCGGCGAGTGCGAAGTGGACGTGGAAACCGGCGCGGTGGTGGAAGTGTGGTACGATCCGCTGACCGGCGCGCGCAAGTATGAGCCGGTTGCGGATTGAGGCTGGCGTTGGTTTAGGCTTCCACCACCCCCAACCCCCTCCTCTGAAGAAGAGGGAGAGATAAGTAGCTGAC
>CAYXUN010000057.1:0-27628 GCA_964468165.1 uncultured Novosphingobium sp. | reverse complement strand
CGCCGGGGGGCGGCGGCGTGGGACCGGCACCAGGCGGCGGCGGGGGCGGCGGCGGCCCATCACGGCCCGGGCCACGCGGCGGCGGTGGGGGCGGCGGCGGCGGCGGCGCGCCGACCTGGGTTACGCCACCCTGCGGATCGACCAGGTATGAGGCACGCAACTGGCCATTATCATACCGGCCCTGCACCATCAGCGCATTGCCAGCGCGGACCTGGCCCGAACCCTCGCGGCCGACATCGACCAGCAGACGGCCCGTGCCATCCTGCAGCACGAAACGATCACCATAGACTTCGGCGACCTTGCCCTTGACCGTGGTGATACCGCTGCGCTGCGGCACCTGGGCAATCGCGGTGGGCACGGTCGGGGCCATTTCCACCGGCGGACGGGTATAGGCAACGGCCCCTGCGCCTGCTGCACCGCCCAGGGCGAGCAGCACGGCCACGCCGCTGGCCAGCTTCATACGGTGCGGGATGTGCCCAACCGGATTTTTCCAATCGACCATCTTTCAACTCCTTGGGTTGTCGATGGCCCCGTTCTATGCTGCCGTCCCCGACGCAGCCTGAAGCTGGCGTTTCATGTTCGGTTTAAAGTGCAGCGGTATTGAGCGGCCATGCGCATCCTGCTTGTTGAAGACGATCCCGACCTGGGCGAAGCGATTGCCCGCAAGCTGCGCGGCGAGAACTGCGCGGTCGACCTGGTCGACAACGGCATTGACGCGCAGCACCTGGGCGAAACCGAGCCCTATGATGCCGTGGTCCTCGATCTTGGCCTGCCCGGCAAAACCGGCGCGGCGGTGCTGGCGGAATGGCGCAAGGGCGCCAAGACCGTGCCCGTGCTCGTCCTGACGGCGCGCGAGGCCTGGGCCGACAAGGTTTCTGCCTACAAGGCCGGCGCCGACGATTACCTCACCAAGCCGTTCCGCATCGAGGAACTCATGATGCGCCTGCGCGCCATAGTGCGGCGCGCGGCCGGGCATGCGAATCCGCAGATGGTCTGTGGCCCGCTGGTGTTCGAAAGCCAGACCGGCCAGTTCGAACTGGATGGCCTGCCGCTCAAGCTCACCGCGTTCGAATGGCGCGTGCTGTCGCAACTCATGATGCGGCGCGAGGCAGTGGTCGAGCGGCTCGACCTGATCGAGCGCATCTATGAAGGCGATGCCGATGTCGATTCCAATACGCTCGACGTGATCATCGGGCGGTTGCGGCGCAAGATCGGCGCCAGCCTGATCGAAACCGTGCGCGGGCGGGGGTATCGCCTGACGGCAGGCGGCACCACGGCATGAAGCCAGGCTCGCTGCGGGCCAGGATGCTGGCGCTGTCGGCGATCGCCGCCCTGGCGGCGCTCGTCATCGCGGCATGGTCGATCGCCGGCATCCTCACGCGGTTCGTGACCGAAGGCCTGGACCAGCGGCTCGACGCGCAGATCGCCGTGATGGCCAGCGCCGTGCGCGACGATGGCACGATCGACCGGGCCCGCATCGACAACCAGATCGGCGTCATGACGCTGCGCCCCGACTGGCGCTGGCGCATCATCGGGCCAGACGGAGAAATCGGCTCGTCCGATTTTCCCACGCTCGATCCGGCACCGCTGGCCCCGCCCCGCCCCCCGCTCTTGCCGCCGCCACCACCGGGTGCGCGTGCGCCGGCGGCAGACGCCGCGCCTATGCCATCCGCCCCCGCCCCGCGCGATGGCCAGGATAGCGGCGGCCGGGTTCATGCCCGGCAAGCGGTGATCCGCACGAGCCGGGGCCCGGTAACCCTGATCGCCGCCGCGCCCTCGCAAGTAATTGCCCGGCCCATCCGCGCCGCGCTCGTGCCGCTGCTCTCGGTCATCGCCGTGCTGGCCGTGCTGTTCACGCTCGCCGCGCTGTTTCAGCTGCGCCTGGCGCTCAGGCCGATCGCCGCCTTGCGGGATCAGCTTGGCCAGATCCGCCAGGGCACGCGCACCACGGTGGACGAGCAGCAACCGGCCGAACTGAAACCGCTGGCGGTCGAACTCAACGCGCTATCGCGGGAAAGCGCCGCCGCCCTGCAGGCGGCCCGTGCCTCTGCCGCCAACCTGGCCCATGCGCTCAAAACCCCGGTGGCGACCCTGGCCCTGACCGTGGACGGCGATCCCCACGCGACCAGCCAGATCGCCAGGATCGAAGAGGTCATCCGCCACCACCTCGCCCGTGCCCGCACCGCAGCGGTGGCGCATCGCGCCCGCACGCCCCTGGCCCCGGCCGTGGCCGATGTGGCGCAGGTGATCGGATCGCTTCACCCTGGCCTTGCGCTGTCGGTCGACGTGCCCAGCGCGCTTGCCGTCTCGCTCGATGCGCACGACCTGTCGGAAATCCTTGGCAACCTGCTCGACAATGCCGCCCGCCACGCCCGTTCGGCCATTGCCATCACGGCCTGGGCAGACGGCAACCACGCGCGCGTGGCAATCGAAGACGATGGTCCGGGGATTGCCGCCGACCAGCGCGAACTGGCGCTGCAACCCGGCGTCCGCCTCGATGAAGCGCCTCAGGGCGACGGGTTTGGCCTCGCGATCGTGCGCGATCTCGTGGCACTGCATGGCGGCACCCTGGACCTGGCGGAAGGCGCCCAGGGTGGCCTGCGCGTCGAACTGGCGTTGCGCGCCGCCCGATAGCAGTCCTTCCGGTCAGCGCCCGGTGAACTGCGGCTTGCGCTTGTGCCCAAAGGCCTCGATCGCCTCGGCAAAATCGGCAGTGCGACCGGCAGCCGACTGGTTGGCGCGCTCGATCTCCAGCGTCGTCGAAAAATCGCATTCCAGCGCACGCGCAACCTGCCGGCGGATCATGCCCAATGCTCGCGTAGGGCCAGCAGCAAGCCGGTGCGCCAGGGCCATGGCCTCGGCCAAGACATCGTCATCGCGCACCACGCGGGTGACAAGGCCGGCCGCCTTGGCTTCCGCCGCGCCCAGCCGCTCGCCCAGCAAGGCTAGTTCCAGCGTGCGGCAGCGGCCAATGCTCCGTGCGGCCAGCCAGGTGGCGCCGGCATCGGGCACCAGGCCGATATTGGCAAAGGCCATGAGCAGGTAGCCGCTCTCCCCCATCACCACGAGATCGCCAGCCAGGCCGAGGCTCATCCCCGCGCCAGCGCACGGGCCATTGAGCGCGGTGACGAGCGGCACGTCGAGCGCGGCCAGCCGGTTGACCACAGGATGGTAATAGGCGTCGAGCGTCTCGCCCAGGTCAGCGGGCGGGCCACCGCCCAGATCGGCGCCCGAACAGAAATAGCGCCCCTCGCCCGTCAGCACCACCGCCCGCGCGCCATCGGCCACGGCCAGGTCAAGCGCCTGGCCCAGTTCGACGAACATCGCCTCGCTCAAGGCATTGAGCCGATCCGGGCGATCGAGCGTGATCGTCACCACGTCGCCCTCGCGGGCATAGCGCACGGTCTGGAAATCCATCATCCTGCATCCTCTTGGCGGCCCGCTGCCTTTTCTACGGCGCGTATCGGGCCACCATCGACGCTGGACTCCCCCGGCGCAAGCGCGCGGCGATCAGATGGCGTTGATATCCACCACCGTCGGGATCGTATCGTTGAGCAGGATGATCTTCTTGCGCGCGATGGACCACCTCGCCTCGGCGTGCACCAGGCGATATTCATAGCGGCCAAAGAACACGTCGGCCCGGTCCATCCGCACATCAAAGCGGTGACAGGTGAACGCGGCGGAGACAGCGCCGAGTTCAGCGTCGGTCACCAAGATGTTCGACACCAGGTGAACCACGCGCGGCGCCGGGCTGGATGCGACCGACAGCCCCGATTGCAGGCGCATGATCCGGTCCTCCAGATTGCGCCGCCCGCGATAGTAGATCAGCGACAGCTCGCGATCAGGATCGTCCGACAGTGTCACTTCGTCACGCCAGGTGGGCATCCAGAACTCGATGTCGGGCGTGAACAGCGCCAGCCATTCGGCAAAGCGGCCAGTGTCCATCAGCAGCGCTTCGCGATGGAGCAGGTCGCGCGCGGCCTCGTATGTCAGGGCCTCGCTCATGCGGCCAGTTCCGGCGCCATGCGTGCCGCCCAGGCGCGATAGTAGTTCTGCAGCAGGGTTTCATCGCTCAGCCGCGAATCCGCCAGCACGTTGTGCGCGGGTTTGAGATCGATGCGATCACCAAAGCGATTGCCGCCGGGCTGCGTCGCGGTCATCCCCCGCCCGTGGCCCTGCAGCCAGGGCTGCACCGTGCCGGCAAACCCGGCCTGGCAGTTTTCATAGGACACGGTGTCATCGGGCGTAGCCATGCCGGTGGGATTGAAGAAATCCTCGTACTGGCGAATGCGCTGTCGCCGCGCCGCTGCGCTTTCGCCCTTGGGCGCGATGCACCAGGTGCGCATCTCGGTCATCCCCGGTGCGATCGGGCGGATCACGCGCAACTGGCTCGAGGCGTTTTCGGCGATCTGGAGATTGGGAAAGATCGTCAGGTTGCGCATGTTGAACATCCAGTCGCGCTTGCCCTCGCCCAGCCGCGCCCCCAGCGCGCCGGCTTGCTCGTACAGCGGGATCGCCGGCGTGATGCCAAAGATGCCCCAGTTGAGCACATGGCCGTGATCAAAGCTGAAGCTGCCCCCCGCCACGCCCTGCGCTTCTTCCTTCCAGTAATCGCTGTTTTCCCAGACTGAGGCGACGACATCGGCGCTCATCTCCTGCTGCCGCCGCTCCAGCACGCTGATGTAGGAGGGATGGGCCGAGGTGAAATGATACGCGTCTGAGCAGTTTTCGAGCTGCAGCTTCCAGTTGGCGGCAAAAGTGAAGGTGACCTGCCCGGGCACCAGTTCCAGCCCATCCTCGCTCTGATCCGCCACCAGGTCGAGCAGCTTGGCCGCCTCCCCCAGGTAATCCGCCAGGGACAGTTCGCCGGGCGCCAGGCTGCCGAACAGAAAGCCGCGATAGTTGCCAAAGCGCGGCAGCGGGGCAAGGCCGTGGTCCTCCCTGTCGAACGCTGGAGTATAGCAGCCCGCGTTCTTCCACTTGATCGCGCGGTTGCGGCCCGCGCTGTCAAAGCTCCAGCTGTGATAGGGGCAGACATGCAGGCGCGCGTTGCCCTGGCGCACCTGTGCCAACCTCGCGCCCTTGTGCGGGCAGGAATTGATGAAGGCGCGCAACTGCCCCTCGCCATCGCGCTGGACCAGCACGGGGGCGCGGCCGATCGTGGTGGTGAAGAAATGGTGCGGCCCGGCGGCCTGTGATTCCATGCCCAGGAACACCCAGCCCTGCTCAAAGATGGCACGCTGTTCGGCGGCAAAGACATCGGCATCGGTAAAGATCGCGCGGTTCACGCGGAAGATGCCCTCGTCCGGCCGATCGTCGATCAGGTCGCTCAGTTGAAACGTGCCCATCGCCTTGTCTCCCACCCGGCTCAATCGATCACCGCTTCCACCAGGGTCGGCCCGGCCGCGGCGAGCGACCAGGACAGCGCGGCATCGAGCGTGGCAGCATCACTGGCCGAGCGGCCGGGAACGCCGTGCCCGGCCGCGAGCGCCACGAAATCCAGCTCGGGAAACTGCGTGCCGACCAGATGCTGCATGCCGAAATGACGGCCGAAGTGATGCAGCGCTTCGTACCGCCCGTTCTTGAGGATCAGGAAGGTGATCGGCAGGTTCCATTGCGCCGCGGCATGCAGGCCCTGGATCGCGTACATCGCCGATCCATCGCCCAAGACCGCGATCACCTTGTCATGCGGGCGGGCCAGCGCCATGCCGACTGCCGCCGGCAGGCCATGGCCGAGGCCGCCACTGGCGGTGGTGTAAAACGTATCTGGGCGAACGATCGGCAGGCGATCATGCATCGGCCCGCGGCTTGACGGTGCCTCTTCCACGATGATCGTTTCTGGCGCACGCAGATCGGCCAGGCGTTGCAACACATAGCCATCGGTCATGGCCGCGCCATCCAGCCGCGCAGGGCGCTCCAACGGCGCCGGCCGGGCACGCGGCGCGGGACGGGAGGCAGCGAGCAGAGCATCGAGCGCATGATGGCACTGCGCGACGATCGCCCGCCCCGCCGGCGCCCAGGCGGCGTGCACATGATTGTCACCGATCAGCCAGAGGTCCGCCTCGGGCGGCATGTGCGGCCCCTGCCCGTCGACATGATAGAGACTGACCGGCCCGCCCAGCCCCAGGATCACATCGTGGCTGGCAAGCGTGGCCACGATCGCCTCGCGACTGGCAGTGAGGAAGCCGCCAAACAACGCGTGGTCTTCGGGAAACGCGCAGCGCCCCGCCATCGGCGCAACATAGACGCGCGCCTGGTGGCGTTCCGCCAGGGCCACCACCTGCTCCCACGCGCCATCGCGCGCCACGCCGGCCGCCACGACCAGCGCCGGCTGCTGCGCCGCGTCGAGTGCAGCAGCACATTCGGCAATGGCCGCAGGCGACGGCAGGCGATCGGCGTGAATGCGCCGGGCCTGATGCGGCGGGCAAGGCTGGTCCCAATCATCGATCGGGATGGAGACGAATGTCGGGCCGCAGGGCGGCTCCATCGCCACGAGCCAGGCCCGCTCGATCGCCGCCGGCACGTCCTGCGCGCGCGCCGGCTCGCACGCCCATTTCACGAACGGGCGCGGAAATTCGGCGGCACGCTCGGCAAAGAGGAACGGTTCATAAGGCAGGATGGCCCGTGCCTGCTGCCCGGCAGTTACCACCAGCGGGGTCTGGTTCTTCCATGCCGTGAACAGGTTGCCCAGGGCATGGCCCACCCCGGCCGAGCTGTGCAGGTTGACGAACGCGGCGCGGCCGGCGCCCTGGGCAAAGCCATCGGCCATGCCCAGCACGACGCTTTCCTGAAGCCCCATGACATAGCGGAAATCATCGGGGAAATCACGGAACAGCGGCAGTTCGGTAGAGCCGGGATTGCCGAACAGCGTGGTCATGCCCAGGTCGCGCAACAGCGTGATCGTCACGTCGCGAACGGTCCGCATCCTGAAATCTCCCGGTTTAGGCGCCATCTGGGGTTTTGCCGCAGTCTGGCCCAACCGCCGATAAGCGCAATTGCAAATTCGGGGAAAAGCCATACCGTCTGCGCATGGATTTTGACGAGCGCGAATTGGAAGCCTTTCTGGCGGTGGCGGAATGCGGCAGCCTGGGCCGTGCGTCGCGCCAGGCCAACCTGACCCAGCCCGCGCTTAGCCGCCTGATCCACCGCATGGAGGAACGGCTGCAGCAGCCGCTGTTCGATCGCACCACGCGCGGCATGGTGCTGACCGATCCGGGCGCACTGCTGCAACGCCATGCGCGCCACCTGCTGGCGGACATGGACACGCTGCGCGGTGAACTGGCGGCGTTTCGCGGGCTGCGGCGTGGCGTGGTGCGCATTGGCGCGACCGCCTCCGTGATGCGCACGCTGGTGGCTACCCACGCCGGGCGCATGCTGGCCGACAATCCCGACCTGGCGTTCGAGGCGGTGGAAGACGTCGACAGCGGCCTGGTGCGCGCGCTGGAGCAGCGGCAGATCGACCTGGCGATCACGTCCGGCCGGGTGGAGCAGGAGGCCGCCGATGTGCTGTGCCTGGGCCGCTGCGACCATGCCGACATGTTCGCCGTGTTCTGCGCCGCCGATAACCCGATCGCCGAAAGCCCTGATCTCGCCAGCGTGTTTGCCCATGGCTGGGTCATGCCCGAGGCCGGGCTGACCCCGCGCATCCGGTTCGAAAACCTGGCCGCGCAACTGGGGCACCATGCCCGGGTGGTGGCGCGCACCAGTTCGGTCGAAACGATGATCGCCATTGCCGGGGCCAGCCAATTGCTGTGCTGGTTGCCGGTCCCGCTGCTCGAACCCTATGTCACCAGTGGGCGCCTGCGCCAGCTCAGCGTGCCGGCGCTGGAAACCTGGCGGCAATTCTGGGTCTATCGCCGCAGGGCCGGCGTGCTGCCCGATGCCGCGCAGCGCTTCCTGCGTTACCTGCCAATCGTGCCGCTGTGAGCCCTGCCCGGCTGGCGGGTTGACACCGGCAAATCCCGATCCGGATACTCGCGCCTGTGCAGGCACACGTGCCTGTGTGCACACGTGGGAGAATTCCGGGATGCAGCGGATCGTGGTGATCGGTGCAGGCGCAATGGGCTGCCTGTTTGCGGCAAAGCTGGCCTTGGCCGGGCATCGGGTGACCGTGGCCGATGTGGACCAGGCGCGGATGGACGCGATCGCCGCGCAAGGCATTGCGCTTTCATTGGACGATGGCGATTTTGCCGCACGGGTTGGCGCAGGCCCGATCGCTGCGGTGAACGGGCCGGTCGACCTGCTGGTCCTGTTCACCAAAGGCATGCACAGCGCCGCAGCCATCGCGTCTGCCGCGCATCTGGTCGAAACCGGCTGCACCGTGCTGACCCTGCAAAACGGGCTGGGCAATACCGACGCGATCGCGACGGTGTTTCCGCGCGAGCGTATCGTTTGGGGCGTGACCGATTTTCCCGCTGATCTGCATGGTGCCAATGCGGTTTCTTCACATGGGCAAGGCCATGTCTGGCTGGCGGGGCTGATCGCCGCCGCCGACGCGCGGGCGCGCCACGTGGCGGATATCCTCGATGGCGCCGGCCTCAACGCCCGCTTCGCCCCGGAAGTGGAGGCAATGGTGTGGGACAAAGTTGCCTTCAACAGCGCGCTCAACGCGCTCTGCACCCTGGGCCAAGTGCCGGTCGGCCGGTTGAACAGCGCACCGATCCGCCGCATCGTCGGCACGATCATGGACGAGATTGCCGCCATCGCCCGGGCGGAGGACATCGCGTTCGACCGTGCCCGAACCATGGCCAAGGTCGATTTTGCCCTGGCCAATCACACCGGGCACAAGCCCTCAATGCTGCAAGACCGGCTGGCCGGCAGGCGTACCGAGGTAGAGTCCATCAACGGCGCAGTCCTGGCCATCGCCGCCCGCCATGGCCTTGCCGCTCCCACGCTTGAACTGGTCACCGATCTGGTACGGTTGGGCGAGCCTGCGGGATAGCTATGCCCTGATCAGCCGCGCCGCCGCGATCGCGTGCGCGGGGCCAGCGCATCGAGCGCGTCGGCATTGTCGCGCGCCCAGCCATACATCGCCTCGACCGGTTCGACAAAGCGCCGGCCCAGCGCGGTCAGCGCGTAGTCCACCTCGGGCGGCGCGACATCATCGCGCGTGGTGCGCGCCAGCAGGCCACTCGCCTCCATTTCCCTGACGGTCTGGGCGAACATCTTCTTGGAGATGCCGGGCAGGCTGCGCAGCAAGGCGGCGCTGCGGGCACGCCCGTCGTGTCGGGCATGCAGGGTGTGCAGCACCATGCTGGTCCACTTCGTGGCAAACAGTTCCAGGATTCGGCGCGGGGCACAATCCTCGCGCCATTCCTCTTCCGGGCTGCCCGGTATCACGGCGGCACTCCTTGCTTTGCCAACGATATCGCTGCGCCGGCAACGCCAATGGTTACCATCTGGTGCCTTCTTGGCGCCACGCGAGCAGCGCCCCAATTAGCGGTTTTTGCTCAACAAGGAACCATGGATGACCAAGACTGCCCTTGTTGCCGGGGTTACCGGCATCACCGGCCAGGCCATTGCCACGCTGCTTCATGCCCAAGGCTGGCGCGTGCTGGGCCTGGCGCGCAACCCGCTGCCGCTGCCGGGCGTGGAGCCGATCGCCGCAGACCTCACCGATGCCGCTGCCACCACCGCCGCGCTTGCCGGGCAGCGGCCCGATGCCGTGTTCATCACCACCTGGCTGCGCCGCGCCACGGAAAAGGAAAACATCGCGGTCAACGCGGCAATGGTGCGCAACCTGCTGCGCGCGGTGGAGCCGGCCGGCAGCGTCGGGCATGTGGCACTGGTCACCGGCCTCAAGCACTATCTCGGCCCGTTCGAAGCCTATGGCCAGGGCAACCTGCCCGATACACCGTTCCGCGAAGACCAGGCCCGCCTGCCGATCGACAATTTCTATTACGCGCAAGAGGATGAACTCTTCGCTGCCGCCGCACGCAGCGGCTTTGCCTGGAGCGTGCACCGCCCCCACACCGTGATCGGCAAGGCCGTGGGCAACGCGATGAACATGGGCACCACCCTGGCGGTCTATGCCACGCTGTGCCGTGAACTGGGCCGTCCGTTCCACTTCCCGGGCTCAGCGGCGCAGTGGAACGGGCTGACCGACATGACCGATGCGCGGCAGTTGGCACAGCAACTGCTGTGGGCGACGACCACGCCCGCTGCGGCGAACCAGGCGTTCAACTGCGCCAATGGCGATGTCTTCCGCTGGCGCTGGATGTGGCCGCGCCTGGCGCAATGGTTTGGCGTGGAACCGGCCGGGTTTGACGGCACCATTCGGCCGCTGGCCGATCAGATGGCGGGCGATGCGCCGGTGTGGCGCAGCTTCGCCGCGCGCGAAGGCCTGGCAGAGGCAGACCTGACCCGTCTTGCCTCGCCCTGGCACACCGACGCAGACCTGGGCCGCCCGATCGAGGTGGTGACTGACATGGCGCGCTCTCGCAGCCTGGGATTTGCCGGCTATCAGGCAACGGACACTGCGTTTTTCGATCTGTTCGCCCAGCTGCGCGCCGAGCGCTTGATCCCCTGAAATACCGCGCCGGTATCGCCGCCCGAAAAGGCACCGATTTTGCCGTTGCGGGGGCATTGCCCGCCGTGATTTTGTCAGGCACGGTGCAACAGCAGACCGCATTGGCGGCGCAATGGGGTGGGATACCGGCCGTGGCCAACTTACAGGAGAGCGCGTTACCCATCGCCGACACGCCGACGCTGTCCCGCGCGCGCGATCTGTTCGGGCGCGTGATCAATGGCCACGACCTGGGCGGATCGACTCCGGCGACCGTTGCCGACCGCATCGAGCAGTCGATCTGCCTCACGCCAAACCCCGCCGTCGTGCTGACCGAAGGCAGTGTGGCCACGACGTTTGGCGTCGGCCGCCGCGTGGCGCGGCAGACCAGCCGCATCCTGCAATTGCGCGGCGTGATGGAGCCCCGGCGCGGCGGCAAGGGCAAGGGTGGGCTGCGCGTGTGCCTGCCCGGCCTCGACCAGACGCTGGATACCATCCGCAACGACATCATCGCCAGCAATTCGCCCGCCGCGATGGCAGATGCGCGGCAATGGCTGCAGGCCGAAATTGCCGGGCAGGATGATCCGCTGGGGCGTTTGGTGCGGGCCATGCTGCAAGATTCCCCGGTGCAGCAAACGCGTTTGCCGTGCCACATACAGGCGCCGTTTCCGACCTGCGCCGAGCTTGAAGAGCCGGCCTCGCGCGGGCATCGCCTGGCCGCGAAACTGCGCCAGCAGATCAGCCTGTTGCCGCCCGGCGAAACGTTCCTGGGCTCGCTCGCCAGCATTGCGGAAGCCCATGACACCAGCCTGGAAGTGGCGGTGGAAGCCGTGCGCATTCTGGCCGATGCCCAGCACCTGGTGATGCGGCGCGGCCGCGGCGGCGGTGTCTTTGCCTGCGAGCCGCAGGCCGGCCGGGCGCTGCACATGATCAACGCCTTTATCGCTGCCAACGCGGTCTCACCCGATCGCTGCCGCGCCGTGCTCAACCGCGCCAATATCGGGATGATCGATCTGGCGCGGGCGCGGCAGGATGCCCGCTGTCTCGAGCGGGTCGAGCGTTCGTTCCAGAAGATGCAGCAGGCGCCCAATGCCACGGTGCTGGGCCAGAACTGGTATGGCTTCATCCGGGATATTGCCGATATGTCGGGCAACGGCGTGCTGCACTTCATTGCCCGCGCCATGGCGGGATCGATCCTCATTCGGCGCACCCGCAGCGCCGAACTACCCGAAGCCGCCGCCCGCGAACTGTTCGAGGCCAGCCGGCAGATCCACGCCCATCTGGTTGGCGGCAGCCAGGATGCCCCCAACGAAGCGCAGTGGCGCTGCCAACTCGCCCTGCAGGATTACTGGTAAGGCCGGAAAATCAGCGCCCCAGGCGCGTAAGATGCCGGGCGATCTGCGCATAGACCGCCTCAACCACCTCGCGCGTGCCGCCGTGCAGGTTATAGGCGTGGTCCTGATCGGGCACCTCGATGTATTCCAGCAGGCGGCCGCGCGCGTGCAGGCGCTGGGCATAGGCGGCAGCCTCTGCCCGCAAGAGATCGAGCCCTGCGGCAATGACGATCGCCGGCGCCACCTTGTCGAGCACATCATCGGGCGCGCCCACCAACGGCGAAGCGCGCATATCCGCCCGCATCGCTGCATCGGGCACATAGACCGCGTTGAACAGCCGCGCGACACCCGGTGAAATCACCGGGCGCGCTGCCCGGGCCTGCTTGCGCGCTGGCGCGGTGACAAGATCGAGCGGCGGATAATGGAGGATCTGCGCGGCGATGGGCGGCCCGCCCGCCTGGGCCAGCAGCAGGCTGGCAGCAGCCGCCAAACCGCCACCAGCACTTTGCCCACCCACACTCAGCCGATCGCCATCCCACCCCTGGGCATCCGCCTGCGCCGCCACCCAGCGGATCACGTCGCAGGACTGCTCCACCGCGATCGGAAAGCGCCGCTGCGGCGCCAGGGCATAATCGACGTTGATGACACAGACGCCGGCCCGCCCGGCCAGGAACGCGCAAAATGCATCGTCCTGCTCGGGGTGGCCCATGATGTAGCCACCGCCATGAAAGTTGACGTGAACCGGCACCGGGCCCGACGTGGTGGGCGGCGCGAACACCGTGGCCGGGGCGCTGCCTTGCGCGGTCGGTATGGTAATGGTGCGGCAGCGCCGAGGAATTTCGGGAAAGGCCAGGGCACTTTCCGGCTGGGCCAGCCGTGGCGCCACCATCCGCTGCATCACCCGCGCGATCGTATCGGCGATCAACGGCATGGCAGGCGCTCCATCAGCGATGCAGCATCGGCCGGGTGCCCCCGACCGATGCTGCCAGGCAGCGATGCCGCCATCAGAACTTGGCGCCCAGACGCACGCCGAACTCGCGCGGCGCCGTGCGGAATTCGTTGAGGCCGGATTGCCCGGTGACGAAATATTCCTTGGTCAGGTTGGTGCCGTACAACTCCACCTTGAAGTTGTCCCAGTTGAGCGTGACGCTGGCGTTGACCAGATGGCGCGCGTTGATCAGGTCAAACTGGGGCAGATAGGTCACGTAGGCCCATTGCGACCCGATGTAGGAATAGTTCACTCGGGGCACGATCGAGCGCCCCTCGCCCAGCACATAGTTGTAATCCAGCCCGGCGTTCCACGTCCATTTGGGCGACAGCAGGTTCGGCCCGGCATCAGACGTGATGAACTGGTAGGGGAAGCAGTTGCTGGTTACCCCGGTGGCACAGGCCGGCAACTGCGCGGTGGCGGCACCCGGCTGCCACTTGTTGATCACCGTCACGCTGCTGAGCTGCGAGTCCACATAGGACACGCCAGCGTCGAGGCCGAAACCAGCGAGCTTGGCCTGAAGCTGTCCTTCAAAACCCTTGATCGTGGCATTGGCGAGGTTGACCACGCCATTCTGACCAGACGCGGGACTGATCACGTCCATCTGGAAATTGTTGTACTTGTTATAGAATACGCCGATCTGCGTGCGCACATGGCGATCGAGGAAGCTCGATTTCCAGCCCGCCTCAAAGTCCCACACCGTTTCCGGGTTGAACATGCCACCAGGCGGGTTGATCCCACCCGGCTTGTAGCCACGGGCGGCGAAGACATAGAGCATGTTGTCGGCATCGGGCTTGTAATTGAGCGCGATCTTGCCGGTCATGCGGCCATCGGCCTCGGTGCCGGTCTGCGGAATGGTCAGGAAGGCCGAAGGCGGCGGCCCGCCCAGATAGACGCCGCCGGTGCCATCGACATGATAGTGCGAATAGCGCGCGCCCGCCTGGATTTCGAGCTTTTCGGTAACGCGATAGTTCACCTGGGCAAAGGCGCCCAGCGTGGTCTTGCTGTTCATCGGATTGACCACGATCGGGAACGGCGCGGTGCCGGTATAGTGCAGCAGCACGTCGATATCGTTGTGCTGGTAATAGCCACCCAGGATAAAGTTCAGCGGCTTGGAATCAGGCGAAATGATGTTGATTTCCTGGGAATATTCCTTTTCCCGCACATATTGATCTTCATACTGCGCGCCAAACGGCGCAGCAACCTGCGCCAGGTTGGTGCCATCCAGGTCATAGACGTTCCAGACGCGCTTGTTCTGGTATCCGCTCACCGACCGCACAACGAGGCCGCCGGGCGTCTGGTACTTCAATTCCAGCGCCGTGGTGAAGGCGCGCTCGAAATTGGCGGTCTTGGTGTCGTAGTTCAGCTCGTAGGGCGTCGCCTGGCGGCCGGCGGCGAACTGCGTTCCGGCGATCGGCTGATAGGCATAGCCGCCCGTGCTCTTCTGTGCGAGTTCGCCCTTCCAATAGGCGGTAAAGCCGCCGGACTGGTAGAGCGCCGACAGCCGCTCATCGTGTTCCTTCAGGCTGTCGGGCTGGTTCTTGTAGGGGCCAAGATCGGTATAATAGGAATCGCGCCAATGCTGGTTGGTGGCAAAGCGCAGGGCGAGGTTGTCACCGACCGGCACATTGATCGCGCCATTGAGGCGGACGTTGTTGTAGCTGCCGTATTCGGCCGTCACGTCACCGCCCAGATCGCCCAGCTTGGGGCGCTTGGAATTGATGAAGATCGCCCCGCCGGTTGAGTTGGAGCCGACCAGCGTGCCCTGCGGCCCGCGCAGCACTTCGATGCTCTGGATATCATAGAGATCAAAGCTCTGCG
The DNA here is from genome assembly GCA_964468165.1 of uncultured Novosphingobium sp. GTDB lineage: Bacteria > Pseudomonadota > Alphaproteobacteria > Sphingomonadales > Sphingomonadaceae > Novosphingobium. The sequence continues at coordinate 12,981 of CAYXUN010000057.1, read as the reverse complement.
CGATCGGCGGCTGGAACAGCCCGTCGACATAGGTGGCGACGCCATTGGCCACTTGCGGCGATCCGCTCGACAGGCCGATGCCGCGAATGTTGATGGATTCGGTCAGGCCGGCCTTGGTGATGGTCAGGCCCGGCGCCACGTTCTGCAGATCGCGCTGCACCAGCACGGCTTTCTGCGTGAGCTGGTCCCCACTCACTGCGGTGAGCGCGATGGCAACCTTTTGCGAGCTTTCCGAGCGGCGCTGCGCGGTAACGACGATCTCGCCCGGTGCCGGGCTGGCCTGCGCGGGCGTCGCCGGCGCAGGCTCGGCAGCGCTGGCCGCCTGGGCCAGGGCATTGGTCCCCATCAGGGCTAGCGCCATCGCGCCCAGCGAGGCTGCGGCATGCGCGCGGAAACTATTGCGAATCTGAAGCATGGTGCTCCCCTCTCCCTTTTTCGGCCCTGCTTGACGCGGCCAAACGTTGCGGGCTCGTGTCTGCCCGGCGACGCGGGATTTAAATAGCGGACTATTTTGGAAAGCTGCGCCAGCGCCCTCGCGCGGGTAGCCACGCATGCCATCGGCGCGAACGATCGACGCCGAGATTTATAACTTCAGGTTATAAGACGATAGGCTGATTGTATTTCACTTGATCGTGGCCGTCCGCCATTGCGCCTTCACAAGAAAACACCGCCATGGTGGGGAGAGCAACGATGGCACGCCGCGTTTTGCGGCGGCATCCCTGGCTGCGCCTCCCCGGCGATGGTGATCAGGAGGTGCACATGAAGGGCTATCACGGGATAAAGCACAATCTGCTCGTCGGCACGGCGTTCGCCATGGGCGTGATGGGCTGGCACGGCGCTGCTGCTGCGCAGGCCACGCCGCCGCAGGCAACGCCGCCTGCCGATCAACCCGCTGCGGAAGCCAAGCCGCAGGAAATCGTCGTGACCGGTTCCTACCTCGGCAATATCCGCCAGGAAAACCGCGCCTCGCCCATTCTCGCCGTTGATAACGCCGCGATCGCGCGCACCGGTTCGTCCTCGATCGGTGATCTCACCCGCTTCATCCCGCAGAACGTGGGCAGCACCGGCGGCTTGCAGGATCTGTCAAAGGGCGGCGCAGATACGCGCGACACCCGCTCGGCCAACCTGCGCGGCCTGGGCGCCGGCTCCACGCTGGTGCTGCTCAACGGCCGCCGCGTGACGCCGCAGGCCGGCGACGACTATGTCAACCTCAACAGCCTGACGCCCGATATCGCCATCCAGCGGGTCGAGGTTCTGCTCGACGGTGCATCGTCCACCTATGGTGCCGATGCCGTGGCGGGCGTGTTCAACGTGTTGACCGACACGAAGTTCAACGGGTTCAAGACCAGCGCCCAGTTCACCAGCATCGCCGATTCCCCGGCGTGGAACGTGCAGGCGATGATGGGCGTGGGCAACGAGCGCTTCCACACCGTGCTCTCGGCGTCCTACCGGTTTCAGGACAATCTCCAGAATTCCGATCGCGCCGTCACCAACTTCTTCAATCCCACCGCAGCCGGCTATCCGGGCAGCTATCTGCTGACCGGCCGGCCGCTCACCGCCACGGGCGGCCACGTGGTGATCAACGGCAACGATTACACCGCGCTTTATGATGCCAACAAGTCTGCCACCGGCACGCTCAAGGTGGTCGATCCCAATTGCGGCGCAGACGGCACCAACAGTGTCTATTCCCCCACTGGCGGCGCGGCATTTGGCCTTGACAACTGCCTCTACAATTTCCAGCCGAAGAACCCGATCCGCCCGCGTGCGCGCAGCGTCAACATTCACAACGACACCACGTTCGATATCAACGACGCCAACACGCTGTTTGCCGAAATCAGCTATTACCACCAGGACTCCGAACGGTTTGGCGTGCCGTCCTATGCCCAGAACGCGGGCAATGCCACGATGCCGGCATCCAACCCCTACAATCCCTTTGGCGTTGACGTGCTGTTCTATGGCCGGGCGATTGGCGCGCAGGGCTTTCCGGGCGGCTACGAATATCGCGTGATGCGCGATACGGTGAACCAGCAGCACTACGTGCTCGGCGCGCGCGGCAGCCTGGTCGGGCGTTGGAAGTACCTGGCGACGGCCACCTATTCCGCCTCGCAAACGATCGCGCGTGATCGCGATACCGACATGAACATGTTCCAGGCCGCGCTGCGCGGCTATGGCGGGCCAAACTGCAACACCAATTTCCTGGGCGGCGGCAGCGGCGCCGTGCCCGGCAAGGGCAGCTGCCTCTATTACAGCCCGTTCCAGGCCAACCTGTCGCAGATGGACCCGTCGCTGATCTACAATCTGCAAAGCGACGTCTTCACCGATTTCAAGCGCGAATACTACATCGCCGAAGCGGTGGTGAACGGCCCGCTGGCCAGCATTGCCGGGCACGAGATCAATGTCGCCCTCGGCGCGCAGTATCGCCGCGAGAAATCGACCACCAACTATTCCGACCTGCTGCTCTCGGGCTATGGCGGCTTCCTCGGCAAGCACCTCAACACTGCGTTCTCGCGCGAGGTGAAGAGCGTGTTCGCCGAAGCCAATTACCAGCCGATCGACAGCCTCACGCTCAACGTGGCCGGCCGCTATGAAGATGCCGGTGGTTATAGCAAGGCCGTGCCCAAGGTGGCGGCCAACTGGCACCCGGTCGACTGGTTCTCGCTGCGCGGCTCCTACAGCAAGGCGTTCCAGGCTCCCTCGCTGGCCAATGGTTCGGCCTCGCTGATCGGCACCAACGTGGTCAACGTCACCGATCCGGTCGATGGCACCACCTCGTTCCGCACGATCCAGACCTACGGCAATCCCAACCTCAAGCCGCAGTCGTCCACGGTCTATAACCTGGGTGCCACTTTCGTACCGACGCGCGGCGCGCGGTTCTCGATCGACTATTGGAAGTATCAGTTCAACAACCAGATTTCGACGCAGAACCCGCAACAGGTGGTCAACACCGCGCCCAACGGCGCTGCCGTGCTGCGCGATCCGTTGACCGGCACGCTGCAATCGGTGGTGGTCACCAGCTTCAACGCGCCCAGCGGCACCAAGACATCGGGCATCGACATCCAGGGCCAATATGCATTTGACGCTGGCCAACTGCATCTGACCCTACGCGACACGCTGACCTATCTGCTGGCCTATGATGTCGACACCGGCATCCTGCGCCGCGATGCCAATGGCAACATCACCGGCTCGGTGGTCTATGATGGCGTGGGCTATCGCAACGCGTTCGTGCAGTCGCCCACCTCGTCCTCGGCCGCGCCGCGCTGGCGCAGCGTGGCTGGCATCGATGCCGGCTATGGCCCGCATACTCTGTCCCTGACCTGGCGCTATACCGCCGGGGTCAAGGACGACTATGGGCAAAGCCTCAACACCTCGGGCACCGGCGCCGTTGTGCCCGCCGTTACCACCAAGGTCAGCGCGTTTTCGGTGTTCGATGCGCAATACAGCCTGAACTTTGGCCACGACGATCGCTATGCGCTGACGCTGGGGATGATCAACATCTTCAACACCGCGCCCGGCTTTGCCAAGTACAACGGCTATCTGCCCTCGATCGCCGATCCGTTCGGCCGGCAGGTATACGCCCGCATCGCAGCACGCTTCTGATCGTGGCTGGCGGGTTTCCACACGTGGCGCCCATGGCGGCAGGGGCCAAGCGCACCTGCCGGCTGGACGCCGCGCGTGGCGCCCGCCACCATGCGCCTGCTGCCAAGACCCGTTGGCGGCTCCCTCTGGCGCACAGGTTCCGCATGGCCCGCACTCCCAGTCTTTCCACCCTGCGCCAGTTTCGCATCCTGGCCCAGACGGCAAACTTCAGCCGCGCGGCCGAACTGGCCCATGTCTCGCAGCCGGCGCTCTCGCGCACCATCCGCCTGCTGGAAGAAGACCTGGGCGCCCGCCTGTTTGACCGCAACCGCCGCCATGTGTCGCTGACGCAGGCCGGCGAAGACCTGCTCCGCCTGACACAGCGCCTGATCGCCGATTTCGACGATGCCTTCGATCTCTTGGGCCAGACGCTGTCGGGCCAGCGCGGCCGCATTGCCCTGGGCGTGCTGCCATCCTACGCGGTGGGCGACCTGCCCGCCGTGCTCAGCCGCTTTCGCGACGCCTGGCCGGGCGTCGATGTGACCGTGCGCGAAGGACTGGCGGGGACGATCTATCAACAGCTGCGCGAGCGCCTGATAGATCTGGCGGTGATGACCCCACCCGATGATGCAGCGGAGGATTTCACCTTCCTGCCCCTGTTCACCGACCCTTGCGCCCTGGTGTGCCGCGCCGGGCACGCACCGGCCGATCCCGGCTGGCACAGCTTTGCCGATGCCCCGTTCATCGCGATGGCCCCCACCAGCAGCGTGCGCCAGATCACCGATGCCGCGTTTGCCCGCGCCGGGCTCGCGCCACGGCCGCTCTATGAATGCACGCAGCCAGCCACGCTGGGCGCCTTCATCGCCGCGGGCCTGGGCATCAGCGCGCTGCCGCTGTCCTGCCGGCCGATGGTTGGTGCGCACGATCTGGAATGGCACCTGCTGGATGACAGCGCCGCCGATCGCGTGATCGGCATTGCGCACCTTTCCGCGCGCAGCCCGTCACCCGCCGCGCAAAACATGCTACGCGTGCTTTCGGCCAAGGGGGCGTGCTGATGCTGGCCGCTGCCGCTTTGCCGCCGGCCGCCCTGGCACTGGGCGCCTTGGCCATCATCGGGGTCATGCTGGCCGTCATCCTGACCAACCGGCTGTCCCCCCTTGCAGCGATGATCCTGGTGCCGATAATCGGCGCTGCGGCGCTGGGCCTGGGCGCCGGCGTGCCGGGCTGGATTTTGGCTGGCGTCACCAAGATTGCCCCGGTTGCCGGCATGTTCGTGTTCGCCATCCTGTTTTTCGGGGTAGTCAGCGACGCTGGCTTGCTCGCCCCGCTGGTTGGCGGCGTGCTGCGCCTGGTGGGGCGCAAGCCGTCGCGGATCACCATGGGCACGGCTTTGCTGGCCTTGCTGATCCATCTCGATGGTTCCGGCGCGGTGTGCTTCCTGATCACCGTGCCCGCGATGCTGCCGCTTTACGATCAGCTGGGCATGGACCGCCGCGTGCTGGCCTGCTGCGCCTCGCTTGCCGCTGGGGTCAATTTCCTGCCCTGGACCGGCCCGACGCTGCGCGCCAGCGCGGCGCTGCACATTCCCACGGTGCAGATCTTCACGCCGATGCTGCCGGTGCAGCTGGTTGGTCTCGGCTTCGTGTTCGGCGCGGCGTGGTGGATGGGCCGGCGGGAGGAGCGCCGCCTCGCTGCCCTGCCCTTGGCGCACGCTGGACCGTCAGATGCCGTGGCAGCCGGCGCGGGCACAGCCAGCCCAGGCGCCGATACGCTGCATCGGCCGCGCCTGTTCTGGCTCAACCTGGCGATCACGTTGGCAGTCATAGGCCTGATGGTCAGTGGCGTGGCCGAACCGGCCGTGATCTTCATGGTGGCCTTTGCCCTGGTGCTGACGATCAACTATCCCAATGCCGAAGAACAGCGCGCCCGGATCGAGGCCCATGCCCGCCCGGCGATGATGATGGCCGGCGTGCTGTTTGCCGCTGGTGCCTTTACCGGCATCATGAACGGCGCCGGGTTGATCCACGCGCTGGCGCAATCCAGCGTGGCCCTGGTGCCGCCGGGCATGGGGCGCAGCCTGCCGTTGCTGGTGGCGGTCACCAGCATGCCGCTCAGCGTGGTGTTCGATCCTGACAGCTTTTACTTCGGCGTCCTGCCGGTGGTGGCGCAAGTGGCCGGGCACTTTGGCGTGCCGCCCGTCCAGGTGGCGCAGGCGGCGCTGCTGGGCATGCATACCGTTGGCTTTCCGATCAGCCCGTTGACCCCTGCGACATTCCTGGTCGCAGGCCTGAGCCGCATCGAACTGGGCGCACACCAGCGGTTTGCCTTTCCCTGGCTGCTGGGCGCCACGCTGGTGATGACGGTGGCCGCGCTGGCCATCGGCCTGATCGGCCTATGAGTGAGACACGAATGAAAACCATCCGCATCGGTGCCGGTGCCGGCTTTGCCGGGGATCGGATCGAGCCGGCCGTTGAACTGGTCGAACAAGGCGAACTCGATTTCCTGTGCTTTGAATGCCTGGCCGAACGCACCATCGCGTTGGCGCAGCTGGCGCGCCAGCGTGATCCGGCCGCCGGCTATGACCCACGGCTTGAGCGGCGCATGCGCGCCGTGCTGGGCCCAGCCATGGCGCGCGGCGTGCGCATCGTCTCCAACATGGGTGCCGCCAACCCGCTCGCCGCCATGGCAGCGGCGCTCGCCGTCGCGCGTGAGCAGGGATTGACCGGCATCCGCATGGCAGCAGTGCTGGGTGACGACGTGCTGGCCGGCATCGCGGGCGAAGACCTGCCCTTGCTCGACCGCGCGGGATCGCTGTCCGATCTCAACCCGATTTCGGCCAATGCCTATCTTGGCGCGTTTCCGATTGCCCAGGCACTGGCCGAAGGGGCGCAGGTGATCTTCACCGGCCGGGTATGCGACCCCGCGCTGTTCCTCGGCCCGATGATCCATGCTTTCGGCTGGGCCGAAGACGATTGGACCCGGCTGGCCGGCGGTACCGCCGTTGGCCATCTGCTGGAATGCGCCGGACAGTTGACCGGCGGCTATTTCGCCGATCCCGGCTACAACGATGTGCCGGGCTTGGCTCGCCTGGGCTTTCCGCTGGCCGAAGTGAACGAAGATGGCACGGCCACGCTCACCAAGGTTGCCGGCACGGGCGGGCGCCTCTCGCTCGCCAATGCGCGCGAACAGGCGATGTACGAAATCCTTGATCCGGCCCGCTATCTTCAGGCCGATGTGGTGGCTGACTTCACCACGCTGAACCTGGCCGAGGCAGGCCCCGATCGCATTGCCGTCTCGGGCGCGACCGGCCATCCCCGCCCCGACAGCCTCAAGGTATCGGTCGGCTATCGCGATGGCTTCATTGGCGAAGGGCAGATCAGCTATGCCGGGCCCGGCGCCGTCGCGCGTGGCCAGCTGGCGCTCGACATCGTGGCCGAGCGGGTGGCGATGCAGCGCCTGGCGGTGGACGATATCCGCTATGACCTGATCGGCGTGAACGCCGTCAATGCCACGGGCCGCGCGCCCGAGCCGGCCGAAGTGCGCGCGCGCGTTGCCGCGCGCTGCGCCGATCGGGCCACCGCCGCCGAGATCGGTGCGGAGGTCGAGGCGCTCTATCTCAATGGCCCGTCGGGTGGCGGGGGCGTGACCACCACCCTGCGCGAAGTCGTCGCGGTGGCATCCGTCCTTGTCCCGCGCGGCGCGGTTGCGCCCTCCATCGTTCATGGAGTGAGTTGATGCGCCTTCGTGATCTGGCCCACGCCCGCACTGGCGACAAGGGGGATACGTCGCAGATCTGCGTGATTGCCCGCGGCCCGGCGCAGTTCGACCAGTTGGAGCGCGCGCTGACGACCGAGCGGGTTGCCGCCCATCTCGCCGCGCTGCGCCCGCGGCGGATCGAACGGTTCGTCCTGCCCAATCTGCAGGCAGTGAATTTCGTGCTGCATGGCGTGCTTTCGGGCGGCGTCACCCGCTCCCTCGCGCTCGATGCCCATGGCAAGACGCTGGGCGCGCAACTGCTGGATATGGAGATCGACGATGCGTAGGATCTGCTTGCTCGGCGGGGCTGCCCTGCTCGCCCTGGCCACCAGCGCGCAGGCGCGGGTTACCGCCATCCATATCGAGACGCGCACCCCCGCGCCCACCAAGCCGGGCGAGCGCCCCTACGAGATCATCACCGGGACATTCGATGGTGACTTGTCGCCAACGCGCGATGCGATCATCACCGACATTGCCCAAGCCCCCCGCCACAGCAACGGCCGCATCGGCTATAGCGCCACGTTTGCGATCGCCCGCCCCCTGGCGCGCGGCAGCGGCGTGCTGTTCTACGACGTGCCCAACCGGGGCAATGGGAAAGTGGCGCCCGATGAAGATGGCCACATCCGCGTGATCAGCGGCTGGCAAGGTGATCTGGCGCCTTCGCCCGGCCTGCAAACTGCCTCGGTGCCCGTGGCCAAGGGCCTGACCGGGCCAGCGCTGGCGCGCGTGACCGATTTTTCCGGCAGCACCTGGGGCCTGACCGGGGGGATTGGCCGCCCCGTGCCGCGCCCGCTTCCGGTCGATCTCGATCCCGCGCATGCCAGGCTCTATCGCCAGGCCAGCGACGCTGCGCCGCTGGAGCCGATCGAGCCCGGCCAATGGGCCTTTGCCGATTGCCGCACCGTGCCGTTTCCCGGCACGCCCGATCCCGCGCGCATCTGCCTCAAGGGCGGCTTTGATCCGGCCCGTGCCTATACCCTGGTCTATCAGGCGCGCGATCCGCTGGTGCTGGGCATCGGCTTTGCCGCCACGCGCGATCTCGTCAGCTTCCTGCGCCACGCCAGGGTTGACGACCACGGCACGCCCAATCCGCTTGCCGGCGAGGTGCGCTGGAGCGTGGTCAGCGGCACGTCGCAATCGGGCAATTTCGTCAAGAGCTTCATCAACCTGGGCTTCAACCAGGATGAAGCGGGCCATCGCGTGTTCGACGGCGCCAATCCCAACATCGCGGCACGCCAGGTGCCGCTCAACCTGCGCTTTGCCGTGCCGGGCGGGGCCGCAACCCTGTTCGAGCCGGGCAGCGAAGGCACCTTGTGGTGGAGCCGCTATGCCGATCGGGTGCGCGGCCGTGGCACGCACAGCCTGCTCGATCGCTGCACGGCAACGCAGACCTGCCCCAAGATCATGGAAACGTTCGGTTCCACCGAACTCTGGGGGCTGCGCCTGTCGCCCGCGCTGGTGGGCACCGATGCCCGCACCGATGTACCGATCCCGGCCAACGTGCGACGCTACTACTTCCCTGGCGTGACGCATGGCGGTTCCTACACCGGGGGCATCTCGCTCGATGGCGACAAGCCCTGGCCGGGCGCACCGGTATGCGCCCTGCCCAACAATCCCAATCCGTCGCTGCCGACCATCCGCGCGCTGATGAAGCGGCTGGTCGCATGGGTCAGCACCGGACGCGCCCCGCCGCCCAGCCAGTATCCCACGCTGGCCCATGGCGATCTTGTCCCGCCGCATGCCGCGGCCATGCATTGGCCGGCCATTCCCGGTGCGCCGGTGCCCGATGGCAAGATGAACGACCTGCTCGATTACGATTATGGCCCGGGGTTCGACTATCCCGATCTGTCCGGCGTGATCACCCAGCAGCCGCCCGCCATTCGCCGCACCATCCCCTCCCTCGTGCCGCGGGTGGACCGCGATGGCAACGAGACCGGCGGCGGCGTCCCCTCGGTACAGCATCTCGTGCCCCTGGGCACCTATCTGGGCTGGAACGTCCTGGCCAAGGGATATGGCGCCGGTGGTCCCTGCGGCTTTGCCGGCGGGTTCATTCCCTTTGCCGCCACCAAGGCGGAACGCCTCGCCAAGGGTGATCCGCGGCTCTCGCTGGAAGAACGCTATGGCAGCCACGCCGGCTTTGTCGCGCGGGTGAAATCCGTCGCGGCAGAGCGCGTGCGGCAAGGCTGGCTGCTGCCCGACGATGCCGCGCGCCTGGTCGCCGAAGCTGAGGCCAGCCCGGTCTTGTCGCCAGGCTCGCGATAATCGCTGGCACAATCCTGCACGCCAAAAGGCCCGGCCTGCCGTGTGGCAAGCCGGGCCTTCTGCTGCACTCAGAACCGGATCAGAACGTCAGGCGCAGACGCGCACCATAGGTGCGGGCGTCGTTGAGGAAGCGGATGTTGAGCGCGGAGCCCGCCAGTTCCTTTTGCGATGCCTGGACGTTGAGCAGGTTGCTGGCCCATGCCTCGATCCGCACATTGTTGACCTGGTAGCCTGCGCCCAGGTTCAGGGTGACGAAGCCGGGCTGACGGTCGGGGAAGCCGGCCTGCAGCGCGGTTTGGCGCGTGCCGTTCAGGAATACGACGTCCTTGTTGTTGAACTGCGTCAGGTAATAGGCCGAGCGATAGTTGGCCAGAACCTGCCAATCGAAGCGCCCACGACCCAGGTCGATCCACTGCGCGATATGCGCGCTGACGTTGACCTTGGAGGCCAGCGGCAACTGGTTGCCGACCAGGCTGATCAGCGGCGACTTGCCACCCGCGCTGTTGTCGAGCGCGCGCACATCGGCCACTTCGCCGCTGGTGATGCGGGTATCGAGGTAGGCCGCATTCACGTCGAGCGAGAAGTGGTAGGGCAGCGCCACGCGGAACTCCGCTTCGGCGCCGAACAGGCGCGAGGCGCCAATGTTGCGGTTGACCAGCGAATAGCCGTTGCACACGTTCGGCGTCTGCGTGGTGTCGAGGTTGATGCAGGTCAGGTCCTGGAAGACCTGGTCCTTGTAGTCGTAATAGAAGCCGGTGAGATTGAACACCGCGCGGCGGCCCATCACGTCAAACGTGTTGCGGCTGCCAACTTCGTAGACGATCAGCTTTTCCGGACGATAGGTTTCCGGCACGGTCGAACCGTTGAAGCTGTCGTTGAAACCACCCGCCTTGTGGCCGGTCGAAACCTTGCCATAGACCATGTGGCCGGCGCTCAGGTCGTATTCGAAACCAAGGCGCCAATCGGCATACTTGAATGCGGCGCTGCCCACCTGCTGGCCGGGGATGGTCAAGTTGGCATAGCTGAAACCGCCGTTGGTGTTGGTCGGGCAGGTGACAAAGCCGTTGTCGATATCGGGCCGGGTAAAGCAGTTGCCCGCCGGATTGGTGCCATTGGCGATGGCGCCGATCTGGTTGATCAGCGTATCGCGTGCGCCGGGCGAGGCGATGCCCTGGATCAGGAACTGCGCCATGCCCTGTGGAGTGTTGATCTTCGACACGTCGAAGTTCGGGCGGCTGAGCAAGGCCGGCACAAAGCCTTCGGTGCCAAGGCGCGTGGCAATGCAGCAGGCATAGTTGGCGCCGCCCAGCGTCAGCGCCCAGTTGCCGCCGATGCCATAGCGCGACTTACTTTCCTCGGTATAGCGGATGCCGCCCAGAACGCGCAGGCGATCGGCGACGTCATAGGTGCCATCGGCATAGAACGCATGGCTCTTGCCGCGCACGTCAGGCATGGTGAATTCGGTGCCCGAATAGCAGCAATAGCCGCGATCGGCGAGCGCGAGATAGCCGACCTGCTGGTCTTCATTGAAGTAGAACGCGCCCAGGTTCCAGCGGAAGCGCTGGCCCTTCTTGGCAAAGACGCGCAGTTCGAACACTTCGCTCTGCGACTTGGTTTGCCAGAAGTTGCCCGAGAAATTGTCGTACTGCTCCGTAGCCAGGTTGCGGCCAGGATAATCGATGCCATCGCTCGACGCGTTGACCTGGTTGAAATCGACCGAGCGATAGCTGCCGGTCAGTTCCATGCCGATCTTGTCGAAATCATAGGCGATCTTGCCCTGCACGCCCCAGAGCTCGTTGGTCATCTTGCCCTGGAGCCCGCGATAGACGACGCGGCGCAGATCGAGGTCGCTGGCCGTCAGGCCAGTGGCTTCAACCGCGCTGTAGATATTGGCGCCCGGATAGCCGGTGCCGGTTTCCTTGCCATAGTCGCCGATCACCGAAATGGTCAGGCGGCTGGTCGGCTCCCACAGCATCGACAGGCGGCCGGCATAGTTCTCTTCCAGACCGGCAGGCTTGAGGCCAATGGCCGGTGCCCCGGTCGAGACATTGCGGAAACCGTAATCACGGTTGACGTAATAGCCAGCCGCGCGGATCGCGAAGTTCGAGGCGATCGGAATATTGACTGCGCCTTCGGCGGCATAGGAATTGCGGTTGCCGTATTCGGCCTGGATATAGCCGGAATAGCTGTCGAACTTCGGCTTGGCGGTAATGATGTTGAGCGTGCCGGCCAGGGCGTTGCGGCCATAGAGCGTGCCCTGCGGGCCCTTGTTCACTTCAACCCGTTCAAGGTCATAGAACATGACGCCCAGGCCGCGCGGACGGGGAATGTAGGTACCGTTAAGATGCGGCGCAGCGCCCGGATCGCCCAGTTCGGTGTTGTTGGCAGAGCCGACGCCGCGGATGAAGATTTCGACATTGCCTTCCTGGTTGGCAATGCTCAGCCCCGGTACCGCCTGCTGCAACTGGCGCAGTTCAACGATGCCGTCCTTGCGCAGCTGGTCCGATCCCAGCGCCTGGACGACGCCGGAAACGTCCTGCAGGTTCTGCTCGCGACGGTTAGCGGTGACGATGATGTCGCCCGTGCCGTCCTTGGCCGGCGTGCCCGCAGCCGGCTTTGCCGCAGATTGCTCTGCCGGCGCTTCCTGCGCCAGGGCCGGCGCCGCAGCGCAAGTCGAAAGCAGCGCCAGCACCATGCTGCGCTTCCAGATTCCCCTGTTCATATATTCCTCTCCTGACTGGATGGCGATTGAATGAATGTCGATTGCTTCATGGGTCTTGGACCGGTGCCGCGCCGCTCCCTGGCGCGCGGCGCGGTCAGTTGCAGGTCAGCACTGGCCCGACCGGCGATACGATCCGCGCTGACGACAGCGTGACTGTCATCGCGCCACTGGTGGACAGCGCGATCGGCACGGTCACCTTGCTCATGTCCACGCCGGCCTTTTCAAAGCAGTGCAGCGGAATGGCGAGGCGCGACCACTGGCCGGGCTGCACCGCCTTGAACACGCTGCCGACCGGAAAGCCGCCGCCGCACTTTGCGCCGCTGCATTGCATCAGCAGGTTCACATCGGCCGTCGGTGCCGCATCGATGCGGAATTCCAGCTCCACGGCGAGACCGCCATTGCTCTCCCGCGTCAGATTGATGGGGGCATCGCCGGCAATCGCGGCCATGGCCGGGCCAGCGCCGGTCCAGTGCAGCCGCACCGAATCCTCCTGCGCGCGATGGTCCGCCGGCCGGGCATCGATCAATTCCGGCCCGGGATTGGTGGACAGCGCGCCGGGCGCCCCCAGCAAGAGCTGACGCCCCGCGCCCGGCCGGCCGGCAGCAAACAGCACGCCGGGATCGGCTGCCGCTGCAGTGGCGCGGGCCTCGGGCAAGGGCGCCAGA
>CAYXUN010000056.1:11641-28278 GCA_964468165.1 uncultured Novosphingobium sp. | reverse complement strand
CTTACGCCACTCCCGCCAACCCTCTCACCCGCCGCGGTGAATAAGACAGGCTAGCAGACTCGCCTATCGGACAGGCAGCCTGGATATTCGAAAAGTTCAGGGCATGGGCCGATTGCGATGGCAATCCGCTCAACATCCTGAGCTATGATGAGTTGCTCGACAGCATCATGATGTATTGGCTTCCCAACTGCGGCGCCTCGTCGGCGCAGCTCTATTGGGAGAGTTTCGAGAACGCCTTCGTGGTTACGGAACCCGTTCCCGTGCCATGTGGCTACAGCGTGTTTCCGAGAGAAATCTATCAGGCACCGAGACGCTGGGCTGAACGGTGCTCGCCAGAGCTGATACACTGGAACGAGCTCGACAAGGGCGGTCATTTCGCGGCCTTCGAGCAGCCGGGGCTCTTCGTCAATGAACTCAGAAATTGCTTCGGAAAGATACGATAAGGCCGTCGAGAAGCTCCGCAGGCTGGGCTTCCGTTCACGCCGGACCATCGTAGCTAATAGCTGGGAATCAGTCTTTGGTCGCGGCAAACAAGATATTCTAAGCGATGCAAATGTTGAGCCGGCATCAACTTCGCCGCCGGTTCCACATCTCCTGCCACCCTTCCCTGCGCTAATTCTCAGAACACGAGGCCGTTAGATGGGGTGGGGCGGCTACTCACCAAATTGGTTGCGCTCCAACCGCCTGACTGATGGTGGCCACGGCAGGAATACGCACACGCTTCAGATCCTGAAGCATGGATATGGGGAACGAGACGAAGAACAGAATTCATGCACCATAGGCAGTCCTGACGATTTCCAGGCCTCCAATCGAAAACGTACCGATCTTATGGTAGGGAATTAGGAACCATGACGTAAATAATTCGCTGATGCCGTGTCTGATGATGCTGATGGCTGAAGTAGCCATGGCGAGGCTTAAGCGTGATCGAGCCAATCGCAACCTGGATGAGCTAGAGTCGTATTCCGCGGAAGGGCATCAATGGCTGGCCGGTGCTGATTTCAATGTCGCGGATTTCGTGATGAGGTTTCCGTAAACCACCGTGCGTGCCTTCATCCTGTTCGATCTGTAGCCCTATCCAAATCTCCGTGCCTATTTGATACGGGTGGAAGGCCATCTTCCTTTCGCAACCGCGATGTCCAAGGCTGCACCTGGCCGCGAACTCCTGCTGGATCGAGCGTCTTTCACTCGTTCGGTTGACGGACGTGACCACAGTCGATGGCGCGACATACACCAGTCAGGCTATCGCCATGTGACCCAACCGCTGCTCGTACCAGTACCCTAAAATCTCACGAACGCAGATTTGCGGTTGTATATCGGGGCGGCGTTATCTCGGAACTTGTCAGAGAGAGGGGACGATATCCGGAATTTCCGAGCCGGGCGCACGGGTGACGGCACTGGCCCTGCCGAAATGTCCGGCGGGGCGCAAGAAGCCGACATTGAGCCGGTTTGACAGGACTTCAATTCTAGCGTGTGCAGGCATGTAAATTTATCGCTTATCCGGCCGATCCGGCAATCATTATGCGTTATCTGGAAAGCCATACCCAATAAGAGGGCTTCTGTCTCTCCGCTTGAACTTATCGGCCTTTGGCTGGTCACTCATTCGTTTTGTTCTGTTCGATATACTCGGCTTGCCCATTGTGATGAAGTACCCAGCGGCCAAACTTCTTTTCGGCTTGATCTACGATCCAGACTGGCAATAGGAGAGAGGCAAAGAGGGTCGCTGTGGTTTTCACGTCGAAAAGGCCTTTGAAAAGAGCGAGGGCCAAGGCGATGAGAGCCAACGTTGCTGCCCCAAGCGCTATGGCTTTAACGATACCAATGTACTTCGGGATCAAGTGATAGCGGACACGTTCGAGCTCATCTTTAGCTTGCCTCATCTCCTGCCGCAGTGCGAGGCGGTCAGCCAACAGCTTTTCTACCGGAGGGTTGACGGCCTTCATCGCGGCTAGGAGCCGTTCGTCGGCAATCGGTGGTAGCTGGTTGTCGTTCATGTCAGGCGCTCAGGGCAAAAATCTTCTCACTCATGGCGGGGCTGATCTCGCCATGCTCCAGCAGGTATTGAAACAGCGCGCCACCGAGTTTGATAAGCGCGTCCTGTTCCACATCGTCGCCACCGCGGCTCAGGAACGCCCAAGCCGTCGCGATTGAACGGGCATAGATACTGTCCAGGCTTTCGGCATCAGGTCGGCCTTCGCCGGTTAGAAGCCAATTTGCGCTGACGCCATAGACCTGGCTGAAGGCGAGGATCGCCGAGGCCGGAGGCTCACGCCCTTTTTCATAATTGACCAAGGCGCCGTGCGAAATGCCGATCGCTTCCGCGACATCGGTTTGCTTCAGCCCCTTTGCCTTTCGGATCTCCAGAAAACGCGCGCCGATGCTCATTCTGCACCCGTGCACGATTCTGCCTTGACGGAACTCACAAACATGAGTTACTCCAATAATTGTGAGTTTCTGCCAAACTCCCATCACAAACTACTACAGAGGTGCTAGTCATGCAATTGCTGACACTGCCAAAGCTGGCCGCGCGCAGCGGTTGGCCGGAGTCTCGCGTCCGTCGTATGGTTGCGCGGGGGTTGCTGTCCCATATTCGCGTCAACGGTCGGCTTCTTCTGCCGGAAACCGCCATTGAAGATTATGTGGCAAACCACTTCGTGGCTGCCGCAGGTCGGTCAACCCCGATAGGGCGACTCACCCTGGCCAGTCCGGCGCAAGACCCTGATCCCAGAAACTGACCAATGAGGAGCTCTTGGAATGGCTGTCCTCTCATCCATTCTCGATTCCGGGAGGCCGCCCAGCGAATGGGTTGAATTGCTGTCCACCCGGGGCCTTGTCATTTCCGAACGAGCATTGCGCGAGAAGGCCAACCGCATCGGTGCCTTCCACCGGCTCGGGCGGAACATGATCATCACCGCCGATCAGATCGACCAAATTTTGGAATATCGCAAACCATGCCCCTCGAACCGTTCCGCAGAGGCCCCACGTGGTGGGCGCGCGGGCGCGTCGAATATCTCGGCGCCCCCATCACCGACTACTATCGATGCAGCACTGGAGCATCTGAAGAAGCAGGCGCGTGGGACTGGTGTCGTGCCGAGGAAGAGAGGCAAATACGCCGCCACGTCCTAGGCGAGGATGCCGAGGCGCAGCCGCCTGCCAAGTTCACATTCGCTGATGCTGTGCTTCTCTACAAGCCGAGCGAAGCGGATGCTGGGTATCTCGTTCCAATCTTGACTAAGCTTGGCTCGATGGCTGTCGCAGACATTACGCCCAAGCTCGTGCGTGAACTGGGCGGGGAACTCTATCCAGAGGCATCGACAGACACGTGGGTGCGCCATGTCGTGACGCCCGTTCGCTCTGTCATCAACAATGCGCATGACCTTGGCCGCTGCGCGCCGATCCGCATCAAGGGTTATTCCAAAGAGGAGCGAGTCGCACAGGATCTCAAGCGCGGTCGGAAAAGCCGGGTCAAGAAGACGCCAGGAAGCTGGGAATGGCTGCTCAAATTCCGCCAGTACGCGCCGCGGCGTCATGCTGCTCTGGCCATGTTTATGTTCATGACGGGCGCGCGGATCAGCCAGGCCGTGGCGATGCATCCCGATCGTCATTTGAGGCTGGATCAGAACATGGTCTGCATCCCGGCGGCCAAAGGGCACGATGACCGCTGGATCACGGTTCCGCAGGATTTGGTCAGGGAACTGGCATCCCTGCCTCGACTTTATCCGCGCGGGTTCGAGCGCATTCAGGATAATCTGAGGGTCTTCGGTTTCGCAGACCGATCAAGTCCTCGGAAGGGATGGGCCAAGGCCTGCAAACTGGCTGGCATCGATCTGCTGCCATTTCACGCCGCCGGGCGCCATGGCTTCGGCCAGGAAATGAACGTGCGGCAGGGCATCGACGAGAAGGCTGCGGGTGAATTCGGGGGGTGGTCCGACACCAGTCTGATGCGCAGAACTTATACCCACGCCGAGCAGGCGGCAGAAAAAATTCACGAGGCGCAATTGCGTGGTCTGCGGGCTGCCGAGGAGCGGACCAAGCTGACTTTGTTCAGCGCCGGCGTTGCCAAAAGGAAGGAGAGAGCGTGATGGCCGTGTACGCGATTTGTACGGGCAAGATGCGAAATGGGACGTTTGTTCCCGTTATTTTCCGCATCCAACATTTTTCGACGGAATGTGGTTTCCATAAAATCCCCTTGTTTCAGAGGGTTTTATGGTGGGCGCGGCAGGGATTGAACCTGCGACCCCACCCGTGTGAAGGGTGTGCTCTACCGCTGAGCTACGCGCCCGCCGAAATGGCGTCCCGCGGTGGTCGATCGTGTCGGCCCCGGGGTGTGGAGGCGGCCTCTAACGGCGTTGCGCAACGTTGACAAGTGGGCATGTGAAGATATTTCGCTCCCCATGACCGATCCAATCGAAACGCCCGAAAACGCGGACGCTGTTGCCGCTCCTTCCACCGCACCTGCCACGTCCGGCGCCGATGTGCCGCCCGATCGGCTGGCGATCAACCCGCGCAGCGCGTTCTTTGACGCTGACAAGCTCGGCCGCGGCGTGGGCATCCGCTTCAAGGGCACCGTGCGCAACAATGTCGAGGAATATTGCATTTCCGAAGGCTGGGTGCGCGTGCAGGCCGGCAAGACCATGGACCGCAAGGGCAACCCGCTGACGCTCAAGCTCTCCGGCCCGGTCGAGGCATGGTACGAAGACCTGGGCGAAGACGCCCCGGTGGCCAAGGCCTGATCCTTGGGTTGATCGGGTGCCGGCGTTCAGCGCAGGCGCCCGATTCCCATCCCCGCGCTGGCGCCGGTGCGGCTGGCGATAATGCGGCCGATGGGATCATCGCTGCGCGCCAGGCTGGTCTGTTCGCGCCGCGTTGCAGCGGCACTGGCCGCCATATTGGCCTGCGCCATCCTGATGCGCGCCGTCGTGCGCACGGGCGCGGCGGGTTTCGGCGCTGCTGTTTCCACCGCAACGCCGCTCAGGAAATCAGCATCGATCGGGTTGCGCGACGCGGCTGTCGCGCGCGTGGCCATCAGCAGTTGGCGCTGCACGGCGGGCTGCATCATGCTGCGCGGCGTGGCAGTCGCGCTGGCGAGCCTCAGCGGCGTGGCGGTGCCGAGGTGGCGCGCGGGCGGGCGGTTGTAGATGAAGCCGTCGACCGGCCAGTGCGTGGTGCCCAGGCCCTGGATCGGCGCATACCACACGCGCACTGCGCTCCAGTCGTTGGCGTCAGACACGTCGACCGCGCGCACGTCGTTTTCCTTTTGCCCGCGCGTGCCGTTGATCGGTGACCAGTTGGCATGGCGCAGCAGCACGGTGCGCGAATCGATCACCCGGCTGACCATGGCGACATGGCCCAGGCGCATCGCGCCATAGGGATGGAAGCTCATCACCGCGCCCGGCTTGGGGGTGAAGCCGCGCTCATAGCGGCCCTCGGCCTGGTCCCACCAGGTATGTGCATCGCCAAACAGCTGGATGCCCGAAACCTGCCGGGCATAAGGCACGCATTGCAGATAGGGCAGCGCCCCGGCGGTATCGGCCGGCGCGCCATCGGTTTGATCCGGGCCGGGAATCAGGGCGATCGGGGCTGCCACGGCAGTCCCTGAGGCGATCATCCCGGCGATCAGTGCCGCCCCCGCGGCGAGGCCCAACGGCCCTGTTCTTGTCCACCACACCATGGCGCTGTTGTGCCGGCAAATGGTCAATGCCCGCCTGACCGGCATGGTTAACGGCGGTTTCACAATTGGCGCCTGCGCGGCAGCGTGATGCAACGCCCGCTTGCCTTTGGCGCCAAGCCGGGCCAACGGGGGCTATGCGTCCCCAGGTTATCATCATCGGACGGCCCAACGTGGGCAAGTCCACTCTGTTCAACCGGCTCGTCGGCAAGAAGCTGGCGCTGGTTGACGACCAGCCCGGCGTCACCCGTGACCGTCGCTTTGGCGATGCGTCGCTGCTGGGCCTTGAATTCACCATCGTCGACACCGCCGGGTGGGAAGACGAAGATCCCTCCAGCCTGCCCGGCCGGATGCGGATGCAGACCGAAGCATCGCTGGAAGGCGCCGACGTGGCGCTGTTCGTGATCGATGCGCGCGCCGGCATCACCCCGCTGGACGAGGAAATCGGCCGCTATCTGCGCGGGCATGACATTCCGGTGATCCTCTTGGCCAACAAGGCCGAAGGCCGCGCCGGCGACCATGGCCTGTTCGAGGCGTTCGCGCTCGGCTTTGGGGACCCGGTCGGGGTTTCGGCCGAACATGGCGAAGGCATGGGCGACCTGTTCGAGGCGCTGCTGCCGCACTTTGCCGAGCAGGAAGCCGAGGACGAGGAAGAGGCCACCGACGAGGAGGCCGAATACGATCCCAAGGCCGTGCTCAAGCTGGCGATCGTGGGACGGCCCAATGCCGGCAAGTCCACCCTGATCAACCGTTTCCTGGGCGAAGACCGCCTGCTGACCGGGCCAGAAGCGGGCATCACCCGCGATTCGATCGCGATCGACTGGAACTGGACCGACCCGCGCGATGGCGAGGCGCGGCCGATTCGCCTGATCGACACCGCCGGCATGCGCAAGAAGGCCCAGGTGGTCGACAAGCTGGAAAAGCTGTCGGTGGCCGACGCGCGCCGCGCGATCGATTTTGCCGAAGTGGTCGTCCTGCTGCTCGATGCCACGCGCGGGCTGGAACACCAGGACCTCAAGATCGCCTCGATGGTGCTGGAAGAAGGGCGCGCCCTGCTGATCGCCATCAACAAGTGGGACGTGGCTGAAGACGCCAGCGGCCTGTTCAACGGCGTGCGCCAGGCGCTCGACGATGGCCTGGCGCAGGTGCGCGGCGTGCCGCTGGTGGCGGTTTCGGCCCGCACCGGCAAGGGGCTGGACACGCTGCTCTCGGCCGCCTTCACGTTGCGCGATGCCTGGAGCAAGCGCGTGCCCACCGCCGCGCTCAACCGCTGGTTCGATGATGCCCTGGCGGCCAACCCGCCGCCGGCGCCAGGCGGCCGCCGCATCAAGCTGCGCTATATCACCCAGGCCAAGACCCGCCCGCCCAGCTTCGTGATGTTCGGCACGCGGCTGGATCAGCTGCCCGAAAGCTATCGCCGCTATCTGGTCAACGGCATCCGCCGCTCGCTGGGTTTCGAGGCGGTGCCGATCCGGCTGACGCTGCGCAGCCCGACCAACCCGTTCGCCAAGAAATGACCCGCCATCCCCCGCGCCGCCTGGCAGATGCCCTGTGGCGCGGGGCGCGGGGCCAATGCCCGCGCTGTGGCGGGGCGCGGCTGTTTGCCGCCTGGCTGCGCCCGGTGGCACAGTGCCCGGCCTGCGCGCAGGACTGGCGCGGCCATAGTGCCGACGATTTTCCCCCCTACCTGGCGATCCTGGTGACCGGCCATGTCATGGCGCCGGTGATCATCGGGCTTGGCCTGCACACCACGCTGTCGTGGCCGGTGATGATGGCCGTTTGCCTGGCGATGACCGTGGCGATGGTGCTGGGCCTGCTGCAGCCGGCCAAGGGCGCGGTGATCGCCCTGCAATGGTGGCTGGGGCTGCATGGCTTTGCTGCAGCGCCGGGCAAGGCCCTGGCCCCTGGCGCCCCGCCAGCACGCGAAAGCGCCGCGATCGAGACACGCCCGCGCAACGAAACGTAATCGCGCCGGCCGCGCGCGCGCCGGCCGCTCTGCCCGCCACGGCGGCGCTTTGCTGCGGCATGGCGCGCCGGATGGACATGAAAGCGCAATCTTTTCTTGCGCAGCAACACTTCTTCACGAAGCCGCACCCATTGCGCAAAAGCGAGGGTGTTACCCCGGACGCGACCAAGTTTTCCCGTGGAGTGTCCCCTCATGATCCTCGCTTCCCTCCTCGCCCTGGCGACCCTTTCGGCCCCGGCTGCTCCGCTGCTGGCCGCCCCCACCGCTGCGGCTCATCCCGCGCCAGTGTGCCAGGGCGCGCCCGGCCGACCGGCGCTGTGCCGCCCCGCTGTGGCCGCTGCCGCGCCCGTGGCCGAACGCGCCGATGCGGCTGCTGGGCGCGTGGCCGTGGCCGCCTGCCATCCCGATCCGGGCAAGAACCGCGGTTGCTTCCGCCGTACCGCGATTGGCGAGGCTGCCCTTGCCCAGAACGCCGTGGTGCGCGAGGATGCGCGCTGAGGCAGCGGTATGACCGAGCCTGGAACCAAAGGAGCGCAATTGCGTAGCACAGCCATGCTGGCCACCCGTCTTGCCCCCTCCATCGTGCTTGTCGAAGACGATGGCCCCCTGCGCACGTTGACGGCCCGCGCACTGCGCGAGCATGGCTATGAAGTGCGCCCGGCTGCCACCGGCGCGGAAATGTGGGTGCTGCTCGACAGCGCCCCGGCCGATCTCGTCGTGCTCGATATCATGCTGCCCGGCACCAACGGGATCGAGCTGTTCCGCAAGTTGCGGCGGTTGAGCGACGTGCCGATCATCTTCATTTCCGCCCGTGGCAGCGAGGAAGACCGCGTGCTCGGTCTGGAACTGGGGGCGGATGACTATCTCGCTAAGCCGTTTGGCACGCGCGAGCTGGTCGCCCGCGTCGGTGCCGTGCTGCGCCGTGGCGGGCAGGGCGGCGATGGCCTGGCCGCAGCCGAACCGGGCGAGCGCGCCAGCGAAATCCGCTTCGATGGCTGGACCCTGTCGCTCGCCCGCCGCGAATTGCATGCCCCCGATGGCGTGATGGTGGACCTGACCGGCGCCGAATTCGATCTCCTCGCCACGTTCGTGGCGCAGCCGCAGCGCGTGCTGGGCCGCGAACGCTTGATCGAGCTGTCGCGCACTCGCCTGGGTGACAGTTCCGATCGCAGCATCGACGTGCTGGTATCGCGCCTGCGCCGCAAGTTGACGGCGGCGGGCGGCGAAGCCCCCATCGCCACGGTGCGCGGGGTGGGCTACATGTTCAAGGCGCAAGTCACCCGCACGTGATGCAGCGCCGCCCATGATTCCCCGGCGCCGGCTGTCGCTGCGCCGGGCCATGCGCCGCTTCGGTTTGCCGGAGCGGCTCTTGGCCATTCTGGTGCTGATGGCGGCGATCGATTTCGGCTCAAACGCCGTATTGTTCGATCGCGCCAGCAATTTTGCCCTGCGCAGCGATGATGCCGCACGCATTGCCGAAAACCTGGTGATCGCCAGCCGCGCGCTGGAAGCAGAAGAGCCGGCCGACCGCCCGGCGCTGGCCGAGCGATTGTCGTCGCCGCGCTTTTCCCTGGCGTGGAAGCCGCGCCTTGCCCATGGCGACGATGCCCTGCCGCTCGATCGGCTGCGCGCGCAGGTGCTCGATGCCGCGCCCGAACTCGCCTCGGGCGATCCCCGCTTTTCGCTGCGCTCGCTCGCTTCGCCCGGATCGGTCAACGGGGCGATGCTGCTCAAGGACGGGTCGGGCGTCGTGTTCCGCACCCAGGCGAGCGAGGCGTGGACGCTCAATGCCGGGCGCCTCGCCGTGTTGCTGGTGCCCACGCCGCTGCTGGTGGTCCTGGCCTGGGTGCTGTTTCGCGCCACGATCCGCCCGCTCAAGGCGCTGGTCTCTGCCACCGGGCGGGTGGGCGCTGGCCCGCCTGAACCGCTGACCGAGCGCGGCCCGGACGAGGTGCGGCGCCTGATCCGCGCCTTCAACCGCATGCAGAGCCGCATCTATCGCCAGATGCTCGATCGCACGCAGTCGATGCTGGCGATCGGCCATGACTTGCGCACGCCGCTCGCCCGGCTGCGGCTGCGGCTCGACAATGCCGGGCTCGATCGCGAGGCGCAGGCGGATATGGTCCACGATATCGACGAGATGATGCACCTGCTTGCCTCGCTCCAGGCCTATGTCGAGGGGGAAGGGCGGCAGATCCCGGCCGAGCCGGTGGACCTGGCGGCCATGGCGATGACGCTGGTCGACAATGCCTATGACCAGGGTGGCGACGCCACCTATGACGGCGAGGACCGCCTGGTGATCCAGGCGCGCGCGGTGTCGCTGCGCCGTGCGCTGGGCAACCTGGTGGAAAACGCGCTGCACTATGCCGGCCACGTGGAAGTAACGGTGCGCGCCGCGGGCGAATGGGCCGAAGTGGTGGTGGCCGATCGCGGGCCGGGCATTCCGGTGGACCGGCTGGACGAAGTGACACAGCCGTTCGTGCGCCTCGACGCCGCACGCGGGCGCGATACCCCGGGCATGGGGCTGGGCCTGGCCATCGTCAAGCGCGCGATCCGGGCGGAAGGCGGCACACTGATTCTGGCCAATCGCCGCGCGGAACCGGGCGAAGCCGGCCCGGTCAGCGGCCTTGTCGCCACGGTTCGTCTGCCGCTCAAGGCTGGCTATCCTGCCGCAGCGCCACGGAAATAGTTCCTTACAGTTCCGACGGCACCGGGCAAAGACACGGCCTTACCACTCTTGATCAAGCGCACCGGCACTCGCCTTGGCGCATCAGATATTCAAGAGGAGGTACCTCCCCATGAACGAACTTATCGGCCGGGTTTTCCGTTTCGAAAAGACCGTGTTTCCCCAGAGCAGCGAGCTTTATGGCCAACTGTCCACCCACGGCCAGGCGCCCAAGGCGCTGATGATTTCCTGCGCGGATTCGCGCATCGTGCCCGAGCAGATCATGCAGGCCCAGCCTGGGGACCTGTTCGTGTGCCGCAACGCCGGCAACATGGTGCCGGCCTATTCGACGATGAACGGCGGCGTGTCGTCCACGGTGGAATATGCCGTGGTGGCGCTGGGCGTGCGCGACATCATCGTGTGTGGCCATTCCGATTGCGGCGCGATGAAGGCCTTGGCCGCGCCCGAGCCGCCGCAGGGCATGCCCAACGTTGTCGCCTGGCTGCGCCATGGCGCGGCGGCCGAGCATGTCGTGTCGAGCTGCTCGCCGCACCTGCACGGCGGCGAGCGCGTGCGCGCGGTGAGCCTGCAGAACATCATCGCCCAGATCGATCACCTGCGCACCCATCCTTCGGTTTCGGCGGCGATCGCCCGTGGCGAAATGTCGCTGCATGGCTGGTTCGTGGATATCAGCGCCGGCCAGGTGTTGGGCCTGGATGGCGATACCGGTGAATTCGTGCCGCTACGCGAAGATCGCCCGCTGCCGGTGGCCCTGGCCGCCGCACCGCGCTTTGCGCGTGAACCCGCCCTGGCGGAGGCGGCCGAATGAGCCAGGCAGCACTCGCTGCATCGCCCGAGGCTGCCCCCGCAAGGGGCGGCCTCGTTCGCGATTTCACCGCGTCGATCGTGGTGTTCCTGGTGGCCATGCCGCTGTGCATGGGCATTGCCATCGCCTCGGGCGTGCCACCGGAAAAGGGCCTGGTCACCGGCATCATCGGCGGCATCGTCGTCGGGCTGCTGGCCGGCTCTCCCTTGCAGGTTTCCGGCCCCGCGGCGGGCCTTGCCGTCATCGTGTTCGAATTCGTGCGCGACAACGGCCTTTCCGCGCTGGGCCCGGTGCTGCTCGTTGCCGGGCTGATCCAGCTGGTGGCCGGCGTTGCCCGCCTGGGCGGCGTGTTCCGCGCCATTTCCCCGGCGGTGGTGCACGGCATGCTGGCCGGCATCGGCGCCCTGATCGTGGTGGGCCAGTTCCACATCCTGTTCGATGCCAAGCCGATGTCCAACGGCCTTGCCAACCTGTCGATGATCCCGGCGCGCGTGCTGGGCCTGTCGCCGTTCGATTGGCGCGCCAGCGAAATGGCGCTGGTCCTGGGCCTGGTGACGATCGTGGGCATGCTGGGCTGGGACAAGCTCAAGCCCAAGGCGCTGGCCCTGGTACCGGGCGCCCTGATCGGGGTCGTGGCCGCAACGGTCCTGGCCGCGATGCTGTCCCTGCCGGTGGCGCGCATTGCCGTGCCGGATTCGCTCAGCGCCGCGTTTGCCGCGCCGGGCGGCGCGTTCCTCGATCCGCTGCTGGCCAAGCCGGCGCTGCTGGTCTCGGCCGTGGCGATCGCGTTTATCGCCAGCGCGGAAACGCTGCTCTCGGCCGCCGCGGTCGATCGCATGCACAACGGCGTGCGCACCGACTATAACAAGGAACTGCGCGCCCAGGGCGTGGGCAACCTGCTGTGCGGCATGGTTGGCGCCCTGCCGATGACCGGCGTGATCGTGCGCTCTTCGGCCAATGTCCAGGCCGGCGCGCAAAGCCGCTGGTCGGCGGTGATGCACGGCGTGTGGATCCTGGGCTTTGTCGCCCTGCTGCCCTGGCTGCTGCGCGAAGTGCCGATGGCGGCGCTGGGCGGCGTGCTGGTGGTGACCGGCTGGAAGCTGGTCAGCCTCAAGCATGTGAAGCACCTGTTCACCCACTATGGCCCGCTGCCCGCGGCCATCTGGGCGGTGACCTTTGCCCTTGTCGTCTCGACCGATCTGTTGACCGGCGTGCTGGTCGGCATGGCGCTGTCGCTGGTGGAACTGCTGCCGCACGTAAAGCACCTGAACCTTGGCGTGCATGCCCAGGATCATGGTGACGGCACCAAGGTTGAGCTCAAGGGCGCAGCCACGTTCCTGCGGCTGACCAAGCTCAACGCCGTGCTCGAAGACCTGCCGGCCGATCGCCGGGTCCACCTCGATCTGGGCCGGGTCAAGGCGATCGACCACACCACTGCCGAAACCCTGCGCGAATGGCTGGCCCGCCGCCGCCAGCAGGGCAACGCGGTGACCGTATCGGGCCCCGAGCCGATCCTGCGCGCGGTACCCCACGCGGCCTGATCGGCAGAGTTGCCTGCCCCAACTCCTGAGCCCACCCCCATCCCGGCTCATGGATGGCGCACCACGCGCCCGCTGCCCCCACCGGCCATCTGGCCCGTGGGGGCAGTTTCGTTCGGAGGGGGCCGCATTGTCGCAACCGGCCTGGATCACGGGCAAAAAAATCCCCCGCCAGCGTTGCAGCTGGCGAGGGACAGTCGTGCGTACCTGGTGGAAAAAGGTGGGTGTTAGAAGTTCACCGTGGCCGACAGCACCACGCGCGAGGACGAGATCGAGGCGCCGTCCTGGACCTGGTACTTGGTGAAGTTGGGCCGCAGATAGGCGGCGTCGGCATCGCTGATGTTGGTATCGATATAGGCAATTCCCAGCACCACCTTGCCCAGCGCCAGGTCTGCGCCCAGCAGCCAATCGGCATAGGAACCGGTCGGCGCCACGCTGGTGCCATTGGGGCCAAGGCCGGGGTTGCCCTTGGAATAGCCGAGGTGGGCCTTGAGCGTGACCGGGGTGGAGGGAATCGCGCCGCTCACATCGCCCCAGACATAGAGGTTGTCGTTCTTGGCGCCGGGATGTTCGGGCGTGCCGGCAACATAGCTGGCACCCGAATCATACCACTGACCCAGCGCCTGCTGCTTGGGGGCATAGGCCACGCCGGCCAGTGCGGAGACCGGGCCGACAGTGCCCGACAGCTTGACGAAGGGTTCGGCAAAGTCGGTCTTGGCCGCGCCGCCCGGATACATGTACCAGGTCAGGCCAACGTCGAGCGTGGCCGGGCCGAACGACTTCTTGAAGCCGCCGATCGCGTCGAGTTCCAGGTTGGGGCCGCCGAACGTGCCCCAGCCGGCCAGGTTCGAACCCCAGGTGCCGACGTAGAAGCCGCTTTCATGGGCAATGGTGACGCCGGCCTGAAGGGCAAAGCCATTGTTGGATTGCGACACGCCGCGCAGGCGATAATCGGTCACCACGGCAGCGCTGCCGGAAATGGTGATGGCCGAAGGCGGCGCGGTGTCTTCCGCCTTGGCCGCGCTGGCCAGGGCCATGGATGCGCCGGCCAGCGTGGCGGCCAAGGCGATACGGCCGGCCCGGCGGCGTGCAGAGCGTTGAATCATCGGAACTGTCCTTCCCTCACGGTCATCGAGAAACGGTTCCGCCTGCGTCTCGGCGCCTGCCCGTCTCGGACGATGGCAAGGGAAAGCCCGGCCATCTCCGGCAGCAGGTTGCGCCGAGATGACCGGGGTTAGGCTGCGATGCTGTCTGTTCCTTTTCCCTCATGCAACGAAGTGTTGCTGTGTTTCTGCTGTGGCTTTTGCGTCACAGCGACTTATTCGGGCAGCGGGATGAACTCGTGTTCTTCGGGAACGTGGGCAAAGCGGTCTTCCTTCCAGTCTGCCTTGGCCTGTTCCAGGCGATCGGGCCGCGACGAGACGAAGTTCCAGAAGATGTGGCGCTTTTCGGGAAACGGTTCGCCACCCATCAGCATTACCCGCGCGCCCGCCGTGCTTGCGATCACCACTTCGGCGCCGGGCTTGAGCACGATCAGCTCGCTGGTGGCAAAGCCGCCGGTCTGGCCGCCCACGCTGATCTCGCCGCTCACCACATAGAGCGCACGCTCCACGTGATCGGCCGCCACGCGATAGCGCCCGCCCGGCGCGATCACCAGTTCGGCATAGACCAGGTCCGACAGGGTCTTGACCGGCGAGGTCAGGCCATCGACCTGCCCGGCGATCAGGGTGAGGCGGGTGCCATCGACCTCGCCCGTCGGGATTTCATCCGCCTTGTGGTGGGCAAAGGCGGGATCGGTTTCCTCGGCATGGGTCGGCAGGGCAACCCAGGCCTGAAGGCCGAACAGCGGGCCGCCGCTGCTGCGCATGTCCGGGGCAGTGCGTTCCGAATGGGTGATGCCGCGCCCGGCGGTCATCCAGTTGACCTCGCCCGGGCGGATCGCCTGGACCGAACCAAGCGAATCGCGGTGCAGGATCTCGCCTTCCACCAGATAGGTCACCGTGGCGAGGCCGATGTGCGGGTGCGGGCGCACGTCGAGCCCTTCGCCACCGGCAAAGGCGGCCGGGCCCATCTGGTCAAAGAAGATGAACGGTCCGACCATGCGGCGGTGGGCCGAAGGCAGCGCACGGCGAACCTTGAAGCCTTCGCCCAGATCGCGGACCGGGGGCAGGAGGGCAAATTCGATGCCCGGCACATCGGGGGTGCGGATGGTCATGGCGGTGTTCCCAAAGCTGGCGCCCGTGACGGGCTGTGAGGCCGGTCTAGACCGTGCAGCTATTCAAGGAAATACCGATAAGGCCGGTCAAATTGTTCAGGTTTAT
This sequence comes from uncultured Novosphingobium sp., assembly GCA_964468165.1. Taxonomy (GTDB): domain Bacteria; phylum Pseudomonadota; class Alphaproteobacteria; order Sphingomonadales; family Sphingomonadaceae; genus Novosphingobium. The sequence goes on along the minus strand of CAYXUN010000056.1, from coordinate 13,297 downwards.
TGGACGGTTTGGGCCGTGGCTCCGCGCCGCTGCACCACTTGGCCCAGTGCCAGGCCCAGCAGCAGCACGCCGGCCCCGGCCAGGGCGCCCGGCCCCAGCTGGGTGAGCGAGGACCACAGCATGGCGGCCGACAGTGCCATGAAAGCCAGCGGAAACAGCGGGAACAGCGGCGTGCGCACCGGCCAGTCATGTGCTTTCATCGTGCGGCGCAGACGGATCAGGGCGGCCATGCCCAGGATCACGAACAGCCAGTACACCGGCGTCATGTAATCGACCATCGCGCCAAAGCCGCTTTGCGACAGGCCCGATACCGCCGTCAGCAGCAGGGAAAACCCGCCCACTGCCAGGGTTGCCCGCGCCGGCGTGCCGCGCGCGTCGTGCCAGTTGCCCAGCGCGGCCAGCGCCGGCAGGTCTGCCGCGGCAGAGGCGGTGACGCGCGAACACACGATCAGCGTGGAATTGATGCTGCTGATCGCCGAGATCGCCACGATCCCCACGGTCAGCCACGCGCCGGCCGGGCCAAACGCGGTGCGCGCCAGATCGGCGCCGGGCGCCGTGCTGGCGGCCAGGCCCGCCGGCCCCAGCCCGCGCAGCAGCGCCCAGTTCATCGCGCAATAGATCAGCATCAGCAGCGCCAGCGCGCCGATCACCACCACCAGCATTGCCCGCCGCCCGCCGCGCACCTCGCCCGACAGCGTCGCCATGTCGCTCCACCCGCCATAGGCCAGGAACACATAGATCAGCGCCACGCCCACGCTGCCGCCACCGGCCAGCCGCGCCCCGGCGGCAGGGGCGGGCACGAGCAGTCCGGCGGCGGTGACACAGGCAAAGCCCGCCGCCACCAGCGCCACCAGCAGCGCCTGGGTCAGGAACCCAAGCCTGACATGCACGAGGTTGAGCGCGGTGAGTGCGGCCACGATCGCCAGCGCCAGGGCAGTGCGTCCGGCATGGCCCAGCGGCCACAGCGCACTGGCATAGTCGGCCAGCAGGTGCGCCATCAGCGCGATCCAGCCGGTGTGCATGATGGCAAAGCGCGACCAGGCATAGAGCGCTGCCACGCGGCCGCCCCAGGCGCGGCGCAGAAAGCTGTATTCGCCGCCCGAATCCGGAAACGCCGCCGCCATTTCGACATAGCACAGCGCGCCCACCATGGTGACCAGCGCGCCGGCCACCCACAGCAGCAGCACGTGCCCGCCCGGCGCATTGGCCGCCACGGTCGGCGCGGTCTTGAGGCTGTCGGTCGACATGACCATGCCCAGCGCCACCAGCATGGCATGGCCAACGTGGAGATGGGCACGCGGGCCTGAGGATCGGTGCCCGGAAGGGGAAGGGCTGGAAGGGGGCAGATCGGTCAAGCAGGCACTTTCCGCAGGCTGGGGGCCACAAGCAGCGCACCTAGTGCGCGATTGCCACAGTCCGTGCAAGGATTGGCATGTTTCGAACTGCTCATTTGACCGAATAATACTCAAGTCATTAGGTGGATTTTTCCGACGTCCAACCGATCCGGGGTTTTCGTGGCACTTTCCGTCGTTTCCTATCGCGCGCCGCTGCGTCTGGCGCTGGTTTCCCTTGGCCTCTCGGCCAGCAGCGTGGGGGGAGGCGCGCCCCCCCCCCCCCCCCCCCCCGCCCCCCCGGGCCCCCCCGGACCCCACCGCC
>CAYXUN010000056.1:0-11631 GCA_964468165.1 uncultured Novosphingobium sp. | reverse complement strand
CAGCAGGGGGGCGCTTGCCGCGCCCCAGGCGCCGGCCGCCTATGCGCCGGCTGCCGACACTGGAACCAGCGGCGACGCCATCATCGTCACCGGCACGCGCGAAAGCGGCCGTCTGGCGCGGCAGAGCGCCACCCCGATCGATGTGGTCAAGGCCGATACCCTGACGGCCACGGGCCAATCCAACCTGGTGGATTCGCTGCGCAGCGTGCTGCCCTCGTTCAACGCCCCGGCGGTGGGCTATGACGTGGGCGCCCTGGCGCGCACCTTTGCGCTGCGCGGCCTGTCGCCCAGCCAGACGCTGATCCTGGTCAACGGCAAGCGGCGTCACCTCTCTTCGAGCATCTATGCCGACAGCGATCCCTCGCAGGGCTCCAATGTCGTCGATCTCGACATGATCCCGCTGGCCGCCGTGGGCCGGGTGGAAGTGCTGCGCGATGGCGCGGCGGCGCAATATGGTTCCGATGCCATCGCCGGGGTGATCAATGTCATCCTCAAGGATGATGCCAATTCGGGCGGCGTGTCGGTGCAGGGCGGCAAGTATTACGCCGGCGATGGCACGGCGATCCAGGCCAATGCCGACAAGGGCGTCGCCCTCAAGGATGGCGGCGTGCTGCATCTTTCGGCCGGCTATCGCTATCAGGATTTCACCAACCGCAGCGGCGACAGCGGCGGCGTGCAGCCGGCCAAGGTGCAGGGCATGCCGCGCTCGGTCGTGGTCAGCGGCGGCTATGACTATACTCGCCCGCTGGGCGAAACCCTCGATTTCTACAGCTTTGGCACCTATGCCTGGCGCAAGGCGCGCGCCAATGAAAACCCGCGCCAGCCCGGCTGGTTTTCCGATGCGGTCGATGCGCTCTATCCCCAGGGCTTCACTCCGCAGGAAACCTTGAACGAGCACGATTTCAGCGTGACCGGCGGCATCAAGAGCCACGGCGACTGGGCGGTGGATCTCTCGTCCACCTATGGCCGCGACACGGTCAAGCTGCGCAATATCAGCACGATCAACCCCGATCTCTTGGCCGATACCGGCAATGCCCAGACCGATTTCAACGTGGGCGGCTTTGCCGCGTCGGAATGGACCAGCAACCTGGACGTGAAGCACCAGTTCGACCTCGGCCTGGCCGGCCCGGCGACGTTCGGGTTCGGCGCGGAAAACCGCTATGAAACCTATGAAATCCGCGCCGGAGAGCCGACCTCGTATTACAGCGGCGGCCCGCAGGCCTTCCCCGGCTTCCGCCCCAGCGACGCGGCCAACGTGCACCGCAACAGCGTGGCCGGCTATGCCGACCTGACGCTGCGCCCGGTCAAGGCGTGGGAGCTTTCGGGCGCCTTGCGCTGGGAGCACTACAACGGCGTGGGCAGCCGCCTCAACGGCAAGCTCGCCAGCCGCTATGACGTGACCGACCGCTTTGCCCTGCGCGGCAGTGTCAGCACCGGGTTCCACGCGCCGACGCTGGCCCAGCAGAACTATTCGGCCACCACCGTCACCACCGGCTATGCCTCGATCCAGCTGCCGCTCGGCTCCCCCGGCGCCAACCTGCTGGGTGCGCCCGCGCTCAAGCCGGAAACCTCCACCAGCGCCAGCCTGGGCTTCGTGGCAGAGCCGGTGCACGGCCTGTCGATCACGGTCGATGCCTATCGCATCGATGTGAAGAACCGGATCATCGAAAGCGCCTATCTCTATGGCGATCTGGCCCAGGCGGCGATTGCCGCCAACGGCACCACGATCCCGGCCGGGCTCGATCCGGGCAATGTCAGCGCGGTGTTCTTCACCAATGGCGTCGACACCCGCACCCAAGGCGTGGACATGACCGCCAGCTGGGTGATGCCGGCCGGCACGCTGGGCACGATCCGCTGGGATGCCGGGCTCGCCTACGTGGATACCACGATCCGCCGCGTGCATGCCGCCCCGGCGGTGCTGGCCGATGCCGGGCTGTCGCTGGTCGATGCCGTGCAGCGCACCAACCTGACCACCGCCACGCCCGCGTGGAAGGCTTCGCTGGCCGCGGCATGGACCAGCGGGGCATGGGATCTGACGCTGCGCAACACGTTCTACAGCAATGCCCGCCAGGCCCAGGGCTATGCCGAACCCTATTACATCATCGATACCGGCGCGCGCGTGCTCACCGATCTCGACATCGGCTATCGCGTCAACCCGCAGGTGCGCGTGGGCGTGGGGGCCAACAACCTGTTCGACGTGCACCCGCGCGTCATTCCCACCGACATTGGCCAGGCGCTCAACTACGATCGCTATTCCCACGTTGCGCCCTATGGCATCAACGGCGGATCGTATTACCTGCGCCTGACGGTGAACCTGTGAGCCTGGTCATTCTCGATGGCGGCACGGGCCGCGAACTGGCGCGCTGCGGCGCGCCGTTCCGCCAGCCCGAATGGTCGGCCCTGGCGCTGATCGAGGCGCCGGAGTTCGTTGCCCAGGTGCATCAGCGCTATGTCGATGCCGGGGCCGATGTGATCACCACCAACAGCTATGCCGTGGTGCCGTTTCACATCGGGCAGGACCGGTTCGATGCCCATGGCGCGCAGTGGGCGGCACTGGCCGGGCGCCTCGCGCGCGAGGTCGCTGATGCCGCGCCGCGCGCGGTCAAGGTGGCCGGATCGCTGCCGCCGGTCTCGGGGTCCTATCGCCCCGACCTGATCGATCTGGAGCGCAGCCGCGCGGTGCTGGCGGTTCTGGTGGCCGCGCTGGCGCCGCATGTCGATCACTGGCAGGCCGAAACCCTTTCGGCGATTGCCGAGGCAGAACTGGTTGCCGATCTGATCGCGCCCACCGGCAAGCCGCTGTGGCTCTCGTTTACCCTGGCCGATGAAGACCCGGCCGCGCCGCCGCACCTGCGCTCGGGCGAAAGCGTCGAAGCCGCTGCGGCCGCGGCACGGCGGCTGGGCGCCCAGGCGCTGCTGTTCAATTGCAGCCAGCCCGAAGTGATGGCCGCCGCCGTGGCCCAGGCCAAGGCTGCCCTGGCTGGCAGCGGGGTGGCGATCGGCGTCTATGCCAATGCCTTCCCCCCGCAGGGTGCCGATGCCGAGGCGAACAATGGCCTCAGCCCGATCCGCGCCGATCTCACGCCCGCAGGCTATGCCGCCTTTGCCCGCGCCTGGGCGGCCGAGGGCGCGACGATCCTGGGCGGATGCTGCGGCATCGGGCCTGAACACATCGCCGTGCTGCGGGGCGAACTGGCCTAACCTGCCAGCAGCGCCAGGAACCGGTCCAGCGGGCATAGCGTGGGCTTGCCGGGCAGTGCGCAGCCCGGCAGCGGCACGGCCACGCTAACCGGCGGGCGCGGGGCCAGGGTGCGGATGGCATCCAGGCTTTGCGCGCGATAGCGCACGCGCACCAGGGCCTGCCCGCCGGCGCTGCGCAACCGCTCGATGATCAGCGCGCCGCCCGGCGCGGGATCATCGGCGGCAAAGCCGGGTACCTGCCAATGCGCATCGATCAGCCCGGCAAGATTGGCCACGGTGGTATCGTGGCCCGAAATCATCGTGATCCGCGCCGACCCGGTCAGCCCCTGGCGCACGATCGGGGCGAGGCCGGCAAAGCCGGGCGCCGCCACCGCGCGCGGGCGGGCGAGCAGCGCAAACTCCACCGCATGGAACGCAGACAGCGCGGTCACGTCGGCGGCGCTGGCCCGGCCCCAGCCAACGTCGGCCATCGGCTTGCCCTCGGCATATTCGAGCAGCAGGATCTGCGCGGCGGTCGACGCGCGATCGAGCGTCCCGGCCAGCTTGGGCTTTTGCCCGGCCGTGGCTGGCGCGATCGACGTGGGCTTGTGGTCCACGCCGCATCCGCTGGTGGCCGGGCCGCACAGGATGGTGTTCAGCCGCACGATCAACGGGCGCAGCTGCGCCTCGCGCGCGGGCAGGCCGCCGGGGCCAACCGCCTGGGCGACGGCCGCATCGACTGCTGCCGGATCGAACCGGCCCAGCCCGTGGCCGATCGCGTTGAAGCGCGGGTCTTCCACATCCTGCGCCAGATGATCGATCGCCACCTGGCAACCGGGCAGCAGCGTGGCGGTCCAGGCCTGGGCCGTGGCGATCGTGCGCTGGTCACTGTCGGCCACCACCGCCACGCGGCCAGGGGCAGGGCAGCCGCGCGCCGGCAACAGGCCGCTGGCCTTGAAGGTCCGCGCATCGGCGCTGCCGAGCAGGCCGATCGCCTTGGCGCCATGGGGCGTCAGCCAGCCGGGCGCCACGGGCCAGGCGGGCCAGGGCTGGCTGGCAAAGCCTGCCGGCATCGCCGGGTCTTTGGTCGGCGGGCGCACGCCGTGGCGCATCACCACCACCACCTGCTCCACCACTGGGGCCCGCGTGGGGACCAGCGTGGGCGCACGCGCCGCGGTCATGCCGGGCAGGGCAAGCAGGGCAAGGCCCGCCGCGATCCGCGCGCGCATCAGAAATGCACCTGCAGGCCACCGCGCACCATCGCGCCATAGTGTTCGCGTTCGATCAACTGGCTCTTTACCCCCTGATAGCGGCGCCACGGCGCATCGGTGAGATTGGTGGCATCGCCAAACACGGTAACCTGCGGCTTGATCTGATAGGCCACGTGCACGTCCAGCTGGCCATTGCCATCGGTATACTGATCGGTCGCCGCGCTGTCGCCCAGGGTGTCGAGATAGGCCGAGCGATAATTGAACGCCACCCGCGCCGACAGGCCATACTTTTCAAAGAACACCTGCACGTTGCCGACATCGCGCGACTGGAACGCCAGCGGGATGGCGCCGCTGCGCACCTGCACGCCGTGGGCATCGCCCCAGACATGGGTATAGTTGGCCGAGATGCCGAACCCGCCCAGCAGGCCGGGCAGGCGGGTGAACTGATACTGCACGTTGAATTCCGCGCCCGAAAGCTGTTCGCGGTCCACGTTGATCGGCTGGGTGACCAGCGCGTTGGCATAGAACGTTCCGCCCAGCGTCACGTTGGTCTGGTTCTGGCCAAAGCTGTAGATCGGGTTGCGGATGTCCTTGTGGAAATAGCCGGCCGACAGGATCGCGCCGGGCGCCGGATAGAATTCCACCCCGGCATCATAGTTGATCGCGCGATAGGGCTGCAGATCGGCATTGCCGATCGCGACCGCCGGCACCGTGCCGCTGGTATCGGCGATCACGTAAGGCGCCAGGTCGGGATAGTTGGGCCGCCCGATCGAGGTGGTCACTGCACCACGGATGACCAGGTTGCGCACCGCATCGATCCGCGCCGTCAGGCCCGGGAAGAAATCGGTGTAGCTGTTGCGGCCATAGCTGTTGTAGCCATCGGCCAACGTCGAGGCGGCGTTGACGATCTTGGCAAAGGCCTTGTCCACCGTATGCTCCATGCGCACGCCCGGCACCAGGGTGAGCGCCCCGGTCTTGAGCGTGGCCATGGCATAGGCCGCGACAATGTCTTCCTTCACGCGATAGTCGCTCGACAGGCTGTCGGAAATCGTGCCTGCGGTATCGAGCGTATATTGCGTGGGATTGGCATCGAACCAGGCCCGTGCGGCGGCATAATCGATCCGCGCGCCGAACGGAAACTGCCCGCCCATGAAGCTGGTGTCGCCCACATAGTCGACATCGCCCAGCGCGCCGCCGGTCTTGCCGATCTTGCCGGTGGTCTTGTAATCCTGCCGGTCGTGATCGTCGGTCTTGTCGCGCGAAAGCAGCTTGGCCCCGATGGCAAACGTGGATTGGCTGCCCAGCGGATGGGTATAGTCGATCCGCCCCTGCCAGATTTCCTCGGCGGCATGGCGCGTTTCAAAGTTCACCTTGCTGAAGGTGAAGGCCGAAGGCGTGTTGAACACATCGGTGGTGGCCGCCAGCGTATAGGGATAGGTGGCGGGGTTGTAGGTAGTGGTGACGCCGCCCTTGGCAGTGGAATAGGTGAATTCGCTGCGCAGCGGATCGTTCTTCACCGCGCGCGTCCACCCGCCCGAAAGCGACAGCGTGCCGCCCGCCACATCGGAAAACTCGCCGCCCAGCGTCGCTGCGCGGGTGTTGTCGTTCTCGATCCGGCGGCGCACCAGCACCGTGGCGGTGGCGGCCAGGGTGCTGGCATTGGTGATCGCCAGGCGGTTCTGGTCGCGCGTTTCGTTGTCCTTGTATTCGCTGTAGCTCGTGCGCAGCCAGATCTTGGCGGTGGGCGAGGGGTGCCAGTCGAAATTGCCGACCATGCCCAGCCGCGTGCGCGTCAGGTTGTAATCGCGCAGGCCATTGCCATCGGGCAGGCCATTGGCCCAGGCGCTTGAACCCTGGTAGTTTTCGCTTTCGATGTTGCGGCGGGAATAGTTGACCGAAACCACCGCGCCGAACTGCTCTTCGGCGCCAAAGCGGCCGCCGATCGTGCCATCGGCTTCCCACGCCGCCTTGTGGTTCAGGCTGTAGCGGCCGAGCGCGCCGCGCGCGTCGAACGTGAAGGGTGCCTTGCTGTCGAACGCGGTGCGGGTGCGGATCGCCACTTCGCCGGCAATGGCGTTGGCGTCTTGATTGGGCAGGACCGACTTGGTCACGCTGACCGACTGGATCATCGCCGAGGGCAGGTCATCGAGCTTGACCTGGCGCCCATCGGGCTCGGGCGCGGGCAGGGTCTGCCCGTTGAGCGTGACGTTGAGCAGGCCCGGATCGATGCCCCGCACGATGGCATAGCGGCCTTCGCCCTGGTCGTTGGCGACAGACAGGCCGGGCAGGCGCTTGATCGCTTCGGCCACGTTCTGGTCGGGCAGCTTGCCCACGTCGTTGGCGCGCAGGGTTTCGGTCACGTTGAGCGCGTCGCGCTTTTCGGCGGCAGCCTCTTCCTGCGCGGCGCGCACCCCGGTCACGATGATCGAGCCGTCTTCGGCGCTTTCCCCAGGGGCCGCTTCCGCTGCGGCGGCAGCGGGGGCCAGGGCACCTTTTTCGGCCACGATCACAAAGGCGCCCGTGCCGGTGCTGCGCGCCACCAGGCCGGTCTGGCCCAGCATGCGCGCCAGCGCGCTGGCCACGTCCATCGTGCCGTCCACCGCCACGCTGCGGTGGCCGCGCGCCACTGCGCCCGATACCACGATCTGGACATGGGCCTGGGTGGCGAACTGGTGCACGGCATCGGCCACGTTCTGGGCCGGAACATGCACGGTCACCGCGCCCGGCAGGGGCATGCCCTGGGCCGCGGCGGGAATGGCGGAAAGCCCGGCCACGGCCAGGGCAAGCGTCGAGACGGAGCGAAACGGCGCGAACATTGCTGAAAACCCCTCATGTGATCCCGCGTCTGGCAGGGACACTGGCGTGACGAAGGGCGGGGCCGCTTTCCTTATCTTGGCCGGCAAAAAATTCGCCGGCGCCGTGGTGTCAGCGTTCGATCACCAGGCCATCGGCGCCGGGCCGGGCATGGGCGCCCACGCTGGCGGCGGCGGCCTGGGCAAAGGCGGTGGGATCGTTGAGGCGGAACGCGCCATAGAGCGGCTCTGCCCCCAGCGCAGGGGTGGCCAGGATGATCTGCAACTGGTTGTGCCGGTTCATCTCGGCCACCGCGTCGCGCAGGGTTTCGCCATCGAGATCGAGCCGCCCCTCGGTCCAGCCGATGGTGCGCGCCAGCGTGGCGGCATCGACCGTGCGGGTGGCCGGCAAGGGACCGCGCGCGGCAAAGCTGGCGCGCTGCCCGGCCACCAGCCGGCGGGTGCCCTGCGGCGTTGCCACGTCCACCGCGCCTTCGCTGACGATCACATCCACCGTTCCGGCGTCTTCGTCGCGGCTGACTTCAAAGACCGTGCCGACGTCGGTGATCGTCACCGCGCCCGCCACCACCTGAAACGGATGGGCGGCGTCGTGAGTCACGCGAAACAGCGCGCGGCCGCTGTCCATCGCCACCGTGCGGGTGCCAGTACGCGCCACGTCGACATTGAGGCGCGAGCGGGCATCGATTGCCAGCGACGAGCCATCGGCGAGGCCCAGCCGGCGCACTTCGCCAATGCCCGTGGTAACCGCCATGCCGCCGCGCGGCAACACGACCAGCGCCGTCGCCGCCGCCAGCGCGCCCACCCCGCCAAGCACGGCCAGGGCGCGTGTCCATGGCCGTCGGCTGGCTGGCGGAGACGCCGGGATCTGTGGCTCTGATGGTGCAGGGGCAGTGGCCGGGTCCACCGCATCGGGCGCAAACAGCGCCAGCGTTGCCCGCGCGCGCAGCAGCGCCCCGGCATGGCGCCGGTCTTCCGCCAGCCAGGCGGCCAGCGCGGGATCGTGTGCGGAATTGGGCTCTGCGTCGATGCGGGCAGCCCAATGGGCCGCCCAGTGGGCGGTGCCGTCTTCAACCGGTTGTTCTGGCCCGCCCGTGTTCAAGTCCTGTCCATTCCTCGGCCGCCGGCTCGGCGATGGCCCGTTGCATCACCTTGAGCCCCTTTTGCACATCGTTTTCCACGATGCTTTCGCTCACGCCAAGCTGGGCGGCGATGGCCTTTTGCGACAAGCCCTCGATCCGCTTCAACCGGAAAATCGTGGCGCAGCGTTCGGGCAGGGTGCCGAGCAGGCGCTCGACCAACCGCAACTGCATCCGTGCCGCCACCACGGCTTCCACGCCATGTGCTTCTTCCATGACGAACAGCGCGGCGTTTTCCGTAATGTCTTCAAACCGCACCACCGCCGCACGGCGCAGCGCATCGCGGCGCAGATTCTTGACCGTGGTCATGAAATAGGCGCCGGGCTGGGCGATGTGGGCCACATCGGCCATGGCGGCAAAGCGGCAATAGGCTTCCTGGATCAGATCGTCGGCATCGGCCGGGCTGACACCGGCGCGCAGCAGCGCTGCCCGCACGCGCGGCTCTGCCGGCACGACATGCCGCGCCACCCAGGCCACCACATGGGATGGGGTCGGCGCGAGCGTCGGCGCAAGCGTTTGCGTGGTCGATGCAGGCTGGACGGGCTGGGCTGGCACGGGCGTTCCTTCCGTGCCGGGGCGCTAAGCCTGGATGAAGACAGCTTCGTGACAGGCGCTCTACGCGCCCGCGGTCAGGCCCCCGCCTGACCGCGCGGATAGGCGATGATCGACAGATAGCGGATCGTGCCCGGCCCCATGGTCTCCGGGCCATGCTGGGCCTGGCTGTCGAACAGCAGGGTGTCGCCGGGCTTGAGGTCATAGCGGCGGTCGCCGTGGCGATACGACAGTTCCCCCTCCAGCACGTGGATCAGCTCCGTCCCGGCATGGGAAAAGCTGGTATAGGGGCTGGCCCGGTCGGACAGCGTGATCAGATAGGGTTCGATCACCAGGTCGCCGCGCATCAGGTGGCCGAGCAATTGATAGACATGGCCCGATTTGGTGCCGCGCCGATCGATCTTGACGCCTTCCCCGGCCGCCACGAACGAGCAGTCCTGCCGCTCTTCGGCCAAAGCGAACAGCGACGAGATCGGCGCGCTGAGCGCCTGGGCCAGCGAGTGGATCGAGGTGAGCGAGGCCGAAATCTGCCCGTTCTCGATCTTGGAGAGCATGCCGGTGGACAGGCCGGCGGCGGTGGCCAGATCGGCCACCGACAGATCCTGCTGGCGCCGCAACTGGCGCACCCGCAGGCCCAGCGCCTTTTCCAGCGCCCGCGGATCGTTGCTGGGGGCGCCCGATCCGGTGGTCAATTGTTCGATAACTGCTTCTGAAGGCTCTGCCTGTTCGGCTTTTGCGCGCTTGGCCATATCGTCTCCTGCTGGCCCTGCATGGAACGGCGGCACGGCAAATTCAAGCGTGGCGGCCCGGGGGCGGTGGCCTCCTTTCGACAAGGGCTTTTGACAAGGGGCGATGCATCGGCGCATGAGCGCGCCATGCACCTTGCCCACTTCGACATCGCCCGGTTCCTCGCCACGGCCTGGCAAAAGCAGCCCATGCTGATCCGCAATCCGTGGGGGGCGTGGCACAATCCGCTCGATCCCGACGAACTGGCCGGGCTGGCCTGCGAAGCCGGGGTGGAATCGCGCCTGATCGTGCGCGGCGCGGGCGGGCCGGTGCTGGAACACGGGCCCTTGCCCGAAGACCGCTTTGCCAGCCTGGGCGCCGATCCCTGGACGCTGCTGGTCCAGGCGGTGGATCAGCAGGTGCCGCAGGTGGCCGATCTGATCGCGCCGTTCCGCTTCGTGCCCGATTGGCGGATCGACGACGTGATGATCAGCTATGCCACCGATGGCGCCGGGGTGGGGCCGCATTTCGATCAGTATGACGTGTTCCTGATCCAGGGGCTGGGCCGGCGGCGCTGGCGCGTGGGGCCGCGCTGCGATGCCGCCACCCCGCGCCAGGCGCATGCCGATCTTGCCCTGATCGCGGATTTTGCCGCCACTGGCGATTGGGTGCTGGAACCGGGCGACATTCTCTATGTCCCGCCCGGCTTTGCCCACGATGGCGTGGCGCTGGGCGATGATTGCATGACCTATTCGATCGGATTTCGCGCCCCCTCGCGCGCCGAACTGGTGGAAGGTTGGGGCGCCCATGTGGCCGACCAGCTGGAAGCGGCGCCCGATCACGAGGCCGATCGCTATGCCGATCCCGATCTCCTCCTGCAGGATCACCCTGGCGAGATCACCCCGGCCGCGCTCGATCGGCTGCATGCCATGACGCTGGAAGCGCTGGCCGATCGCGCCGCCTTTGCCCGCTGGTTTGGCCAGATGAACACCCAGGCCAAATATGCCGATACCGACTGGCGCCCCGAAATGGCGGCAGACCAGGCCGAAGTTGCCGCGCTGCTCGTGCAAGGCGTGGCGCTGCGCTGCAACCCGGCCCACCGCCTCGCCTATATCCGCGATGGGGCCGGCGCGCTGCTGTTTGCCGATGGCCAGGCCTGGGCCTGCGCCGATGTGGCCTTGGCCCAGGCCTTGTGCGGCGGCGCGCTGGTGCTGCTCGATCCGGGCCTGGCCGGCGCGCCGGGCACGGCCGCGCTGGTCACCGCGCTGATCGACCAGGGCACGCTCGCCTTCGATGATGGCGAGGACGAGGATGAAGACGATGACGATGACGGCGATTGGGCAGAGTGAGCGCCCATGGCCCTGATCGCGTTCAACAAGCCCTATGGCGTGCTGTGCCAGTTCACCAACGAGAGCACGGGCCCGGCCCGGCCGACGCTGGCCGATCACATCACCGTGCCGGGCGTCTACCCCGCCGGGCGGCTGGACCTCGATAGCGAGGGGCTGCTGCTCTTGACCGACGATGGGCGCTTGCAGGCGCGCATTGCCGATCCCCGGTTCAAGGCGCCCAAGACCTATCTGGTGCAGGTGGAGGGCGAGCCGGACGAAGCCGCGCTCGCTACCCTGCGGCGCGGGGTGCAGCTCAAGGACGGGATGACCCTGCCCGCCGGGGTACGCCGGATCGATCCGCCCGCGCTGTGGCCGCGCGTGCCACCGGTGCGCTTTCGCAAGAGCGTTCCCGATTGCTGGCTTGAGCTGATCCTGCGCGAAGGGCGCAACCGCCAGGTGCGGCGGATGACGGCCGCGGTGGGCCATCCCACCCTGCGCCTGGTGCGCTGGGCCATCGGCACCTGGACGCTCGACGGCCTTGCGCCCGGGCAATGGCGCCAGGTGGACTAGGCCGCTGCCTATCCGCGCGGCGTCGGCCTATTGTGGGGGTGGGGGCAAGGCGTGGTGGCTGGTTGCCCTGGCGCCAACCATCGAGCGGGGCCCCCGGGGGCCCCCCGGGGGGCGG
>CAYXUN010000055.1:6213-28383 GCA_964468165.1 uncultured Novosphingobium sp. | reverse complement strand
ACCCCCCTCTTTTTTGTTGTGGGGGGGTGGGGGGGTGGTGAGAACCCTGAAACAATCAGTCCGGCTTCTTGGCCACGACGACCATGGCCGGGCGCAGCAGGCGGTCCTTGATGGTGTAGCCGGCCTGGAGTTCCTGCACGACAGTGCCGGGTTCATGCTCGGCCGAGGGCACTTCCATCATCGCCTGGTGCTGATGCGGATCGAGCGGCATGCCCTTGGCGGCGATGCGGCTGATGCCGTGGTTACCGAAAACCTTTTCGATCTCGCGCCCGGTGGCTTCCAGGCCGGTGACCAGGTTCTTGAACTTGTCATCGTCGCGCAGGTCGGCCGGGATGGTTTCCAGCGCGCGGGCCAGGTTGTCAGCCACCGACAGGATGTCGCGGGCAAAGCTGGTGGCGGCATAGGCGCGCGCATCGGCAATGTCCTTTTCCATGCGGCGGCGCACGTTCTGCGTCTCTGCCTTGGCATAGAGCACGTCCTGCTTGGCCACCTCGAGCGATTCGCGCAGGGCCGCCAGCTCGGTATCGGGGCCAGCGGCGCCGGATTCCTTCAAATCCTCGGGCACGCCAGCCAGTTCGGCTTCCAGCTCTGCATCTTGCGGGCGCGTCTCGTTATCCGTCATTTGCGTGAAAATCCGTCTTGTCCGATAAGTTTGCCCAAGGATTGGGCCGTGAAATCCACCATGGGGACGACGCGCGCATAATTCAACCGCGTTGGCCCGATCACCCCCACCACGCCGACCACCCGCCCTTCCCCGTCGCGCCAGGGCGAGGCGATCACCGACGAGCCAGAAAGCGAGAACAGGCGGTTCTCGCTGCCGATGAAAATGCGCGTGGCCTGCGCCTCGCGCGCGGCGTCGAGCACGCCGGCGATCGCCTCGGCGCTTTCCAGTTCATCGAGCAGCAGGCGCACCCGCTCGATATCGCCAAGCGCGGCTTCGTCGAGCAGATTGGCCTGGCCGCGCACCACCAGGACCGGGCGCTGGGCCGCGTCCATGCTCCACACCGCCAGGCCGCGCTGCACCAGATCGGCGCTGGCGGCATCGAGCGCGCTGCGCCCGCCGGCAATTTCGGCACGGATCGCGGCGACCGCCTCGGCCAGGGTGCGGCCGGCGAGCCGCGCGGTGAGATAGTTGGAGGCCTGCTCCAGCATGAAGGGCGCCGTGGGTGCCGGCAGGTCGATCACGCGGTTTTCGATGCCGCCGTCTTCGGCCACCAGCACGGCCAGCGCCCGCGTGGGAGACAGCGACACGAACGAAAGCTGCATCAGCCGCGGTTCGCGGCGGGGGACCATGATTACCCCTGCCCCGGCCGAAAGCTCTGACAATGCCGAGGTTGCCGCCGCGAGTGCCGCCTCGATCGTGCCGCCCTGCGCGCGGGTGCGCTTGAGGCCGCGTTCGATCTGGGCGCGTTCGGCCTCGCTTGGCTGGGCGACCTGCATGATGCCGTCGACGAACAGGCGCAGGCCCATTTCGGTTGGCATGCGCCCGGCGCTGGTGTGCGGCGCGGCCAAGAGCCCGGCATCCTGCAGTTCCTGCAAGACCGAGCGGATCGAGGCAGGCGACAGGTTGACCCCGCCCGCGCCGGCCAGCGTCTTGGAGCCGACCGGCTGGCCCGAGGCGATATAGCCCTCCACCACCAGGCGGAAGATATCGCGGGCGCGGTTGGACAGATCGGTAAGCGTGGAGCCGTTCATACCATAGGCATATGTAGAAGCCTTCGCCCAAGGCTCAAGGGAATTGCATGCCGCGCGGAATTGCTTGCGGGCCATCACGCAATCGGCCAAGGCAGCGCGCAATTCTGGCACCCACCCTTGCAAGGAAACCTCAACATGCGTCCTTCCGGCCGCGCCGCCGATCAGATGCGGGCGATCACTATCGAGACCAACTTCACCAAGCATGCCGAAGGCTCGGTCCTCATCGGCTTTGGCGACACCAAGGTGCTGGTGACGGCCTCGGTGGAAGAACGCGTGCCGCCGTTCATGCGCGGCAAGGGCGAAGGCTGGGTCACGGCGGAATATTCGATGCTGCCCCGCGCCACCCACACCCGTGGCAGCCGCGAGGCGGCCAAGGGCAAGCAATCGGGCCGCACCCAGGAAATCCAGCGGCTGATCGGCCGTAGCTTGCGCGCCGTGACCGATCTCAAGAAGCTGGGCGAGCGCCAGATCACGCTGGATTGCGACGTGATCCAGGCCGATGGTGGCACCCGCACGGCCTCGATCTCGGGCGCATGGGTCGCGCTGCGCCTGGCGGTGCAGAAGCTGATGGATGCCGGGGCGATCCAGGACGATCCGCTGACCCGCAAGGTCGCGGCGATCTCGTGCGGGATCGTCAAGGGCACGCCGGTGCTCGATCTCGACTATGTCGAAGACAGCTCGGCCGATGCCGATGCCAACTTCGTCCTGATCGAAGGCGGCCACATCGCCGAAGTGCAGGCGACCGCCGAAGGCGCGACCTATGACGAGGAAGCGCTGCTGCGCCTGCTGCGCCTGGCCCGCCTGGGCTGCACCGACATCTTTGCCGCGCAGGAAAAGGCCGTCGCACGGTGACACGGCGGCTCACCCCCGGCAAACTGGTCATTGCCACGCACAACAAGGGCAAGCTCAAGGAGATGCAGGCCCTGTTGGCGCCCTATGGCATGGAATGCCTTTCTGCCGGGGACCTGGGCCTGCCCGAACCGGATGAAACCGGCACGACCTTTGCCGAAAACGCCCTGATCAAGGCGCATGCAGCCGCGCGCGCCGCCAACCTGCCCGCACTTTCAGACGATTCCGGGCTGAGCGTGCAGGCCCTGAACGGCGCGCCGGGTGTCTATACCGCCGACTGGGCCGAAGCCGGCCCGCTGGAAGGCGGCCCGGGCCGCGACTGGTACATGGCGATGGGCAAGGTCGAAGGCAAGCTGGCCGAACTCGGCCCCGACACGCCGCGCGATGCGTGGTTCACCTCGATGCTGGCCCTCGCCTGGCCCGATGGCGAGGCGCAGACCTTTGAAGGTCGGATTGACGGCACGCTGACCTGGCCGCCGCGCGGCACGCTGGGCTTTGGCTATGATCCCGTGTTCGTGCCCACGGGCGAGACGCGCACCTTTGCCGAGATCGATCCGGCGGCAAAGAACGCGATGAGCCACCGCGCCCGGGCGTTTGCCAAGCTGGTCGCGGTGCAGTTCGCGGGGTAGAAGGGTGCGGTTGTCTTAGGGTTCACACCACCCCCCGACCCCCCCCCCCCGCTCCCGGGGGGGGGGGGGCCCCCCTGCCCCCCCCCCCCCCCCGCGGGGGGGGGGTTGGGGGTGGTGCGAAACATGGCGCACCGTTTGCCGGAGAAAAAATGCCCCCCCTCGCGCTCTATATCCATTGGCCGTTCTGTCTCGCAAAGTGCCCCTATTGCGACTTCAACAGCCATGTGCGCGCCAAGACCGACATGGCGGCATGGGAAAGCGCGCTGCTGGCGGACATGGCGCACGAGGCCGCGCTGCTGCCGGGGCGGGAGTTGACCTCGATCTTCTTTGGCGGCGGCACGCCCTCGCTGATGCCGCCGGCGCTGGTGGCGCGACTGATCGAGGCGGCGGGGCAGCACTGGCGCCTGGCCAGCGATATCGAGATCACGCTGGAGGCAAACCCATCGTCGGTGGAAGCGGCCAACTTCGCGGCGCTGGCAAGTGCCGGGATCAACCGCGTGTCGCTCGGCCTCCAGGCACTGGATGATCAAACGCTGCATTTCCTTGGCCGCCTGCACGATGCAGCCGAAGGATTGGCCGCGCTCGACGTGGCGCAGCGCCACTTTGCGCGTGTCACGTTTGATCTGATCTATGCCCGGCCCGGCCACACGCCCGAGACGTGGGACGCCGAGCTGGCGCGCGCGCTGGCGCTGGGCACCGGGCACATGTCACTCTATCAGCTGACGATCGAGCCGGGCACGCGCTTTGCGACGCTGGTGCGCGAAGGGCGCTTTACCCCGCTTGACGACGATGCCGCGGCCGACCTTTTTGCGCTGACCCGCGAACGCATGACCGCGGCCGGCCTGCCCGCCTACGAGATCAGCAACCACGCCCGGCCGGGCGAGGAGAGCCGCCACAACCTGACCTATTGGCGCTATGGCGACTATGCCGGGATCGGCCCCGGCGCGCATGGCCGGCGGCTGGAAACCGCCACGGTCAGGCATCGCAAGCCGGAAAACTATCTGCGCGCCGTGGCAGAGCACGGCCATGGCCTGGTGGAACAACGCGCGCTGGGCCGGGCCGAGCAGGCCAGCGAAGCCCTGCTGATGGGCCTGCGCCTGGACGAAGGGGTTGACGTGGCCGCGCTCTCGCGCCGCTTTGGCCTGGCGGAAAGTACCTTGATCGATCCGGCCAAGCGCGCGTTTCATGCGCGTGGCGGCCTGCTGCGCGAGGATGGCACGCGGCTGGTGGTGACCGAGGCGGGCATGCCGCTGCTCGATGCGCTGCTGGCCGAACTGGTGCCGGCAGAGCTGGCGGGCTGAGGATACAGGCGATGGACCGGGCAGACCTGCTGATTGCCTGGCACGATCACCTGGCGCTGTCGCTGCGCCGATCGCCCCACACCGTGCGCGCCTATCACAAGACCGCACAACGCCTGCTCGATGCCCTGCCCGCCGGGCAGGATTGGGCCAGCCTGGCGCGGCTCGATGCCCCGCGCCTGCGCCAGCATCTGGCCGAGCGGCGCGCGGAGGGCCTGGTCAACACCTCTGCCGCGCGCGAGCTTTCCGCGCTCAAGGCGTTCCTGGCCTTTGCCCGTGCCCAGGCCGGCCTGCCCGATGCCGTGGCGCCGCGCCTGCGCGGGCCACGCGTGAAGAAAGGGCTGCCCCGCCCGATTTCGCCCGACGACGCCGTGGCCCTGGCCGAGATCGTTTCCGACGAGGCCGCGCCGTGGATTGCCGCGCGCGACCGTGCCGTGCTGCTGCTGCTTTATGGCGCCGGCCTGCGCATTGCCGAAGCGCTGGCCCTGCCCGCCAGCGTGCTGCCGCTGGGCGAGCGGCTGGTGGTGACCGGCAAGGGCGGGCGCCAGCGGGTGATCGCGCTATTGCCGGCGGTGCGCCAGGCCGTGGCCGACTATGCCGCGCAAGTGCCCTGGCCATTGGAACGGGACGCCGCGCTGTTTCGCGGTGCCAAGGGTGGGCCACTCTCGCCCGGGCTGGTGCAGCGCGCGATGGCCCGCGCCCGCGTGGCGCTGGGCCTGCCGGCCACGGCCACGCCCCACGCCCTGCGCCACAGCTTTGCCACGCACCTGCTGGGCGCGGGGGCCGACCTGCGCAGCCTGCAGGAACTCCTGGGCCATGCCAGCCTGTCGTCGACGCAGATCTATACGCGGGTGGATGCCGCCACGCTGCTTGATGCCTATCGCAGCGCCCATCCGCGCGAGCGGGGCGACTAACCCCCCTCCACCACCGGCTTTGCCGGCGGTCCCCCTCCCCCCGCTACGCGGAGGGAGGATCTTTATTTGGCGCGGGGGAGGCGCAGGGTCGTTAGCAGGCCGCCTAGGTCTTCGCTTTCGCCCAGGGTCACCGCGCCGCCATAGAGCTCGGCCACGTCGCGCACGATCGCAAGGCCAAGGCCGGTGCCGGGCTTGCCGGTATCGAGCCGGGCACCACGATCGAAAATCCGCTCCCGCTCCACCTCGGGAATGCCCATGCCATCGTCTTCGACCCAGATATCGCAAAAGCGCGGATCGCTGGGCACGGCATCGATGGTGATGAACACCGATCCGCCGCCATACTTGGCCGCGTTCTCGATGAGATTGCCGAGGATTTCATCAAGATCCTGCCGCTCGATCGCCACGCCCGCCTCGCGGTTTCCGTCGAGGTCAAACCGCACATCGGCATAGAGCCGGGTGACGGCACGCACCACCGCGTCAGCGCTTTCCCACACCGTGGCGCGCGACAGGCCGGTGGCGCGGCGACCGACCGCGCGGGCGCGGGCGAGATGGTGATCGACCTGGCGGCGCATCACGGCCGCCTCGCGGATCACGGTGTCGGACAGATCGGGCGCGTGGGCGGTGGCCGCGTTCATCACCACGGTCAGCGGCGTTTTCAGCGCATGGGCCAGGTTGCCGGCATGGGTGCGCGCCTCCTCCGCCTGCTTTTCGGAATGGGCGAGCAGCTGGTTGATTTCCTCGACCAGCGGCTGGACTTCCAGCGGCAGCGGCTCGTTCACGCGCGAGGCGCCGCCTTCGCGCATGGCGGCAATAGCGCGGCGCACGCGGCGCAACGGCCCGAGGCCATAGAAGGTCTGCAGGCCAGCCATGATGAACAGGCCCATGCCCAGCACCAGGAACGACCAGACCAGGATTGCGCGGATGCGGGTGATCTGTGCGTCAAGCTCACCGCGGCTGGCCGCCACGGAGAACTGCCACAGCGTGTTGCTGCCCGGCAGGATGACCGAACGCTCGATCATGCGCAGCCGCTCGTTATCGCCAAACTGGTTGGAATCGTAGATGTGCGGCGCCGTATCGACATGGTCGGCGCGCAGCTTCAGCGTGCGGTCCCACAGCGAGCGGGAGGGGAAATCGTCATGCCCCTGCCCCGAAATCTGCCAGTAGAGGCCGCTGTTGGGCTCGAGAAAGCGCTGGTCACCCAGGGTGCGGTTGAAGAACACCTCGCCATCCGGGCCGATTTCGGCCGAGGCGACCATCGCGGTCAGCATGTAGTTGAGCTGGTCATCGAAATTGCGGGTGACCAGCCCGGTCAGCGTGCGATCGAGCGCCAGGCCGCCGCCCAGCAACAGCACCGTGACCCAGGCAAACGCGATCAGCAGCATGCGCCGCGACAGCGAGCCGGTGTGCTGGCGTCCGCCTGCCGTGGCAGCGGCGGCTTCGGCGCGGTGGCGCCCGAAGCCCAGCCGCAGCAGGAGGCGGGCCAGCCGGTTCACTGGCCAATCAGCCGCGCACGGCCGCCGGATCGTCGAGGCTGTAGCCCAGGCCCCGGATCGTGGTGATCACATCGGCGCCCAGCTTCTTGCGAATGCGCGTGACGAACACTTCGATCGTGTTGGAATCGCGATCGAAATCCTGGTCATAGATGTGTTCGATCAGTTCCGTGCGGCTGACCACCTTGCCCTTGTGGTGAAGCAGGTAGGACAGCAGCTTGTATTCCTGCGCCGTCAGCTTCACCGGCTCACCCTGCAGCGTGACGCGGCCCGAGCGGGTATCGAGGCGCACGTCGCCAGCGATCAGTTCGGACGAGGAATTGCCCGAGGCGCGGCGGATCAGCGCGCGCAGGCGGGCGATGAGTTCTTCGGTCTGGAACGGCTTGGCGAGATAATCGTCAGCCCCGGCATCGAGGCCGGCAACCTTGTCGGACCAGCTGTCACGCGCGGTGAGCACGAGCACGGGGAACTTGCGGCCTTCCTTGCGCCACATGCCCAGAACGGTGAGTCCGTCGATTTCGGGCAGGCCAAGGTCGAGGATCACCGCGTCATAGTCTTCGGTCGAGCCGAGGAAGTGGCCGTCTTCCCCGTCGGTCGACAGGTCCACGGCATAGCCGTTCTGTTCGAGCGTGGACTTGAGCTGCCGCCCCAGGGTCGGTTCGTCCTCGACGATCAGGATACGCATGGCAATTGGCCCCTTCTGGCGCCGGCTGCCCGGATGGACGGGCGGCGCGAACGTGCTGGAATGGTGGTTAGATGGCGACAGGAACCTGAACGGTCAAGAAACGGTTCCCGCGCCATGCGTCATAGCCGGAAACCCTGGGGGAAAATCAGCGCGACTCGCCCATGACCTGGCCGGTGCGGCCATCGACATCGACGAACACCACCCGGCCCTCGCGAATGAATTTCAGGCGATAGGCGCGCGCCTGGGGATCGTATTCAGGCCCGAGATACTGTGCGCCGCGCATCATCGGCAACACGCGCGCCTCGATCTCGCGCAGCGAGCGCACATGGCCGGCTGCCAGATCCTGGCGGGCACGGTCCTGTTCGTTGCGAATCTGGGCGTTGGCCGCCGGTGCGGCAGCAGCCAGGGCCAGCACGCTGGCAGCAGCAAGGAGAAGGCGGCGGAGCATCGTCATGCCTTGTGCATGCAACAATCCTATTGAACAAGTTGTGAATAGCACCGTTTCGCCATGTTCAGGTGGACCTGTGGCCAGCCCGCCGCTAAGCGCAGGGGCTTATGGCAGCACCGATCCTGAGCTGGGAAGGGCTGGGCCTGCATCAAGGCACCGGCTGGCTTTTCCAGGACCTCGACATCCAAATCGCCCCGCGTGACCGCCTCGCCCTGATCGGGCGCAACGGCGCGGGCAAGAGCACCCTGCTCAAACTGATTGCCGGCACGATCGATGCCGACAAGGGCAAGCGTTCGGTCCAGCCCGGCGCCCGCGTGGTGACGCTGGAGCAGGACCCGTTCTTCAAGGGCTTTGCCACCTTGCGCGATTTCGCGCTGCACGGGCCCGACGCGCCCGAGCGGCACGAGGTGGAGGCGATTGCCGACCAGCTGGGCATCGATCTGGCGCGAGAGGCGCAGAACGCCTCGGGCGGGGAGCGGCGCCGGGCGGCGTTGGCCCGCGCGCTGGCGCAAGATCCCGACGTGCTGCTGCTGGACGAGCCAACCAACCACCTCGATCTGGCGGCGATCGAATGGCTGGAAGACTGGTTGCAACGCTTCAACGGCGCGTTCGTGGTGATCAGCCACGACCGTACGTTCCTGACGCGGCTGACGCGCGCCACGCTGTGGCTCGACCGTGGTAGCCTGCGCCGCAAGGACGTGGGCTTTGGCGGCTATGAAGCGTGGATGGAGCAGGTCCACGCCGAAGAGGCGCGCGCGGCCGACAAGCTCGATGCCAAGCTCAAGATCGAGGAACACTGGCTGCACCGCGGCGTGACCGCGCGGCGCAAGCGCAACATGGGCCGCCTGGAAAAGCTGCACGAAATGCGCGCCGAACGCGCCGCGATGACCGGGCCGCAAGGCGCGGCCAAGCTCGCCATCGCCAGCGACGACAGCAAGACCAAATCGGTGATCGTGGCCGACCATGTGACCAAGCGGTTTGGCGACCGCACGATCATCAAGGACTTTTCGCTGCGCATCCAGCGGCGGGACCGCATCGGCCTGGTCGGCTCCAACGGCGCGGGCAAGACCACGCTGCTCAAGATCCTGACCGGCGAACTGGCACCGGACGAAGGCACCGTCACGCTGGCCCAGACGCTGAGTGGGGTGATGATCGACCAGCAACGCAGCCTGATGGCGCCGGAAAAGCGCGTGCGCGACGTATTGGCCGAAGGCGGCGACTGGATCGACGTGCGCGGGGTGCGCAAGCACATCCACGGCTATCTCAAGGACTTCCTGTTCGATCCCGGCCTGGTCGAAGCGCGCGTCGGCACGCTTTCGGGCGGGGAGCGTTCGCGCCTGCTGCTGGCCCGCGAGTTTGCCCGGTTTTCCAACCTCCTGGTGCTGGACGAGCCGACCAACGATCTCGACCTGGAAACGCTCGACCTGTTGCAGGAAGTGATCAGCGACTACGAGGGCACCGTGCTGATCGTCAGCCACGACCGTGATTTCCTCGATCGCACGGTCAACATCACCCTGGGCATGGATGGCTCGGGCAAGGTCGATATCGTGGTGGGCGGCTATGCCGACTGGGAGCGCCAGCGCAAGGCGCGTCTGGCGGCCCAACCCAAGGTGGGCGCCAGCAAGCCGGCCGATGCCGCCCCACCGCCGCCCCCGCCCGCGCCGCGCAAGGCCAAGCTGACCTACAAGGACCAGCGCGACTACGAAATGCTGCCCAAGCGGATCGAGGAACTTGACGCAGCGATCGCGCGCGATGAAGCGGCGCTGGCCGATCCGGCGCTCTACACCCGCGATCCCAAGCGCTTTGCCGCGCTGAGCGACGCCGTGGCCAAGGCGCGCGGGGAAAAGGAAGCGGCCGAGGAACGCTGGCTCGAACTGGCCGAGCAGGTCGAAGGGGCCTGAACCATCGCGCGGCGGGAGCCGGGCGGCCAAGCCGGCCCGGCTCCCGCGCTGATCACGCGCTGCGCAAACGCTCCGCGATGCGCTCGTCGATCCGCGCTTCGAGCATCGACAGCGGCATCGCGCCTTCCTTGAGCACGGCGTGGAACCAGGGCAGGCTGAACTTGTCGCCCAGCGCCGCCTGCGCCTTCTTGCGGTTGGCGACCCACGCGGTGTGGCCGATCTTGTAGCTGCAGGCCTGGCCGATCATCGTGCAATAGCGCTCGATCTCGCGCTGGCTGCGCGCCTGGGTGAAGCCGGTCTTCTCGACCATGTAGGCCGTCGCCTTTTCCCGGCTCCAGCGATAGTGGTGAATGCCGGTGTCGACCACCAGGCGCACGGCGCGGAACAGGAACGACTGGAGATAGCCCGCGCGCTCGATGCCGTTATAGCCACCCAGTTCATCGCCCAGCTGCTCGGCATAGAGCGCCCAGCCCTCGCCATAGGCGGAAATGAAGTAGTCGCGCAAAATCCACGGCAGCTCGCCGCCGCCCTGGGCATAGCCACCCTGGAGATGATGCCCGGGAATGCCTTCGTGGTAGGTGAGCGAGGGCAAGGTATACTTGGGCCAGTCGTTCACCGATTTGAGATTGATCCAGTAGATCGCCGGGCGTGACCCGTCGAGCGGGGCGCTGTTGTAATAGCCGTTGGGCGCACCGTCCTGGATATCGGTGGGCACGGCGCGGATCACCAGCGGGTCGTTGGGAATGTCGGCAAAGGCGCGCGGCAGCTTTTCGCGCATCGCGGCCACGCTCTTGTTCAGCCCCGCGATCAGATCGGTGCGGCCCTGCGCGGTATCGGGATAGAGCTGGTCGCTGGCGCGGTTGAGCGCGGACAGCCGCTCGCCCACGGTGCCGGTGGTGTGGCCGGCCGCCTTGAGCACGGTATCAAGCTGGCCGGAGATATCGGCCACCTGCTCCAGGCCCATCTTGTGCACCTGCTCGGGGCTGAGCGTGGTGGTGGTCGCACTGGCAAGCGCGGCCGCATAGATTTCGTCGCCCCGCTTGAGGCGCCACACGCCATCGCC
Organism: uncultured Novosphingobium sp.; assembly: GCA_964468165.1. Taxonomy (GTDB): domain Bacteria; phylum Pseudomonadota; class Alphaproteobacteria; order Sphingomonadales; family Sphingomonadaceae; genus Novosphingobium. Next base: position 17,411 of record CAYXUN010000055.1, on the reverse strand, counting down.
GGGCGAGGACTTGCCGCGCAGGCGGCGGTGCAGCGCGATCTGGCGATCGAGCGCGGGATAGACCTTGTCCCTGACGATCGCCGTGGCGCGGCCCTGCCAGTCGCCGGCCAGGCCCTTTTGACGGGCGCGCCGCACCAGCGAGGTGACCAGGCCGCTTTCACCGGCCGGCACATTGCGCAGCTTGGCCATCTGGCCCAGCGCCAGGTCGATTGCCCAGACCGGGGGAATGCGGCCGAGGCCAGCCTGGCGCGCCACTTCGGCGGTCTGATCATCGAGCACGACCGGGAACGCGGCCAGGCGATCGAGATAGGCCTCGGCATCGTCGAGCTTTTCGATCGGGTGCTGGTTGTCGAGGAAATCGGGCACGGAGAAATAGGCGCCGCGCTGCTGATCGATGGTGAACGGCGTTTGCGGATCATCGATATCGAATGCTGCCCCGCTCAACTGATCGCCCAGGCGATGCAGGACGATGGCACGGTTGCGCTTGTTGGCGGCGCTCAAGCCGGCCGGATCGAACGCTGCGACCGCGGCGCGGGCATCGCGATAAAACGCCAGGCTGGCTTCGCGGCCGCCCTGCCCGGCGCTGTCGAGCCGGTGGCGCAGCATGGCGCGCACGCCGGTGTCGAGGCCAAGCCCGGTCGCGCGTTCCGGCTCGATCAGCAGGCTGGACCAGAAAATACGGTCGAGCAGGGAAACAAATGCTGCGTCGCCAGTATCTTGGGCAAATGCCAGGCCCGGCATGCCGGCCAGCAGGCCACCTGCCATGGTGCCACCAGCCAGCGAAAGGAAGGCGCGTCGTTCCAAACCGTGCATCATCTAAAGGGTCGCTCCCCGCGGTTTTGTTTCAAGTGAGACGAGGTGCCACGGCCACCGTGCAGCGACAATCAAAATGATACGGCAATCGACCAAATCACGATATGAATCGACCAACGTCGGTTCTCGCGATCAATTGTGCATGGATGCTTGCCCTGTCATGCAAATTACGGGTAAGAAAGCATAACACCTCACGCCTGTAGATGTGGACCATCCCCGATGATCAACAGAATTCGCGAAATTCGCAGGCAAAAGGGGCTTACGCTGGCCGACGTTGCCGCGCGCTGTAATCCTGCCACTACGGCGCAAACCATCGGCCGCCTGGAAACCGGCACCCGATCGCTGTCGCTCAAGTGGATGAACCGGATCGGTGCGGCGCTCGGCATCGATCCCGAACTGCTCGTGCGCGCCGGAGACGACGCGCAGGCCCATGTCGTGGCGCGCCTTACCCCGGTGGGCGCCGAACCGGTGCCAACCCCGATCCTGGCGCAATTGCCCGATACGCTGCTGGGGCGCGAGGGACTGATGGCGCTGTCGGTGGAAGCCAGCGCGGGTGATTGGCGCGCGGGGGACCAGGTGTGGCTGCGCCGGCTCGACGCTGGCGAGATCGGCCGCGGTCTCAACCGCGACGTGCTGGCGCCGCGGCCCGGCGGGCGCTTTGCCTTTGGCCGGATGATCGACCATCGCGATGGCCGCCTGGCGCTGCTGCCGCCCGGTCCCGGCCAACGGCAACTGGTGATCGATCGTCCGGCGTGGATCGCCGTGGCCGAAGTTCTGGTTCGCCCACTCTGACGGCAAAGCGCCGCAAGACCGGGCTCGCCCGCCCCTTTGCCTCCGTTCTGGTACGCTTGCTCTCGCACACGCAGCATTTTCACGCTACGCCCTGAGGCATGACGTTGCGCCTGCTCAGCTTGTCCACGCTCTATCCTGCCTCGCTTCGCCCCGGCTTCGGCCGCTTCGTGGCGCGGCAGATGGAGGCGCTGGCCGCGCGGCCCGATTGGGACGTGACAGTGATCAACCCGATCGGCCTGCCCCCCCTGCCCGGCGCGCTGATGCCGCGTATCTATCGCCCCTTGCTGGGAATCCCGCCGATGGAACGGCGCAGCGGGGTGCCGGTGCATCATCCGCGCTTTCGCCTGCTGCCGGGGCTTTCGGGCCGCCTGAACCCGGCGCTGATCGTGCGCGCAGTGCTGCCACTGGCACGGCGGCTTCATGCCGAACAGCCGTTCGACATGGTCGATGCGCAGTTCTTCTACCCCGATGGCCCGGCCGCCGCGCGGATCGCCGAGGCGCTGGGCCTGCCCTATGCCATCAAGGCGCGCGGATCGGACATTCACGTGTGGGGCCATCGGCCAGAGGCGCTGCGCCAGATGACTGCCGCTGCCCAGGGCGCCGGGGCGCTGCTGAGCGTGTCACAGGCGCTGGCCGACGACATGGCCGATCTCGGCCTGCCCGAGCGCGCCATCACCGTGCACTATACCGGGCTCGATCACGGCCGTTTCCACCCCCGCCCCCGCGCCGCGTCGCGCGCGATCCTGGCCGAACGCTTCCATGTGCCCGCCGACGGCCCGCTGGTTGCCTGCGTCGGCGCGCTGATCGCGATCAAGGGCCAGGCCCTGGCGATCAAGGCGCTGGCCGAACCGGGCATGGAGGGGGTGAGCCTGGCCCTGGCCGGCATCGGACCTGACGAGGCGGCGCTGCGCGCGCTGGCCCGCCAGCTCGACGTGGCGCATCGCGTGCATTTCATGGGCGCACTGGGCCACGATTTCATGCCCGTACTGATGGCCGGCGCCAGCGCGATGGTGCTGCCGTCCGAACGCGAGGGCCTGGCCAATGTGTGGATCGAGGCGCTGGCCTGCGGCACGCCACTGGTGATCCCGGATATCGGCGGCGCACGCGAAGTGCTGATGGCACCGGCCGCCGGGCGAATTGCCGCCCGCGAACCCGCCGCGATCGCCCGCGCGCTGGCGGCACTCATTTCCCAGCCGAGCGCGCCCGAAGCGGTGGCGGCCTGCGCCGCGCGGTTCAGCTGGGAAAACAACGCCGCCCTGCTGGCCGATGTCTATGGCAAGGTCGTCGCCGGCAACTGAGCGATCGCGCTGCCACCCCCTACCGCTGGGTGAATAGACATAAAAAAGCCCCCTCCGTTTCAGAGGAGGGGGCTTGGGAGTAGTGGTAAGGCCTGAGAAATCGCTAGAAATCAGGCGCCTTCGCGGGCGAGGCGTTCCTGCTTTTCCAGCGCGGTTTCGGTCGGCACGAAGCTCTTGGGATTGACCTTGAGCCAGATCAGGATGGGCGCGGCCATGTAGATCGAACTGTAGGTACCCACGAAAATGCCCAGCGTGATGGCAGCGGTAAAGCCGAAGATCACTTCCGGCCCGAAGGCGAGCAGCGCCACCAGCGTGATCAGCATCGACAGCGAGGTGACGATAGTGCGCGCCAGCGTTTCGTTGACCGACAGATCGAGCAGTTCGGGCAACGGCATCTTGCGATACTTCTTGAGGTTTTCGCGCACGCGATCGTAGACCACGATCGTATCGTTGAGCGAATAGCCGATCAGCGTGAGCAGCGCCGCCACGATGTTGAGGTCGAACTCCATCTGGGTCAGCGCGAACATGCCGAGCGTGAGCGTCACGTCGTGCACCAGGCTGAACAGCGCGCCGATGCCGAACTGCCATTCGAACCGCATCCAGATATAGGCGGCCACGGCCAGCGCCGCGAGACCGAGCGCCTTGAACGCGTCCCAGCCCAGTTCCTTGGAGACCTTGCCCGACACCGAATCGACGCCGTCGATGCGCGCATCGGCATGGTGGCTCTTGATATCGGCAGTGATGGTGCGCGCCATCTTGTCAGACTGCGCCGCATCGTGTTCCGAACCCTCGGGCAGCTTCATGCGGATCGAGATTTCGTTGGGCTTGCCATAGCGCTGGATGATCGGCTCACCATAGCCCAGCTTGGCCACTTCGGTGCGCAGATCGCCGACCGGCGCCTCGGCGCTGCGCTCGAACGTCACGCGGATCATCTGGCCGCCGACGAAATCGACGCCCAGGTTCAGGCCCTTGGTGAACACCAATCCGAGCGAAGCCGCCATGAGCAGCAGGCTGCCGAGGTAGAACGGCACGCGCCACTTGAGGAAGTGGATGTTGGTGTTGTCGGGAACGAGCTTCAAAAGTTTCATGGGTTATCGCTCCCCTGTCACAGCTTGAGATCGGCAGGGCGGGCGCGGCGCAGCCATTGCGCCACCCACATGCGGGTGAGCCACATCGAGGTATAGACCGAGGTGGCAATGCCGATCATCAGCACCACGGCAAAGCCCTTGACCGGGCCAGTGCCGAAGCTGGCCATCAGCACGGCCGCGATCACGTTGGTGACGTTGGCATCGAAGATGGCGCGGCTGGCTTCCTTGTACCCGGTTTCGACCGCCGCCACGACGCGGCGGCCGCGATGGCGTTCTTCGCGGATACGCTCGTTGATCAGGACGTTGGCATCGACGGCCGCGCCGATGGTGAGCACGAAGCCGGCAATGCCTGGCAGCGTCAGCGTGGCCCCGATTGTGGCCATCACGCCCAGGATCATCAGCATGTTCATGACCAGCGCGACGCAGGCATAGACGCCGAAGCGGCCATAGGTGGCGATGATGAACACCACCAGCGCCAGCGTGCCCACGGCCATGGCGATCACGCCCTTGCGGATCGAATCGGCGCCAAGGTCAGGGCCGACGGTGCGTTCTTCCACCACCTTGAGATCGACCGGCAGGGCGCCAGAACGCAGCGAGATCGCCAGCTGGCCCGCGCTTTCGGCGGTGAAGTGGCCGGAGATCTGCGCGCTGCCGCCCAGGATGGGTTCGTTGATGTTGGGCGCCGACAGGACCTTGCCGTCAAGAATGATGGCAAAGGGCTTGCCCACGTTCTGCGTGGTCAGCTTGGCGAACTTGGCACCGCCTTCGGTGTTGAACGTGATGTTCACCACCGGCTCGTTGGTCTGCGGATTGTTGCCGGCCTGCGCGTTGGTCAACTCGTCGCCGCGAATGCCGCCCAGGCGCTTGACCGCGATCGGCACGCCCTGCTTGGGATCGGCAAACGGCAGGATCTGGCTGCCGGCCGGGGCAATCCCGCGCGCCAGGTCAGACGGCAGCGCGCTTTGATCGACCAGCTTGAATTCGAGCTTGGCAGTCTGGCCGAGCAGGCTCTTGAGCTGCTGCGGGTCCTGCAGGCCCGGCACCTGCACCACGATGCGCTGCGCACCCTGGCGCAGGATCGTCGGTTCCTTGGTGCCCAGCCCGTCGATGCGCTTGCGCACCACTTCCACGGCGGTATCCATCGCCTGGCTCACGGCCTGGTCGATGCCTTCCTGCGTGGGAGTGAGGACGAAGCGGTTGCCGTCCACCACCTGGATGTTCCAGTCGCGCTGGCCGGTCAGACCCGCGCCCGAGGTCAGCGGCAGGATCGCCTCGCGCACGGCCTCGACCTTGGTGACATCGTCGACCAGGAAGGTCAGGCTACCGTTGTTGTTGCTGATGTCGCTGATGCGGATGGTGGCATCGGTCGTCTTCAGCTTGTTGCGGACGGATTCCTCCATGCCTTCCAGCCGCTGCTCGCGCACTTGCGATGGATCGGCCTCGAGCAGGATGTGGCTGCCACCAGCAAGGTCCAGGCCCAGGTTGATCGTGGGCGAAGGCAGGGCCGAGGGCCAGGCAAGGCCGGAGACCGTAAACAGCGAAGGCAAGGATGCCAGGGCGACCAGAATGGTCACCCCCCATAGCATCAGTACCTTCCAGCGCGGAAAATCGAGCATGATCGGGCTTTCAGAAGTCTATCGGACCGCAAATCGGCCGCATCGGCGAGCGATCGGCCAGGGTCCGGTAACGGTCAGTCGTTGGCGGGCTTGTCGCCGGGCTGCACGATCTCACCCAGGGTGGAGCGCACGGCCTTGACGCGCACGCCAGGGGCCAGTTCCAGATCGACATAGGCGTCGTCGATCCGCACGATCTTGCCGAGCAGGCCGCCGGCGGTGATCACGGAATCGCCCTTCTGCAAGGCGGCCAGGCGCTGCTGGTGTTCCTTCTGACGCTTCATCTGCGGGCGCAGGATGAGGAAATAGAAGATCACGGCCATGGCCACCAGCGGCAGGAACTGGAGGTAGGCGGGCGGCGAGGCCGCATTGGCGGCGGCGGCGGAGAGAAGGCTGAGCATGACAGAACCGTTCGTGGGATCGGAGACAAGGGTTTACAACCCCCGGCGGGGCACGTGTGGCCGCACCTTCCCCCGATTGTTGCAATTGGCCGCGGCTGCTAGCAGTTTGGGAAAGGCAAGGCAATGAAGCGCCATCGGCGCGCCTTGCGCGCCGCGATCGCCGTGCCCTGCGCGCATCACAATCCACAGGCATTTCCCGGCCGGCGCAAAAAGATGCCGCGCAAGGGGCTTGCCATCCCGAAACGTTCCGCCTAGAGGCGCCCCACCGGTCGGGACGTAGCGCAGCCTGGTAGCGCATCACACTGGGGGTGTGGGGGTCGGAGGTTCGAATCCTCTCGTCCCGACCAATTTTCCAATAGCTTAGTCGATAATGCACCCCTCTGGGGGCACCCTGCCTTGCGCGCGAGCCGCGCCGGCAGGACAGATCGACCAGCCCGAAAATCCGCTCCTGATCGCCGTTGCCTGCCGCGCCCATCCCTTGGTGGTCCTGGCTGAGTCGTGCCGCAGTCGCACGCCACACGCTTATCGGTCACGGCATCAGCACTTCTGGCTCGCTGGAGCCCCATGCCCACCCCTTCGGACATCGTTGCCAGCGGCGCCTGCACTAGTTAGTGTGTCTAACGAACAAAAACACCGAGCAGGATGCCACAGACATGACAACGACCGCCCCGACCGCCGCCGACCTTGCCGACGACATCCATCGCGTCTTTGCCCTGCAACAGGCGCACCAGTGGGAAGCCAAGGCATCGAGTGCGGAAGTGCGCAAGGCCAAGCTGGCGCGGTTGAAGGCAGCGGTGGAAGCCCATGCCGACGCCATCATCGCCGCCGTGCTGGAAGACACGCGCAAGCCGGTGGGCGAGATCCGCGTCACCGAGGTGCTCAATGTGACGGGCAATATTCAGCGCAATATCGACAATCTCGATGCCTGGATGGCGCCGACGGAGGTGACGCCGTCGCTCAATCCGGCCGACCGCGCGCAGATCATCTACGAAGCGCGCGGTGTCTGCCTCGTGCTCGGGCCGTGGAACTTCCCGCTCGGGCTGGCACTCGGGCCGGTGGCCGCTGCCATCGCGGCGGGCAACACCTGCATCGTCAAGCTGACCGACCTGTGCCCGGCAACCGCCCGCGTTGCGGCGAAGATCATTCGCGAGGCGTTCGACGAAAAGGATGTCGCGCTGTTCGAAGGCGACGTGTCGGTGGCGACAGCGCTGCTCGACCTGCCGTTCTCGCATATCTTCTTCACCGGCAGCCCGCGCGTGGGCAAGATCGTCATGGCAGCGGCGGCAAAGCATCTGACCACGGTCACGCTCGAACTGGGCGGCAAGTCGCCGGTGATCGTCGATGATGGCGCCGATATCGGCAAGGTTGCAGCGCAACTGGCGGCCGCCAAGCAGTTCAACGGCGGGCAGGCCTGCATCAGCCCGGACTATGTCTTCGTCAAGGAAGCGCAGAAAGCCGCGCTGGTCGAAGGCTTTGCCGCCAGCGTCCGCGCCAATCTCTATGGCGACGATGGCCAGTTGAAGAAGGATGGCATTGCCCAGGTCGTCAACCAGGCCAACTTCGATCGCGTGAAAGGCATGTTTGATGATGCCGTTGCCAAGGGCGCCACGGTGGCCGTGGGCGGCACGTTCGAGGCCGAAGACCTGACGATCCACCCGACCATGCTCACCGACGTGACGCCGCAGATGACCATCCTGCAGGACGAGATCTTTGCCCCGGTAATCCCGGTGATGACCTATGAAACGCTCGACCAGGCGATCGGCTATATCGAGGCGCGCGACAAGCCGCTGGCCTTGTATGTCTATAGCCCCGATGACAGCGTGATCGAGACCGTGCTGGCGCGCACCTCGTCGGGCGGGGTCACCGTCAACGGCGTGTTCTCGCACTATCTGGAAAACAACCTGCCGTTCGGCGGCGTCAACACCAGCGGCATGGGCAGCTACCACGGCTATTTCGGCTTCAAGTGCTTCAGCCACGAACGCGCGGTCTATCGCCACCAGTAAGCCGCTCAAGCGCCGGTGCGGCATGGGCCTTGGCGCCCGGCCGCACCGAGGCGCCACGGTGGTTAGTTTGCAGTAACCTTTGCCTGCTAGGCTCGGGTTCAAGATGCCCAACTTGTCCAAACCCTTGCGCATGCACCTGCCCCGTCTTTCGCTCATGGCGCTGGCCTTGGGCAGCCTGGCCCTGGCCGGTTGCGAGAGCGAGCGTGACCGCAAGATGGAAGAGCGCATTGCCGCGGCCGAGGCCAAGGCTGCCGCTGCTGAAAAGCGCGCGGCGGCGGCAGAGGCTGCGGCAGGATCGACGTCACCCGTCACCACCGGCACGGTGAGCGACGACAGCGACAGCCAGGAGGCAACCTCGGAAGACCAGCCCCCGGTGGAAGGCGATGCGGATCAACAGCAGCAGAGCGAGAACGAGCCTTCGGCCGATTTCCAGCCCGACAACGAAGGGCCGCAACTGGTGATCCAGCCGCCGCCCCCGGTCGGTGTGCCCGGCCCGGTCGACGTGGGCAGCCCGCCAGTCGCCACCTGATCCGCCGCCTCTTGCACCCCAGGCACAGCTCTTGCACCAACGCAGCAGGGCGCTATCACCCGCGCACCGTTCCCGGCAGGAGTTTAGCCCGACCATGACCGATACCGCCGCCCCTGCCACCGCGCCCGTGGTCTACGTGCTCAACGGCCCGAACCTCAACCTTTTGGGCATGCGTGAGCCGGCCATTTATGGCCATGATACGCTGGATGATATTGCCGGCCGCCTGGAAGACCGCGCCCAGGAACTGGGCCTGACGGTGGACGTGCGCCAATCGAATCACGAAGGCCACCTGATCGACTGGCTGCACGAGGCCCAGGCCGTGGGGGCGCGCGCGGTGCTGCTCAATGCCGGCGCCTATACCCACACCAGCGTGGCGCTGCATGATGCGATCAAGGGCATCGTCACCCCGGTGATCGAAGTACACCTGTCCAACCCGCACAAGCGCGAGGAATTCCGCCACAAGAGCTATGTCGGCATGGCGGCTAAGGCCACCGTCGCCGGGTTCGGGGCGGCAAGCTATATCGTCGCACTCGACGCGGTTTTGCATCTTTAACCGCGCTTAGGCCCGGCTTTTCCCCGAAGGGTGGGCGATTTCGCCTGCCTTTCCCCTTGCCAGCGCGCGCCCGTGCGGGCATGGCGCTGCGCCAGACTTTCCCACCTGTGAGGTTAACAATGGGCCACGACACCGGCGACAAGCCCGCCGCAACCATGGCAATCGACAGCGCGCTCGTGCGCGAACTGGCCGAACTGCTGGCCGACACCGGGCTTTCCGAAATCGAAGTGGAAGACGGTGACCGCAAGATCCGCGTGGCGCGCACGCTGACGGCCGCCCCGGTGGCGCAGATGATCGCCGCTCCGGCTGCTGCCGTGGCCGCGCCGGCCGCTGCCGCCCCTGCCCCTGCGGCAGACGCCGCCCCCGCCGCTGCCGATCTGGCCGGCGCGGTGAAATCGCCGATGGTCGGCACCTGCTATCTCACCCCCGAGCCGGGCGCGCCCGCGTTCATCGCGGTGGGCCAGGCGGTGAAGGCCGGCGACACGCTGCTGATCGTGGAAGCGATGAAGGTGATGAACCCGATCACCGCGCCGGCCACCGGCACGATCAAGGCGATCCTGGTCGAAAACGCGCAGCCGGTCGAATACGACCAGCCGCTCGTGGTCATCGGCTAAGGACATAGAAAAGATGGCCATCAAGCGCCTGCTGATCGCCAATCGCGGCGAAATCGCGCTGCGCATCCATCGCGCTGCGCACGAAATGGGCATTGAGACGGTGGCGGTGCACTCCACTGCCGACGCCGATGCCATGCACGTGCGCCTGGCAGACCACGCCGTGTGCATCGGGCCGCCCGCCGCCAAGGACAGCTATCTCAACATCGCTGCGATCATCTCGGCGGCCGAGATCACCCAGGCCGACGCGATCCACCCCGGCTATGGCTTCCTGTCGGAAAACGCGCGCTTTGCCGAAATCGTCGAAGCGCACGACATCACCTGGATCGGCCCCAAGCCCGAGCACATCCGCACGATGGGCGACAAGGTGGAAGCCAAGCGCACCGCCGGCGCGCTCGGCCTGCCGCTGGTACCCGGTTCTGACGGGGCGATTTCCGATGTGGACGAAGCCCGCAAGATTGCTGAGGAAATCGGCTATCCGGTGATCATCAAGGCTGCCTCTGGCGGCGGCGGGCGCGGCATGAAGGTGTGCAACAGCCCGGATGACCTGGAAACGCTGATGCAGCAGGCCGGCTCTGAAGCCAAGGCTGCGTTCGGCGATGCCACGGTGTACCTCGAAAAGTACCTGGGCAACCCGCGCCACATCGAATTCCAGATCTTTGGCGATGGCAATGGCAAGGCCATTCACCTGGGCGAGCGCGACTGCTCGTTGCAGCGCCGCCACCAGAAGGTGCTGGAAGAAGCCCCCTCGCCGGTCATCTCGTCTGACGAACGCGCCCGCATGGGTGGCGTCGTCGCCAAGGCGATGGCCGACATGGGCTATCGCGGCGCCGGCACGATCGAGTTCCTGTGGGAAAACGGCGAGTTCTATTTCATCGAAATGAACACCCGCCTGCAGGTGGAACACCCGGTGACCGAAGCGATCACGGGCGTGGACTTGGTGCGCGAGCAGATCCGCGTTGCCGATGGCAAGCCGCTGTCCGTCACCCAGGACGAGATCGAGTTCAAGGGCCACGCGATCGAGTGCCGCATCAACGCCGAAGATCCCTTCACCTTCGCGCCCTCGCCGGGCCTGGTGAAGAGCTATCACGCGGCCGGCGGCATGCACGTGCGCGTCGATAGCGGGCTCTATGCCGGCTACAAGATCCCGCCCTATTACGATTCGATGATCGCCAAGCTGATCGTCTATGGCCGCACCCGCGAAGGCTGCATCATGCGCCTCAAGCGCGCGCTGGAGGAAATGGTGATCGACGGGGTCAAGACCTCGATCCCGCTGCACCAGCGCCTGTTGGAAGACCCGACGGTTCTCGATGGCGGCTATTCCATCAAGTATCTTGAGGAATGGCTGGCCCAAGGCGGCGGCCAGTAACACGAAAAGGTCGCATCGCAAGATGCGGCCTTTTTTGTTGGCGTGAAGAAGCGGGGCCCCCCCCCCAAAAAACCGGGGGGGAAAAAATTTTTTTGTGTGAAACCCCCCCGGGTTACCGGGGGCCCCGG
>CAYXUN010000055.1:0-6203 GCA_964468165.1 uncultured Novosphingobium sp. | reverse complement strand
AAGTCCGGGGTGACATAAAGTTGTTGTGTTCGTCACCCCGGACTTGATCCGGGGTCCCGCTGAGCTTCCCGCGGCTTCCACGTGACCACGCGCCAGAGATAGGCGCCGATCAGCACGGCCATCAGCGCCAGTGAGGCCGGCCCGGTATAGGCGGCCACCTTTTCATAGTGCTGCCCCAGATGCCAGCCGGCCCAGACCAGCAGCGCATTCCAGATTGCCGCGCCGGCAAAGGTAAAGACCAGAAACCGCACATGGCTCATGGCGGCAAGGCCTGCCGGCAGCGAGATCATGGTGCGCATGGCGGGTGAAAAGCGCATGACAAAGACCACCCATTGCCCATGGCGGCGAAAGAACGCGACGAGGCGGCGCATGGCCGGCCAATCGAGCGTGAGCACGCGGCCATAGCGCGCGACGAACGGCCGCAGGCGCTGATAGCCCAGTGACCGCCCCAACAGGAACCAGGCATAGTTGCCCAGCGTAGAGCCGACCGTGCCAAAGATCATCAGCGGCACCACTTCCATGCGCCCCTGGGCCACGGCAATGCCGCCCATGCCCATGATCACTTCGGACGGAATGGGCGGAAAGATGTTTTCGAGCGCCATCAGGAACGCAATGCCCCAATAGCCGCCATCGGCAATAAGCTGCAAAATCCAGTCGTTCATGGTCGGAATAACGCGCGGGGCCGCAAACGGCCCCGCGTGAAAATCAAATCCGCCTTTCGATCGCGTCCCAGATCATGCCGCCGGTATCGCTGCCGTTGAACTTGTCGATGGCGACGATGCCGGTGGGCGAAGTCACGTTGATTTCGGTGAGCCACTGGCCGCCGATCACGTCGATGCCCACGAAGATCAGGCCGCGCTTTTTCAGCTCGGGTCCGAGGGCGTCGCAGATTTCCTGCTCGCGCGGCGTAAGCGTGGCGGCTTCAGCATAGCCGCCCACGGCCAGGTTGGAGCGGAACTCGCCCTCGCCCGGCTTGCGGTTGATCGCGCCGGCGACTTCGCCGTCGACCAGCACGATGCGCTTGTCGCCCTCGGCCACCTCGGGAAGGAACGGCTGCACCATGAACGGTTCGGGCCAGACCTGGCCGAACAGTTCGGCCAGCGCCGAGAGGTTGCCGCCATCGGCATCGATCTTGAACACCGCCTTGCCGCCATTGCCATGCAGCGGCTTGACCACCACGGCGCGGTCGCCGTGCTTGTGCTGGAACGCGCGCACGTCGAGCGCCGAACGCGTGATCAGCGTGGGCGGCATGAAGCGCGCATAGTCAAGCACATAGACCTTTTCGGGCGCATTGCGGACCGAGCGCGGATCGTTGACCACCAGGGTCTCACCCTCCAGCCGCTCCAGCAGGTGCGTAGCGGTGATATAGCCCAGGTCAAACGGCGGGTCCTGGCGCATCAGCACGACATCGACGTCACGGCCCAGGTCGATCTTGCGCGTTTCGCCCAGCTTGTAGTGATCGCCTTCCACGTGCTGCACCGTGACGGGCGCGGCATCGGCAGTGACGCGACCGGCTTCCCAGGCCAGGCTGGTGACGTGGTAATACCACAGTTCATGCCCGCGTGCCTGGGCGGACAGCATCAGGGCAAAGGTCGAATCGCCACCGATCTTGATCGAATGGAGAGGGTCCATCTGGACCGCAACGCGCAGGGTCAAGGCAGTGCTCCGAATGATATCCGTGGTCTTGCGGGTGGCCCGTTTAAAGGCGAATTGGCAGCAGCGCGACCAAAAAGGAGCCGCAACCGCATCAGGAAAACTTATCCATGCTTGCCGCCCGGCTCGTTACCCCGTTTCTGTGCCTGATCGCCTGCGCGGTCGTGCTGATCGACGTGCCAGGCCTGGTGCACGCCTGATACTCATGGCTGCCAGGCGTTGACAATGCGGCGCGGCCAGCAGCGCGGGGCAATCAGGATCACATCGATGCGCACATCATCGCCTGGCCCGGCATAGCGCGGCGCCAGTGCCTGCGCCGCGCGGGCAACGCGCGCCAGGCGGCGGGCATCGATCGCGGTATCGAGCGCGGCGGCGCTGGCCCGCCATTTCACCTCGACAAAAGCCACGGTGCGCCCCCGCCGCGCGACCAGGTCCACCTCGCCCACGCCGATTTTCACCCGCCGCGCCAGCACGCGCCAGCCGGTGAGCATCAGGTAGAGCCCGGCCAGCCATTCACCGCGCCGCCCCTGCGCCTCGGCCCGGGCGCGGTTCATGCCACGCTCTTCATGGCGCCGCTTTCAAGGCCATGGCCCGGGCATAAAGTGCCTTGCGATCAAGGCCGTGGGCCTTGGCCACCTGCCCTGCCGCCTGCGAAGGCGATGCGTGCTCCAGCGCGGCGCGCAGCAGCGCATCGACGTCATTAGCCTGCGGCGCAGCGGGCGCGGGCGGCGGCCCGGCCAGCAGCACGATCTCGCCCTTGGGTGGATGCGCGGTGTAATGCGCGATCAAGTCCTCGGGCGTGCCGCTGCGGCATTCCTCGTGCAGCTTGGTCAATTCCCGCGCGACGGCAAGTTCGCGCCCCGGCAGATGCTGGGCCATCGCCGTGAGCGAGGCCACCAGGCGCGGCCCGGTTTCATAGAACACCAGCGTGGCCGGGGTTGCCGCCAATTCGGCCAGAACATCGCCCCGGGCCTTGTCCTTCGAAGGCAGGAAGCCGGCAAACATGAAGCGGTCGGTGGGCAGGCCCGCCAGCGTCAGCGCCACGATCATCGCGCTCGGCCCGGGCAGACTGGTCACCGCCAGGCCGCGCTCGCGCGCGTCCCGCACCAGGCGATAGCCAGGGTCCGAAATCAGCGGCGTACCAGCGTCAGACACCAGCACGACCGACTTTTCGGCCATTTCACCGAGAAGCCGCTCGCGCATCTCGGCCGAGGCGTGATCGTCATAGCGGCGCATCGCCTTGCGGATTCCCAGATGATTGAGCAACTTGCCCGTGACGCGGGTATCTTCGCAGGCTATGACGTCACACCGGGCAAGGATGTCGGCGGCACGGGCGGTGATATCGCCAAGATTGCCGATGGGCGTGGCCACGATATAGAGCCCGGGCGCAAGGGGTGGTGTATCCATCCCGTTTCCATGGACCGGCCTAACGGGAGCGGCAAGCAGATGATGATGGGCAAGAGCGGCAACGACGGCATTGCGGACGGCACCATGGCGCCTTCCGGCTGGAGCCGCCGCATGGGCCAGTGGCTGGCGCTGTCGCTGCCGGCCGCGCTGCTGGCTGGCTGTTCGGTCATTCCCAAGCCCGGCACGCCGGGCACGCCACCACCGCCGCGCGAAACCGCGCCGCAGGAAAACGTGCTGCCCAGCGATGCCGGCCGCCACCGCGTGGCCCTGCTCGTGCCCTTGACCGGCCCCAACGCTGCCGTGGGCCAGGCGATCGCCAATGCCACCACGATGGCCCTGCTCGACACCAACGCGCAGTCGCTGCGCATCACCACCTATGACACCGGGGCTGGTGCCGCCGCAGCGGCGAGCAAGGCCGTGCTCGACGGCAACCGCCTGATCCTGGGCCCGCTGACTTCGGAAGATGTCAGTGCCGTGGCCGGTGTTGCCCGCCCGGCCAAGGTGCCGATGATCACGTATTCCAACGACAGCGCGGTGGCCGATCGCGATGTCTTCGTGCTGGGCCAGGTGCCGGGCCAATCGATCGCCCGGGTGATCGGCTATGCCCGCAGCCAGGGCATCCACACCGTGGGCGCGATCGTGCCCAGCGGCACCTATGGCCAGCGCGTCAGCACCGCGCTGACCGATGCCGCGCGGATGCAGGGCATTCGCCTGACCGCCATCGAAACCTATGACCGCAGCAATACCTCGGCCGCGAGCGCCGTGCGCCGGGTCAAGGCACGGGGGCCGATCGATGCGCTGCTGATCGGCGATGGCGCGCGCATCGCGGTGCAGGCCGCGCCCTTTGCCAAGGGCACCCGCCTGCTCGGCACCGAACTGTGGAAGGGCGACCCGACGCTGGCCCGCACCCCGGCGATGAAGGGCGCATGGTTTGCCGCGATTTCCGATGATCGCCTGCCGCGCTTCGAGCAGTCCTACCGCCAGCGGTTTGGCGTCGCACCCGCGCGCATCGCCACGCTGGGCTATGATTCGGTGCTGCTGACGCTCAACATCGCGCGCAACTGGAAGCCGGGCACGCTGTTCCCCACAGCCAGGCTCTATGCCCCGGACGGCTTCATCGGCACCGATGGCGTTTTCCGCTTCAATGCCAATGGCGTGGCCGAGCGCGCGCTGGAAGTTCGCGAGGTTTCGGGCGGCACCGTGGTGACCGTGTCGCGCGCGCCGGAAAAGTTCACCAACTGAGCGATTCCATCGGATAAGGGGGCCGGCACGGCTTGCGCGGCAATTCGCGCGTGTTCTATAGCCGTTCTCATGGCGACAGACGATTCCGGCTCCCTGTTCGACAAGCTGCCCCAGGGCAGCCCGCAAGAAAGCTATGATGGCTCGGCCATCGAGGTGCTCGAAGGGCTGGAACCGGTTCGCCGCCGCCCCGGCATGTACATCGGCGGGACGGACGAGCGCGCCCTGCACCACCTGGTGGCCGAAGTGCTCGACAACGCGATGGACGAGGCCGTGGCCGGCCACGCCAACCGCATCGAGGTTTTCCTCGAAGCCGCCGAGGGCGCGCCCGGCAAAGTCACGATCACCGACAACGGGCGCGGCATCCCGGTTGACGAGCACCCCAAGTATCCCGGCAAGTCTGCGCTGGAGGTGATCCTCACCACGCTGCATTCGGGCGGCAAGTTTTCCGGCAAGGCCTATGCCACCTCGGGCGGTCTCCACGGCGTGGGGATTTCCGTGGTCAACGCGTTGTCCACGCTTACCCGGGTGGAAGTGGCGCGGAACAAGGAACTCTATGCGCAGGAGTTTTCCTGCGGCCTGGCCAAGGGCCCGCTCGCCCGCGTCGGCAATGCGCCCAACCGGCGCGGCACGGCTGTCACCTTCATTCCCGACGCCACGATCTTTGGCGCCGATGCCAAGTTCAAGCCTGCGCGCCTGTTCCGCCTGGTGCGGTCGAAGGCCTATCTCTTTGCTGGCGTCGAAATCCGCTGGAAATGCGATCCCGCGCTGATTGCCGACGATACCCCGGCAGAGGCCGTGTTCCAGTTTCCCGGGGGCCTCGCCGATCACCTCGCCGAACAGGTCAAGGGCCGCGAATGCGTAACCGCCCTGCCCTTTGCCGGGCGGCAGGACTTTCCCGCCGGGCCCGACGGGCAGGAAATGGGCCGCGTGGAATGGGCGATCGCCTGGCCGCTGTGGTCTGACGGTGCCTATTCTTGGTACTGCAACACCATTCCCACCCCCGATGGCGGCACGCACGAGCAGGGCCTGCGCGCCGCGCTGACCCGCGGCATTCGCGCCTTTGGCGAACTGGTTGGCCAGAAAAAGGCCAAGGACATCACCCCCGAAGACATGATCACCGGCAGCGAGATCATGCTTTCGGTTTTCATCCGCGATCCCCAGTTTCAGAGCCAGACCAAGGACCGCCTCACCTCGCCCGAAGCCGCACGGCTGGTGGAAGCGGCGGTACGCGACCATTTCGACCACTTCCTGACCGACAACATGGACCGCGGCCGCGCGCTGCTGGGCGCGGTGATGGAGCGGATGGACGAACGCCTGCGCCGCAAAGCGGAGCGCGAGGTCAAGCGCAAGACCGCCACCAATGCGCGCAAGCTGCGCCTGCCCGGCAAGCTGACCGATTGTTCGGGCGAAGGCAGCGGCGAAACCGAACTGTTCATCGTCGAAGGCGATTCGGCCGGCGGCAGTGCCAAGCAGGCGCGTGACCGCAAGACGCAGGCGATCCTGCCCATCCGCGGCAAGATTCTCAATGTCGCCAGCGCCACGGCCGACAAGATCCGCGCCAACCAGGAAATCGCCGACCTGTGCCTCGCGCTCGGCTGCGGCACGCGCAAGGACTGCAACCCCGACGCGCTGCGCTATGACCGCGTGATCATCATGACCGACGCCGACGTCGACGGCGCGCATATCGCCACCCTGCTGATGACCTATTTCTTTCAGGAAATGCCCGAGATCGTGAAGCGCGGGCACCTCTACCTGGCCCAGCCGCCGCTCTATCGCCTCACCGCCGGCACGGTTTCGGCCTATGCCCGCGACGACCCCCACCGCGCCGAACTGGAAGCGACCAAGTACAAGGGCAAGAAGGTGGAAGTCGGCCGGTTCAAGGCCCTGCGCGAAATGAACCC
>CAYXUN010000054.1:24131-28418 GCA_964468165.1 uncultured Novosphingobium sp. | reverse complement strand
TTTTTTTTTTGTTTGTTTTTTTTTTTTTTTTTTCCCGTTTTTTTTTTGGGGTTGCCCCGCTATTCTGCTATGAACCTTCGGCCCTAAACAAGCACCCGCTCCACCGTGTTGCAGAAACGGTCCATTTCCTGGGGTGAGCCGATGGTGCCGCGCGTTCGCGTGGGCCAGATGGGCCAGGAACGACCGATGGCAATGCCTTTGGCCTCGAACGCGGCCTTGATCAGCGCGGCCGGCCGGCCCCAATCGACCATCAGCATGTTGGCGGCACTGGGCAGCACGGCCAGGCCGCGTTGGGCGAGGAAAGCAGCAGTCTTTTCACGGGTCTGTGTGTTCTGTTCGCGCCGGGCGGTGATCTGGTCCATCCGGCGCAGGCTGGCGCTGGCACACGCGAGCGCCGGCACCGGCAGTTGCAGCGTCTGGATCACGCCATCGTATTGCATCAGCTTGGCCTGAAGGTCCGGCCGCGCGATCGACAGGCCCATGCGCATGCCCGCCATTCCGAAAATCTTGGAGAACGTGCGCAGGATGACCACGTTCTGGCCCTGGCGCACCAGATCCATGCCCGATGCCGCGCCGGAAAAGTGCAGATAGGCTTCGTCCAGCAGCAGCACCGCGTCCTTGGGCATGGCATTGGCCAGCCAGGCAATGTCCGCCGTCGGAGTGAGCGAACCGGTGGGGTTGTTGGGATTGCAGATGTAATAGAGCCCGGCGCGCGGATTGGCCGCCAGCATGGCGCGCACGTCGTGGGCCTGGTCGCTGGCGCGCAACGGCACCTTGGCCACCGGCGCGCCGATATAACCAGCTACCATCCAGGCCACCTCGAACGTGGGATCGGCGGTGACCAGCCCGCGCTCTGGACTGCAAAAACCAACCACGGCACGGGCGAGCGGACTGCCCGAGCCAGCCCAGGGCACGACGTGATCGGTGCCGACCTGTTCCATGGTGGCGACGGTCTCGATCAGGGCGTCACGCTCGCCGGCCGGATCGTAATAGTTGCTGCGGGCAATGGCGGCGCGGGCGGCATCGGTGCCATCGTCCACCGGGCCTTCCCAATATTCGTTGCCGTTCAAGCGGATCGTGCCCGGCGCCACTTTCAGGCTGGGCGCGGCTGACGCGGAGGGTTGCGGGGCGGCGGGTTGCGGGGCAGCTTGGCCGGCCGCAGCGGCAAAGGCCCGCTCACCCAAAGCGGCGCTGCCGCCAAGGGCTGCGGCAAGCTGGAACATGCGCCGGCGATCGAGCGGCAAGGCAGCGGAAAAGTCCGTCATCGCGCAGGCATCCTTTGGCTGAAAGGCAAGGCAGTGACGATGGTGCAGTGCCGCGAAGGCGCGGTCAACTGCCGTATTCAGGATGCCGCCGCATGATGCAGCGGCAGGCTTTCGGCAGACTTGACCGTCTCCATCACGATCGAGGCGCAAACCACGTTCATTTCGATGCGCGATACCAATGCCTTGTACACCCGGTCATAGTCATCGACGCTGGGCAGCACGATGCGCAGCAGGTAATCGATGTTGCCGGTCAGGCGATAGACTTCCATGATTTCGGGAATGCCGGCCACGGCCTGGCGGAACTGCTCGGTCCACGCCGCGCTATGCGTGCGCACGCTGACCGTGACGAACACGGTGGTTGGCAAGCCCACCTTGGCGCGATCGATCACCGCCACGTTGCGGCGGATATAGCCGGCCTCACGCAAGTGGGCGATCCGCCGCGAACAGGCCGACGGCGAAAGATGCACCTTGGCGCCGACATCGGCCAGCGGCGTGTCGCTGTCACGCTGCAGAACGTCGAGAATGGCCAGATCACGCGAATTGAGCATACGAAAAGCCTCCTGCCATGCTTTTGCAGGATCAGGGCCCTACGCGCAACAGGCGTGCAGGCTATGTCGTAATCAGGCGATAGCCCACGCCGGGCTCGTTGCGGATCATGCTCGCTTCGACGTCGCCGTCCTCCAGTTTGCGGCGCACCCCGCGCACGGCAACGCGCAGGTATTCCACATCGTGTTCGTGGCCCGCGCCCCATACCGCGCGCAGCAGCGCGGCGTGGGAGACGACGCGCCCCGGGTGGCGGCACAGCTGCGCCAGAAAGCCGTATTCCTTGGGCGTCAGATGCACTTCCACCCCATCGCGTAGCACGCGGCGGGCCGCGAGATCCACGGTCACGCGGCCAACCTGGACGACAGGCTCTTCCGCCACGCGGTTGAGGCGGGTGCGCAGGGCCACGCGCATGCGGGCGTGCACTTCCTCGGTGTCGAACGGCTTGGTGACATAGTCATCGGCGCCCAGATCGAGCGCGGCGACCTTTTCGTCGGTCGCATCGCGCGCCGAGACGACCAGCAGGGCCGCGCCGGCGGCCTTGACCAGCGGGATCAGTTCCAGCCCGTCGCGGTCGGGCAGGCCCAGGTCGAGCAGCACCAGGTCGGGCTTGTCGATCGCCAGCGCTGCCAAGGCCGCGCGGGCGTCGGCGGCCTCGATTACCTCATGCCCGGCGCGGGCCAGGCTGCCGCGCAGCAGGCGGCGGATGGCAGGTTCGTCGTCCACCACCAGGACGCGGGTGGCAAGGCTGCTCATTCTGCGCTGATCTTTCGCAACTGGCTTTCCGAGAAATGCAGGGTGAAGCGGGCGCCCGGACGATCGCTGCGATTGGCGGCGCTGACATCGATACCCATCGCGCGGGCAAAGCCCCTGACGATGGCGAGGCCAAGGCCGGTGCCGCCCTTGCGATCGGACCCTTCCACCCTTGTGAAAACTTCAAATATGCGAAGCGACATACCGGGCGGCAGCCCGGGCCCTTCGTCGAGCACCATCAGGTCGAGCCCATCTGCGCGGCGCTGGGCCGACAGAATGATCGCGCCTCCCTCTCCGCCATGGCGCACCGCGTTTTCGATCAGGTTGATCAGGCAGTGGTGGAACAGGCGCGGATCGACCATCACCAGCGGCAGATCGGGGGCGATATCCATCGTCACGGCGCGGCTGCCAAGCGTGCGGCGCAAATCGTGCACGGCGCTGGCGACGGCCTCGGCCAGGTCCACCGCCTCGGGCCGCAGGGCGATGGCGCCCGCCTCGATCCGCACCATGTCGAGCAGGTTGGCGATGAAGCGTTGCAGGCGCTCCGCCTCGGCGCGGGCCGTCGCCAGGATCGGCGCCTGTTCGGGATTGGCCGGCGTCAGTTCGCGCAGCGTGCCCACCACGGCGGTGAGCGGGGTGCGCAGATCGTGGCTGATCGAGGACAGCAGCGCGGCGCGCAGCCGGTCGCGCTCTTCCAACTGGCGCACGCCCGCCATGTCATGCTCAAGCCGGATGCGTTCGAGCGCAAGGCCGGCCTGGTCGGCCAGGCTGCCCAGCAGCGGCAGCCGATCGCTGCGCACCGGGGCGCTGGCGTCGCCACGCGCCAGGCCAAGCACCGCCAGCGGCGCGCCCCCGGCCGAAAGCGGGGTAAACAGCCATTCTGACGCGGTAAGCGTACCCGATCCGCGCCCGGCCGGCTGCGCGCGATCGAACGCCCATTGCGCGGCAGCAAAATCCAGCACTTCCAGCCGGTGCTCGGGCGGAAAGGCCGCAGCCACGGCCAGCTTGCCGTCTTCGGGCAGCAGCATCAGGGCATGGGCATCGAGCAGGCGCGATGCCTCGGCACAGAGCACCCGGCCCAGTTCCTCGGCCGTGGTCACGCCGGTGAGCAGCCGGGCAAAGCCAGCTAGCGCCGCACTGGTGCGCGCACTGGCGCCCGCGAGCAGGGCCTGCTGCCGCAGTCGCGCGGCAAGTTGGCTGCTGACCGCCGCCACCGCCACCAGCACCAGCACGGTGATGATGTTCTGCGGATCGGCGATGGTGAACGTGCCGGTCGGCGGAATGAAGAAGAAGTTGTAGGCGAGCGAGGCGACCAGGCCAGTGATCACCCCGGTGGCGAGGCCATAGCGCGTGGCAGCGAGCATCACCGGCAGGAAATAGAGCAGCGCCACGTTGGTGATCGGCGCGGCGGCAAACAGCAGGCGGCCCAGCGCGGTGACCAGCGCCGTGGCGCCCATTGCCGGCACCAGCCCGCGCAGCAGCGGCCCCCAGCCCCACGCCGCCACCGGCGCGCGCGTCAACGCGATGCGCGCCTGCGCGCCATGCGCAACCGGCACCTGCTGCAGGGCAAGATCGGGCAGGCGCCGCGCCAGCGTGTCGACGGTAAGACGGCGCTGCCAGGCAAAGCCGCGCGGACGCGGCGCGCCGACCACCAGCAGCGTGGCGCGCGTATCGGCGGCGGCCGGTGCCCCGCCGGTGGCCCCCCCAGCATGCGCCCCCCCACCAC
>CAYXUN010000054.1:0-24121 GCA_964468165.1 uncultured Novosphingobium sp. | reverse complement strand
CATCGACCACGCCAGCGGCGGGGAGCGCCAGAACCTGTCCGCCGAGTTGGGTGGCCAAGTGCATGGCTTCGGCGAGGCGGGCATTGGCCTGGGCGCTGCGTTCGCCCGGGGTTTCGATGTGCACGGCCGTCCATGGCGCGCGCAGGGCATCGGCGAGGCGGCGGCCGGCGCGCACCACGTCGCTGGCGGCATCATGGCTGCCCACGGCCACCAGCACGCGATCGGCCGTGGCCCAGGTGCCGGCCAGCGCCTGGGCGCGCACGGCATCGAGCATCTGCGCATCGACCGCCTGGGCTGCGCGGCGCAGTACGAGTTCGCGCAGCGCCGACAGATTGGAGCGGGAGAAGAAGTGATGCAGCGCGCGCGCCGCCTCGTGCGGGACATAGACCTTGCCCGCGCGCAACCGCTCGATCAGCTCATCGGGCGGAGTATCGACCACCTCGATCTCGGCACGGTCGAGCAGGCGATCGGGCACTGTCTCGCGCACCCGCACATGGGTGAACGAAGCGACGACATCGTTGAGGCTTTCAAGGTGCTGGATGTTGAGCGTGGACCACACGTCGATCCCGGCGGCGAGGATTTCCTCCACGTCTTGCCAGCGCTTGTCATGCCGGCTGCCCGGCGCGTTGGCATGGGCGAGTTCGTCGACCAACACGAGCGCGGGCTTGCGCTCGAGAATCGCGTCGAGGTCCATTTCCAGCAGGGTATGGCCGCGATGCGCCACTTCCCGGCGGGGCAGCACCGACAGCGGGCGCAAACGCGCCTCGGTTTCGACGCGACCATGGGTTTCGACCACGCCGACCACGACATCGACCCCGGCACGTGCCTGGCCGAGAGCATCGTCGAGCATTTCGCAGGTCTTGCCAACGCCAGGAGCCGCCCCAAGGAAAACCTTGAGGCGGCCTGACGTTTCCTGCTCGGCAAGGCGCAGCAGGGCTTCGGGATCGGGGCGTGCGGGCGTCATCAATGCCCTTGTGCGCGCGCCGCCGTCGTTTCGTCCAGTGCCCTGTTGAGTGCCAGGACATTCACCCGCTCTTCACCCAGCAGGCCAAGCAGCGGCTGTTCGACGTGTCCTTCCACCAGGCGGCGCACCTTTTCCACCGGCAGGCCGCGCGCCGCAGCAACGCGGTTCACCTGGGAAAAGGCCGCCTCGGGGCTGATATGGGGGTCAAGCCCCGAGGCGGAAGTGGTCACCAGGTCAGGCGGAACGGGAGAGCCTGGTGAAGATGCGGCATAGTCCTTGACCGCGCCGGCCACGCGATCGTGCAGGGTTTGCGAAAACGGCGCGAGGTTGGAGCCGGCAGAAGCGGTGGCATCGTAACCGTTGCTGCCCGCCGCTGAGGGCCGACCGTGAAAGTAGCGTGCGCTGGTAAAGGCCTGGCCGATCAGGTCAGAGCCGATGACCTGGCCGTGGTCGGTGATCAGGCTGCCATTGGCGGCCCAGGGAAAGGCGGCCTGGGCCACGGCGGTGATGGCGGCGGGGTATGCCAGGCCGAGGAGGCCAGCAAACAGCCCGGTCATCATCAGCGAGGGACGCACCGCAGCGACGAGTTCCCGATTGATTACAGACGACATGAGCGAAATCCCTTAGGCAAGATGCAGCGCGGCGACGACCAGATCGATCGCCTTGATCCCGACGAACGGCGCAATGAGCCCGCCCACGCCAAAGACCGCGAGATTGCGGGCAAGCAGGGCGCCAGCGCCCACCGGGCGATAGCGCACGCCCTTGAGTGCCAGCGGCACCAGCGCAGGAATGATCAAGGCGTTGAACATGATCGCCGACAGGATCGCGCTTTGCGGGGTGGCAAGGTGCATCACGTTGAGCACCGAGAGCTGCGGATAGAGCACCAGGAACATGGCCGGGATGATGGCAAAGTACTTGGCCACGTCGTTCGCCACGGAAAACGTGGTGAGTGCGCCGCGGGTCATCAGCAGCTGCTTGCCCAGCCCGACGATCTCGATCAGCTTGGTCGGATCGCTGTCGAGATCGACCATGTTGCCCGCTTCGCGCGCGGCCTGGGTGCCGGTGTTCATCGCCACGCCCACGTCGGCCTGGGCCAGGGCGGGCGCATCGTTGGTGCCATCGCCGCACATCGCCACCAGGCGGCCACCCTGCTGCTCGCGCCGGATCAGGGCGAGCTTGTCTTCGGGGGTGGCCTCCGCCAGGAAATCGTCGACGCCGGATTCAGCGGCAATCGCGGCGGCGGTGAGCGGATTGTCGCCCGTGATCATCACGGTGCGGATGCCCATCTTGCGCAGTTCGGCAAAGCGTTCGCGGATGCCGGCCTTGATCACGTCCTTGAGCGCAACGATCCCCAGCAGCGTGCCGTTTTCGGCAACGGCCAGCGGGGTCTGCCCCTGGCGCGCGACGTCTTCGGCAATGCGGCGCAGTTCGGCAGCGGCAGTGCCGCGCGCGGCATCGGGAACGCTGCGCAGGATCGCATCGACCGCGCCCTTGGTCACCACGTGGCCATTGTTATCAAGGCCGGAGATGCGGGTCTGGGCGGTGAAAGGAATGACCTCGGCGCCTGCGGGCACTTCGGGCACTTCCAGGCTGTGGGCTTCCTGCGCCAGGCGCAGGATCGAGCGGCCTTCGGGCGTTTCATCGGCCAGGCTCGCCATCAGCGCAGCGCGCGCCAGGGTCGCCGGAGCCGTGCCAGCCAGCGGCAGGAAGTTGCTGGCCTGGCGGTCACCCACGGTGATCGTGCCGGTCTTGTCGAGCAGCAGCACGTCGATGTCGCCGGCGGCTTCCACCGCGCGCCCAGACTTGGCGAGCACGTTGAACTGAACCAGGCGATCCATCCCGGCGATGCCGATGGCCGAAAGCAGTGCGGCGATCGTCGTCGGGATCAGCGTGATCAGCAGGGCGGCAAGCACGGCCACGGGGATCTGGCCCCCGGCATAGCGGGCAAAGGCCGGAATGGTGGCAACCGCGATCAGGAAGATGATCGTGAGGCCGACGAGCAGGATGGTGAGCGCAATCTCGTTCGGGGTCTTCTGGCGCTGGGCGCCTTCGACCAGGGCGATCATGCGATCGAGAAAGCCCTGCCCGGCTTCCTGCGTCACCCGCACGGTGATCTCGTCAGAGAGCACGCGGGTGCCGGCGGTGACGGCCGAACGGTCGCCACCGGCTTCGCGGATCACCGGCGCGCTTTCGCCGGTGATGGCTGCTTCGTTGACCGAAGCGACGCCGGCGATCACTTCGCCATCGGCGGGGATCAGTTCCCCGGCGGCGACCATGACGACCGCGCCCTTTTGCAGGGTGGCGGCCGAAACCTTGCTGCCATCGGGCAGGCGGGCCACCAGGTCAGACCGCGTGGCGCGCAGCGAGGCGGCCTGGGCGCGGCCGCGCCCTTCGGCCAGGCTTTCGGCAAAGGTGCCGAACAGCACCGTCAGCCACAGCCAGACGATCAGCTGGATCTGGAAGCCCAGCGACAGACCGGTGTTGCCCACGAACAGCAGCACGGTAAGCAGCAGCGCGACGACGGCAGTGGTAAACAGCACCGGGTTGCGCACCAGTTGGGCGGGATGCAGCTTGCGCAGCGCGCCACCCAGCGCCGGTACGACCAGTTCGGCCGAGAACATCGAGGTAGGTTGGGACACGGCAGGTATCCTCAGTAAAGCATGCCGGCAGCGCCGGTGAGATGATCGGCCACCGGGCCAAGCGCGAGCGAAGGCAGGAAGGTAAGGCCACCCACGATCAGGATCGTGGCGACCAGCAGGCCGATCCACAGGCCACCCGTGGTCGGGAACGAGCCCGGCCCGGCCGGCGTGTGCTTGCGGCTGGCAAGGCTGCCGGCAATCGCCAGCACCGGGATCACGATCAGGAAGCGGCCAAGCCACATCGCCACGCCCAGCAGGCCGTTGTAGAACGGCGTGCCCGCGGTCAGCCCGGCAAAGGCCGAACCGTTGTTGGCCGTGGCCGAGGTGAAGGCATAGAGGATTTCGGAAAAGCCATGCGGCCCCTTGGCCAGCGGACCGGCAAGGCCCGCGGGCAGGACCACGGCCACGGCCGTAAGCCCCAGGATGCACAGCGGCAGGATGACGATGGCGAGCACCGCCAGCTTGACCTCGCGCGCTTCCACCTTCTTGCCCACGTATTCCGGGGTGCGGCCCACCATCAGGCCGGCGAGGAACACCGCCAGCACGGCAAACAGCAGGAAGCCATAGATGCCCGAGCCAACGCCACCGATGACGATTTCACCCAGCTGCATGTTGAACAGCGGAACCAGGCCGCCAAGCGCGGTGAAGCTGTCGTGCATGGCGTTGACCGCGCCGCAAGAGGCTGCCGTGGTCACGGCCGCGAACAGCGCGCTGGCCGCCGCGCCAAAGCGCACTTCCTTGCCTTCCATGTTGGCGCCCATCACGCCCAGATGATGCAGCATCGGGTTGCCGGCGGCTTCACGCCACCACGCGAACGAGGCACCGGCCACGAACAGCAGCAGCATGGCCCACAGGATCGCCCAGCCCTGGCGCGTGTTGCCCACGGCCTTGCCGAACGTATAGGTCAGCCCGGCGCCCAGCGCGAAGATCGACAGCATCTGGACGAAATCGACCAGTGCGGTGGGGTTTTCGAAGGGGTGGGCCGAGTTGGCATTGTAGAAGCCGCCACCATTGGTGCCGAGCATCTTGATCGCTTCCTGCGAGGCGACCGGACCCACCACGATGGCCTGGTGCGCGCCTTCCAGCGTCTTGGCATCGATCAGGCTGGCAAAGGTCTGCGGCACGCCGCTGGCCACCAGATAGAGTGCATAGACGATGCACGCCGGCAGCAGGACATAGAGCGTCACGCGGGTGAGATCGGCCCAGAAGTTGCCCAGGTGGCGCGTTTCGGCCCGGGCAAAGCCACGGAACAGCGCAAACGCCACGGCGATGCCCGTGGCTGCCGAGAGGAAGTTGTGAATGGTCAGGCCGAGCATCTGCGACAGGTTCGACAGCACCGTTTCACCGGCATACCACTGCCAGTTGGTGTTGGTGACGAAGGCAATCGCGGTGTTCATCGCCCCATCGGGCGAAAGGCCGGCAAGCCCGCGCGGGTTCATCGGCAAGCTGCCCTGAAGCCGCAGCACGGCATAGGTGAACATCACCGTGACGACCTGGAACAGCATCAGGTGCACGGCATATTGCCGCCAGTCCTGCTCCTGGTCAGGGTTGATGCCCGATAGCCGATAGAATGCGCGCTCGACCGGGCCAAGCACGCGGTGCAGCGGCGTCGTGCGGCCTTCATAGACGGCGAACAGCCAGAGGCCGAACGGCTTGGCCATCAGGGCGACCAGCGGGGTGAATACCAGGATCAGGCCAAAGCCCGACGCAAGGGTGGCAGATGTCATTGCACGGCCCCCATCAGAAACGTTCGGGCCGCAGGAGCACGGCCACGAGATAGACAAGCAGGCCCGCCGCGACGAGCGCAGCGAGCATTTCGGGAATGGTCATCGGAGTGTTCCTCAGGCCCCGTGGCGCCGGAGCCGCAGCTTCAGGCCTTGTCGCAGAGCGCAACGGCGGCGAGCGTGATACCGAACAGGCCGGCAAGAATGGCCAGCCAGACAAGATCAGTCATTATGCGCGATCCTTTCGCGACACGGGCAGCCAGGCCCGCGGCGGGCGCGGCTGCAACCGGAACAACCCGGCGCCACCGATGCCCAGGCCAAGCCCGGTCCAGAGCGCGGCCACGATCAGCAGCGCGACCAGCAGCGCCAGCGGGCCGGGATGGCCGTGCTCGGCATATTCGACATGGGCCAGGCCCCGGGCAAGCAAGGGGACGGCGGCCAATGCGGCCAGCCCTGCGAGGCGCAACCCCATATCGCGTCCGCGCGGCCCCACAGATCGATAGTCCATGATCAGCTCCTTGGCTGTGAGATGGTGCCGATGTGGGCCTTGTGGCCGTTAAGGTTCCACGGCGCGGTGCGCGCAGGGCATAATGATTCCGTAAAGACCGCCTGGCTTGACCGGGGGACGCTTTGGCGTCAATGTGATGGTATCACATTACATGAATCGAGCTGCCATGATTGCCGCCCTCCCCCGCCATCCCGCGATTGCCTGCGCCCCATGCGAAGCGGTGCTGGCGCAGATTCACCAGCCCGCGGTGCAGCTCGCCTTGTGGCAGCGGCCCCGCCCGACGGCGCTGGCCTGGCTAGACGGGGTCGACCTTGCGGCGATTGCCGATATCGACTGCTGGATCGATGCACCGTTTCGGGCAGATACGGTGGGCAAGAAACTGCATGCGGCTGGATTTCCGGCGCAACCGGCCACTGCCGCGCTTGCCGCCGACATCGTGCGGCAGATGCGCGGATTTGCCACGATTACGCAAAGCCCGCGTTTGCGCCTGCGCCTCGATGTAGTGGAAACCGATGCCTGCCGGCGCTTTCACATGGACTATGTCAGCGTGCGGCTGCTGCTGCCGCTGGTCGGGCCGGGCACGCAGTGGATCATGGCCGATGCACCGCGAGACGCCCCGGTGCAGCAACTGCAGCCGGGGCACGTCGGCCTGTTCAAAGGGCGGCTGGCCGTGGCAGAGCCGGCAGTGCTTCACCGCTCTCCGCCGATCGCCGGCACCGGCCAGCGGCGGCTATTGCTGGTGCTCGATCCGCTGGACGACGACGCGAGCGATCAGCTTTCTGGCCGGGCGGCATAGCGCCGCGCCAGGGTGGCGCAGACGAACAGCTGCGCCTGGTGGAACAGCATCAGCGGCAGGACAATGAGGCTGACGGCGTGGCCGGCGAACAGGATCGTCGCCATGGGAATGCCGCTCGCCATGCTCTTCTTCGATCCGCAGAACACGATGGTGATCTCGTCCTCGGTGTTGAAGCCCAGCTTGCGGCTGGCGAGCGTGGTGACGACGATGACCAGCGCCAGGATCAGCAGATCGAGCACCAGCACGATCAACAGATCGACCGGGGCCAGGCGGGTCCACACCCCTGCCACCATGCCCGCGCTGAATGCGGCATAGACCACCAGCAGGATGGACCCGCGATCGACATAGCTGACGATCTTCTTGTGGCGGGCCAGCCAGTCGCCGATGAACGGCCGCGCCACCTGCCCGGCCACGAAGGGCAGCAGGATCTGCATGGCGATGGTTTCCAGCGAATGGGCGGAAAAGCCGCCGCTGGCCGAGGTGGGCAGCAGCAGGGCGGTCAGCACCGGGGTAAGCGCGACGCCAACGAGGTTGGACAGCGAGGCACTGCACAGCGCCGCCGGCACGTTGCCCCGCGCGATCGAGGTGAACGCGATCGAGGATTGCACGGTGGACGGCAGCACGCACAGGAACAGCAGGCCCACGGCAATATCAGGCGCGACCAGCCCGCCGATGAGATGGACGACACCCAGCCCGATCAGCGGAAACAGCACGAAGGTGCTGGCGAAGACGAGCGCCTGCAGCCGCCAGTGGGCCATGCCCTGCCACACCGCCTGGGGCGCCAGCCGCGCGCCATAGAGAAAGAACAGTAGCGCAACAGCAGCGGTCACCGCCACATCGGCCACGGCCACCCCGGCGCCATGCGCGGGAAACACCGCCGCAATCGCGATCGTGCCGATCAGCAGCAGCAGATAGGGATCGATCAGAGTGCGCAGCTTGCCCATGGGCGGCGTGTCCTTGCCAAGAATGTCAGCCTGCACCTAGGGCGCTGCGCGGTGATGCACAATCATGATCATCGCGATAACAGTCATTCACTCTCTTGATAGCAGGCAATGCTGTGGCATGATGGCGCGATGATCGGACCTGACCTGCTGCGCGCGTTTGTCACCGTGGCCGAATGCGGCAGCTTCACCGGCGCGGCCCGGACGCTGGGCACGCGGCAATCCACGGTGAGCCAGCAGATCCGCCGGCTGGAGGAACTGGCCGGGCGCCGGCTCCTGGCGCGCGACACGCACCGCGTGGCGCTCTCCGCCGAGGGAGAAGCGTTTCTCGACCATGCCCGCCGCGTGCTCGATGCCCATGGCCGGATGGATGCCCACCTGTCTGGCCTGCGGCTGCGCGGGCAATTGCGCTTTGGCGCGTGCGAGGATTTCGTGCTGTCGGCGCTGCCCGATGTCCTCGCGCAGTTTTCGCGGCGCCATCCCGATGTCGACGTGGCATTGACCGTGGCGCTGAGCGAAACGCTCTATGACCAGTTCGACGCCGGCGGGCTCGATATAATGTTCGTGAAGAAGCGCCCCGGCGAGCGGCGCGGGGTGACTGCCTGGCGCGAAACGGTCGGCTGGGTCGCCTCGCCCGACTTCCGGCTCGATCCGGGCGATGCCGTGCCGCTGCTGCTTTATCCGCCCCCCAGCGTGACGCGCGCGCTGGCGCTCGATACGCTGGATCGCGTGCGCGCGCCCTGGCGGGTGGCGTTTACCAGCGGATCGTTGAGCGGGCTGACCGCTGCGGCGCGGGCCGGCCTTGGCGTGATGCCGCATTCGCTGCGCCTGGTGCCGCAAGGGCTGGCGCCGCTGCGCCCGCCTGGCACCTTGCCCGAGCTACCGGCGATCGAATTTGCCGTGATCGCGCCGGGTGGCCACAACCTGGCGGCAGAAGCGCTGACCGCCGCGATCCTTCACTGGGCGGGCGGAACGGGCGCGGTTGCCACCTGATCGAGCGACCACGGCGCCCGCGAAAGGTGGCGGGCGAGGAAATCGATCAGCACGCGCACCCGTGCCGGGCGCTGGCTGCCCGGCGGCGTCACCAGGTGCAGCGCGATATCGGGGATGCGCCATGCCGGCATGACCTCGACCAGGCGGCCGGCGGCCATGTCTTCCCACACCATGAAATCGGGCTGCAGTGCCAGCCCCTGCCCGGCCAGCAGCGCCGGGGCCAGGGCATCGGCATTGTTGGCGCCGAGCCGGCCCTTGACCGTCACGACGTAATCTCCCTCCACCGCGTGGTGGAAGCGCCAGGATTCCGGCGCATCGAGATTGGTGTAGAGCAGCCCGACATGCTGCGACAGGTCGCGCGGATGGGTGGGCGTGCCATGCGCCGCAAGATAGGAGGGCGCCGCCACCAGCGGC
The DNA here is from genome assembly GCA_964468165.1 of uncultured Novosphingobium sp. GTDB lineage: Bacteria > Pseudomonadota > Alphaproteobacteria > Sphingomonadales > Sphingomonadaceae > Novosphingobium. The sequence goes on along the minus strand of CAYXUN010000054.1, from coordinate 15,142 downwards.
CGGCGCACCGCACACAGCCGCCGCGCCCTTAGCGAGCTGTCATCCAGCCCGGCAATGCGCAGCACGACGTCGTGCCCCCCGCCCACGACATCGACCCGCGCGTCCGACAGATCGAGATCGAGGCCAACGTGCGGGTAAGCCTCCATGAACTGCGGCAAGAGCGGCGCGACATGGCGCAGGCCAAAGCCCATCGGCACTGCCAGGCGCACCAGCCCTCGCGGCACATCGCCTTCGGCGCCAGCTTGCGCCTCTGCCGCCTCGCCATCGGCCAGGATGCGCCGCGCCCGATCGAGTACGCCGCGCCCGCTTTCGGTCAGCGCCAGGCGGCGGCTGGTGCGGTGGAGCAGCGGCACGCCCAGCCGCGCTTCCAGGCGGGTAACCGCCTTGGACACGGTGGGCTTGGACAAGCTCAAGGCATCGGCCGCGGCGGCGAACGAACCGGTATCGACCACTTTGGCAAAGATCGCCCAGGCTTCGAGATCAGGCAAAGACATTATGCAATTTCCTTCACCGATGCTTTTCCATCATTGCCATTTCTTTGCAAGCAGGAATGCCTAGATTGGCCCCAACAGCTGAACGGCACCGAACGCCGCGAGCCACTGGAGACAAGCCATGATCGAACTGCGCCCCTTTTCCGGCATCGGCCGCGCCAACCACGGCTGGCTGGATGCAGCCCACCACTTCTCTTTCGCCGATTACTATGATCCGGCGCGGATGGCGTGGGGCAACCTGCGCGTGTGGAACGACGATACCATCGCGGCCAAGAGCGGCTTTCCGCCCCATCCCCACCGCGACATGGAAATCATCACCTATGTCCGCGACGGCGCGATCACCCATCGCGACAACCTGGGCAACCAGGGCCGCACCGCCGCCGGCGACGTCCAGGTGATGAGTGCGGGCACCGGGATCACCCATGCCGAATACAACCTGGAAGACGAAACCACCCGCATCTTCCAGATCTGGATCATGCCCACCCGCCAGGGTGAGCAGCCGAGCTGGGGCGCACGCCAATTTCCCAAGGCCGAACGCTCGGGCGAACTGGTGGTCCTGGCCAGCGGCTATGCCGAAGACAAGGACGCCCTGCCGATCCGCACCGAAGCGCGCCTGGTGGCCGCAACGCTGCTGGCCGGGCAGAGCGTGGACTATGTCCTGGGCGCAGAGCGCAAGGGCTATCTGGTGCCGGCCACCGGCAAGATCACGGTGAACGGCGTGACGGCCGACGCGCGCGATGGCCTGGCCATTGCCGATGTCGACACGATCACCATCTCCGCGCTGGAAGACAGCGAAATCGTGCTGGTCGACACGCTGTGACGGCCTGACGCCGGCAATCGACCAACGGGGCGGCCGCAAGGCGCGGCGGCCGCTCCAGCTACCCTCGCGCGCCGATCGAAAGGTTCACGGCCATGACCCAAGCCACCCCCCCTGCCCATGTGCCTCATGCCAGCGCCACCAGCACCGGCGCGGGCACGTTCCAGTCTCGCCTGGCGATCGGCGGGCGCGAAGGGCAGGAGGATATCCTGGCCGATGAACCGGTGGCACTGGGCGGATTGGGCACCGGCCCGACGCCCTATGACCTGCTGTGCGCCGCGCTGGCCACCTGCACCACGATGACCCTGCGCTTTTACGCCGGGCGCAAGGGCTGGGACATTGGCGCGGTCCACACCGTGGTCACCCACGCCCGCGTTGCCGGGCAGACCCCGCCCGACCAGTTTTCCCGCGCCATCGCGCTCGACCCCGCGCTGGACCCCGCAGTCCGTGACGAGTTGCTCGGCATCGCCAACCGCTGCCCGGTGCACAAGACGCTGACGCAGGGTGCCACGGTGGCCACTGTCCTGGCTGCCTGACCGGCCGCCCTTCCCCATCCCCCATTCTGCCAGAGGTCATGCCATGCTTCCTGCCACTGTCACCCCCGCGCTGTCTCGCCAGGATTGGCTGGCCGCCCATGTTGGCGCGCACGACGCCGATACGATCGGCTGCCGCGCTCCGGCTACGCCCGATCACGCCAAAACCCGCCTGCAACGCTGGATGACGCGCCTGTTCGGCGACAACGCCCCGATGCCGCTGGCCGATCCGCGCCTGGAGGCCGTGCGCCGCTTTGCCTGCGCCACCCGCGCCGGCCGGCTGCCCGATGGCACGCTGATCGGCGAGTTGCACCAGCGCGGGCTGGATGATGCCGAACTGGCCGCGATCGCCCGCTTTGCTGCGTGAATGGCTCGCCGCGTGAGGTAAGGTGAACGCTTTTCATCAAAAGCGTGAAAAGGTCGCGTTTGGCAAGCCGGGAACCACACGCCATGATCAGCCATGCCCGCCCGATCAAGGCAGAGGCAGGCGTTCTTGGCAAAAGGCACATCCCATGCGACTGGACCTGTCGCCCTATCTTTCGCAAAAATTCCTCATGCCAGCGGAAACCGAGCGGCACAGCGCGTGCTGGATGGCCTGGCCGGTGCGGACCGCGTTGTGGGGCGATCGCCTTGCCGCTGCCCAGGCCGATTTTGCCACGGTGGCGCGAGCCATCGCCCGCTTCGAACCGGTGCGCATGGTGTGCCGCGAGCAGGACGTGGCCGCCGTGCGCGAATACTGCGGCGATACCGTAACGCCATTCATCGCGCCGATCGATGACAGCTGGATGCGGGATTCCGGGCCGACGTTCGTGCGTGGCAGCAAGGGTGGCCTCGCCGTGGTCAACTGGGCCTTCAACGCCTGGGGGCGCAAATACCACCCCTATGCCGCCGACGCCGCACTCAAGCGCCGGATGGCCGAGCAACTGGGCCTGCCGCTGGTCACCTGCCCCCTGACCGCCGAAGGTGGCGCAATCCTGTCTGACGGCGAAGGCACGGTGATCACCACCGAAAGCTGCCTGCTGCATGCCAACCGCAACCTGGGGCTGAACCGGTCCCAGGTCGAGGCGGAGCTGCTCGCCGCGCTGGGCGCGGAAAAGATCGTATGGTTGCCGGGCGACGCGGCCGAGGTGGAAACCGATGGCCATGTCGATTGCCTGGCAGCCATCGTGCGGCCGGGCGTGGTGATGATGGAAGATCCGGCAACGGCCAGCGGTGCGCGCGCCGAAACGCTGGCGGCCAACCGTGCCGCCCTGCTGGCGCAGCGCGATGCGCGGGGCCGGCCCTTTGCGATCATCGATCTTCCCGCCGCGCCCACGATCGATCCGCGCGATGCCCGGCACCAGCCTTCCTATGTCAACTTCTACATTGCCAATGGCGCGGTGATCATGCCCGGCCATGGCGTGCCGCAAGACGACGCGGCGCGCGCGGCCCTGGCCCCCCCGTTTACCGCTCGCACCGTGGTTCAGGGGGTGTTGCCGGCCCAGCCCTATGGCGGCGGCTCGATCCACTGCATCACCCAGCACCAGCCCGCACCGCATTTCCTGCCCGATGGAGCCCAGCCATGCGCCCAGTGACCGTTGCCGCCACCCAGTTTGCCTGCACCTGGGATCTTGCCGCCAACCTCGATCGTGCCGAAATGCTGGTGCGCGAAGCCGCTGCGCAGGGCGCGCAGGTCGTGCTGCTGCAGGAACTGTTTGAAACGCCCTATTTCTGCGCCGACGAGCGGCCCGATCATTTCGCGCTGGCCCGCCCCTGGGCTGGCAACCCGGTGATCGCCCGCTTTGCCGATCTGGCGGCCGAGCTGGGCGTGGTGCTGCCGATCAGCTTTTTCGAAAGCGTGGGCGCAGCGCACTTCAATGCGCTGGCAATGATCGATGCCGATGGCACCGAACTGGGGCTTTATCGCAAGAGCCACATTCCCCAGGGGCCAGGCTATCGCGAAAAGTACTTCTTTGCCCCGGGCGATACCGGGTTCCAGGTGTGGGACACCGCCTTTGGCCGCATAGGCGCTGGCATCTGCTGGGACCAGTGGTTTCCCGAATGCGCGCGCGCCCTGGCCTTGCAGGGCGCCGAACTGATCCTTTATCCCACCGCGATCGGCAGCGAGCCGGCCTTTCCCGGCTATGACAGCCAGCCACACTGGCAGCGCGTGATGCAGGGGCATGCCGGCGCCAACATGGTGCCCGTCATCGCGTCAAACCGGGTTGGCTTTGAAACGAACCAGGACGGTGACATCACCTTTTACGGCTCGTCCTTCATCGCCGACCAGTTTGGCGCCGTGGTAGCCCAGGCGCCGCGCCAGGGTGAGGCAGTGATCACCGCCAGCTTTGACCTGGACGAAATTGCCCCGCAGCGTGCCGGCTGGGGCCTGTTCCGCGATCGCCGGCCGGAACTCTATGGGGTGATCGGCACCTACGGCGGCTAAACCGGCAATTGCGTGGTGGCCTTGATCCGCTTGAGCGCAAAGTGCGAGGCGGACGTGGCCACCGCCGGGTGGCGCAGCAGGGCGTGCATCAGGAAGTGCTCGTATTGCGCCATATCGCGCACCACGATGCGCAGCTGATAGTCCCATTCGCCCGACATCGACAGGCATTCGAGCACTTCGTCGCGATCCAGCACGAATTGCTCGAAACTGCCACGGGCCTGTGCGTCGTGGGCTTTCATCCGCACCTGGCAGACAGCATCGAGTGCCAGGCCCAGCGTGGCGGGATCGAGCAGGCGCACCGCCGGCCCCAGCACCCCGGCATCTTCCAGCGCCTTGAGCCGGCGCCAGCACGATGCGGGCGAGGTTCCGACCGCCTCGGCCAGCGCGGCGTGGCTGAGATCAGCTTGGCGCTGCACGGCCTGCAGCAGGCGGCGATCGAGCGCGTCAAGGGCAAGGGGGGCGGTCATGGCGTCTCCCATGGGGTTGCGGACGACAGAGGAAAGCGGCGAATCACAAGGCAGATTGTGCATTGCCGCGAAAATTGTGAAACATTGATACCAGCATAATTGCTCAAAACGATACGGATCATTCAACCTCGGGCGATCAGCCACACATTCTGAAACGACTTTCCAGATCGCCTGCGACACACTGCGCGCATGGCCAGCGATCTTCCCCTCACGCCGCCCCCTGGTGCTGCCGCCGATTGGACCGTGCCGCAGGACTGGGTCAGCTACACGCCGGCGGACCATGCCACGTGGGACACGCTGTTCCGCCGGCAGGTGGCGATGCTGCACGATCGCGCGGCGCCGGAATTCCTGGCCGGGCTCGATATCCTGCGCCTGTCGCGACCCGGCATTCCCGATTTTGCCGAACTGTCAGAGCGGCTCTACCAGGCGACTGGCTGGGAAGTGGTGGCCGTGCCGGGGCTGGTTCCCGATGCGGTATTCTTCGATCACCTCGCCAACCGCCGCTTCGTGGCCGGGCGCTTCATCCGCCGGCCCGACCAGTTGGACTACCTTTCCGAACCCGACGTGTTTCATGACGTGTTTGGCCACGTGCCGCTGCTCGCCAATCCGGTCTTTGCCGATTACATGCAGGCCTATGGCCAAGGCGGGCTGCGGGCACAGAGCATGGACGCCCTCGTCAACCTGGCGCGGCTCTATTGGTACACCGTGGAATTCGGGCTGGTGCGCACGCCGCAGGGCCTGCGCATCTATGGCGCGGGAATCGTGTCCTCGCACGGGGAAAGCGTGTTTGCGCTGGATGATCCCTCGCCCAACCGGCTGGGTTTTGACCTGTCGCGGCTGCTGCGCACGGGCTATCGCATTGACACCTATCAGCAGAGCTATTTCGTGATCGACAGCTTTGCCGATCTTCTCGACCAGACCCGCAACACCGATTTCGCCCCGCTCTACGCCGCCGTGGCCGGCCTGCCCACGCTTGCCCCTGACGCCGTGATCCCGCAGGATCGCGTGTGGCAGCATGGCACACAGGCCTATGCCCGCAGCCTGAAGGAAAGCCATGTCTGAAACCCGATCCATCGCCGCCCTTGGGGAAACCGAGCTGGCACAAGCCCTTGCGCTATTGCCGCAGTGGCAGCATGACCCGGCGCGGGCGGCACTCTACCGCCGGGTGGTCATGCCCGATTTTCCCGCCGCCATGGCGTTCATGGTGCAAGTCGGCTTTGCCGCCGAGCGGATGGACCATCACCCGGAATGGGGCAATGTCTACAACCGGGTGGACATCTGGCTGACCACGCATGACGCGGGCGGCATTTCCACGCGTGACGTGGCGCTGGCCCGGATCATCGACGCGCTGATCTGAACCCCACGCCCAAGGCGAGCATTTCCATCACCTCCGGGAGCGATTCCGGGGGTGTTTTCGTGTGCAGCTTCGTCCGGCCGCCCTGCCCGTCGCCGCGCCGATGCTGCAACCGGGTTCTCGACAAACCCTGACAACCCGCCTCCAACCCATTGACAAAAATCGCTTTTTCGCAAGCCGTTTTGGTAACGTTCAGAAAACGTTTGACGCAAAGGGCATTCGCAGGCAATTTGATAAAACAAAATTGTTTAATCGTAGGCAAGACCTACAATCTTCAGGAGAGGACATTTCGATGCGATCGTTTGCGTCTCGTTCCCGCGTGCTGCGCTACGCGGTATCGGCCATCGCACTGGCAACCCCGGTCCTGGCCACGGCCCAGACCGCTGAAAATCCTACTACTGACAGCGCTGCCGGAACGCCCGAACAGGCCATCATCGTCACCGGCATTCGCGCCTCGGTCGCCCGCGCGATCGACGTGAAGCGCAACAGCGCCAGCGTGGTCGATGCCATTTCCGCGCAGGACATCGGCAAGCTGCCCGACGTGACGATTTCCGACTCGCTGCAGCGCATTCCGGGCGTCCAAATCCGTCGCGATGCCGGCGAAGGCGCCAGCGTGAACGTGCGCGGCCTGCCGCAGGTGCAGACGCTGCTCAACGGCGAAGCCTATCTCGGCGCGAACTCGATCACCTCGGTCCAGCCCAATTTCACCGACATTCCCTCGCAGCTGTTCTCGGGCGCGAACGTCATCAAGTCGCCCACCGGCACGCTGCTCGCGTCGGGCATCAGCGGCACGATCGACCTGCTCACGCGTCGTCCGTTCGATTTCAAGTCGGGCCTTTCGGGCGCTGCGGCGGTCGAAGGTTCCTATGGCGACAAGGCCAAGAAGTGGAACCCGCAGGTCAACGGCCTGCTCGCCTGGCGCAACGATGACGTCGGCTTCCTGGTTTCGGCCTCCTATGCCAAGGTCGACCTTTCGAACTCGTATTCGGGCATCCAGCGCGACTACGGCGGCCGCCTTGCCAACGAATCGATTGGCGACGCCACCGGCTATGGCGGCTTCCGCTTTGACGATCCCAATCGCGGTACCTCGATCTACAACAACGGCCTGCTCACCGGAGTCGACGTGAACGGCGATGGCGATGCCAACGATACCTATTTCTCGCCCCAGGCCCACACCGGCTGGAACCGCATCACCACGCGTGAGCGCTTCGGCCTGAATGGCTCGTTCCAGGCGCACCTCAACGACAAGCTCGACCTGGTTGCCGACGGTTTCTACACCAAGCAGACGCAGTACGATCGTACTGCGGGTTTCCAGTTCCAGGCCGTGAACTGGCAGGCGGCCGATTTCGTGCCGGGCCACTCGCGCGATACCGGCGTCAAGATCAACGGCTACAACTTCAACGTTGTGGACCAGTACAACTACACGCTGCAGAACTTCGACAGCTATTCCGAAACCGGCCGGACCAAGTCTGACTCGATCAATCTCAACCTTGAACTGCGCTACAACAGCGGGCCGTTCAAGGCGACGCTGCGCGGGCTGTATGGCAAGGCCCACAAGAACTTTGACGACAGCTATTTCCAGCTGAGCCTGTCGAACGGCAAGCAGTGGTTCAACGGCGTGGGCCACTATCCGGCTGCGCTGGGCGGCGATCGCACGTTCAACCCGCTGGGCTATACCTACAACACCCTGCCCGCCTCGATCGACTATCGCGGCGACATGCCCAACTTCACCCTGCCGAGCGCGCTGGCGAGCAACCTGGGCAATCCGGCGGCCTACGGCTTCAAGACCACCTCTTCGGAAAACAACTATCGGTCGAATTCGGATCTCAAGGTGGCGCGCTTTGACGCCAGCTATGAATTCTCGCCCGATGTGTCGTTCGATTTCGGTGCGCGCTATGGCGAGCGCGGTGCAGAAGCCTACTACTTCGATCGTGCCGCACCGTTCTACGCCGGCCAGGGTGCGTCCGATCCCAATGGTTGCTACGTCAAGTGGAAGGCGTTCGACGTCCAGATGAACAGCAGCAGCTGTTCGGCGGGCGATGCCAACGGTTTCTATACCGCGGGCCTTACGCGCCTGGGCAACGACGCGACGATTTCCAAGTACCTCAAGCAGTACACCGTGCCGGCTGGCGGCGTGGGCTCGTTCTACGTGCTCGATCCGCACGCGATGGACGATGCCGCCTCGTTCCAGAACAGCTTCTATCCCGGCAACAAGGAATTCGTCATTCCGGGGCGGTCGTATTCGATCAAGCTCCACCAGAAGTCGGCCTATGGCCAGCTCAACTGGAACACCGAGATCGGTGGCATGGCGCTGCATGCCAATGCCGGCCTGCGCGTGATCAACACCACGTTCAACGTGCGCCAGAACATCTCTGGCCCGGGCCAGCCCTATGGTCTGCCGGCGGCCGACGTGGGCGATATCTATACCCACCGTTCGTTCACCGACTGGCTGCCGGCGCTCAACGCCTCGCTCGACGTGACCGAGAAGTTCCGCGTGCGCGCCGCGTTCTCGAAGAACATGACGCTGCTTGATCTGGCGCAGTGGGGCGGTGGCCTCGATCTCAACTATGCGATCGATACCACGTTCAACCCGCCGATCTTCCGCGTGTCGGGCGGCAATTCCAACGGTAACCCGATGCTCGATCCCTGGCGGTCGACCAACTACGAAGTGTCGTTCGAATATTACCTGAACCGCACCAGCCTGATCAACTTTGGCCTCTATCGCATTGATGTTGCCAGCTTTGTGAAGACGGACTCGGTCAAGCGGACGGACCTGCCCGATCTCGATGGAGTGGTGCGCAGCACGGTGTTCATCAACTCGCAGGTGCAGGGTCGCGGCGGCTATCTGCAGGGCATCGAAGCCGGGGCCAAGCTCGGGTTCGATTTCCTGCCGGGCGTGCTCAGCGGCTTTGGTGTCGATCTCAACTACACGCTGTCTGATTCCAACGCCGGGGGCACCAACCTGAACGGGGCCAAGCTGCCGTTCCAGGACAACTCCAAGCACCAGATCAACGCGGCGCTGTGGTTTGAAAAGTATGGTCTCCAGGCGCGCGTCGCTTGGAACTATCGCTCGGCCCGCGTGGAGCAGACCAACTTCGCCGGCATCGATGGCCTCACGCTGATGCAGGCGCCGACCAACTATGTCGACGCGTCGGTTTCGTATGATATCAACAAGCGTCTGACGATCTATGCCCAGGGCTCCAACCTGACCGGTGAGCACGAGCGCTACTACCTCGCGTTCCCCGATCAGAAGGCCTTCAACAACATCTACGAACGCCGCTTCCTGATCGGCGCCCGTACCAAGTTCTAAGTCTATCGAACCAAAGAGGATCTGTTCACGAGCCTCCTGACTGACCCGCCGTCCGACTTCTTCCCTGGACGGCGGGTCTTTTCGTTTCAACCACACGAGTGTTGCCATGACCGACATGCCAGCCGCCACGCCCGCCAAGCCCATCCGCCAGATCGTGATCGCCGGTGGCGGCACGGCGGGATGGATGGCTGCCTGCTATTTTTCGGGCCGGCTGGCGCGGCAGGGCGTGGCCATCACCGTGGTGGAATCCAGCGCGATCGGCACGGTGGGCGTGGGCGAAGCCACGGTGCCGGGCATCCGCGACTATTTCCGCGCGATCGGGGTTGACGATATCGACGTGCTGCGCGCCACCGGCGGCACGGTGAAACTGGGAATCGAGTTTCGCGATTGGGCCCAGCCCGGCAGCCGGTTCTTCCATCCCTTTGGGCTCTATGGCGTGCCCTCACGCGGGGTGCCGTTTCACCAATACTGGCTCAAGCTGCAGCATGCCGGCGAGCCGACCGACCTTGCGGCCTACAGTCTGTGCAGCGCACTGGCGCAGCGCGGCGCGTTCATGCTGCCGCCCGACAAGCCGGTGAATGACCTGGCGGTGTTCGACTGGGCGGTGCATTTCGACGCCAGCCGCTTTGCCGCGATGCTGCGCGATCGCGCGCTGGCGCAGGGCGTGCGCCACATCGATGACGTGATCAAAGACGTGGTGCTGGACGCACAGAACGGCCACATCGCGCACCTGGTGACAAAGGAGCACGGCAACGTTGCCGGCGACCTGTTCATCGACTGCACCGGGTTTCGCTCGCTGCTGCTGGGCAAGGCGCTGGGCGTGGCGTGGACCGATTGGACCGACCTCTTGCCGTGCGACCGCGCGGTGGCCATTCCCTGCGCGGCTAATGCCACGCGCGATTGGCCCTATACCGTCAGCACCGCGCAGGAGGCCGGCTGGCAATGGCGCATTCCGCTGCAGCACCGCGTGGGCAATGGCTATGTCTATTCCAGCGCGATGCTGTCCGATGACGAGGCCACGGCCAAGCTGCTGTCACGCCTGGAAGGCGAAGCCCTGGCCGAGCCCAACCTCATCCGCTTTGGCGCCGGGCATCGCCAGCGCTTCTGGGCGGGCAACTGCGTGGGCATGGGCCTGGCGGCGGGGTTCCTGGAGCCGTTGGAATCGAGCAGCATCACCCTGATCCAGACGGCGATCGAACGCCTGGCGGAATTTTTTCCCGATGCCACGTTCGACCCGGCGCTGGCCGACGAATTCAACCGCGCCACCACGCTGGAATATGCGCGCATCCGCGATTTCCTGATCCTGCACTATCTGGGCAACCGGCGCGTGGGCGAGCCGTTCTGGGACCGCCTGCGCGATGCCCACGTGCCCGAAATGCTGGCCCACAAGCTGCGCCTGTTCCGCGCACGCGGGCGGCTGGTGCGGTATGAGTGGGAAAGCTTCCTCGATCCCAGCTGGCTGTCGATGTACGCCGGGTTCGATTGGCTGCCCCCGGCGCACGATCCGATGGCCGATCACTTTACCGATGCGGAGATCAGCGCGGCGCTGCGCCGCATGCGCGAAACGGTGGCAGGTGCCGTGGCCGCGGCACGGCCGCACCGCGAGTTCATTGCGCATATCGCCGGCAGCCCACCGGCCGGCCCGTTGGCCGCCTGAACCCGCGCCCGCCCGTTCGCACCAGGGATGATGCCGCCATGGATGGACTGTGCCTGGCCAGCAGCCTTGCCGCCCTGCGGCTCAGCCCTGCGCGTCGGCCGTCCACAGCACGCGCGCGGCGGGCAGCAGGAAATGGCTGAACGGCAGGATCGCCGCACCCACCGCCGGTGCATCTTCGGCCAGCCAGGCACGCTGCACCAGCGAAAGCGCCGGAACGTGCGCGCCGCGCTGCTGCAACAGCTGGTTCAGCCGATCGGCCAGCGCATCGACCCAGCGACCGGGCAGCCGGCCGCCGACGAAAATCGCCGCCGGATTGATCAGGCAGTTCACCGCGATCAGCGGATCGCACAGCTCTTCGGCGGCGCCTTCAACCCAGGCGCCCATGGCGGTAGCCAGGCGCGGATCATCCGGGTTGCCACGCAGATCGGCCACGGTCAGCCCGGCCGCATCCAGCGCCCGGCGCACGCCCGACAGCGAAACGAGGTCCTGCACCGGATGCGGGGCCTGGCCCTCGCCGCGGGCAAGCAGGAAACCGATTTCTCCGCTGCGGCCATTCGCGCCACGGAAATAGGCGCCATCGACCACCAGGCCGCCACCCAGCCCGGACGATACCAGGATGTAGAAAAAGCTGGAGCAGGTCTGTCCGTGGCCCAGCTGCTGTTCGCCCATGGCAGCCGCGGCCGCATCGTTTTCGACGAAGATCGGCAGATCGAACGGGCCGCGGAAAAGCTCGGCGATATCCGTGGTTTCCCAGCAGGCGAAATCCGCCGGCCGGCCGGGCAGGTCCACCAGGCCGAAATCGTCGGGCTTTGCCACGCCCAGCCCGACCAGCCGCGCCGGCTCTACCCCAGCCTCGTCCAGCAGGCGGCGGATCGAGCCGCGATAAAGTGCCTGGACATCGGCCGGCATGGGAAAGGCAATGTCCTGGGTGATCCCAGCGACAACCGCACCGGCAAAATCCACCACGACCAGCGTGATGTGATCGCGATCGATGTTGACGCCAATGGCGTAGCAGGCCGACCGGTTGATCACCAAGCGCGTGGCTGGCTGACCGCGCCCGCCGCGCCGCTGGCCGGCATCCTCGATCAGGCCATCGGCCATCAAACGCTTGGTAATGTTGGCGATAGCGGGTGGCGTGAGCCCGGTGATGCGGGCCAGATCGATGCGGGTAAGCGGGCCGTTGACGCGGATGGCATGCAGCGTGACGCGCTGGTTGTGATCGGCCGCACGCTCAAGGTTCGTGCCCGACAGGCGGATATGATCGCTGGCCATTATGCCGCCCGCCCCTGCGTGATTGCCGTCCGGGGCGGTTTCAACCTGTTCATCGTGCCTCGATCCCATGTGTTTCTATTGCCACGCACGGCCCGCGAAACAAATGCGAAAAGCGGGGCATTTGCGCGCAAATTTCATGCAGCAGCCTGTCGGATATGCCCGACTTTGGCACAGCACATCATGAAAACCAAAAAATATTTAAACTTGTTTTAATTAAGGATGCCCGGAATGCCTGTAAATCGTTTTCGCATATCGACTTACCGATCGACAGCGGCTGCACTGGCCTTGGGGCTGGGCCTGTCGTGGGGTAGCGCGGCAGGCGCGCAGACGGCGCCGAGCGAGGCGGCGCTTCCCCCGGCCACTGCCGACGCCGTGGCCCACCCCGCGCTCTGGCCCCAGGCGCATTGGCCCTGGCACCAGGATGCCGCGATGGAAGCGCGCATCGCCGCGCTGATCAAGCAAATGACACTGGAGGAAAAGGTCGGCCAGATCCTTCAGGCCGATCTTTCCACCGTCACGCCCGAAGACGTGCACCGCTATCACCTGGGATCGGTGCTCAATGGCGGCAATGCCGGCCCAGGTGGCAATGACTATGCCCCGGCGCCCGAATGGCTAAAGCTGGCGGACGCGTTCTATGACGCCTCAGTCGACAAGCGCGATGGCGGCGTGGCGATCCTGGTGATGTGGGGCACCGATGCCGTGCACGGGCACAGCAACATCGTGGGCGCCACGCTGTTTCCCCACAATTCCGCGCTTGGCGCCACGCACGATCCGGCGCTGCTGCAGCGCATCGCCGCGGTAACCGCCACCGAAGTGCGCGTGACCGGCATCGACTGGACCTTTGCCCCGACCATCACCGTGCCGCAGGACACCCGCTGGGGCCGCGCGTTTGAAGGCTATTCCGAAGATCCGGCGCTGGTGGCCAGCTATGCCCGGCCGTTCATCGAAGGGCTTCAGGGCAAGCCCAATTCCGGCCCGCTGCTGGCCGGGCCGCACGTGATTGCCACGGCCAAGCATTTCCTCGCCGATGGCGGCACATTCGAAGGGCGCGACCAGGGCGACGCCGTGATCGACGAAGCAACGCTGATCAAGGTGCATGCCCAGCCCTATGTCAGCGCGATCGACGCTGGCGTGCTGTCGATCATGGCCAGCTTTTCCAGCTGGCACGGCGTAAAGATGACCGGCAACAAGAGCCTGCTGACCGACGTGCTCAAGAAGCGCATGGGCTTTGCCGGCCTGGTGGTGAGCGACTGGAACGCGCATGGCCAGGTGGCAGGATGCAGCAACGCCTCGTGCCCACAAGCGGTGAATGCCGGGATCGACATGCTGATGGCGCCCGATAGCTGGAAAGCGCTCTATCACAGCCTTATCGCGCAAGTGCAGGACGGCACGGTGCCGATGGCGCGGCTGGACGAGGCGGTGGGCGCGGTGCTGCGCGTGAAGATGCGCGCCGGCCTGTTCGGCGCCGGGCGCCCGTCTTCCCGCCCCTATGCCGGGCAGTTCGATCTTCTGGGCAGCGCACCCCACCGCGCAATTGCCCGCCAGGCCGTGCAGGAATCGCTGGTGCTGCTCAAGAACGAGGCGGGCATTCTGCCGCTCTCGCCCAAGGGTCGCATTCTGGTCGCCGGCGATGGCGCCAATGACATTGCCCGGCAATCGGGCGGGTGGACACTGTCGTGGCAAGGCACCGGGCTTGATCCAAAGCTGTTCCCCGGCGCCACCACACTGTGGCAGGGCATCGATGCGGCGGTGCGCGCGGCAGGCGGACAGGCCACGCTTTCGCCCGATGGCAGCTTTGCCGGGCAAAAGCCCGATGCAGCGATCGTGGTCTTTGGCGAAACGCCCTATGCCGAATTCCAGGGCGATCTGCGCAGCCTGCAGCTCAAGCCCGACCTGCGCGCGCCGCTGGAAACCATGCGCAAGCTCAAGGCCGCTGGGGTTCCGGTCGTGGCGGTGATGCTGACCGGGCGTCCGCTCTACACCAACCCGTTCCTCAACCTGGCAGATGCCTTTGTCGTGGCGTGGTTGCCGGGATCGGAAGGCGAAGGCGTGGCCGATGTGCTGCTGCGCCGGGCCGATGGCAGCGTGGCCCACGATTTCACCGGGCGGCTGCCGTTCCGCTGGCCGATGACGGCCGTGCCCGGCGGGGCCACGCTCTATCCGCTGGGCCACGGTCTTTCGCTCAAGGCCAAGGCGCCGCGCTGGGTGCCCCTGCCCGAGCAATCGGGCGTGGACGACAGCGCGGGCAGCACCACCGAGTATTTTCAGAAAGGCGTGCCCACGCCAGGCTGGTCGCTGGAAATCCAGAACGCCGGCACCGGCGGCGTGACGCGGATCACCAGCGTACCCGCCATTGTGGCCGATAGCGGCGTGGCCATCACCGCCAGCGATTACCAGGTGCAGGAAGGGGCGCGGACCTTTGCCTTTTCCGGCAGCAAGGGCACGGCGGCGCTGGCGCTCACCACCCACGCCGCGGCAGACCTCTCGCGCGAGACCAATGGCGAGATGATGCTGGTGGCCACGATCCGCGTCGATGCAGCGCCCACCGCGCCGGTTACCCTGGCGATGGACAGCGCCGGAAAGGCCACCAGCCTGTCGCTGCGCAAGCTTGACATGCTGCCGCGCGGTACCTGGACCACGCTGGGCGTTCCGCTGCAATGCCTGCGCACGGCAGGGGCGCGGATGGATGCGGTGGACGCGCCGCTGATCCTGTCAACCGGCGGGGCGATGACGATCAGCCTGGCGCGGGTGAAGCTGGGCATGGATGCGCAAGTGCGGCTGGCCTGCGCCACGCATTGATTGCCAAGCCAGGCGCG
>CAYXUN010000053.1:27822-28612 GCA_964468165.1 uncultured Novosphingobium sp. | reverse complement strand
CTGGGCGCGTTCCTGGTGGCGATGCAGCCCAGCGATCACGGCCTGTTCCAGTGTGGTCCAATCCGGTGCCGCGTCTGCCTGCCCGCGCGTGGCCTGGCGCAACCCCGCCAGTCCTTCGTCCATCATGCTCATTGCCCGCAATGCTCCTGCCCTTGCCCTACCTGCTTGATCATACGCACTGCTGCCGCCTGCCCCTCATGCCATCAGCACATTTTTTTGCTGCCTGGCCAAGGGGTGATGCGCCATGCTGCGTAACAGCAGACAGATCCGTTGCGAAAGGACCGTCGATGTACCAGCGCCCCGCTGCCCTTATCCTTGCCCTCGCCGGCCTGTGCGCCGCAGCCGGCCCCGCGCTGGCCAAGCCTGCCCTTGTCTCGGCAACGCCCGCGGCCGATGCCGTGGTTTCCGCGCCCAAGGACATTGCCCTGTCCTTTTCCGAAAGCGTGGCGATCCCGCCTTCCTCGCTGGCCCTGGTGATGACCACGATGCCGGGCATGGCCAATCATCAACCGATGAAAGTCACCGGCTTTGCCACCACCCTTTCCGAGGATGGCAAGACGCTCAAGGTCACCCTCCCCCGCGCACTTCCTGCCGGCACCTATCGCCTGGCCTGGCATGCGGGCTCCAGCAGCGGCGAAAGTGGCGATGGCAGCTACAGTTTCACGGTGAAATAGAAAGCCGCGCAAGTGGACAGCTCAAGCGGCTGAAAAAACACATATTTCCAGTTTCGGGGGGGGGGGGCGGCCTGTTTGGGGACAAACGCCCCACACTTTTTGTGGTTGGGGGGGGG
>CAYXUN010000053.1:18233-27812 GCA_964468165.1 uncultured Novosphingobium sp. | reverse complement strand
CTTTTGGCGCAAATCCGGCCGAAATGTTTTCGGGGTTCGGCGGCGGGATATTTTGGGCTATCTTTCTAAAAAGCATCGATAATCTG
The DNA here is from genome assembly GCA_964468165.1 of uncultured Novosphingobium sp. Classification (GTDB taxonomy): domain Bacteria; phylum Pseudomonadota; class Alphaproteobacteria; order Sphingomonadales; family Sphingomonadaceae; genus Novosphingobium. The sequence continues at coordinate 27,726 of CAYXUN010000053.1, read as the reverse complement.
ATCTTTGGGTTGGTTAGGGGCTATCATCGGGTTGTTTGCCTGGGCGGCGCTCGCGAAATCTCCCCTTTCCCTATTTCAATCCGTCAAAAGACACTTCCCGCCGGTTAGATCCTGTTTAGATCAGTTAGACAGGTTAAGCGCGCGCGGGCCCGGACCGAATCGCCATGACCGCGCGATTCGCACAGAACTGCCTGTTCCTGATAGATCGACAATCCGTTCCTGATGGATCGAAGGATCGTTCCCAAAGGATCGACGCTGCGTTCCCGATGGATCGAAAGGCCGTTCCCGAAAGGTCGAAACGTGCATAATCCCGTTCCTGAAGGGTCGACGATCGCCATCGGGCGCCTTGATTGCGCGGCGGATTGAATTTCTTTTCGGGAACCCAGCGCTTTGAAGGTTCAATCGTTGCGTGTGATTTCATGTGCGTGACAGCGATTGAAATTCAGCACGACACTTCGCGAACGCGGCGGCGTGGCTTGCGGCTTCGACACGTTCTTTCGAGAACGGATTGGATGAAGTGCGCAAGCTGCGGGCGTATTCAGATCGGGTTTGCGCGTCAAACGCGGACTGCGGGGGCTCATAGGAAGCGGGACCCCGGCTCAAGTCCGGGGTGACGTGGGAGGGCTAACAGCAGGGAGAGGTTGTGCCCTCCCCCTCCCCTCCCCTCCACTCCCCTCCCCCGCGTTCGCTTACGACGGGATATGGAACTGCGCGCACTCGCACGAGGGTCGGGCGTGACCGGCGTGGTTGGCGATGCTGGTTGGGGCGCGGTCACTGCGGCCGCGTGGGGTGCCCGTTCTGCGCGGCACTGGCGCGGAACGGGCGGCGCTAGTCAGCGCAGGGTGTGGCGGTGCTTTTCGTGGTGGCGCGTGGCCCAGCCGATGAAGGCGCGTTGCCAGTCGGCGGGGGTGCGTGCCGGGTCGGCCGAAACCCAGCGTTCGAACTCGGCATGCAGCGCCTGGAAATCCCAGCCCGGGCAGGTTTCGCGCAAGTGCGCCAGGGTTTCGTCGGTCATGAAGCCGCGGGTGGCAGCATGGCTCAGGCCCGCGATGGTCGAACGGATCAGGCTGCGCGCATCGACGGTGACGGGAGCGTCGGCAGTGGGTGCTGCATTGCGCGCTGCGGGCTTGGCCGGCGCCGGGCTGGCCAAGGGTGCGGGGGCGGGGGCGGGTGTGGAGGCCGGTGCAGGCGAGGGGGCTGCGGTGGCGGCGGTGGCGGCGGTGGCGGCGGTGGCGGCGGGAAGGGGGGCAGGGCGTTTCCCCGGGGAAACGACTTCAGCGCCGTCCTTGCCATCCACCCGGCGCATGCGCAGCAGCGGTTCGCCGGCCTTGCCCTGTTCGACGCTCAGCGCATAGCCGGGCAGGGCGTCCTTCTCTGCCAGCTTGAGGATCTCGAACTTGAAACGGCGATATTCGCCTTCCGCGCCGGATTTCTCGAACAGCGTGGGCATGGCAATCGCAAAGCCTTCCTCGCCTGCGCCGCCGGCATGCTTGCGCGCCACCTTGTAGAGCCAGCGCTCGCGTCCGCCGGTAATGTTGAAATAGGCACGATCGATTGCCAGGACGCCGCCCTGCATCATCACGCCTTCCCAGAACCAGTTGGATAGCTCCAGCGTCATGCCCTTGGAGCGTTCGGTGCGCTCGTCCACCAGCTGGGTCCAGCCATCGAGCCACGAGAACGTCGCCTCACGGCGGTTTTCGGCGCGGATGTTGGTCTTGATCGTCGTCGCCACCAGGCGATCGAGTGCCTGGCCCAACAGTTCGTAGGCGCGGCCCGTCGTCGGGCGGCCGATCGCGCGCAGCAGGTCATAGGGCATGATGGTAAGCTTGCGCGGCACATCGTTGACCCCGCGCCGCACCATGTCGGCCAGCACGCTGGCGCAATAGATCAGGATGTCAGCGTCCCAGATCGTCGCCATGCCGTAATCGGGGTTGCCCGAAACGTGGACCCACAGCTTGCCATCGGGGCTGGTATAATCGATCGGCTTGGTGCGCTTGGTCTTGGCCAGCGAAAAGAACGGGCGCTCCATCATCTCGCGCTGATCGCGCAAGGGCATGTCGGCCACGTAGGGCAGGAACACGTCAAAGCGTTCGCTGCTGACGGAAGGTTTGCTGCGGGTCATGCTATGCCGGAGTAAGGGGAGGAGGGGAGGGCGGGATAAAACACCGCCAACCGGTACTGGCGTGGGCCAGCCCGGGGCAAGATGCAGTGGCGATGAAACGTGTGGAGGGCGGCGATCACGATCGCCAGCGCGCGATGAAACGGCGGCGGATGAAAGGCAACAGGCCAGGTTCGCGTCAGACACGACGCGCCAGCAAACGCCAAGCTACGCGCGCCGTTTGTCAGGGGAGGGGGGTGCCGGGGAGGGGGCAGTGTTTCCCCGGGGAAACGGGGAAACGATGGCCTCACCGCTGCATGCCCTTGCCTTGGGCTTCGAGCGCTTCGAGCGCGGCGCGCACCCCTTCGATCAGGTCTTCGGTGGTGGCGCCGGTGCCGTTATGCAGCTTGAGCGTGACGCCCTGGCGCCCGGCGGACAGCACCGATACGGCGCGGCGGCCGCTCATCGGCGCGTCCCAGCTGAACAGCGGGCCCGATGGGCTGTTGCCGGCCGTGGGCGCGGCCAGCAAGCGCTTGAGCACGTCGGCAGAGGGCAGCGTCGGCCGGCCGGTGCTGCGGGCGGCTTCCTGCTCCCGCGCGAGTTGGCGCGCTTCCTTGAGGATTGCGGCCTGGGCGTTCTTGTCATCCAGCGCTTGGGCCAGGGCATAGCCTGGCTTGAGCTGGACATCGGCAGGGGAGGCAAAGGCAGCGACAACGGCATCGGGGATCGTTGCCACGCGCAGCATCTTCGAAAGCCAACCCTTTGAAAGCTTTAGTCTTTCCGCCATGCGCGTGAGGTGGTTGCCGTAATGGTCCTTGAGCGCGAGGGCATAGTTGCGCGCGCGTTCCAGGTCAGACACGTCCTTGCGGGCGCGGTTTTCCAGATCGGCGAGGCGGAAGGCCGCCTCGTCATCCAGCTGGGCCACCTGGGCCAGGAACTGGAACTGCGGGTAGGAATTGGCGCGCAGCCAGGCGATCGACCAGTGGCGCCGCGTGCCGGCGATCACCTCGTAATCATAGGCCGGATCGTTTTCGATGCGGCGCACCACGGCGGGCACTTTCTGGCCGCCTTCGGCAATGATCGAATCGATCAGTTCGCGGCACGATTCCTCGCTCAGGTGGGCATAGGAACGGGCATTGCCGGCCCATACCCGCACCCGCGCGGGATCGAGCAGCAATTGCGTGACCTGGCGCACTTCACCGCTGGCGACACGGGCCAGCGCGCTTTCGCGGTTGAGCAGCGTGGTGCCGCGCAACGGGCCAAGGCCCGGTGCCGCCGGGCGCGGGGTAGAGGCTGGCGCAGGCGTGGCCACAGGCGCCGGGGCAGGTGGCGCCACCACGGATGCCGGTTCCGCTGCCACGCCCGAGGGGCGCGGCGCGGGGGTGTTGTCGATCACCACCGGCGCGGGGGTGGTGTCCGGCGTTTCTTCGTCTTCCGCCAGCAGCGCGGCGAGGTAATCGGATTGCTTGCGCGCCATGGCTTAGAACCTTGCGAAGGGCGGGAACGAGGGGAGGGCGGCGGCGGCGGGATCAGGCATGCAGCACATCCTCTTCCCGCGCCGGGGCGACGCGGCCCCAACCGGCGCGTACCAGCTGCTCGAGCTGGCCCAGCGCCTCGTCCAGGTTGGCGCGGCAGCGCTTGTGCGTCTTGGCCGTGCCGATCGGCTTTTCCAGTTCGTAGATCGTCATCATGCGCAAGGCGGCGTGGCTGATTTCCGCGCTTTCGAGGATCGGCACCGGCAGCAGCGCCGGGCCAAAGGTCTGCTCCATGATCGTGCGCACCATGGCGTGGCTGGGGTCGTTGCCGTCAAACTTCGAGCAAATCAGGCGAACAAACTGATAATCCACGGCAATTCCCGCTTCAACCAGCTGCGCGATAACCTGGTCCATCATCGAGAGGAACTGCACGGTGGAGCAGAAATCGGGCGTGGTGGCCGCCAGCGGCACGAGCAGGGCATTGGCCGCCTGCATCACCGCCAGCGAGATCGTGCCGAGCGCGGGCGGCGGATCGAGGATCACCACGTCGTAATCGCGGGCGAGATCGAGCAGCCCCTGCTTGAGCTTGCGAAACCGCGCGGCGAGCACCGATTGTCCATCGGCGCCGGCCGCGGCCAGTTCGTATTCCACGTCGAACAGTTCAAGGTTCGAGGGGATGAGGTCGACATTGGGCCAGGGCGTGCGCTTGACCGCATAGAGCAGATCGGCCTGGGTCGGGTCGATCGACAGATAGGGGTAGAGCGTTTCCTCGCGCGTGATGTTGAAATGCGGGTTGAAGCCGAACAGCGTGGTCGTGGTCGCCTGGCTGTCGCAATCGACCACCAGCACGCGATAGCCCTGCACGGCGAAATAGTGGGCCAGGTGCGTGGTGACGGTGGACTTGCCCACGCCGCCCTTGAAGTTCTGCACCGCGATCATCGCCGGCACATCGTGGGCCCCGCGCGTGGGCATGGCGCCCAGCACTTCGCGCATGTGGAGCATTTCCTGCACGCCATAGCCGATGCGCCGGCCATTGTCGCCCGAAGGCGGGGGCGGCAGGCGCCCGTCGTCTTCGGCCATGCGGATGCGGTTGGTGGAACAGCCCAGTAGCTGCGCCGCTTCGGCAATGCCAAAGCGCACGTTGAGTCCCTTGCGGCTTTCGGGCAGAAAGGCCTTGCGCCGCAGGCGCTCGATCATTCGTTCGCCGGCCTGGGCCAGATCGCCGATTTGCCCCACGATTGCACTGCTATCAGCCATCATTCGCCCGTTTGAAGCTGTTGATGGGTATGCATAGCAAATTTCATTCAATTGAGCAACGCGTGGCTTGGCAATCTCTCGCGCGCGCAAAAAGACCGCAGCATGCATCCCTTGGTCGGACATCACGCCGTTCTGCATGCTTTCGCGATATCTGTCTATCTATCTGTTATTGCAGTATATTATCAAAAATCGAACAGTCGCGGTGGGCCTCGCTCTGCCAATGCAACCTTTTGGCAATCGGTCGAATTTCGCGGCGCGGGCGCGTTCCAGAGGCGCGTCCGCGCGAGAATCACGGGCGCCGCTCGCGCGGCGGAATGTCTACGGTCTCGCCAGGATGGAATGCGCGAAACCGACCCGGCGCCACGCCGCGCGCGGCCAGCGCGGCATCGAGCTGGCGCAGCGGATCATGGCGCGGTTCGTCGGTCAGCTTGAACGTGCCCCAATGGATGCCGAGCGCCCATTGCGCGTCGAGATCGTGCATGATCTGCACCGCGTCGGCCGGGTCGGTATGCTGCGCCGCCATGAACCAGCGCGGGTCATAGGCGCCGATCGGCAAGAGCGCGCAATCGACCGGGCCAAACTGCTGGCGCAGCCGGCGAAAGATCGCGCCGGTGCCATAGCCGGTATCGCCGGCGAAATAGATCGTGCGCCCCGCCGCCTGGATTATGAACCCGCCCCACAGCGCCATGCGGCGATCGCGGGGCGAGCGCGAAGACCAGTGCAGCGCCGGCACGAGATGGGCCATCGCGTGCCCTGCGGGATCGAGCGGGTGGGCCTGTTCCCAATCGAGCGGCGCCACGCGCGCATCGCGAATGTGGCGGCGCACGATGCGATCGTTGCCCAGCGGCGTGACGATCAGCGGCGAATGGGCGCGGTGCAGCGCATTGAGCGTGGCCACGTCGAGATGGTCATAGTGGTTGTGCGACAGCAGCACGGCATGGATCGGGGGCAGATCGGCCAGGGCAACGCCGGGCGCGGTCACGCGGCGCGGCCCGGCAAAGCTGACCGGGCTGGCGCGCCGGGACCAGACCGGATCGGTCAGGATATTGAGCCCATCGACCTGGATCAGCACCGTGGCATGGCCGATCATGGTCAGGCGCAGGCCCTTGACGGCCGCTGCGGGATGGGCCGGCACCACCGCCACATGGTGCGGCCAGGCGTGGCGTGGCGCGCTGCGCCGCCAGCGCAGCACGTCGCCCAGGCTGCGATCGGTTTCCGGCTCGCCCGCCAGGTTGCGGAAGCGCAGCCCGTCGAAATGATCGCTGACCGGGCCATGGTAATAGGGATTGCGCGGCATGAAGCCCTTTCGCGGCGGCGAAACCGGCCGGGTTGGACAGGGGACCTGGCAAGTGGGAACGGCCCGGCGCGATTTCCAGGGGGCGGGCGGCCTATTGCCGTTACCCGGCATTGCAATGCAGGGCCAACTCGGTATGGACGAACCTTGCGTCGGTGCCGTGCCTTGTATCTTGCGGGGTGGCATTTCCCCCTTTTTGCTCGCCCGGTGGATGGCTGTGTGATGCCATCACCTACCCGGCCGGGCCGTTGCCGCGATTGGAATATTTCTTGGCCCAGACCACGCTTGCCCCGGTGCGGGACGAGACGATCCGCCTTATCGACAAGGCGCGCCTGCCCGATGGCGGCGAACTGCTTCTGCTGCAAAGCGGGGACAGCTTTTCGATCGAGCTCGATGATGAAGAGCTGATGGGCAATACCGACCATGTTTCGGAAGAGGCGCTGGCGCTGATGACCGCGCAACGCCTGGGCCGGCACGATGCCGCGGTGCTGATCGGCGGGCTGGGCATGGGCTTTACCCTGGGCGCCGCGCTCGATGCCTGGGGCCCCAAGGCGCGCATCCAGGTGGCCGAGCTGGTGCCCGAAATCCTGGCGTGGGCGCGCGGGCCGCTGGCCCATGTCATGGCCGGCAAGCTGGATGATCCGCGCGTGAGCGTGACGCTGGGCGATGTGCACGACGTGATCGCGCAAGGACGCGGCGCCTATGATGCGATCCTGCTGGACGTCGACAATGGCCCCGATGGCTTTGTGCAAAAGCAGAACGACCGGCTCTATGCCGCGCCGGGCCTGACCGCGGCCTATGCCGCGCTGCGCCCGGGCGGCATCCTGGCGATCTGGTCGGCCGATCCCGATGGCCAGTTCACGCGCGTGTTGTGCGATACCGGGTTCGACGTGGAAGTGGAACTGGTGCCGGCCTATGAAGGCGCGCACGAGGACGAGCACTGCCTGTGGTTCTGCCGCCGCGATTGAGGCAAGGGCGCCCGGCCTGAATCCGCCGCGCGGAGAAAAATTCCCTCATTCCGAAAGGTTGGGCACGTTTTGGCCAACGGTGCGTTGCGCTGGCGGGGGGCTATGTTGCCCTTGTCGTGACCACCACCAGGCAAGCAGGGACGCATCGTGAATCAACCGGAACTTCAGACTCTTTCCCGCGCGGAACTGGAGGCGGAAGTGTTGCGGTTGCGCCAGGCCGGCGTGGTATCCGACGATGCTGCGGGTGCGGCCGATGCCCACCGCGCGGCGCTGTTCGAGGCGATCGACGACGGCTTTTGCATCATCGAGTTTTGCGATGGCCCGCATGGGCCGCTGAGCGACTATCGCCATATCGAGGCGAACAGCGGCTATCAGCGCCATACCGGCATTGCCGATATCGTCGGCAAGACGCTGCGCGACATTGCCCCGGCCGAAGCCGAGGGCTGGCTGGCGCTCTATGGCGAAGTGCTGCGCACGGGCGAGCCGGTGCGGTTCGAGCGCGAATTCGTGACGGCCGAGCGGTTTATCGAGGTGTCGGCACGGCGCGTGGGACCGGAAGCCAAGCGGCAGGTTTCCGTGCTGTTTCGCGACATTACCGCGCGCAAGGCGCAAGAGGCGGCCCTGCGGCGGAGCGAGGCACTGGCGCGCGACAACGTGCAGCGGGTACAACTGGCGCTGGCCGCCGGCGCGATCATTGGCACCTGGATCTGGGACATTCCCAGCGGGCAGGTGGCGGTGGACGAAGGCTGTGCCGGGGTGTTTGGCCTGCCGCCAAGCTGCGAGCCGGCAAACTATGCCATCGAAAAGCTGCTCGAAGCGGTGCATGCCGATGACAAGCCCGGTGTCGATGCCGCGATCGCCGCATGCCTGGCCGAGCCGGGGCACTATCGCCACCAGTACCGCGTGCGGGGCCGCCACGGCCGCTATGCCTGGGTCGAGGCGGTGGGCCGGGTGGAAACCGACGCGCAGGGGCAGCCCCGGCGCTTTCCCGGCGTGCTGCTCGATCTGGAGGCGCGCCGCGCGGTGGAGGCCGAGCGCGACCGCGTGACCGAGGAACTGCGCCGCCTGACCGATACGCTGGAACAGCGCGTGGCCGATCGCACCGCCGAACTGATGCATGCCGAGGAACAGCTGCGCCAGGCCCACAAGATGGAAGCGGTGGGCCAGCTGACCGGTGGATTGGCGCACGATTTCAACAATCTGCTTGCGGGCATTTCCGGCTCGCTGGAAATGATCGGCACGCGCCTGGCCCAGGGCCGCTTTGCCGAGGTGGAAAAGTATCTGGCCATGGCCCAAGCGGCCGGGCGCCGCGCCGCCGCGTTGACCCATCGCCTGCTGGCCTTTTCACGGCGCCAGACGCTTGATCCGCGGCCCACCGATATCAATGACCTGATCAACGGCATGGCCGATCTGGTGCGGCGCACGGTGGGGCCGGCGATCGCAGTGGAATGCGTGGGCGCGGCCGGGCTGTGGACCGCGCTGGTCGATGCCAGCCAGCTCGAAAACGCGCTGCTCAACCTGTGCCTCAACGCGCGCGACGCCATGCCCGAAGGCGGCCGCATCACGATCGAGACGGCCAACCGCTGGTTCGATGCGCGCAGCGCCGATGCCCACGAAATTCCCCCGGGGCAGTATCTGTCGCTCTGCGTCACCGATACGGGCGTGGGCATGTCGGCCGATGTCATCGCCAAGGCGTTCGATCCGTTCTTCACCACCAAGCCGCTGGGGCAGGGCACGGGGCTGGGCCTGTCGATGATCTATGGCTTTGCCAAGCAATCGGGCGGCCATGCGCGGATCTATTCGGAAGAAGGCAGCGGCACCACGGTGTGCATCTACCTGCCGCGCTATTACGGCGCCGACGCGGCGCAGGGCGAGATTACCGGGCACGTCATGTCGGCCGCCGATCCCGCGCCGGTGCCGGGGCAAGGCACGGTTCTGGTGGTGGATGACGAGCCGCTGGTGCGCATGCTGGTGGTGACCGCGCTCGAAGACATGGGCCACCATGTGCTGGAGGCCGAAGACGGCGCACAGGGGCTCAAGATCCTGCAATCGGACACGCCGATCGACCTGCTGGTGACCGATGTGGGCCTGCCCGGCGGCATGAACGGACGCCAGATGGTTGACGCCGCGCGCAGCCACCGTCCCGCGACGCCGGTGCTGTTCATCACTGGCTATGCCGAGAACGCGATCATCGGCAATGGCCATCTCGAACCGGGCATGCAGATCCTGACCAAGCCCTTTGCCGTGGCGGAACTGGAACAGCGCGTGCGCACGATGCTGACCGGGCGGGACTGAAGCCTGGGCTGGACGGGGTGCCATTGCCGCGGATGGTAACAAGCGGGACCCCGGATCAAGTCCGGGGTGACGGTAAGAAAATTTGCCTCAAATTCTCGTCACCCCG
>CAYXUN010000053.1:13169-18223 GCA_964468165.1 uncultured Novosphingobium sp. | reverse complement strand
TTGTGGGGGGGGGTTTTTTTAAAAAATTTTTCGAAAATTTGGCCCCCCCGGTTTTTTTGATCCGGGGTCCAGCTGCCCGGTTGGCGCAGGCCGGGTCCGCAACCGGCCAGATCAAGGCCGTGGGTGGGTTCCGGTCTTGACCAGCAGTGCCAGTTCGGTGCGGTTGGCGACGCCCAGGCGGTCATAGAGGCGGTGCAGGTTGATCTTCACCGTGCCTTCGGTCACGCCCAGGCTATCGGCGATGTCGCGGTTGCGCAGGCCGGCGGCGACGCCCTGGGCGATCTGGCGATCGCGATCGGATAGCGCGGCCAATGCCTGGTCAGCGGTCGTGGCAGGGCGCGTGGCGGCGGCAAAGGCGCGTTCCATCAGGTCCATGGCAATCGCGCGCTCGCCGGCCATGACCGCGCGGATCGCGTCCTGCAGCGCGCCGGGCGGCGCATGCTTGAGCACGATGGCATTGACGCCGCGTTGCACCGCCGCGACCAGGCTGGCGTCATCGAGTTCGGCCGCGAGGATCAGCACGGGCAGCGTGTCGCCCGCCGCGCGCAGCGCGCTGAGCACGCCGACGCCATCGGGCGCGGGCATGCGCAGATCGAGGATGGCCAGTTCGGGCCGGGTCTGGGCAATGGCGGCAAGGGCTGCCGTGCCATCACCGACCGAGGCAACGATCTCGTGCCCCAGGCGGCCGAGGACCTGTTCCAGCCCGGCGCGCAGGAAGGCGTGATCGTCGGCAACGAGAATGCGGGTCATGACAGGTCCAGCGGCAGAGTGAAAAGCAGTAGGGTGTGGCCGGCGCGGGTTTCCAGCGCAAACGAACCACCCAGCGCGGCGGCGCGCGTGGCGAGCGAGGCGGGCAGGGCATGGGGTGGTGGCCCGGCAAAGCCCTGGCCATCATCGCCGATCGCCAGGCGCAGCGCGCCATCGCGCTCGGCCAGATCGATGGTGATGCTGCGGGCCTGGCCGTGGCGCACGGCATTGGCCACGCTTTCGCGCACCAGGTGCTGGCATTCATAGACCAGCGCGGTGGATACCGGCAGCGGGGCGGGTGCTGGCATGGGCGTGATGGCCACGTGCCAGTGGCGCGCAAGCTGGCGCGCCAGCGCGGCGATTTCGGCATGGATATCGCGCTGGCCGGGCAGGATCTGCCCCTGGCGCAGCTGCGCGATGATCGCGCGCACGTGGTCCTGCTCGCCCGCGATGCTCTCGCAGATCTCGGCAATGGCGTTGTTGCCGGGCGTGGCCGGGTGTTCGCCCTGGTCAAGGCGCAGTGCTTCCAGGCGAAAGCGCGCGCCGGCCAGCGTCTGCACCACGCTGTCGTGCAGGTCGGTGGCGATCTGGCCGCGCAGGCGGGCCATGGCCACTTCGCGGGCCAGGGCGCGGGCTTCCTCGTCGTCCAGCGCGGCGGCCACTTCGCGGGCGAGGGCCTGGGCAAGGAACAGGTCGTCGGCATTGAGGCCGGGCATGCCATAGAGCACCAGCTGCCCGCGCCCGGTGCGCCCGGACAGCGGAATCGAAAGGCCTTGGTCTTGCGGGCCGGCCATGACCAGGGCGGGCCAATTGGGGCGGCTGCGCGCGACGAGGCGGCCTGATGCGCTCAGGCACAGGGCACGCCCGCGCGCGCGATCGAACAGCATCGGCGTGGCCTGCGGCGGGGGCAGGGGCGGGAGGGCAGCCGGCCGCGCCGCGCTGCCGGCGGCATGCAGGCGGGGATGGGTTCGGCCGTGGCTGCCCAGGCCAGGAGGCCGCCGCGCGCCTGGCACAGCCCCATGGCATAGCCCAGCACCTGCGCTGGCAGCACGGCATCGTCAGCCGCGTCCAGCGGCAGCACGCCGGCCGGGTCATGACGGGGCAGGGCGGGGCGCTGGCGCCCCTGGGCAAACCAGGCGAGCAGCAACGAGAGCACGCCGAGCGTGCTCAACCGCCGCAGGAACTTGGTGGTATCGATCGGCACGCCCGCCCAATCGACTGCCAGCCCCGCGACGAGAAAGCACAGCGCCAGCCCCACGGCCGCGAGCATGGCGTTGCGCCGGCTCCATCGCGCCAGCGAGGTGAGCGTGAGGAACGCATAGAACGTCATGAACGCGCTGAAGAAATCGAACGTGACCGCCTCGGTCGCGGCAAGGCCGACCAGCATGGTCAGCGCGTCGATGAAAAAGGCCAAGCCGCCCAAGCGGAATTCGAACCACCAGCTGCGCCAGGCAATCGCCAGCATGACCAGGGCAAAGACCAGATAGCCTTCGAACAGGAACGCCGGTTGCGTGCCGCCAAGCACGGCATGGGGCGGCGCGATCCACAGCCACAGCGTGAACAGGCACGCGATCAACGCCCGAATCGCGGCAAGAAACAGCCCGGAGCGCGAGCGCACGCCGGCGGCATCCATGCCCTGTTGCGGTGATGTGGCCCCGGTCATGGCGGCCTCCATGCCACGATCGCCGCGCGGTTCAAAGCAGCTGCTCGGGCAGGCGGTCGGTGTCCGGCCTGATTGTGATAGTCTGTCACACAAGTGCAATTATCGATGGGTACTGGCCCTGTAACGAAAGATACAGACTCGTTGCGGAGGAGTGCACAGTGACTTACCCCAAGGCCGCCCTGGCCTCGTCGATGATGGTGCTTGCCTGGCTCAATGCCGGCGTGGCCCATGCTGCCGAAGCGCCGGCTGCTGCGCCCGCAGCGGCCGAAGCCGCGCCCGATGCATCGGCCAGCGCCGATGGCGGTTCGCGCCTGTCTGAAATCGTGGTGACCGCGACCAAGCGCGAAACCAACCTGCAGAAGACGCCGGTGGCGATCTCGGTGGTGAGCGACCAGCTCATCAAGGACCGCCACGTGCAGAGCCTGATCGACCTGGCTGATGGCGGCGTGCCGTCCTTGCGCGTCGCCACGTTCGAAGCGCGCCAATCGGCGCTGACCGTGGGCATTCGCGGCATCGTGCCGTTCGACCAGAACCAGACCGCGCGCGACACCGGCGTTGGCGTCTATATCGACGGCGTCTATCTCGCCCGCTCGCAGGGCCTCAACGCCGCGCTGTTCGACGTGCAGCGCATCGAAGTGCTCAAAGGCCCGCAGGGCACGCTGTTTGGCCGCAACACCGAAGGCGGCGCGGTCAGCATCGTGACCAAGGACCCGACCGGCCAGTTTGACGGCCGCTTTTCGGCGGGCGTGGGCAATTTCGGCAGCCACACCGTGGAAGGCCACCTGGACCTGCCCGAATTCAACAACATCGCCATCAAGATCGACGGCGTCCAGCAGCACCAGGACCCCACGGTGAAGAACCCGCTGGCGGGCCAGGCCGGCTGGAACCAGTATGATCGCACCGGTGGGCGCATCTCGGCCAAGTGGACGCCGATGCCCGGTTTTTCGGCCATTGTGTCCTATGACAAGGCCAAGGACGAAAACACCCCGAACTACAGCCAGCTGATCAACTACAACCCGCAGGGGCGCACGGTTGGCCAGTACATCCAGAACCCCAACGGCAACGGCAAGTATATCCTGGTGGCGCCCGGCACCACCACGGCATGCTCTGCGTGCATCGCGCCGCTTTCGTCGCTGATGACGCCGACGGGTGACAACCGGGTCAAGGTGGCGCCGATCGGCGTGCCGCAGCAGCCCAGCGTCGACCGCACCGAAGGCACCTCGCTGCACCTCAACTATGACGTGGCGCCGCACATGCAGCTGCGCTCGATCACGGCATGGCGCACGGTCTCGACCGAACAGTGGGACAACTCTGGCGGCGCGGCGCGCACGATCTTTGCGCCCAACACCGGCTTCTCGCGCTACAGCCTCTCGTACCTCAACCAGCGCCAGTTCAGCCAGGAACTCCAGCTCGTCGGCAGCCTGCCGCAGGTGGATTACGTGCTGGGCGCCTATTATTTCAACGAACGCGCCCAGGAACAGGCGGCAACGCCCTCGTCCAACACCTGGAACGTCGATGGCACCGGCTATACCATCAACAGCGAAACCGTGGTTGGCCCGGTCACCTCGTCCAACCAGGGCTGGGCCATCGGCCAGCAGTTCCTGCAGCGCGCCAGCCAGGCCTTTGCCAAGAGCTATGCCGCGTTCGGCCAGGCGACGTTTACCCCCGATGCGCTGGGCGACAAGCTGCACCTGACCGTGGGCGGCCGCTATACCAACGACAAGCGCGACGGCACGCTCTACATCGTGCAGGGCGCGGCCACCAACTATCAGTTCCACGAAAGCGTCAGCCGGTTCGATCCGCTGATCGTGGCGGCCTATGACCTGACCGACAACATCCACGCCTATGCCAAGTATTCGACCGGCTATCGCGCCGGCGGCGCCAACGACCGCTCGCAGACCTTTGCCGCGTTCGGCCCCGAAGCGGTCAAGGCCTATGAAATCGGCACGAAGATGGACCTGATGGACCACCGCGTGCGCCTGAACCTGGCCGGCTACATGATGGACCGCACCGGCACCCAGACCGATTTCGACAACGTCGATACCCGGCCCTATCTGGACAATGGCCAGCCCAACCCGACGTTCAACCTCCACACCGAGGAAACCCGCAACGCGCCGGGCACCTCGCGCATCCGCGGCGTGGAAGCAGACCTGACGGTGCAGGCGGCGCAGGGCCTGACGCTGAGCGCGTCTTACGCCTATACCTATACCCACGTGCCGGCGACGGCGAACCCGTTCCTCAACAACCAGCTGTACCAGGTCTATGTGGTCTATACGCCGGCCAACGCGGCATCGGGCGCGATCGACTATGCCCTGCCGGTCAATGCCAATGGCAGCGAACTGCGCGTGCACCTCGATGCCAACTACGCCGATCCGCAATACAGCTTCCAGAACGAATCGGTGAAGACCGACTCCAGCTTCGTGGTCAACGGCCGCATCGCGCTGGCTTCGGTGCCGCTCAACGGCAGCGCCAAGGCGACGTTCTCGGCCTGGAGCCGCAACCTGCTCAACACCACCTACATCTACCGCCGCTCTGGCGCCAACGATGCCGTGCTGGGCGATTATGGCAACTTCAACCCGCCGCGCACGTTCGGCGGGGAGATCGCCATCAGCTTCTGATCGCAACGAAATTCCGAGCCCTCACT
>CAYXUN010000053.1:0-13159 GCA_964468165.1 uncultured Novosphingobium sp. | reverse complement strand
GTAGAGCCCAATCTGCTTCTCACCCCAACTAAATGCCGCCCCCGCCCGGGGGGGGCAGTCCCACTGGGCCCGGCCCGCTTCTTTTTTGTCCGTTTCCCGGCCCCTTTGGGGCAGAACCGCGCCAAAGGCTGGTGGCGTCTTGCCGTGCGGGCGGTTTGCCCTATTTCGGTAGGTGCGATGAAACCGACCGATCTTTCCCAGCTCAAGGCCAATGCCGCGCACATGGCCGGCCGTCTCAAAACGATGAGCCATCCCGAGCGGTTGCTGATGCTGTGCCGCATGGACGAGGGCGAAGTGAGTGTGACCGAACTGGTCGCGCTGACCGGGCTGTCGCAATCCGGCGTATCGCAGCACCTGGCGCTGTTGCGCAGTGAAGACGTCGTCGCCGTGCGCAGCGAAGCGCAGGTGCGGTGGTACACCCTGAAAGATCCCGTCGTGGCCGGCGTGATCCACGCGATGTGCGCGATGTGCGACAGCGGCGTGGTGGCGGCCCAGCAACATTCTGAATGACGGACGACAGCCGGTTCAAGTTTGCGGCAGCGGCCGCGTCATAGCGTGGCTCCCGGGACGACAAGACCCGAGATGGGAGACACGACATGAAGACCATTCGCATTGCCGCCATCATGGCTGCCGCGCTGACCATTGGCGGCACGGCCGCGCAGACCGCGCAGGCCCAGGCCTGGGGCGGATACAACCAGGGCTATGGCGGGCAGGGCTATGGGGGTTACGGTGGCGGCTATTACGGCGGTGGTGGCGACTGGCAGGGCCGCCGCATGTCATTCATCTGCTCGGGCCAGCGCGCCCATGGCCTGGAAGCGCGGCTGCGCCACGAGGTGGACGAAGGCGATATCGATCCGCGCCAGGCCGGCCGCATCCACGATGCGATCGACGATCTCGAAGGCCGCCAGCGCGATGAATGCGGCGAGGGTGACTGGCGCTCGGTCAACCGCATCGCCATGCGCTATGACCGCATCGAAGGCTGGATCAATGCCTCGGCCCGCCAGGGTGGCGGCTGGGGCGGGCGCGGCTGGTAAGGTCAGGCCTGCCAAGATCAACCGAGGGTGATGGCCTGCTGTGCCAGGCTGGCCATCGCCGGGCGATGGCTGACCAGCAGCAGGCCGGTGCCGGTCTGATCCAGCCAGGTGCCGAGGCGCTGGCGCAGCCGCGCCTCGGTCGCCAGGTCCAGGCCCTCGCTCGGCTCGTCGAGCAGGAGCCAGGGGCGGCCTGACAGCAGCGCACGCGCCAGGGCAATGCGCCGGCGCTGCCCGCCCGAAAGCCGCGCGCCATCGCCGCCCAGCCACTGGTCAAGCCCATGGGGCAGGGCGGCCACCACGTCGTCGGCGCAGGCCACGTGCAGCGCGGCTGCCATGGCCGCGCGATCGATGCCGGGCCGCGCGAGTGCGAGGTTATCCGCAACCGTTCCGGCGATCAGCGGCGCTGCCTGCGGCATCAGCGCGATGGCTGGCCGCACCGCCGCCAGGCCCAGCTCGCGCGGATCGTGCCCGTCGATCGTCAGCGCCTGCGGCGCATCGCCGCGCAAGCCGGCCAGGGTTTCGAGCAACCGCGTCTTGCCTGCGCCCGATGGCCCGGCGATCAGCACCCGCGCGCCGGGCGCCAGGGTGGTGCCGGCAATGGCCAGCACAGGCCGTGCCGCCAGCACTTCCGCGGGCTGGGCCATGGCGGTGGCAGCGCCGGCCTGTTCCAGGCGTTCCTGCGCCAGGCGGGTATCGGGCGCGTTGGCATCGTGGGTGGCCAGGCCGGCCCAGGGTTCCAGTGCGGCCATGGCCGCAAGCAGGGCGAGCGCGAGGTGTGGTGCGCTGCCCTGGCCGACCAGCACGATCACCGCGAGGGTTGCCGCCGCGATCAGCGCCTGCATGGCCGTGAGCCATGCCTCTGCCCGGGCCACCGCGCCTTGCGCCTGCGCCTGTTCAGCCGCGCGGTGCTGCAAGGCATCGGCCAGGGCTGGGGCGAGGCCATAGACGGCGATATCGATCGCCGGGGCGGCCATTTCGGCATAATCGGCAGCGAGCGCGGCATGGGCGCAAGCCCGCTGCACCTGGCGTGCCGGCAGCAGGCGGGCAGCCATCGCGCGGCCGGCCACCCGCATTGCCGCCATGCCGATGGCCAGCACGATCAGCGCCGGCAGCCCGAGCGCCAGCGTGCAGGCCAGCGCGACGATTGCCGCCGCCCAGGCCCCGACGCGCGCGACGCGGCGGATCGCGGCGTCTTCCAAGAGATCGACATCGCGGCCAAACCGCGCTGCCATTTCCCCACTGCGCGCAGCCTCGCGCCCAGCCAGCGCCGCCTGGGCGATGCGGGCAAACAGGCCGGCGCGCACCTCTGCCATGGCAAACAGCGCGGCGCGGTGGCCGAGCATGCGTTCGCCATAGCGGCTGGCGGTACGGCCGATCGCCGCGGCGCGAATGCCCGCGCTGGGCAGCAGATAGTTGAATGCAGTCACCGCCACCGGCCCGCCCAGGCCCGCCAGCGCCGCCCCAGCGAGGAACCAGCCCGCCGTGGCGAGCAGGCCCACCCCGGCGAGTGCGGCCACGATCGCGCAGGCCATGGCCGCGCGCAACACGCCGCGTTGGCGGGCGAGCGGCGCTTGCAGCAGCGCGATCATGCCGCGTTCCTGGCGGCGGGCGCGTCAACCGCGCAGCAGGTCTGGGCCATCGCGGCTAGATCGGCATCGTGGGTGGCGGCGACGACCAGGCGGTCTTGCGCGCAGCGCGCCAGAACGGCGCGCACTGCCGCCGCGCTGGCCGGATCGAGATCGGCAGTGGGCTCGTCCAACAGCAGGATCGGCCGGCCCGACAGGATCGCGCGGGCAAGGCCGATACGCCGCCGCTCCCCACCCGAAAGTCCGGCGCCGCGATGATCGATCGCCATGGCGATGCCGCCGCGCCGCGCCAGCATCGGGCCAAGGCCAAGCTGCGCGAGAAGATCGGCCAGCGCGGCATCATCGCTCGGCGCGTCGATGCGCCCGAGCAGCAGGTTGCTGGCGAGCGTGCCCGGCAGCAGCGACACCGCCTGCCCGGCCCAGCCGACCAGCGCATTGCCAGCGCCGGTGGCAGCGCCAGCGGACCAGGGCGCGCCGTCTGCCATGATCAGCCCGTCCGCCAGTGGCGCCTGCCCGATCAAGGCCAGCAGCAGCGAGGATTTGCCGCTGCCGGTTGCGCCGGTCACCGCGTGAAGGCCGGGGCCGCGCCAATCCCACGCGAGCGGGCCGATGCGCGTGCCATCGGGATAGGCGATGACCACGCCCGCGCCGCGCAGATGCGTGGGTGGGGTGGGCGGCGGCAACCCGGATTCACGCTGCGCCACCACCGGCGCGGCATCGGCCAGTGCCTGGTCGATCGCCGCCAATGCCGCCTCGCCGGTCTGCTTGTCGTGATAGGCGGCCGCCAGGCGCCGCATGCCGAGATAGAATTCGGGCGCCAGCGCCAGGGTGTAGAACGCCCGCGCCAGGGTGAGATGCTCGGGCGCGGGAAACGGCAGCAGGCCAAGCAGGGCAAAGCCGCAATAGACCGCGACCAGCGCCACGCAGAGCGCGGCGAAGAATTCGAGAATGGCGTTGGAGGCAAAGGCCACCGCCAGCACGCCCATGGTGCGGCGGGCCACATCCTGCGTCGCCTCGCCCAGTTGCCGGCCGACGCGCGCTTCGGCGCCCGTGGCCAGGATGAGCGGCAGATGGGCGATGCGATCGACGAACAGGGCCGAGGCCCGCTCCAGCGCGCGATGCTGCGCCTGCGCGCGCCGGGCCGCCATGCCCCCGGCCAGGATCAGGCCCAGCACGAACGGCACCAGCGTGGCCAGCATGATCGCGGCCGAAACCCAGCTGGCCGGCGCCACGGCCAGCGCGATCAGCAGCGGCGCCAGCGCGCTGGCGCCGCGCAGGGGCAGGAACCGCGCGGCCAGCCCTTCGGTGCGATCGATCGTATCGACCGCCAGGTGAACGTCTTCACCCACCAGAGCCCCGCGCGCCGTGCGGCTGGGCAGCAGCGCAGGCCACAGGTGCTGGCGCAGGCCGTGCTGGAATTGTGCCGCCGCGGCCTGCCCGCTCAGCCGCGCGCGCGCCAGCGCCAGGGCGCGCCAGGCGCCGCCGGCCAGCATCAGTGCGGCCGCCGGCCAGGCCGGCACCATGCCATCGGCCCGCGCCGCCACCGCCCAGGCCAGGCCCGCGGCCAGAGGGATCGCGCCGGCGCTTTCCGCCAGCCACCAGGCGGTGGGGCGCAGGCTGCGCGGGGGGCGGGTGGCCGGGCGGGAATCGCGGGCAAGGGGGGCTAGGTGAGACAATCTGTCATCTTCTTATAACAGGAAATCATGATATAACCGGCAGGCGATTCGGGAAACCCGCCTTGCGCGCGAATTTTCGTGTCGTGACCGGCATTTGCATCAAGAAATCGGATGCTGGATTGATCGCTGTCAAAATGCCGCGGCGCAATGGGGACTAAGGGCGGTGGCGTGTCCCTGTCGCGCCTGGTGCAGGGCTTCTCCCGATCGTGCGGCCCGCCGCCGATCGGCAGGGCCTGATGGGGAGCCATAGCAGAGGGAACGCGGCCATGGACATGGCAGTCATCGAATTATCCCGCCTTCAGTTCGCGCTGACGGCCATGTACCATTTCCTGTTCGTGCCCCTCACGCTGGGGCTGTCCTTTATGCTGGTGATCATGGAGAGCATCTATGTGATCACCAAGCGGCCGATCTGGCGCATCATCACGCGCTTCTGGGGCAAGCTGTTTGGCATCAACTTCGTGCTGGGCGTGGCCACCGGCCTCACCATGGAATTCGAGTTCGGCACGAACTGGGCCTATTATGCCCACTATGTCGGCGACATCTTCGGCGCGCCGCTGGCGATCGAAGGGCTGATGGCCTTCTTCCTTGAAGCGACCATGGTGGGGGTGATGTTCTTCGGCTGGGACCGCCTCAGCCGGCGCCAGCATCTGGCTGTCACGTTCATGGTGGCGCTGGGCACCAATCTTTCGGCGCTGTGGATTCTCATCGCCAACGGCTGGATGCAGAACCCGGTCGGCGCCACGTTCAACCCCGAAACCATGCGCATGGAAGTGACCGACTTTTCCGCCGTGCTGTTCAACCCGGTGGCCCAGGCCAAGTTCGTGCACACGGTCAGCGCCGGCTATGTCTGTGCCGCCACGTTCGTGATGGGGGTTTCGGCGTTCTACCTGCTCAAGGGCAAGTGGACCAACGTGGCGCGCCGCTCGATGATGGTGGCAGCCGCGTTCGGTCTGGCCTCGGCGCTGTCGGTCGTCGTGCTGGGCGATGAAAGCGGCTATACCCTGACCGACAACCAGAAGATGAAGCTCGCCGCGATCGAGGCGATGTGGGAAACCGAACCTGCGCCGGCCGCGATCACCCTGGTCGGCCTGCCCGACGTGGCGGCGCGCACCACGCATTTCGCGGTCAAGGTGCCCTATGTCATGGGCCTGATCGGCACGCGCAGCCTGACCGGCAAGATCGACGGGATCGAGGAACTGGTGCTGCGTGCCGATGCCCGCATCCACAGCGGGTTGATCGCCTATGACGCGGTCGAGCGTCTCAAGGCCAACCGCACCGACCTGGCCGCCCGTGCCACGTTCGAGGCGCACAAGCAGGACATCGGCTTTGCCATGCTGCTCAAGCGCTATGTCGCCGATCCGCGCCGCGCCGATGACGCGCTGATCCTCAAGGCCGCGTGGGACACGGTGCCCAACGTGCCGGTGATGTTCTTCCTGTTCCGCGGCATGGCGGCGCTCGGCTTTGGCTTCATCGCCCTGTTCGGCGCGGCGTTCTGGTGCGCGTCCACCTGCCGGTTCCGGCGGCGCTGGTTCCTGAAACTGGCAGTGGTGGCGATCCCGCTGCCGTGGCTGGCGATCGAGGCGGGCTGGGTGCTGGCCGAGATCGGTCGCCAGCCCTGGGCCGTCGATGGCGTGCTGCCCACGTTCCTGGGCGCCTCCTCGCTCACCGTGCCGCAGGTCTGGGCCACGATCATCGGCTTTACCGCGCTCTATGGCGGGCTGGCCGTGATCGAGGTGCGGCTGATGCTGGCGCAGATCCGCAAGGGGCCGATCGAGCATCACGACGCCGACCAACACGATGAAACCCACCCCCTGGACGCGGGCTTTGCCCCGCTGCCGGCAGAATAAGGGGCCAAGGCCATGCACATTCCGCTCGATTACGAAACCCTGCGGGTCATCTGGTGGGCGCTGCTGGGCGTGCTGCTGATCGGCTTTGCCCTGACCGATGGCTATGACCTGGGCGTGGCGGCGTTGCTGCCGTTCGTGGGCCGCAGCGACGAGGAACGCCGCCTGGTGATCAATGCCGTGGCGCCGCATTGGGAAGGCCACCAGGTGTGGCTGATCCTGGGCGGCGGGGCGATCTTTGCCGCCTGGCCGTTCGTCTATGCCGTCAGCTTTTCCGGGTTCTACCTGGCGATGTTCCTGGTGCTGGCGGCGCTGATCCTGCGGCCGGTGGCGTTCAAGTATCGCTCGAAAAAGCCCGATCCGGCCTGGCGCACGCGGTGGGACTGGGCGCTGTTCGTGGGTGGCTTCGTGCCTGCGCTCGTCTTTGGCGTGGCGGTGGGCAATGTCCTGGCGGGCGCACCGTTCCGCCTCGATGGCGATCTGCGCATGACCTATGAAGGCACGCTGCTCGGCCTGTTCACCCCGTTCACGCTGCTGACCGGGCTGCTGTCGGTGGCCATGCTGGCGCTGCATGGCGCGGGCTGGCTGGCGATCAAGATCGAGGATGGCCCGGTGCTTGGCCGCGCCCGCGCCATCGCGCGGGTGGCGGCGATCACCAGCATCGCGCTGTTCGCGCTGGGCGGGGTGATGGTGGCCAAGGGGCAGATGGGTGTGGCGCTGGCCGGCCCGGTCGATCCGCAGGGGCCGTCGAACCCGCTGCTGTCGGCCAGCGTGGCCGCGCCCGGCGCCTGGCTGGCCAACTATGGCGCGCATCCCTGGATGATCGCGGCGCCGCTCTTGGGCCTGGCCGGGCCGATCGTGGCGCTGTGGGGCATCGCGCGCCGGCATGGCCTGGTCAACCTGGTGGGCACGGCGCTGGCCACCACCGGGATCATCGCCACGGTCGGCTGCTCGATGTTTCCCTATATCCTGCCCTCGTCGATCGATCCGCGCTCCAGCCTGACGGTGTGGAATGCCTCGTCGAGCCATCTCACGCTGTTCATCATGCTGGTGTGCACGGTGGTGTTCCTGCCGATCGTGCTGGCCTATACCGCCTGGGTGATGACCATGCTGGGCGGCCGCATCACCCTGCGCGACGTGCGCACCAATCCTGATTTCTACTGAAAGGACGCCGCCATGTGGTATTTCACCTGGGTGCTCGGCCTGGGCCTGGCCGTGGGCTTTGGCATCATCAACGGGCTGTGGCACGAATTCAATTCGCCGATCGACGATGACCCGGCGATTTGACCCTAACGCCTGACACACCGCCCGGCAAGGCGCGGCAGCACTGGCCCGAAAACGCGGCGCCCGGCCCTGGCCTGGCGCCGTTTTTCGTTGGTGGCGCAACACCTTGGCAACAGATATTTGCGATATGCTGCGACTTGTGCGGATTCAAAGTTGAAAGTCGGTTCACCTTTCAGTATTGTGCCCTCACCAAGCGGCGGCAAGGCAAGACCGTCGCGCCAAGGAGAGGACCATGGCCCTGACCGCCAGCACCCGCATTCGATCGATTTCCGCCATTCTCTTTGCCGGCGTGGCGCTGGGCGCGCTGCCGGCCCCGGCCCTGGCGCAGGACACCAGCGGCACGGCCGCCCAGGCTGCTGCACCCGGCGATGACGAGATCATCGTCACCGCCCGCCGCCGCAGCGAAACGCTCACCTCCGTGCCGATCGCGATCACGGCCTTTTCCGGCGATGAATTGCAGGCCAAGGGCGCCGGAGACATCACCGCGCTGGCAGATGAAGTGCCCAACGTGACGCTGGAGCCTTCGCGCGGCACCAACTCCACGCTGTCTGCCTTCATCCGCGGGGTGGGGCAGCAAGACCCGGTGTCCGGTTTCGAACAGGGCGTGGGCATCTATCTCGACGATGTCTATCTCAACCGCCCGCAGGCTGCCGTGCTCGATATCTATGACGTGGAGCGGGTCGAAGTGCTGCGCGGGCCGCAGGGCACGCTTTATGGCCGCAACACCATCGGCGGCGCGATCAAGTATGTCACGCGCAAGATCGACGATGCCTTTCACCTGCGCCTGCGCGGCACTTATGGCAGCTATGACCAGGCCGATGGCGTGGCCACGATCAGCTCGCCGTTGACCAGCGATGGCGTGCTGCGCGCCAGCGGCACCGTGGCGCGGCTGACGCGCGGTGGCTTTGGCCGCAACCTGACCACGGGCCTGTCGAACTACAACAAGGACATCTGGGCCGGGCGCGGCACGGTGGAAGTGCACGGCACCGATTTCTTTGCGCGGCTGACCGGCGATTATACCCACGACATGTCCAACCCGCGTGGCGGCCACCGCGAAATTCCCGGCCAGCTGACCGGGGCGCCGGTGCTGGCCAACGTGTTCGACACGCAGGCCGGGCTCAACAGCCCCAAGCAGGACGTCAAGGCCTGGGGCTGGTCGCTGTTCATGGAAGCCAAGCCGACCGACCACCTGACGCTGCGTTCGATCACCGCGTTCCGCAAGGATGACAGCGCCTCGCCGATCGATTTCGATGCCACCGCCTCGCAAGACGTCGACGTGCCGGCCTATTACCGCAACAAGCAGTGGAGCCAGGAAATCCAGCTGCTCTACAGCACGGGCCGGTTCAACGCGCTGCTGGGCTACTATTATCTCTATGCCACGGCGCTGACCCAGTTCGACGTGCGGCTGTTCACCACGGTGCCGGGGCTGGCGGCCTTTACCGGCGCCAATATCCGCACCGATACCTCGGCCGCGTTTGCCAACCTCAGCTATGATTTCACCGATCATCTCAGCCTGGAAGCGGGCGGGCGCTATACCTGGGACAAGCGCTATGCCCAGATCCTGCGGCAGAACTACCTGGGTGGCGGCTCGCCGGTGTTTGGCGGGGCAGGGGTGGCGTTCGGCGCCCCCAGCACCAATTTCCTGGGCAGCGCGGACTACAAGAAGTTCACGCCGCGCGTCTCGCTCAACTGGAAGCCGAATACCGACAACACCGTCTATGCCAGCTTCAGCCAGGGCTTCAAGGGTGGCGGGTTCGATCCGCGCGGGGTGGGCGTCAATGCGCCGCCGGGGATGACCCAGGGCGAATTCCTCAGCTTCCGCCCGGAAAAGGTCAACAGCTATGAACTGGGGGTCAAGACCCGGCTGTTCGATCGCCGCCTGTCGCTCAACCTTGCCGCGTTCCGCATGGACTATACCGACGTGCAGATCCCCGGCTCGGTGGCCTGCACGGTGGGCGGGCTGCCCAGCTTCTGCGGGGTGGTGTCCAACGCCGGCAAGGCGCGGATGCAGGGCGTGGAAGCCGAAGGGCGGCTCAAGCTGGGCGGTTTCACGCTCAATGGCTCGCTCGGCTATATCGACGCCAAGTACCTCAAGTACGTCACGTTGATTGCCGGCCAGCCCACCGACGTGGCCGCCTATCGCAAGGTGCAGAACACCCCGGCGTGGACCGGCAGTGCCTCGGCCAGCTATTCCATTCCGGTGGGTGCGGGCGCGGTCGACGTGACCGGCGGGGTTTCGTGGAAGAGCAAGACCTATCAGTTCGAAGTGCCCAACCCCTATCTCGATCAGCCCGGCTATGCGCTGTTCGATGCCAGCGTGTTCTATCGCGCGCCGGGCGGGCGGTGGACCTTTGGCGTCTATGGCAAGAACATCCTCGACAAGCGCTACAAGACCTCGGGCTATACCTATGTCGCGGGCAATGCCACGACCGGGGCGCTGACCTATACCCCGACGGGCAACCTGATCCCGACGCTGGGCAAGGAAGGCGTGCTCACCACCTATTGGGGCAATCCGCGCCAGGTGTTCGCCACGGCCACGCTCTCGTTCTAAGGCCTGCACATGCAAAAGGGGGGATGGGGCAAGCGCTGCCCCATCCCCCTTTTTTTGCAGCGCGCGCTCAGATGCGCGGTTCGCCGTGATCCTTCACCACGCGGCCGCCCTGCATGACAAAGCGCACGCGCTGCAGTTCGGTGATATCGGCCATGGGATCGTTGTCGGTGGCCACGATATCGGCAAAGGCGCCGGGGCGGATCGCGCCGATGCGGCTTTCCCCGATCAGCGTGGCTGCGCCCACGAACGAGCTGCGCAGCACGTCGGCCACGGGCATCCCGGCCTTGACCATCAGTTCGAACTCGCGCCCGTTCTGGCCGTGGTGATAGACGCCAGCATCGGTGCCGAACGCGATCTTCACGCCCGATTTCCACGCGGCATAGAGGTTCTTGGCCATGATCGGCCCCACCGCCAGCGCCTTTTCCGCCATCGACGGGCCAAGCAGCTCGGGATGCTTCTGCGCCATTTCCACCACGGTGGCCCCGGCGATCAGCGTGGGCACGAGATAGGTGCCGTGCTGCTTCATGATCGCATAGCTGGCCGGCGTGGCATAGCTGCCGTGCTCGATCGAATCCACGCCGATCGCGCTGGCATGGTCGATCGCCTGGGCGCCGTGGGCATGGGCCGCCACGCGCAGGTGCAGGGTGTGGGCGGTATCGACCACGGCCTTGATTTCGGCGTCGGTCATCAGCTGCGCCTGGGGATCGTCGCCCACGCTGGCCACCCCGCCCGACGGCACGATCTTGATCAGATCGACGCCATCGCGGAAATGCTCGCGCACTTTCTTCACTGCCTCGTCCGGCCCGTCGACGATGCCGTCCTGCCAGCCAGGCTTGGTCAGCGCCGCATCAAAGCCGTTGGCCGGATCGGCATGGCCACCGGTGGGGCCCAGGATGCTGCCCGAAACCCACATGCGCGGGCCGGGGATCGTGCCCGCCTTTTGCGCACGCTTGAGCGCCACGACCACGGCGGTATCGCCGCCCACGTCGCGCACCGAGGTGAACCCGGCCAGCAGCGTGAGGCGGGCATTGCCCACGCCATCGAGTGTTTCGTCATAGCCGCTGTGCGTCACGCTTTGCAGCAGGGCGTTGCCCTTGGTGAGATCAGACGTCAGGTGCACGTGGGCGTCGATCAGGCCGGGCATGACCGTGCCCTGCGACAGGTCGATCACCTCGGCCCCGGCCGGGGAAACAAAGCCATCCTGCACGGCGGTGATCTGGTCATCATGCACCAGGATCGACACCTGGCTGCGTTCGCCGGGGTTGATGCCATCGATCAGGTGCCCGGCATGAATGACATAGTCGCGCGCCATGGCCGGGGCGCTCACCATGGTGAACGCCAGCGCGACGCCGGCCAGCAAGGTCTTCTTCATCGGCTAAGCTCCCTGAAACGAATGGCTTGGTTGTTGTTCTTGCCGCTAGAACCGGCCTGATACGCTAGCCAACGGCTGCGCCGTTTGGCAAGCTGATGGGCAATGAGGGCACGATCGGGCAAGCCTGGCGCCGCACGCGCCGGGTTCAGCCTGCCAGCAAAGGGAACCGTGATGGCATTGAACCGCATTTTCCGCCGCCGGCTGGCGCGAGCGACTGGCCTGGCGCTGGTCCTGGCCGCCGTGCCGCAGCTGGCGCAGGCCGCCCCGCTCGATCCGGTGGCAGCGCGCGCCGCGATCGATGCGCAGCTGGCCAAGATCTATCCCTCGCTCGACGCGCTGTACAAGGACATCCACCAGCACCCCGAAGTGGGCTTTCAGGAAACCCGCACGGCGGCCCTGCTGGCGGCGCGGATGCGGCAACTGGGCTTTACCGTGACCGAGCATGTCGGCCAGACCGGGATCGTGGCGGTCTATCGCAATGGCGATGGGCCGGTGGTGCTGGTACGGACCGAGCTGGACGCGCTGCCGCTGGAGGAAAAGACCGGGCTGCCCTATGCCAGCCATGCCCAGCAGACCATCGATGGCAAGCTGACCCCGACCGATCACGCCTGTGGCCATGACAGCCACATGGCCTGGTGGGTGGGCACCGCCCAGACGCTGCTGGCGCTCAAGGACAAGTGGCACGGCACGCTGGTGTTCATCGGCCAGCCGGCCGAGGAAAAGGCCGGCGGCGCCAAGGCCATGCTGGCCGATGGCCTGTTCACCCGCTTTCCCAAGCCGGATTATGCCTTTGCCGCCCATGTCGGCCCGGATGTTGCCGGGCATGTGACGGTCAAGCAGGGGGCGGTCAGCTCTGCTTCGGATTCGGTCGTCGTCACCTTTCACGGCCAGGGCGCGCATGGCTCGATGCCCGACAAGAGCATCGATCCGATCGTGATGGGCGCGCACTTTGTCGATGATGTGCAGACCGTGATCAGCCGGCAGAAAGACCCGCAGAAGTTCGGCGTGATCACGGTGGGCGCGTTCAATGCCGGTTTCGTGCCCAATATCATTCCCGATACGGCAGTGCTCAAGCTGACGCTGCGCTCCTATGATCCCGATGTGCGCAAGCTGCTGCTCGATGGCGTGGGTATCACCGCGCGCGCCGTGGCGAGCATGGCCCGTGCGCCCGAACCGGGGGTTGACCATACCGAAGCGACGGCATCGGTGGTCAACGATCCCGCACTCGCCGGGCAATTGGCCGGCATCCTCAAGACCGCGCTGGGCGATGGACAAGTGGCGCTGGTGCCGGCCATGATGCCGGGCGGCACGGCGAGCGAGGACTATTCCGAATTCGTCAACGCCGGGGTGAGCAAGTCGGTGTTCTTTGGCGTGGGCGGCAGT
This sequence comes from uncultured Novosphingobium sp., assembly GCA_964468165.1. Lineage (GTDB taxonomy): Bacteria > Pseudomonadota > Alphaproteobacteria > Sphingomonadales > Sphingomonadaceae > Novosphingobium. Next base: position 429 of record CAYXUN010000053.1, on the reverse strand, counting down.
GACCCGGCGATGCTTGCGCGGCTCAAGGCCGAGGGCAAGCCGGTGCCGGTCAACCATTCACCGTTCTTTGCCCCGCAGCCCGAACCGACGATCCGCGCCGGGGTGGAAACGCTGACCCTGGCCGTGCTGGGCGTGGCGGGGAACTGATCCCCGCCGTGTGGCTCAGCGGCCGAAGAAGGTGGGGCCGTCGAGCGTGAACTTGAAGCCGAAGACCAGCGCATCGCGGGTGTTGGTGGGGTTGAATGGCGCCCCGGTGTTATCGGGGTGCAGGATGTATTGCACGTTGGGTGACACGCGCAGGCCCGGCACCAGATCGGCGCCATAGGCCAGTTCCATCATCACCTCGTCGGAGAAGGTGATTGTCAGCGATCCGGCGAACGGACCGGTGAAGTCCACCCGCGCCACGCGATCGGGCATGATGCCGAAGAC
>CAYXUN010000052.1:6517-28798 GCA_964468165.1 uncultured Novosphingobium sp. | reverse complement strand
CGGCTTTGGCGATGCGCCCGACAGCCGCACCGCGCTGAAAGAGGCGCTGGGCCAGTTTCCCGAAAGCATGCTGATCGAGGCCGGCTTGCAGATCGTGGTAGAAGGCAAGACGCCCTACGATCGCTTTCGCGGACGGCTGATGCTGCCGATTGCCGATCAGCGCGGGCGGATCATCGCCTTTGGCGGGCGCATCCTTTCCGCCGAGAAGACCGACGCCCCCAAGTATCTCAATTCGCCCGATACGCCGCTGTTCGACAAGGGCCGCACGCTCTACAACCTGCACCGCGCCGCGCCGGCCGCGCGATCGTCGGCCCGGATCGTGGTGGTCGAAGGCTATATGGACGTGGTCGCGCTCGCCGCCGCCGGCATTGCCGAAGCGGTGGCCCCGCTGGGCACGGCGCTGACCGAGCACCAGATCGAGCGGCTGTGGCGGGTGATCGAATGCCCCACGCTGTGCTTCGACGGCGATGCCGCCGGGCAACGCGCAGCAATGAAGGCGGTGACACGTGCCCTGCCCCTGCTGCGCCCGGGCCATAGCCTGCGCATCGTCACCCTGCCCGATGGCATGGACCCTGATGACGTGGTCAAGAAGCGCGGGCGCGACGCGATGCTCGATCTGCTCGGCACCGCACGCAGCCTGGTCGAGGTGCTGTGGGAAGGCGAGCGCGATGCCGCGCCACTGACCACGCCGGAAGACAAGGCCGGGCTCAAGGCGCGCCTGCTGGCCCATTGCGACAGCATCGCCCATCCCGATATCAAGACGCTCTACCGCCGCGAACTGCTCGATCGCTTTGGCGAACTGGCCTTTGCCCGGCGCGAACGTCCTGCTTTCACCCCGCGCCAGGGCGGCACGTTCCAGCCGCGCCAGGGCCGCGGGCCGTGGAAGCCGGCGCCTCCACCCCTGCCCGCCGCCACGGCCAGCCGCCTGTCGCAAAAGGTCGGCTCGGGCGATGCGCTGCTCGCTGCGGTCCTGGCCGGGTTGGTGGTGCATCCCGCCGCGCTGGCGCGCCATGGCGAGGCCCTGGCGCGCATCCATCCTGCGCATGCCGGCATGGCCGCGCTGCTCGATGCGCTGCTGGCCTTTGCCGAATCGGGCGCACCGCTTGAAAGCGCGGCGCTGCGCCCCATATTGCTGGAGCGGCAGCTACAGGTGCCGTCGGCAGACGATTACGATGGCCTGCGATTCGGCTTCCTTTCGGAAACGAGCGCCACCGCGCTTGACGAACTGGCCGAAGCGATCGAGCTGATCGTCGATCTTCCGGCGGTTGAATCGGCGCTGGCGCAAGCGACAGAGCGCCTCGAAAGCGATTTTTCCGAGGATAGCTTTGCCGAACAGCAACGATTGCTGCAACGAAGGCTGGCATTGCTGGCCCGGTTGGGGCAAATGGGTCGCACTCGTGCATCGTTATAATAGGAACATAGGGATCGCCCGAGACCGGATGCGATCCCGGCCTGGGCACCGATGGGGCCCAATGCGGCACGACGTCAAAGGGTGGTACCGGGGTTAATGGCTTCCAACGACAAGACCGATAGCGGCGATGCACCGCTGATCGACCTTAACGAGGCTTCGATCAAGAAGCTGATCGCGCGCGCCAAGCGCCGCGGGATCATCACCTATGACGAGCTGAACGAGGCTTTGCCGCAAGACCAGATGTCCTCCGAGCAGATCGAGGACATCATGGCCGCGATCTCGGAAATGGGCGTCAACATCGTCGAGAGCGACGAAGACGCGGTCGACCCTGAAGAGCGCGAGGCCGAGGAAGCCGAAGATACCGACACCGGGATGGACGACCGCCCGGTGGTGGAAAAGCGCAAGGAAACCGTGGAACGCACCGATGACCCGGTGCGCATGTACCTGCGCGAAATGGGCGCGGTGGAACTGCTCAGCCGCGAGGGCGAAATCGCCATCGCCAAGCGCATTGAAGCCGGCCGTGACACCATGATCATGGGCCTGTGCGAAAGCCCGATCACCTTCCACGCCATCATCCAGTGGTCCGAAGCGCTCAACGCGGGCGAAATGCAGCTACGCGAGATCCTCGATCTTGACGCCATGCTGTCCAAGGAACCGCAGCCCGAGAACCTGTCGGAAGACGGCGAGGAAGCCGACGGCGAAATCAGCGAAGCCACCGCTGGCCCTTCCTTCAAGGAAGAGGAAGACGTCGAGGAAGAGGAAACCGAGGACGAGGACGACGAACTGCGCGAGCGCCGCGCCCGTCCGGCTGAAGAGGAAGAGGAAGACAACACCCTTTCCCTCGCCCAGATGGAAGCCACGCTCAAGCCTGCCGCGCTGGAGCGTTTTGCCGAAATCACCAGCCTGTTCCGCGCTTTCGAAAAGCTGCAGGGCGAGCGCCTCGACGCGCTGGGCCTGGGCCTGCCGTTCTCGGCCGCCAAGGAAACCGAATACCACAAGCTGCGCGAGGAACTGACCGCGCAGGTGGAAAGCGTGCAGTTCCACGCCTCCAAGATCGAATACCTGGTCGACAACCTCTACGCGTTCAACCGCCGGCTGACCACGCTGGGCGGGCAGATGCTGCGCCTGGCCGAGCGCCACAAGGTGAGCCGCAAGGACTTTCTCGATCACTACGTCGGGCGCGAGCTGGACGAAGGCTGGTTGCAGTCGCTCGCCACGCGCGACAAGAAGTGGGCGGCCTTTGCCGCAACCGAAGCCGGTGCGGTGGAACGCATCCGCGCCGAAGTGGCCGACATTGCCGCCGCCACGGGCATGCAGCTGGCGGAATTCCGCCGCATCGTGAACATGGTCCAGAAGGGTGAGCGCGAGGCGCGCATCGCCAAGAAGGAAATGGTCGAGGCGAACCTGCGCCTCGTGATCTCGATTGCCAAGAAGTATACCAACCGCGGCCTGCAGTTCCTGGACCTGATCCAGGAAGGCAACATCGGCCTGATGAAGGCGGTGGACAAGTTCGAGTACCGCCGCGGCTACAAGTTCAGCACCTATGCCACGTGGTGGATTCGCCAGGCGATCACCCGCTCGATCGCCGACCAGGCGCGCACCATCCGCATTCCGGTGCACATGATCGAGACGATCAACAAGCTGGTCCGCACCAGCCGCCAGTTCCTGCACGAGCAGGGCCGCGAGCCCACGCCCGAGGAAATGGCCGAGCGCCTGTCGATGCCGCTCGAAAAGGTGCGCAAGGTGATGAAGATCGCCAAGGAGCCGATCAGCCTCGAAACGCCGATCGGCGACGAGGAAGATTCGCACTTGGGCGATTTCATCGAGGACAAGAACGCGATCATCCCGGTGGATGCGGCCATCCAGGCCAATCTCAAGGAAACCGTCACCCGCGTTCTGGCCAGCCTGACCCCGCGCGAGGAACGCGTGCTGCGCATGCGTTTCGGCATCGGCATGAACACCGATCACACGCTGGAAGAAGTCGGCCAGCAGTTCTCGGTGACGCGCGAACGCATCCGCCAGATCGAGGCCAAGGCGCTGCGCAAGCTCAAGCATCCGAGCCGCAGCCGCAAGATGCGCTCCTTCCTCGATCAATAAAGCCTGCGGCACTGCCGCAAGCCATGCACCGCAAGAGAGGCGCCCGGCCCCGGCCCGGCGCCTCTTTTCGTCTGGCCGCGATGTGTTGCAATGCGGCATCAGTATCAACTGAAACCGACACACCGCTGCATTAGTCTGACACAGGTTTGACACAAAACGCTAATAGCCCGGCGGGATCACACAACAGCGGCACAGACCGCGTCCTTTCCGTCAGGGGAATTCCATGCGTACCACCCGTTTCGCTTCCGCCATGCTGGCGGGGGCTGCCTTTGCGGCCATCGCGCCCGCAGCCTTTGCCCAGGATGCCGCGCCCGCAGCGCCGGCCGCCGCCGCCGATGATGCCGGCAACGCCATTGTCGTGACGGCAGAGCGCCGCCAGGAAAACATCATGTCGGTGCCGGTGTCGGTGGCCGTGATGAAGCCCGAGCTGCTGCACAACCTGCAGGCCGCCGGCGCTGACACGCTGCTCTCGCTCGCCGGCCGCGTGCCCAGCCTCAACGTCGAATCGACCACGGGCCGCATCTTCCCGCGCTTCTACATCCGCGGCCTTGGCAACATCGACTTCTACCTTGGCGCATCGCAGCCGGTGTCGGTGATCCAGGACGACGTGGTGATGGAGCACGTGGTGCTCAAGTCCAACCCGGCGTTCGATATCGCTCAGGTGGAAGTGCTGCGCGGCCCGCAGGGTTCGCTGTTCGGCCGCAACACCACGGCCGGTATCGTCAAGTTCGACACTGCCCAGCCCACCGCAACCTGGGCCGGCCAGGCCAGCGCCAGCTGGGGCAGCCGCAACAGCGTGAACATCGACGCTGGCGTCGGCGGTCCGCTGACCTCTGACGGCCGCGTCAGCTTCCGCCTGTCGGGCCTGTACCAGCACCGCGACAACTGGATCAACAACACCTACACCGGTGTCAGCGACGACGGCACCAAGCCCGGCAACAACGTGATGGGCGGCTTCAACGAGCGCGACGTGCGCTTGCAGCTGCTGGCCCAGCCGACCGAAACCCTGTCGCTGCGCCTGTCGGGCCACTATCGCGATTACGACGGCAGCGCCTCGATCTTCTACCGCGGTTCGATCCAGAAGGGCACGCACACCGTGCCGCAGAACCTGGACCTGACCAACGTGGCCTATGACGAAGGCGGCAACAACCCGCAGGCCTACAAGACCAAGGGCGTCTCGCTCAAGGCCGTGCAGGACATCGGCAGCATGACGCTGACCTCGATCACCGCCTACGAAACCTCGCACGGTTCGAGCCGGGGTGACACCGACGGCGGCGCGGCAGCCAATTTCGGCGGCGCCGGCTTTGGCGAATCGCGCGGCGTGCTGCGCAGCCTCAACCAGTGGAGCCAGGAAGTGCGCCTGGCGAGCCCGGACGCGGCCCGCTTCAAGTGGCAGGTTGGCGGCATCTACTTCGACTCGCGTGACTATACCGAGTTCGATCAGCGCGCCTACTTCCTGACCAGCAACGCGCTGGGCACCACGCCCAACCCCAACAACTGGGTGCTGCTGCACAACGTCAACACCAGCTGGGCGGTGTTTGGCCAGGCCAGCTATGACCTGACTGAAAAGCTGCGCTTCACCGCTGGCGCGCGCCTGTCGAACGACACCAAGACCACCAGCCTGCTCAAGACCGCCGATACCGTTGGCGGCGTGGTGACGTTCCCGGCCACTGCGCCGCGCACCGTTCGCCTGTCGGACACGCAGCCGAGCTTTGACGCCAGCCTGCTCTATCGCGCCAATTCCGACCTGTCGTTCTTTGCCCGCGTCGCACGCGGCTTCCGCGGCCCGACCATCCAGGGTCGTTCGGCCGTGTTCAATTCGCCGTTCACCACGGCCAATTCGGAAAAGAACACCTCGTGGGAAGCCGGCATCAAGAGCGCCTGGCTGGATGACACGCTGACGTTCAACCTCACCGGCTTCTACTACACCGTTACCGACATCCAGCTGAACGGCAACGACAGCAATGGCAGCGGCGTGCTGTTCAATGCCGACAAGGCCGTGGGCTATGGCGCGGAGGCCGAACTCGGCCTGCGTCCGTCGAAGAACCTGCGCTTCGACATCGGCGTGAGCGTGCTCCACACCGAGGTCAAGGACCCCAACGTCTATGCCCAGGCCGGTTCGGCTGGCGGCGTGCTGTCGGAAACCGTGCTCAACCCGGTCAACAAGGTCGGCGCGAACTACTTTGCGCAGATCAACGGCAACTCGCTGCCCAACGCGCCGCGCTTCAACCTCAACCTGTCGGGCCGCTACGACCTGCCGCTGAACGACGACTTCAAGGCGTTCGTCGGCGCAGACTTCAACTTGCAGGGCTATACCATGTATGTGCCCTACAAGACGGTGGAATACACCTCTGACGGCAACTACGAGCTGGGCGCCAAGGCCGGCTTCGCGTTCGGTCGCTACGAGTTGGCGGTGTTCGCCCGCAACCTGACCAACAAGCGCAACCTCATCGGCGTGATCGACACCTCCAACTATCGCGCCGGGATCTACAACGATCCGCGCACGATCGGTGTCTCGTTCAGCGGTTCGTTCCGCTGATCGCATAACGCGGCATGACAATCGGGACGGGGCGGCAGCGATGCCGCCCCCGTTCGCGTTTGGCCCGTTTCGCGTTTGGCCCGTTTCGCGTTTCGGCAGCCGGCATAAATCCTTCGGGCGCCGGGCTTTCTGCGCTTGACGACCCCGCAACAAGGCGCAACGAACAGAACCGCGACACCGGCTTTTGCCGGGCTTGTCCTCCGGGAGTTTCCGCGAATGCTGCCTGCCCGCCACACCGTTGCCCTTGCCGCCCTGGCCCTTGCCCCGCTGGCCGGTGCCTTGGCCCTGCCCGCCGCCGCACAGGCGCAGACCGCACCGCCACCCGCGGCACGCCCGCTCGATCCGGCCGACCTGCAAGTGGCCAGCCAGATCATCGCGGTTATCCTGCCGCCCGAACAGCGCGTGGCCATCGTCGAGCGCGTCACCAAGACCATGATGGGCGCCATGCAGGGCAACATGGCCGGCATCATGGGCGTGGACGATCCCGGCCTGCAGCAGATTTTCGCGCGCATGTTCGAAACGATGCCCGCCGCGATGCGCCCGGCGATGGAACGCCGCATGCCCGAACTCGTCGATGCCATGACCCGCGCCTATGTCCGCCATTTCTCGCACGAAGACCTTCGCGCCATTCTGGCTTTCGCCGAGACGCCGGCGGGCAGCCACTATCTCTCGCGCTCGGCCGACCTGATGCAGGACCCTGACGTGCTAACCGTGATGACCGCGATGAACCGCGATGGCATGGAAGTGGGCATGGGCATGGCCAAGAATCTCAAGGCAGAGCTGACCACCTATCTGGCCCAGCACCCCGACGTGGCCAAGAAGATCGCCGCCGCACACGCCGGGCAATGAGTGGCGACGGCTGGGCACCCGGGCCGGGCTGCCCACCCATCGGGGCAAAGGGTGCATCATAAGGCCAATTAATCTGGCATAGCGCGCGCAATGGGTTTAGGGGGACGCCAGAATCCCCATCATAGGCAACCGGAACCGCTATAACCCATGCGTATTGCCATTGCTTCCGATCACGCCGCGCTGGCGCTCAAGGCCGATCTTGTCCAGTGGCTGGGCGATCTGGGCCACGATGTGGCCGACCTTGGCCCCTATAACGGCGACAGCGTCGACTACCCCGATTATGGGTACAAGCTGGCCAGCGCCATGGCCGCCGGCGAAGCCGAACGCGGCATCGCGCTGTGCGGCTCGGGCATCGGCATTTCCATTGCCGTCAACCGCAATCCGGCCGTGCGCTGCGCCTTGGTGGGCGAGCCGCTTTCGGCCAAGCTCGCGCGCGAACACAACGACGCCAACGTGCTGGCCATGGGTGCCCGACTGACCGGGCTCGACATGGCCAAGGCCTGCGTCGAGGCGTTCCTCGCCACGCCGTTTGCCGGCGACCGCCACGTGCGCCGCGTTTCCAAGCTTTCCAATCCCGAACTCTGATCAAGGAGCCCACCCGATGTCCACCGCTGCCACCGCACCGTCGGAAGTCCGCACGGCAGGCTTCTTCACCGAGCATCTCGCCTCGGCCGATCCCGAAGTCTTCGCCGCCATCCAGGGTGAACTCAAGCGCCAGCAGACCAAGATCGAGCTGATCGCTTCGGAAAACATCACCAGCCTGGCCGTGCTCGAAGCGACCGGCTCGGTGCTGACCAACAAGTATGCCGAAGGCTATCCGGGTAAGCGCTATTACGGCGGCTGCGAATATGCCGACGTGGTGGAAAACCTGGCGATCGAACGCGCCAAGAAGCTGTTCGGCTGCGATTTTGCCAACGTGCAGCCCAATTCGGGCAGCCAGATGAACCAGGCCGTGTTCCTGGCGCTGCTGCAGCCGGGCGACAGCTTCATGGGCCTCGATCTCAATTCGGGCGGCCACCTCACCCACGGTTCGCCGGTCAACATGAGCGGCAAGTGGTTCCACCCCATTCCCTATGGCGTGCGGGCCGACGATCACCTGATCGACATGGACGAAGTGGCCCGCCTGGCACGCGAGCACAAGCCCAAGCTGATCATCGCGGGCGGCACGGCCTATTCGCGCACCTGGGACTGGCAGGCGTTCCGCGCCATTGCCGATGAAGTGGGCGCGTGGCTGCTGGTCGACATGTCGCACATTTCGGGCCTGGTTGCCGGCGGCGCGCACCCCTCGCCGTTCCCGCATGCCCACGTGGTCACCACCACCACGCACAAGAGCCTGCGCGGCCCGCGTTCGGGCGTGATCCTGACCAACGACGAGGCTCTGGCCAAGAAGTTCAACACGGCCGTGTTCCCCGGCCTGCAGGGCGGCCCGCTGGTCCACGTGATCGCGGCCAAGGCAGTGGCCTTTGCCGATGCGCTGCGCCCCGAATTCAAGGCCTATGCCCACCAGATCGTCGCCAATGCCAAGGCGCTGGCGGAAAGCCTCAAGGACGCCGGCCTCGGCATCGTCTCGGGCGGCACCGACAACCACCTGATGCTGGTGGATCTGTCGGCCAAGGACGTCACCGGCAAGGCGGCTGAAAAGGGCCTCGATCGCGCCTGGCTCACTTGCAACAAGAATGGCGTGCCGTTCGACAAGCGCTCGCCGTTCGTCACCTCGGGCATCCGCCTGGGCACGCCGGCCGGCACCACGCGCGGCTTCCGCGAGGCAGAGTTCCGCCAGATCGGCCAGCTGATCGCCCAGGTGGTCGATGGCATGGCCCGCAATGGCGAAGAAGGCGACGGCCAGGTTGAACAGCGCGTGCGCGATGCCGTGGCAGACCTCTGCGCCCAGTTCCCCATCTACCCGGAGCTTTGAGCGTTTGCGTTGCCCGTTCTGCGCCCATGACAACAGCCAGGTGAAGGACAGCCGGCCGACCGAGGACAACACCTCGATCCGCCGGCGGCGCCAATGCGAAAGCTGCGGCGCCCGCTTCACCACGTTCGAACGCGTGCAACTGCGCGAGGTTCTGGTGGTGAAGAACAAGGGCGACGGCAGCGAGCCGCGCCGCGAACCGTTCGATCGCACCAAGATCGAACAGTCCGTCGCGCTCGCCTGCCGCAAGCGCCCGGTCACGCAGGAACGCCTGGACCAACTCGTCACCGGCATTCAGCGCCAGATCGAGACGATGGGCGATGGCGAAGTCGCCTCCAAGGTGATCGGCGAGATGGTCATGGACGCGCTGCGCCAGCTCGACAGCGTGGCCTACATCCGCTTTGCCAGCGTGTATCGCGATTTTTCCGAAGCCCGTGATTTCGAGGAATTTGCCTCTTCCATCCAGGAAGTGGCCAAGTAACCATGCCTGCACAGCCCGTCATCGTTCTCGTGCGCCCGCAGCTGGGCGAAAATATCGGCAAGGCCGCGCGGGCCATGCTCAACTTCGGCCTGACCGACATGCGCCTGGTATCGCCGCGCGATGGCTGGCCCAATCCCGCCGCCGGCCCGGCTGCCTCTGGCGCCGACGTGGTGCTGGAACGGGCGCAGGTCTATGAAACGCTGGCCGATGCCGTGGCCGATTGCGCCCATGTCTATGCCACCACCGTGCGCAAGCGCGGCGTGACCAAGCCGGTGGTGACGCCCGAGGAAGCGGCCCGCACGATCGTGGCCGAGGAAGGCCGCAGCGCGTTGGTCTTCGGCCCGGAACGATCGGGCCTGGAAACCGATGACGTGGCGCTGGCGCGCACCATCCTGACCGTGCCGATCAATCCTGAATTCGGCTCGCTCAACCTGGCGCAGGCGGTGATCCTGTGCGCCTATGAATGGTCCAAGCACCAGAACGCCGCTGGCGCCCTGGTGCAGCCCACGGTCGAGGACATGCTGCCCCCTGCCCCTCAGGAAGACTTCGAAGGCATGTTTTCCCAGCTGTGCGCCCTGCTCGAACCGCGCGGCTATTTCCTGCCCGAAGACCGCGCGGCGGCCACGCGCCGCACGCTGCGCACCATGCTGACCAAGCCGGGCTGGAATCATCTTGAAATCCGCACGCTGCGCGGGGTCTTGTCTGCCATGCGCCGCGCGCCCGGCAGCAAGCCCGGCACTGAACCTCGCGGGGAATAAGCTTTTCCCTTGACTCTGCGGGCGCGTCCTGTTCTAGGCGCGCCTTCGCAATTGGCCCCACACGTCCGGTGAAGTGGTGGCCGCATCCTGGCAATTGGCGGGATGGTGCGGTTCCGGGCATCAGCCGGGAGGGCATCGGCCTTCCCCAGATCAAACGCTAGTTGAAAGGAACGAACGCGTGTCGAAGCGCCATTCGTCCAAGTACAAGATTGACCGTCGCCTTGGTGAAAACCTGTGGGGCCGCCCCAAGAGCTCGGTGAACCGCCGCTCGTATGGCCCGGGCCAGCACGGCCAGCGCCGCAAGAGCAAGGTTTCCGACTTCGGCATCCAGTTGCGCGCCAAGCAGAAGCTCAAGGGCTACTATGGCGACGTGACCGAAAAGCAGTTCAAGCGCACCTATCAGGAAGCGTCGAACATGAAGGGCGATACCGGTCAGAACCTGATCGGTCTGCTCGAACAGCGCCTCGACATGGTCGTGTACCGCGCCAAGTTCGCGCCGACCATCTTTGCGGCGCGCCAGATCGTTTCGCACGGCCACATCCGCGTCAACGGCGTGAAGTGCAACATCGCCAGCCGCCGCGTGCGCCCCGGCGACGTGCTCACCCTGGGCACCAAGGCCAAGGAAATGGCCCTGATCGCCGAAGCGCAGGCTCTGCCGGAACGCGAAGTGCCTGACTACGTCGCCCAGGAAGGCGCCGACAAGGTCACCTTCGTGCGCGTGCCCACGCTCGACGAAGTGCCCTATCCGGTGAAGATGGAACCGAACCTGGTCGTCGAATTCTATTCGCGCTGATCGGTCGGTCCACACGGACAAGCCAAACGGAAAAGGCGGGGCTTTCACCCCGCCTTTTTTGTTGCCCGCAAGATCGGCCCGCCCTTGCCCGATCCAAACCGGGCAAGGACGGGCGCGTGATCAGGCCTTCTTTTCGAAAGCCACGGTGATCTTGAGGCGCACTTCGTCGCTGACGAAGGGCACATACTTGCTCACGCCGAAATCCGAACGCTTGAGCGTGCCGGTGGCGCCAAAGCCCACGGTGAAGGCCTTGCTCATCGGGTTGGCACCCGCGCCGCCGAACGTGGCGTCGAGCGTGACGGGCTTGGTCACGCCGTGCATCGTCAGGTCACCCTCGATCCGCGCGGTGCGATCACCGGTGGGCGTGACCTTGTGCGAGACGAAGCGGATGGTGGGATACTTGGCCGCGTCGAACCAGTCGGCGCTCTTGAGTTCGCCATCGAGCGTGGCGTTGGTGGTGGAGATCGCCGAAACCGGCAGCGACACGTCAAGCGTGGTGGCGGCCAGGTTTGCCGGGTTGAGCGTCATCGTGCCGGTCGCGCCGGGAATCACGCCGAAAAAGTCGTTGAAGCCAAAGTGGCTGACGGTGAATTCGGCCAAGGTGTGGTGGGTTTCCACCTGGTAGGTGCCAGCCGGCACGGCCGAAGGCGCGGCAGTGGCCTGCGCGGCGACCAGCGCCGGCGCGGCCAGGGCAGGAACGGCGAGAGCCAGGGCCAGAGCGGCGAAAGTCTTGGTACGTGTCATGACAGGGATCGTCCTTGTTGCAATGATCAGCGGTGAAATGATCGGGCGCAAGATGGCGTTTCCACCGTCAGATGATAATACGCCAAGCATGAGATTATCCTTTTACCCAGGGTGTGAAATCCGTGGCTGACCGTTTGACCGGAATCGAGGTTTTCGTCGAAGCGATGCGGCTGGGCGGCCTCTCATCGGCCGCTCGCGCCCTGCACATGTCGCCGGCGATGGCGGCCAAGCACCTGTCCGCGCTGGAGGCGCGGCTGGGCACCACGCTGGTCCACCGCACCACGCGGCGCCTGTCGTTGACCGAAGCGGGCGCGGCCTATCTCGACAAGGCGGAACGCGTGCTGGCTGACCTGCGCGAGGCCGAGGCAGAGGCTGCCGCGCAGAGCGTGGCGATCGAGGGGCTGCTGCGCGTCAGCGCGCCGATGTCATTCGGCGTGCTGCACATCGCGCCCTTGGTCGCCGCGTTCAACCAGCGCTATCCCGGCATTACCGTGGAACTGGGGATGAGCGACCGCCAGGTCGACCTGGTGGAAGAACGCTGGGACATGGCCATCCGCATCGGCCGCCTGGTCGGCAGCAGCTTGGTGGCGCGCCAGTTGGCCGACATGCATCTGGTGGTCTGCGCCTCCCCCGCCTACCTCGCCCGGCGCGGCACGCCCAGCCAGGTCAGCGATCTGGTGCAGCACGATTGCCTGGGCTTTACCCTCACGCGGTTTGGCCAGCACATCTGGCGCTTCGGCCCGGACGGCACGATTCATCAGCCAGTGCGCGGCACCTTGCAGGCCGACAATGGCGATGTGCTGGTGGAAGCGGCCGCAGCAGGCCTTGGCCTGGTCTATGGGCCGCGCTTCATTGCTGCGCGCGCCCTGCGCGAAGGGCGGCTGGTGGAGGTGGTGCTGGACCAGCCCTTGGCCGGGCTCGGCGCCGTCCATGCCATCACCCATCCCGCCCGTCGGCCGGCCGCCAAGACCCGCGCCTGGATCGAATTCCTCGCTGCCACGGTGCCGGCGATGGCTGCCGAATGGTAGACACAATAAAGCAATATTTTCAGCCGTTTCCCGCAACAAACGGATCGTCGCAAAATGGCGCTTCGCGCAGCAGAAAACGGGAACGGCATCGCCCCGCCAGCATTATCGGTGCATGCTGATGTATCGCTTCGTCACGCCGCACCGTTGCGGCAAATGGTATCCTGATCTGGAAACAGCCAAGGCCCAGGCCAGCGCCATCGGCGCCGGCTTTCTCGACACCCGGACCGGCGAATTCGCGCAATATCCCGGCACCCGCCTGGAAACCGAAGTGGTCATGACCCCGCGACCGCAGATCGCGGCCTGAAGGGCCTGAGGGGTCACTCCCGGTTGAAATAGTCCCGGCGGAAATCGGCAGCGAAGGCGGTAAAGCGATCTTCCGCGATGGCCGCGCGCATCCCGGCCATCAGTTGCTGGTAGAACGACAGGTTGTGCTCGGTCAACAGCATGGCGCCCAGCATTTCGCCGGCCTTGTGCAGGTGATGCAGGTAGGCGCGGCTGTATTTGGCACAGACCGGGCAGGTGCAGCGCGGGTCCAGCGGGCCGGTGTCTTCGGCATGGCGGGCATTGCGCATGTTGATCGGGCCATGCCAGGTAAAGCCCTGCCCGTTGCGGCCCGATCGCGTGGGCAGCACGCAATCGAACATGTCCACCCCGCGCTCCACCGCGCCAACCAGGTCATCGGGCTTGCCCACGCCCATCAGATAGCGCGGGCGATCGGCGGGCAGCTGGCCGGGCGCGAAATCGAGCGTGGCGAACATCGCCTCCTGCCCCTCGCCCACCGCCAGGCCGCCGATGGCATAGCCGTCAAAGCCGATGTCGCGCAGCGCGTCGGCGCTCGCCTGGCGCAGACCTTCATCCAAGGCCCCCTGCTGGATGCCGAACAGGGCTGAACGCGCGGCGTGCTCTTCCCCGCTGTCGAAACCGGCGCGGCTGCGGCGCGCCCAGCGCATCGACATTTCCATCGAACGGGCAATCACGTCGCGCGGCTGATCGGCGCGCGGGCATTCGTCGAACGCCATCACGATGTCGGAGCCCAGCAGGCGCTGGATTTCCATCGAGCGTTCGGGCGAAAGCATGTGGCGCGAGCCATCGAGGTGGCTGGCGAAGGTGACGCCTTCCTCGGTGATCTTGCGCAGGTCTGACAGGCTCATCACCTGATAGCCGCCACTGTCGGTCAGGATCGGGCGATCCCAGCCCATGAACGCGTGGAGCCCGCCCAGCCGCGCCATGCGTTCGGCGCCAGGGCGCAGCATCAGGTGATAGGTATTGCCCAGGATGATGTCGGCGCCGGTGCGGCGCACGTCTTCCACCTTCATCGCCTTGACCGTGGCCGCCGTGCCCACCGGCATGAACGCGGGGGTGCGGATCTCGCCCCGCTTCATCTGGATGGTGCCCGTGCGGGCCTTGCCGCTGGTGGCGTGGATCTGGAACGAAAAGCGGGTCATCGGGGGCAGGCAATCATCCGTGGCAAAAGAACAGTTGCGGCCCTTAGGCGCAAACGCCAAGGCGTGCAAATGTCGCTGTTTCACCTCGCTCTTGCTGCCGCGCAGACCCCTGCCTTCACGCCTGCGCCATGGATGTATCCGGTGCTGACCGCGATTGCCGTGATCACCGGCCTGGTCGATGCCATCGCCGGGGGCGGCGGCCTGATCATGATGCCGGCGCTGATCACGGTGGGCCTGCCCCCGCACCTGACGCTGGGCACCAACAAGATCCAGTCGATGTGCGGCACGACGATGGCGACCTGGCGCTATCACCGCGCCGGGCTGTTCACCCTGGCCGGCAATGGCGTGCTGGTGGCCGTGACGTTTGCCGGCGCGCTGATCGGCGCGTTGGTGATCCAGCATTTCAAGCCGCAGGTGCTCTCGCTGATCGTGCCGGTGCTGTTGATCGGGGTGGCGCTTTACACCGTGCTTTCCCCGCGCATGGACGACGGGGACCGGCACGATCGCCTGGGCGCGCGCAAGTTCCTGCCTGTTGCGGGAGGCGTGGGCTTTTACGACGGGTTCTTTGGCCCCGGCGCCGGGCAGTTCTACACCACCACCCTGGTGGCCCTGCGCGGCATGGGGCTGACCCGCGCCACCGGGCTGACCAAGCTGCTCAACGTGACCAGCAATCTCGCCAGCGTGATCGTCTTTGCCCTGGGCGGCCATGTGCTGTGGCTGCTTGGCCTGTGCATGGGCGCCGGGGCGATGACTGGCGCCATCATCGGCAGCCACTTTGCCACCCGCTTTGGCGCGCGGCTGATCCGCCCGCTGCTGATCGTGGTCAGCCTGGCCCTGACCGGGCGGCTGGTGTGGCAGTGGTTTGCCGGCTGATCGCGCGCGCTATACCGGCCAGGCCAGCGGCAAGCGCGTGCACGCGCCGACATTGCCACCCTTCATCGTGACCGGCTGATCGGCCGCCAGCGCGAACCGGGGCATGGCGCCCAGCCATTCGCGCAGGAACACGATCACTTCCATCCGCGCCAACCCCGCGCCGACACAGCGATGCGCGCCGGCGCCCAGCGTGGTGTGGCGCATGGGCGAAAGGCCCCGCGCAAAATCGACGGTTTCGGGCTGGTCGAAGCAGGCCGCATCAAGATTGTGCAGCACGCTGGGCAGATAGACCAGATCGCCCTTGCGGATCACCACGTCATCGATCGGCACGTCGGCCACGGCGTTGCGGCTGACGCCGACCGCGGGATAGCGCCGCATGAGTTCATCGGCCGCAGCCGGGATCAGATCGGGCTGCGCGCGCAGCAGATCCTGGTCCTGCGGATGGCGCGCCAGGTGCAGCGCCACCATGCCGATCATCGCCGCCACCGTATCCAGCCCGCCGAACAAGAGGTTGCGGCACATCCGCCGCGCCTCGTCCACGCTCCACGCGCGGCCATCGAGCGGCTCGGACAGGATGCGGCTGAACAGGTCATCGCCCGGTGTCGCCATGCGTTTGGCGATGAACGGCCAGAGATAGTCGTCCGCCGCCTGCTTCAACTGCTCCACGGTCATCGCGCCGTCGGGCCGGGTCAATTGCGCGCCCAGGCGGCGCAGTCGCGGGCGGTCTTCCAGCGGCACGTCGATCATCGTCAGGAAGACGTTGAGCGGCAGGATTTCGGCAAAATCGGCGACGAACTCGCATTCCCCGCGCGGGCGCAGTGCCGCGATCAGCTCTTGTGCAGCGGCCACCACCTGCGGCTCCATCGCCACCACGTGGCGCGAGGCCAGGCCTTTCATCACCGCCCCGCGCGCCGCCTTGTGCTCCGCGCCATCCTGCTGCAGCGGAATGAACTGCATGACCTCGCCCAGTCCGGGCGTCACCGCCAGGCACGCGTTCGACAGCCGCTCCGCATCGCTCCACAGCGTGCGGACCACCGCACCCCGCGTCGCGATCCAGTGCCCACCGTTCGCCGTGGTCCAGACCAGGCCGGGCCCGCCCGCGCTGGCCAAGGCCTGCCAGGCCGCGAAATAGTCGCGCTCCACGCCCGGAGGATTGAAGATGTCGAAATCGACCACGCGCCCTGCCGGCACATGCGCTGGAACCATGGCAGCCTCTCCCCACGTTATATGGAGAGGAAGGTTACCTGGCGCATGCCGGGCAGAAACTGTGCTTTATGGCAGGAGCAGGCTGGAATCGCCGTAGCTGTAAAAGCGATAGCCAGTAGCGATGGCATGGGCGTAGGCCGCCTGCATCGTCTCCAGCCCCATTAGCGCCGAAACCAGCATGAACAGCGTGGACTTGGGCAGGTGGAAATTGGTCATCAGCCCGTCGATCGCCTTGAAGCGATAGCCCGGGGTGATGAAGATCGCGGTATCCCCCTCGAACGGATGGATCGTGCGCGCCTCATCCGCCGCGCTTTCGAGCAGGCGCAGCGAGGTGGTGCCCACCGCGATGATGCGCCCGCCGGCCGCACGCGCGGCATTGAGCCGGGCGGCGGTTTCGGGCTCGATCCGGCCCCATTCGGCATGCATCTGGTGATCGGCGGTGTCATCGGCCTTGACCGGCAGGAAGGTGCCTGCCCCCACATGCAGGGTCAGCGTTTCATGGGCGATGCCGGCCGTGGCCAACGCCGCCATCAGCCCTGGCGTGAAATGCAGCGCTGCCGTGGGCGCGGCCACGGCCCCGTCCTTTTGCGCGAACATCGTCTGGTAATCCTGGCGATCCTGGGCGTCGGTCTCGCGCTTGCCGGCGATATAAGGCGGCAGCGGCATGCGGCCGGCCCGTTCCAGCAGCACTTCTACCGGCTCTTCCCCGGGGAAGAACAGCGTCCAGCTGCCATCGGCGTGGCGCGCCTCGGCCGTGGCGGAAACGCCGGCGCCGAAATCGATCACGTCATCGGCGCGCAGCCGCTTGCCATTGCGGATGAAGGCCTGCCAGCGGCGCAGGTCGAGCCGCTTGTGCAGCGTGGCGCCGACGCGCGCCTCGCCCCGGCGGCCTTCGAGCTGCGCCGGAATGACGCGGGTATCGTTGAACACCAGCACATCGCCGCGGCGCAGCAGGCTGGGCAGATCGCGCACCACATGGTCGCTCAGCGGCTGCCCGCCGGCCACATGCAGCAACTTGGCCACATCGCGCGGGCGGGCCGGGCGCAGGGCAATGTTTTCGGGCGGCAGTTCGAAATCGAAAAGGTCAACACGCATGGGGCTGCGCGCTAGCGACAGCAAGGGCGCAGGGCAAGCACCTGGTTGCTTAAGCGCCCCGGCTCCCCATCCTCTTTAGAGGAGGGGGTTGGGGGGTGGTGCGAAGGCAAGCGCCAGGCATGCCCCCCCCCCCGCCCCCCCCCGCGGCGGGGGGGGGGGGGTGCAGCCCTAAATCGCCCATTGCCGCAAGATCAGTTGGTGCGCGACTTGCTCAGCATGTCGGGCGTGATCGCGCCGGTGGGCACGGCCGCCGGCATGGCCGGGCGTGGCTTGTTGTCGGCCAGGATCGAGGCCTGGAGGATCTTGGTCGGATTGCTCGGCGGCTCGCCCCGCACGATCGTGTCCACCGCATCCATCCCGCTGATCACGCGGCCAAAGTTGGTATACTTGTGATCCAGCGCAAAGCGCGGATAGAACACGATGAAGAACTGGCTGTTGGCCGAATTGGGCTCGTTGGTGCGGGCCATCGACACGGTGCCGCGCATGTGCGGGGCATCGTTGAATTCGGCCTGGAGGTCGGGCAGCTTCGATCCGCCCTGCCCCGTGCCGGTGGGATCGCCGGTCTGGGCCATGAACCCGTCGATCACGCGGTGGAAGATGATGCCGTTGTAGAACCCTTCGCGCGTCAGCGTCTTGATGCGTTCCACATGGTGGGGGGCCCATTGCGGCATCAGGCGGATCAGCACGCGGCCGCCGTTCGACAGGTCGAGCACCAGCACATTTTCAGGGTCGTGGGCCGGATCGGTATCGACGGCATAGGTAATTTCGTGCTGCGGCACGACCTTGTCGATCTTGAACGGCTGGGCCGGAGCCTTTTCCCCACGGCTTTGCGCCATGGCCGGGCCGGACACGACCGCCGAGGCTGCCAGGGCAGCGCAGATCAGGGCCTTGGAAAACGAACGGGCGATCATCAAGCCTGCCACCTTGTTGGAATATGTGAAACGCCGATTAGGCCCGGCGCGCTGACACTGCAATGAACGATTCGGCAATAAACACGCGAATGGCGCGGCGGCATGGCCCGCTCAGTAATCCCCCAGGCGGCCGATGCTGTTGACGCGGGCTACCACGTCGTCGCGCACGGTGGGGGTGACGAAGCCGGAAATGTCGCCGCCGAACAGCGCGATTTCCTTGACCAGCTTGGACGCGATCGGCTGCAGGCTGACATCGGCCATCAAAAAGACCGTCTCGATCCGGTCGTTGAGCTGCTGGTTCATCCCGGCCATCTGGTATTCGTATTCGAAATCGGCCACGGCGCGCAGGCCGCGCACGATCACGCTGGCGCCCTGCGCTTCGGCAAACTTCATCAGCAGGGCGTTGAAACCCACCACGCTGACATTGTCGATGCCCTGCTCGTCCAGTTCGCGGCGCACCATGTCCATACGCTCTTCGGGCGTGAACATCGGGTTCTTCGACGGATTGGTGGTCACGCCCACGATCAGCTGGTCCACCAGCTTGGCGCCGCGGCGGATGATATCGAGATGGCCCAGCGTGATCGGATCGAACGTGCCGGGATAGATGCCCACGCGCTGCGCCATCAGTGATTCCTTTCCACGATGAAGCGCGCGAGTTCGCGCAGCAGGTCTGCCTCGCTGCCATGGCTGCCCAGATGGGCGATGGCTTGGTCGACCAGGATGCGTGCCTGTTCGCGCGCGCGCTCCACGCCCAGCAGCGAGACGAAGGTTTCCTTGCCGGCCACGGCATCCTTGCGCAGCGCCTTGCCGGCGGCGGCCTCGTCACCCTCGGCATCGAGCAGGTCGTCGGCGATCTGGAAAGCCAGGCCGATATCGCGGGCATAGCCGCGCAGGTGGGTGCGGCCTTCGGGCGGCAACCGCCCCAGGATCGCGCCCATTTCCACCGCCGTGGCCAGCAGCGCCCCGGTCTTGAGCTGTTGCAGGCGCGTCACCGTGGGCAGATCGAACGTGGCGGTTTCAGCCACGATATCCATCATCTGCCCCCCGGCCATGCCGTGAATGCCGCTGTTGACGGCCAGGGTGCGGATCAGTTCGACCCGCACGAACGGGTCGCCGCTCATCGCCGGATCAGACAGGATCTCGAACGCGAAATCGTGCAGCGCATCGCCCGCCAGCACGGCCGTGCCATCGTCGAACGCCTTGTGCACGGTGGGCTTGCCATGGCGCAGATCATCATTGTCCATGCATGGCAGGTCATCGTGGATCAGCGAATAGACGTGGATCGCTTCCAGCGCGGTCCCTGCCCGCACCGCCACCTGGCGATCGACGCCATACATCGCGGCCGTGGCCGTCACCAGCAGCGGGCGCAGCCGCTTGCCGCCACCGATCGTGGCATAGCGCATCGCTTCCACCAGCCGATCGCGCGGATCGCCCGGCAGGGGCAGCAGCGCATCGAAGCTGGCGTCGATATCGGCCTGGATCGCGGCCAGTGCCGGCTTGAGCAGTCCGGGGCTGCCCGTGGGCGCGGTCATCGCGATCAGGCCCCGTCAAACGGCCGGGTTGCTGCCGGCCGCCCTTCGCGATCGGCCACGACCGCCTCGATTCGCGCCTGCGCCGCATCGAGCCGGGCCTGGCAATGCGTGCGCAGGGCCTCGCCCCGGGCATAGAGGTCGATCGATTCGTCGAGCGGAGCCTCGCCACTTTCCAGGCGGCGGACCACCACTTCCAGTTCCTTCAGCGCATCCTCGAAGCTGAGCGCGGCGATATCGGGTGTGCTAGCCATCGCGGCAAGCAATGGCCGCGCCGGCCGGGCCGGTCAAGCGGGGAACGCGTGGCTGTCACCGGCCTTTTGGGGTGTTCTTCCCCTAGCGCAAACGCGCGCACGCGGCTAAGGGCGCTTCCCATGTCCCAGATCACCGCTGAAATCGTCGCCGCCCACGGCCTGTCGGAAGAAGAATACGCCCGCGTGCTCGGCGCGCTGGGGCGCGAGCCCAACCTGGTCGAGCTGGGCATCTTCTCGGTCATGTGGTCAGAGCATTGCTCGTACAAGTCGAGCCGCATCCACCTGAAGAAGCTGCCGACCACGGCGCCCTGGGTGATCTGCGGCCCCGGCGAGAATGCCGGCGTGATCGACATCGGCGATGGCCAGGCCGCCATCTTCAAGATGGAAAGCCACAACCACCCGAGCTACATCGAACCCTATCAGGGCGCGGCCACGGGCGTTGGCGGCATCCTGCGCGATGTGTTCACCATGGGCGCGCGCCCGGTGGCCAACATGAACGCGCTGCGTTTCGGCCGGCCCGATCACCCCAAGATGAAGCACCTCGTCCAGGGCGTGGTTGCGGGCATCGGCGGCTATGGCAACTGCGTGGGCGTGCCCACGGTTGGCGGCGAAACCAATTTCCACAAGGCCTATGACGGCAACATCCTGGTCAACGCGATGACCGTGGGCGTGGCCGATACCGACAAGATCTTCTATTCGGCGGCCACGGGCCTGGGCAATCCCATCGTCTATGTCGGCTCCAAGACCGGGCGCGACGGCATCCACGGCGCCACCATGGCCAGCGCTGATTTCGACGAAAAGAGCGAGGAAAAGCGCCCCACCGTGCAGGTGGGCGACCCCTTCACCGAAAAGCTGCTGATCGAGGCGTGCCTCGAACTGATGGCGACCGACGCGATCGTCGCGATCCAGGACATGGGCGCCGCCGGCCTCACCTCCTCGTCGGTGGAAATGGCCAGCAAGGGCGGCGCGGGCATCCGTCTCAACATGAACATGGTGCCCTGCCGCGAAGAGGGCATGACGCCCTATGAAATGATGCTATCGGAAAGCCAGGAGCGCATGCTCATGGTGCTCAAGCCCGGCAAGGAGCCGATGGCCGAGGCGATCTTCCGCAAGTGGGAGCTGGACTTTGCCGTGATCGGCGAAGTGACCGACACCGGCCACATGGTGCTGGAATGGAACGGCGACGTCGTGTGCGACATTCCGCTCGATCCGCTGGCCGACGATGCGCCGCTCTATGATCGCCCGCACGTGCCGAGCCCCAAGCCGGCCGCGATCGAAGCCCTGCCCGAAAGCGCGGACATCGGCGCGGATCTGGTCACGCTGATCGGCAGCCCGGACCTTGCCAACCGCCGCTGGATTTTCGAGCAATACGACAGCCAGGTTGGCGCCGATACGCTGCAGAAGAGCGGTGGCGATGCCGCCGTGGTGCGCGTGCACGGCACCGACAAGGCGCTGGCGATCAGCACCGACTGCACCCCGCGCTATTGCTTTGCCGATCCCTATGAAGGCGGCAAGCAGGCCGTGGCCGAGACGTTCCGCAACATCTGCGCGGTGGGCGCCACGCCGCTCGCCATCACCAATTGCCTCAACTTTGCCAACCCGCAGCGCCCGGAAATCATGGGCCAGATCGTGGGCTGCTTGGAAGGCATGGGCGATGCATGCCGCGCGCTCGATTACCCAATCGTGTCGGGCAACGTCTCGCTCTACAACGAATCCAAGGCCACCGGCGGCGGCTCGGCCATCCTGCCCACCCCGGCGATCGGCGGCGTTGGCCTGATGCTCGATCACACGCGCATGGCCACGGTTGCCTTCAAGGCCGCCGGGGAAACCGTGTGGCTGCT
Source organism: uncultured Novosphingobium sp. (assembly GCA_964468165.1). Classification (GTDB taxonomy): domain Bacteria; phylum Pseudomonadota; class Alphaproteobacteria; order Sphingomonadales; family Sphingomonadaceae; genus Novosphingobium. The sequence continues at coordinate 7,032 of CAYXUN010000052.1, read as the reverse complement.
CGGGCCCGAAGGCACCCACCTGGGCCAGTCGCTCTACCTGCGTGAAATCCTCGGCCGCGAAGAAGGCCAGGCCCCCGCGGTCGACCTCGCGCTGGAACGCCGCAACGGCGAACTGGTGCGCGAATGGATTGCCGACGGCAAGGTGACGGCGGTGCACGACGTCGCCGATGGCGGCCTGCTCGTGGCGCTGACCGAAATGGCGCTGGCCGGCAACATCGGCGTCACGCTCGATGCGCCGCTCACCACTGCCCAGGCCTTTGGCGAAGACCAGTCGCGCTATGTCGTCACCACGCCGGCCGGCGTGGAGCTTGACGGCGCCACCAAGCTTGGCACCACCGGCGGCCAGGCCGTGGCCGGCGTACCGCTTGCTGCCTTGCGCGAAGCCAACGAAGCCTTCTTCCGCGATTGGATGGAGGGCTAAGCCGCCCCTCCACCACCCGCTACGCGGGCCGTCCCCCACCCCCAAGCGGGGGGGAAGGGGCGGCCCCAACAAACCCCCCCACCGGGCGGGGGGG
>CAYXUN010000052.1:0-6507 GCA_964468165.1 uncultured Novosphingobium sp. | reverse complement strand
TGTGCGACAGGGAGGACCAGATCCTCCCCCACACCGTGGGGGAGGTGGCAGCCCGCAGGGCTGTCGGAGGGGGCTTGTAGGACGGGGCTTTTAGCGGGCGTGCTTGAGCAGATCGCGCGGATCGATGCCTTCGCCCTGCCACACGGCATGGGCCTGCGCATAGACCACGCCCGGCACGATCCCCAGGCGCCGCCGCGCTTCCTCCAGCGGCAGCGGCAAGAGCGCGACGATCGATTGCTCCATCAGGCGCGGACAGGATTTGCCTCGCCGCCACGCCTCGCGCACCGCGCCCAGCACCGGCGCGCGGCTGTTGAGGCGCAGCTTCATCTGCAAGGCCGCCATCCAGGCGATGAAAAGATGCCCGGGCGCCGGCTGCTGCGGAAAGGTGAAGGCCAGCACGCAAGCCTCGCCCAGGGCGTCGCGGCCATAGCCGGTCAGCACGTGCAACAGATCGTGCACATCGCGCAGCCGGTTCATGTACCACTGAAAGCGATCGCTGTAGCGCGGGCGATCGGCCAGGAAGCGCTCCGCCTCTTCCACCAGGCCTTGCGCGGTCAGGCCCTCGGCCTCCATGAAATCGCAATAGGCCTGGGCCAGCGAGCCGGCCGGCATCCGCCGCAGCGCGGCGTGATCGTCGAGCACCGCCGGCAGCCACGGCTCGGCCAGCGCGAGGGCATGGCCTTGCGGTGTCGATAGAAAGGCAGAGCCTGCCCTGCCCCCGCCGCGCCAGGGCAAGGCGGCAAAGATCCCGAACACCTCTGCGGTGTTTTCGGTATTGCGCATCAGGCGGCGGAAATGGCGATAGGCAACCAGCGGGCGCAGGCGCGGCTTTTCCCGCGCCGGGTCGAACAGCGGCAGTGCCGCAAAGTCCCCCGCCCGTTGCTCCATCAGTCGATCACCCAATCCTCGCGCGCGATACCGAACAGTTGCAGGATCGACGTGAGGTCACCGCGGTCGATCCAGCCATCTGCGGCCTGCCGCGCCTTGGGCTTGGCATAATAGGCAATGCCGTGGGTGGCGGCCGCGATCATCGGAATATCGTTAGCGCCATCACCGGTTGCAAGGCTGGCGGTTGCCGGGCCAAGCCGCGCCATTTCCTCGAGCAGCACGGTCTTCTTCACCCCGCTATCAACGATCCCGCCAACCAGCGCGCCGGTCAGGCGCCCGTCGGCGATCTCCAGCCGGTTGCCCACCACCCGGTCAAAGCCGAGTTGCGCCGCCACCGGATCGGCAAACGAATGGAAGCCGCCGGTGACCAGCACGGTGTGGCAGCCGCGCGATTTGAGCGTGGAAACCAGCGTGCGCGCACCGGGCATCGGGCGGATGCGTTCATCGAGGCACTGCGTGATCGCGGTTTCCGGCAAGTCCTTGAGCAGGCCGACCCGCTCGCGCAGGGCGGATTCGAAATCCAGTTCGCCCTGCATGGCGCGTTCGGTGATCGCGGCGATGCGCTCTTTCAACCCTGCGAAATCGGCGAGTTCATCGATGCATTCGGCGCTGATCATGGTCGAATCCATGTCGGACACGAACAGGCGCGGCGTTTCGATCACGCGATCGGACAGTAGGACATCGCTGGCCGGAAAGCAGCTATCCAGAATGCCGCGCACCGTGGCGGCATCGCCCGTCGCCACTTCGATTTCCAGGACCGATTCGCAGAAGTCGAGCATGCCAGCCCCGGCCACTTCGCCGCCTGCGGCCGTGATCTGCTCCACCGCCCGTGCAAGATTGTCACCAAGCGTCGTCGGGTCTGCTATCAGACGGGCAATGAGCACTGAAACTTCCCTTTCCTGTTCCGGCCAAGACGATCACGCCACCGACAGCCGGCCTCGGCTCGCGCTCATTGCAGGGCCGACCGCCAGCGGCAAGAGCGATCTTGCCGTGCGCCTGGCCTTGGCCGAGCAGGCCGCTGGCCGCGCCGCCGTGGTGATCAATGCCGATAGCGCGCAGGTCTATGCCGATCTCACCATCCTCAGCGCCCGGCCCTCGCCGGCCGAAATGCAGGGCGTCCCCCACCGCCTGTTCGGCGCCTGGGATGGCGCGCAGGCCTGTTCGGCAGCGGATTGGGCGCAGGCCGCAGCGGCAGAAATCGCCGCCGCGCATGATGCCGGCGCGCTGCCGATCCTGGTGGGCGGCACCGGCCTCTATATCCGCACACTGCTTGACGGGATTGCCCCGATCCCGCCGATCGATCCGGCGATCCGCGCCGCGGTGCGTGCCCTGCCGGTGGAGGAAGCGCACGCCGCCCTCTCGCGCGAAGATCCGCCGCGCGCCGCCGCGCTCAACCCCGGCGACAGCACCCGCGTGGCGCGCGCACTCGAAGTGGTGCGCTCTACCGGCCAGCCGCTCGCCCACTGGCAGGCCCGGCGCGAGGGCGGCATCGCCGATAGCGTGGCGCTGCGCCCGCTGGTGCTGCTGCCCGATCGCGCCTGGCTCTACGCCCGCTGCGACCGGCGCTTTGCCGCGATGTGGGAACAGGGCGCGCAGGCCGAAGTCGCCGCGCTGCTGGCGCGCCAGCTCGATCCCGATCTGCCGGTGATGCGCGCCATCGGCGTGCCCGAGATCGCAGCCTACCTGCGCGGCGAAACCAGCGCCGAATCCGCCATTGCCGCAGGCAGCCAGGCCACCCGCCGCTATGCCAAGCGCCAGTTCACCTGGGCCAAGCACCAGTTTCCGGGCGACTGGCCGCGAGATACGCACGAAAATTGCCTTGACAGAACCCGGATAGCATCTTTATTTCAAAACTAGCGGGTTGACACGAATGTTTGTGTCAATTACCAAGCCGTCAATTGCTTGGCTCTTGCCAAGTGCCCGAGTAGGGAGAGACGGCCCGGCGCAGGCAACTGCAGCCGGGCCGCAATTTTTAGGGCTTCGGCCGGCGCGGAGCATTCCGCCGGGCCTGGGCCAGACGAATATGGGCCGGCACATGCAACTGCAGCCGGGCCGCGATTTTTTAGGATTAGGGGCCGTTCGCGCGGCCCGCGCAAGCAAGGGAACAAGGTCGTGAAAAGCGAGCGCAGCGGCGCTGAAATCCTGGTCGAAAGCCTGGTCGCCAAGGGCGTCGAATTTGTTTTCGGCTATCCCGGCGGCGCGGTACTTCCGATCTATGATGCGCTGTTCGGCGATGAACGCATCCGCCACATCCTCGTCCGCCATGAAGCCGGTGCGGCCCATGCCGCCGAAGGCTATGCCCGCGCCACGGGCAAGCCCGGTGTCGTGCTCGTCACCTCAGGCCCCGGCGCGACCAATGCCGTCACCGGCATTGCCGACGCGTTCCTCGATTCGATCCCGATGGTCGTCATCACCGGCCAGGTGCCCACGGCCCTGATCGGGTCCGATGCGTTCCAGGAAGCCGATACCGTCGGCATCACGCGCCACTGCACCAAGCACAACTACCTGGTCAAAGACCCGGCAGAGCTGGCGACGATCATCGACGAGGCGTTCCGCATCGCCACCGAAGGCCGCCCCGGCCCGGTCGTGGTCGACATTCCCAAGGACGTCCAGATCGCCTCCACCCGCTGGACCGGCCAGGCGACGCAGATGCGCAATCGCTATGCCCCGCAGGTGGAAGCGCCCGCCGACGCGATCGCCCAGGCCGTGGCCATGCTCGCAACGGCCAAGGCACCGGTGTTCTATACCGGCGGCGGGGTCATCAATTCCGGCCCGGAAGCCGCGCGCCTGCTGCAGGAACTCCAGTCGCTCACCGGCGCGCCGGTGACGTCCACGCTGATGGGCCTGGGCGCGTTCCCGGCGGCGCACAAGGATTGGCTGGGCATGCTTGGCATGCACGGCACCTATGAAGCGAACATGGCGATGAACCGTGCCGATCTGGTCGTGTGCATCGGCGCGCGCTTCGACGATCGCGTCACCGGCCGTCTCGACGCGTTTTCGCCCGATAGCCGCAAGATCCACATCGACATCGATCGTGCCTCGATCAACAAGACCGTGCGCGTCGACCTGCCGCTGGTGGGTGATTGCGGACGCGTGCTGCACCAGATCATCACCGGCTGGCTCGACGCCGGGCACCAGGCACAGGATCTGGGCGAATGGCATGCGCGCATCAACGGTTGGCGCGCGCGCAACAGCCTGGCCTATCCCAAGCGCACCAACGGCGAGATTATGCCCCAGCTGGCGATCGAGCGGCTCTATGAACTGACCAAGGACCGCGAGCCGATCATCAGCACCGAAGTGGGCCAGCACCAGATGTGGGCGGCGCAGCACTTCCACTTCGATCGGCCCAACAAGTGGCTGACCTCGGGTGGCCTGGGCACGATGGGCTATGGCCTGCCGGCCGCGATCGGCGCGCAGGTGGGCTGCCCCGATGCGCTGGTGATCGATATTGCCGGCGATGCCTCGATCCAGATGAACATCCAGGAACTGGGCACTGCCACGCAGTTCCGCCTGCCGGTCAAGGTCTTCATCCTCAACAACGAATGGATGGGGATGGTCCGCCAGTGGCAGGAATTGACCTATGAAAGCCGCTATTCCAGCTCCTATTCCGATGCCCTGCCCGATTTCGTGAAGCTGGCAGAGGCCTATGGCTGGAAGGGTATCCAGATCGACACGCTCGATCAGCTGGACGACGGCATCCGCGCGATGATCGATCATCCCGGCCCGGTGATCGTCGATTGCCGCGTCACCAAGGAAGCCAACTGCTTCCCGATGATCCCCTCGGGCGCGGCGCATACCGACATGATCCTCTACGGCGACGAAGTGGCCGGCACGATGGATGATGAAGCCAAGGCCCTGGTTTGAAGCCCGATTTGAAGATTGAGCCGATGATGAAAATCAAAGCAGAGGCGCAGGAGCGCCACGTCCTGACCATCACGGTCGACAACGAGGCGGGCATCCTGGCCAAGATCGCCGGGCTGTTCACCGCGCGCGGCTACAATATCGACAGCCTGACGGTGGCCGACATCACCGACGAGCACGATGTCAGCCGCATCACCATCGTGACCCACGGGCCGCCGGCGGTGATCGACCAGATCCATGCCCAGCTCGAACGCCTGGTGCCGGTGCACAAGGTGACCGACCTGACCGAGGTTGGCCCCTACGTCGCGCGGGAACTGGCGCTGATCAAGGTGGCCGGCAAAGGCGAAAACCGCGTCGAGGCGCTGCGCCTTGCCGAGGTGTTCCGCGCCAACGTGGTCGACACCACCACCTCCAGCTTCATTTTCGAGCTGACCGGCGCGCCCGACAAGATCGATACCTTCGTCAGCCTGATGAAGGAGTTGGGCCTTGTCGAAGTGGGCCGCACGGGCATCGTCGGCATGATCCGCGGCGCCGAGGCCGCCTGACCCCTTTTCCATCGCTGTTTGCACAAACCCTGCGTCCACCACTGCGCTAATTCGGCCTGAGGGATGCCCGTTGCGGCAGGACGACCAACCAAGGACGAGTACCATGAAGGTTTACTACGACGCCGATTGCGATCTCAATCTGATCACCGGCAAGAAGATCGCCATCCTGGGCTATGGCAGCCAGGGCCATGCCCACGCGCAGAACCTGCGCGATTCGGGCATCAAGGAAGTGGCCATCGCCCTGCGTCCCGGTTCGGCCAGCGCCGCCAAGGCCGAAGCCGCCGGCTTCAAGGTTCTGCCCAACGCCGAAGCGGCCGCCTGGGCCGACATCCTGATGATCCTGGCGCCCGACGAGCACCAGGCTGCCATCTATGCCGACGACATCCACGCCAACCTGCGCCCCGGCGCGGCGCTGGCCTTTGCCCACGGCCTCAACGTGCACTTCGGCCTGATCGAACCGCGCGCCGACGTGGACGTGATCATGGTTGCGCCCAAGGGCCCGGGCCACACCGTGCGCGGTGAATACGTCAAGGGCGGCGGCGTGCCCTGCCTGGTTGCCATCCACCAGAACGCCACGGGCAATGCCCACGACATCGCCCTGGCCTATGCCTCGGGCGTGGGCGGTGGCCGCTCGGGCATCATCGAAACCAACTTCAAGGAAGAGTGCGAAACCGACCTGTTCGGCGAACAGGCCGTGCTGTGCGGCGGCGTGACCCACCTGATCCAAGCCGGTTTCGAAACGCTGGTGGAAGCCGGCTACGCCCCTGAAATGGCCTATTTCGAGTGCCTCCACGAAACCAAGCTGATCGTCGACCTGCTCTATGAAGGCGGCATCGCCAACATGCGCTACTCGATCTCGAACACCGCCGAATACGGTGACATCGTCACCGGTCCGCGCATCATCACCGCGGAAACCAAGGCGGAAATGAAGCGCGTTCTGGCCGACATCCAGTCGGGCCGCTTCGTCAAGAACTTCGTGCTCGACAACCGCGCTGGCCAGCCCGAACTCAAGGCTGCCCGCAAGGCTGCTGCCGCACACCCGATCGAAAAGACCGGCGCCCAGCTGCGCGCGATGATGCCCTGGATCGGCGCCAACAAGCTGGTCGACCAGTCGAAGAACTGATCGCGCAAAGACCTGCGCTGCCGCCCCTTGCCCAGCCAACCGCGGTGCCCTGGCCTTTCCTGCAAAGGGGCCGGCCCGCTCGGCCTGCTG
>CAYXUN010000051.1:6283-29124 GCA_964468165.1 uncultured Novosphingobium sp. | reverse complement strand
CCGCGCTCGGGGCCCGCTTTTGCCTGCCGCGCCAACCCCCACCCCGGGCGGGCCACCCCGGCCGGCGTTTCGCTTTGCAGGGCCCCAACCTTTAACCATGACCCGCATTTCCCAGCGCTATGCCCAACTCGTCGCCTCGGGCGAATTGCGCCCCGATCCCGAGCAGGCCGCTGCTGCCGAACGCCTGGACCAGTTGCAGCAGGAACTGGAAAACCCGCCGCCCGCCCCTGGCCTGCTTGGCCGGCTGCTGCGTGGCAAGCAGGCACCGCAGGCGCGCGGGCTCTACATGTGGGGCGGCGTGGGGCGCGGCAAATCGATGCTGATGGACCTGTTTCACGACAACCTTGCCGTCACGGCAAAGCGCCGCGCGCATTTCCATGCCTTCATGCTCGATGTGCACGCGCGGCTGCGCGAGGCGCGCAAGAGTGAAAGCGGCGATCCGATCATGCCGGTGGCCACCAGCATCGCGGCCGAGTGCCACGTGCTGTGCTTTGACGAAATGGTGGTCAACAACAGCGCCGACGCCATGATCATGAGCCGGCTGTTCACCGCGCTGATCGTCGAACACGGGGTGGTCATCGTCACCACCAGCAACCGCGCGCCGTCAGAGCTGTACAAGAACGGGCTCAACCGCGAGCACTTCCTGCCGTTTATCGCACTTGTGGAAGAACGGCTCGAGGTCATCGCGCTCAATGGCCCGGTGGACTACCGGTTGCAGCGCCTGCAGGGCGTGGGCACCTGGCATGTGCCCAATGGCCCGGCGGCCACCGAAGCGGTGCGCGAGGCCTTCTTCCGCATGACCGACTTCGCCCCGGAAGACAGCGCCAATGTGCCCAGCGCCGATCTCGATCTGGGCGGCGGGCGCACGCTGCACGTGCCCAAGAGCCTCAAGGGCGTGGGCGTGTTCAGCTTCAAGCGGCTCTGTGCCCAGCCGCGCGGCGCGTCAGATTACCTGGCGATAGCCCATGCCTATCACACGGTGATCATCGTCGGCATCCCCCGCCTGGGGCCGGAACAGCGCAACGAGGCGGCGCGGTTCGTGACGCTGATCGACGCGCTGTACGAGCACAAGGTCAAGCTGATCGCGACCGCCGACGCTGAACCCGTTAACCTTTACGAATCGGGCGACGGCCGCTTTGAGTTTGAACGCACCATCAGCCGCCTGATGGAAATGCAGAGCCAGGAGTATCTGGCCCTTGGCCACGGCAACGAGTGAGCCTGGCCCAAGATAAATTCACTTATTCCGAAAATACGAAAGCCCGCGATTATTCATCGCGGGCTTTTGCTTTTGGTAGGATGCAGCTGCTGGACTAGAGAATTAACTAGGAATTTTCCAGATCAACAGCGCATTCCTTTATCGGCATTAGCCGAACAGCCAACGAACCAACATAAAAACCTCCATCCACGGTTAGAGGCCTTTGAATATCACTAAGTTCCTTGGTTAACAAGAAGTAAACAATTGCAAATTTGGAGCAAACGGTTGCACCCGTCCCGTTTCGGAACACCCAAGCCCATAGATTTGCAGGAAAATGTGCGCCCGGCACTCCCCTCGCGCCGGCGCGTCAGCTAGGGCTTGCCCTTAAGCGCACCCGGACAAGATGTACCAACCGGTTAGGTGCGCTTGTGCCCCGGGAGGCCGGACGAGTCGGGAGCGTGATGGGGACACCTGCGGCGCTGGCCGAATCCGATCGCACCGCTGCCTTCGGCGCCTTTTACGATCAAACCGCCTTGCTGTGCCGCATCAGGCGCGCCTGATAATCGCGGAACATCACATCAAACAGCTGCGGCTTGCTGAGGTAATAGCCCTGGGCATGATCGCAACCCAGCGCCGCGAGCAGGTTGAACGTCGCCTCGTCTTCGATGCCCTCGGCGACCACGGCCTGGCCCAGCGCATGGGCCAGGCCGATCGTGCTGGTGATGATCGCGCGGTCACGGTCGCTGCTCAGCAAGCGCGAGACAAAGCGCCGGTCGATCTTGAGTTCGTCGCTGGGCAGATCGGCCAGGTAGGCCAGACTGGCTTCACCCGTGCCGAAATCGTCGATCGACAGGCGAAAACCCAGATCACGCAAGCGGGACATGTTGCGCACCGCATCAACCCGGTTGTTCATCCCCGATGTCTCGGTGATCTCGATCGTCAGCAAGCCGGGATCGATGCCACGGCGCGTAACGATCTCCCGGAAATTCTCCACCAGATCGGGCTTGTCGACCATCTGCCCGGAGAGGTTGATGCTCATCTGAAAGCGTTGCCCCAGTGCGTTCACCGCCTGGGCCGCCGTGATTGCCTCCTCCAGCACCCAATAGGTCAAGGCATCGATTCGCCCTGCCCGCTCCGCTTGCAGGATGAAGGCGTCAGGGGCGATGAAGCCGCGCGTGGGGTGGTTCCAGCGGATCAAGGCCTCGGCGCCGGAGATGCGTCCGGTGCGATAGTCCCACTGCGGCTGGAACGCCAACCAGATGTCGCCATTGCGCAGCCCCTCGTCGATGCGCGCATGCAACGACAGTTCCCAAGGCGCCTCGGCCAGCCGGTGCGCCTCGAACACTTCCACCGGGCGGCCATTGGTCAACGCCTCGTTCGCGCTGGCGAGCGCAGAGTTGATACGGGTTAGCGCATCCAGTCCTTCGTTGCGATCGAGGCCGAAGTGGATGTTGGTGTCGAACGTGTGCGTCCCGATCTGCAGCGGCGCGGAAAACAGCGCGCGCAAACCGTGCAGATGGTTGAGTTGCACATCGATCGGACGCGCTTCTTCACACCAGGCGAAATGCCCGCCGTCGCCATGATATATCTGGCTGGCCCCCGATCCAACCGACAGCCGCCGCGCGATCTGGTTGGCGCACTCACCGTGCAATTCGCGCGGGAGTGTTGCCAGGATTTCTTCATATCGGGCGACCACCGCAACCACCACATCAGACCCGATACCCAGGCTGGCCGACGACATCGCCAGAAGGTTGGGCAAGCCTGAAACGCTGGTGTGCTGGACGCGCCGAATCCGCTTTTGCCAGCCGCGAATTGCGCTGAACGTGATGATGAACAGCAAGCTCGCGCTGGGGTCGGAAATGATACCGGCATTGCGCAGAATCGCAGGCTGCGCCAGCGTGATCATCACCGCTACGCCGTAGTACAGCGCCTTGCGCAGCCGTGATGGCGCGCGATGCCCGAACACGACCAGGCAGACCACGATCCCGAACAGCGGGATAAACGTGATGTTCCACATGATCGGCTTTTCCAGCGCGGCAGCGCCAGCGATGTCATATGCAATCGGGCGAACCACACCGCGCCCGAAATAGCGCACCAATGACCCCTGACCTGATGCAGAGACGACAACGGTCTTCCCGCTCAAGGCAGTGGGATCAATCTTTCCGGCCATGAGGTCGGCGGCGGCAATCGTCTGGATGGAGTTTGGATCGACCCAGTAGTCAGGATAGATCGAACCGGCCCGTGGCGCGTCGCGCAAGCCGGCCAACGCCGCCGCCGTGGATTGATAGACTCTTCCGCCAAGGGTGACGGAATATGGCCCATATTCCGCGACATGCATGAAATTGTCGTTCCATGCCGACACGACAATCTTGTGCTTGCGCGCCAAGTCTTTGCTGGGGAAATGAAACGCGTCCGCCTCGAACCGGCCCATCTGGTCGGCACGGGCGACAAAGGCGATATCATCGCCAAAACTGTCGATGGCCGACACCAGCTTGGCATCGTCGCTATGGTTGATGCCAAAGGGAACCTTGGTATCGAAAAATACGGTGCGCGGCATATAACGCCGCACTTTCGCGAGGACTTCAGCCTGTTCCCGCGTTCCCAAAACCGGCAGATCGTCCATCGACAGCACGACGATGGAACGCGGCGCAAGCTCGCGGCCGCCACGAAAAACGGTATTCCAATAGAGGTGTGCAACGATGTCGCCAAAACCCAGCCAAGGCAGGCACAGCGCCAGGCTCAGCAGCAGCGATATTCCGATCGGTGATCGTAGAAACTTTCGCATGGACCATCGGCGCAGTTGGATTACCCTACGGGGCTAGTCCGAAATGGTTTAGATCACCTTACCGTTTACCATCGATGGTAACGGGCCACGCCCCGCGTGCCCGCCAAGGCTATGATGCCAAAGCCGTATCCAGCCGCGCCAAACTGCGGTCGAGCATCAGCAATTGCCACAGGACGCGGCTGTTGTCGGCCCGTCCGGCGATATGCGATTCGGCCAGCGCGGCGATGCGCGCCGCGTCGAACCAGCCGGTGCGGGTGAGTGCGCCGCTCGTGGCGATCGCCCGCGCTGCGCCTGCCAAGGGCCCGCGCAGCCAGGCGGCAATCGGCGTGACGAAGCCCATCTTGGGCCGGAACAGCACGTCATCGGGCAGATAGCGGCGCATCGTCTGCTTCATCAGCCATTTCCCGGTGGCGCCGTGCACGCGCATCGCCTCGGGCAGGCGGGCGGCAAATTCGATCAGGCGATGGTCGAGCAGCGGCTCGCGCGCCTCCAGGCTCACCGCCATGCTGGTGCGATCGACCTTGGTCAGGATATCGCCGGGCAGCATGAACTTGAGATCGGCATATTGCGCACGGTCGAGCCCGCTGCGCGCCGGCGCCTGGCGCATCAGATCGACCAGCGGCATCTCGGCCCGATACTCCCCGCGCAGGCGCAGGAAATCGGGGCTGAACAGCGCGGCGCGTGCCTCTGGCGCGGTCACCGCCAGGGCGCGGGCATAGCCGGTTTCGCCATCTTCGGCCAGGCTCTGGAACGTGGCCTTGGCGCGCAGCGGGCGCGGCGCCCAGTCGGCCTTGGGATAGAGCCGGCCCAGCGCGCCGAACACCGGGCGGCGCAGCCCCGCCGGCACCAGGCCGCGCGCCTGCTCTTCGCGGTGGTGGAACACCTGGCGGCGATAGCCGGCAAAGGCTTCGTCGGCGCCATCGCCCGACAGCGCCACGGTGACATGCTGCCGCGCCAGTTCGCACACCCGGAACGTGGGCAGTGCCGAGGCATCGGCAAAAGGTTCGTCGAACATCGCCACCAGCCGGTCGACCAGCTCGAAATCATCGGCCGAGACCGTGCGCGCATGGTGCTGCGTGGCAAAGCGCTGCGCCACAGCGCCCGCCCAGCTGGTTTCATCGAGCGCGGCCACGTCAAAACCGATCGCGCAGGTCTTGACCGGGTCGCGGCTCGCCTCGGCCATCAGGGCCACCACGGTGGAACTGTCCACCCCGCCCGAAAGAAATGCGCCCAGCGGCACATCGGCCGCCATGCGCGAGGTCACCGCCTTGCGCAGCCGGTGCAGCAGATGCGCTTCGAGGTCCTTCTGGCTGGCCTTGTCCCGCTCGGCAAACGAGACATCCCACCAGGGCACGCTGGGCGGCGGCGGGGCATCGTGGCGCAGCAGGCGGTAATGCCCGGCCGGCAGCTTTTCCACGCCGGCCAGGATCGCGCGGCCATCGGGCACAAAGCCCCAGGCGAGGTAATCCTCCACCGCCAGCGGGTCGATCGTTCGCCGCAGCATCGGATGCGCCAGCAACTGCTTGAGTTCCGAGCCAAAGATCACGCTGCCATCGGCCAGCGTGGCCATATGCAGCGGCTTTACCCCCAGCCGGTCGCGCGCCAGGAACAGCGTGCGGGCGCGCTGGTCATAGAGGGCAAAGGCAAACATGCCGTTGAACCGCGCCAGGCAGTCGACACCCCACTGCTGCCAGGCGGCCAGGATCACCTCGCTATCGCCATCGGTGCGGAACTGCGCGCCAAGGCCCGCCAATTCGCGGCGCAATTCCTGGTAGTTGTAGATCTCGCCATTGAACACCAGCACGGCGCCGCCATCGGCGCTGGCCATGGGCTGGGGCGATCCGGCCAAGTCGATGATCGACAGGCGGCGGTGGCCCAGGCCTACGCCTGGCGCGGTCCACACGCCATGGCCATCGGGGCCGCGGTGCGCGATCACATCGCCCATGGCGCGCAGCCGCTCCGGATCGACCGGCTTCATCCCCTGGGTGTGAAAGATCCCCGCAATGCCGCACATGCCGTAAAAACCAGCCCCCTATTGCCCGCGCGAAATGGTATCGATCCAGCGGTCGAGCGGCCCGGTGGCCGTCACGAAAGCGCGCAGCGCGGGCGCGGCGGGCGCCCCGGCATTGTCTTCGCTCGACAGGATCAGCGTGGCCGTGGGCTGGGCGCGCAGAAAGAGCCGATCGGCAATGTTCCACAGCTTGAGCGTGAAGTTGCTGCTGCCCAACCAGCCATCAGTGCGGTACCAGGTCAGCGCCAGGCGATGCACCGGGCCAGGCGCCTGGATCATGTCACCCTTGCCGCCGGCCATGCCCGGCGCCGGCTTTTCCCAGGCCCAGCCGCTGCCCGGCGGCACGGCCCCTTCGCCAAAGCCGCCTGCCTCGCGCCCATCGCCCTGCCCGGCATAGAGCGCAAACGACACGTCCACCACATGGCCGGCCTGGTCGGCATAGCGGCCGAGCAGGCGATGATCGGCCCCGCCGTGGCGCGGCTGCCAGGGCCAGCCGCCCGGCGTTGCCACGCGGTGCCAGCCCGGCACGGCCGGCAGGTCTATCCGCGCGGGCAGCGGCGCAGACAGGCGCCCTGCCGCCGCGCCCCAACCCACGAACGCCAGCGCCAGCGCGCCCAGCACACCGAGTGCGAGCCCCTGCCCCACGCGCGCCCGCGCGGCCCAGGCGAGGCGTCGATCGGCCAGGATCGCCGCTACAGACACAGGCGGATCATCCCGGGACCGATCGAAAAACGGCCAGCCGGCCAGCATCGTCAGCGCCATGACCACGGCAAAGAATACCCAGCCGTAAAACACGTGGTCAAACCCGGCGGCAAACTGGATACCGCGCCAGCCGGCAATCACGATGGTGCCCCAGGCGCGCACGCCATTGGCCAGGATCGGCACGATCAGGGCCATGGCCATGAACGCGGCGCGGCGCGGCCAGCGGCGAAAGCACACCTGGCACACCAGCACGCCATAGGTGACCATGGCGATCAGGAACTTCACGCCCGAACACGCCTCGGCCACTTTGAAATAGCCTGCCGGCGTGGTGATGAACACGCCATCGAGCACGGCAGGAATGCCCACGAGATGCAGCAGCGCCATCACGATCCGCGCCGTCACGATCTGCAGCAGCGGGATCAGTTCATCGCCGAACGGCACCAGGAACAGCATGTAGGCCAGCGGGAACAGCAGCGCCGCGCCCATGCGCGGCCCCATGATCGCGAGGAAGCTTGCTTGCAGCATCAACACGCAGGCGGTCTGCGTCACCAGCGAAAACCCGGCAAAATCGCCCAGCATCCACAGGAACGCTGCTCCGGCAAACAGCACCAGCCCCGGCCACCAGCCCTGCGGCGCGATCTGCCGCAGCGCCGGCCAGCGCATCGACACCAACCAAGCCAGGATCGCCGGCACCAGCAGGATGTGGTTATAGGTCGAACTGTCCCACCACTGCCCCACCATCGCGGCCCAATCGGCCCGGAACAGCCCGATCAGGCCCAGCCAGCACAGGCCCAGCATGGCCCACGGCACAGCAACGGCGGCCGTGCCATCGCGCACAGCAAGCTTGGATTGATGATCCTCCCCACCTGTTGGGACGTGGCGGGCCGCAGGCCCGGCGGAGGGGTTTTCAAGCCGCACGGCGGCCAAACCGGCGATCAAGGCCAACCAGGCCAGGCAACGGGGCCAACACCCTGTCCCACCCGCACTGCGCGATGACGAACGCGCGGGCGGCACGGCCCAGGGCATCGGCACGGATCGTATCGGTGAGCAGTCCCACGGCGCGGGCGGCCAGTTCTTCCGGGTCGGCGGGCGAAATGGCAAAGTCACGGCCATCCACCGCGGCAATGCCGGTGGCGGCCTGCGGGGTCAGCAGCACGGGCCGCGCCATAGCCATGGCTTCCAGCACCTTGTTCTGCACCCCGCGCGCCAGGGTCAGCGGCACCACGACCAGATCGGCCCCGGCAAGCCAGGGGCGCACATCGGGCACCGCGCCGGTCACCCGTGTGCCGTTCACGCCATCAAGCGCCAGCACGGGCGCGGTCGGCGCGCGGCCCACCACATTGAACTGCGCGCCGGGAAAGCGCCCCTTGATCAGCGGCATGACCTGCCGCGCAAACGTGACCACCGCCTCCACATTGGGGGAATAGTCCATCTGCCCGGTAAACACGATCTGCGGCCCGCCCATGACCAGCTCGGGCGCCATGGGCATGCCGGCCGGATCGAACAGCGCGGTATCGATGCCGTTGCCCAGCGCCCGCACGTCGGGCATCGGCCCCCGGCCCAGGCGGCTGCGCAACAGCTCTGCTTCCGCCTCGCTCACCAGCAGGCTGGTGGTGGCGCGCCGCGCAATCCGCGCCTCATAGCGGCGCAGCAGCCAGGCCTCGCGCAGATAGACCGGCACGCCCAGCCCGGGGCGCCGGGCATATTGGCCGAACTTGGCCGAATCCACGTCGACAAAGTCCATGACCACGCGGCCCTGGAACGAGGCCGGCACATATTGCGCCATCTGCCCGGAAAACACGAAGATCGTGGTGATCGGCCGGGTTGCCAGCACCTGCTTCACGTAGCGGGCGAGCCGGGTGGACGCGAACGCCGCCAGGCTGATCGGCCGGCCAGACAGCATGGCCGAAAGCCCGGCGCCGACCAGCGATCCACGCCGCCGCACCAGGCAATGGCTTGCCGCCACGGCCGCCAGTTCCGCTTCGTGCGCCATGTCCTGGGCATTGTCGGCCAGGCACGCCACGTGCACCGGCGCCAGCGCGGCCAGGGCCTTGAGGATATGGTGCGAGCGGATCTTGTCGCCCCGGTCGGGCGGGAACGGAATGCGATGCGCAAGGAACAGGATTTCGCCCATGCCCGTCAGGCCAGCCCGCGCGCGATCAGCGGCCCGATCAGGTTGGCCACGGGCAACGGCAGCTTCTGCCACAAGCGGATCTTGGCCTGATAGCGCGGGCTCAGCGGGTTAACGTCGCGCGGGGCCTGCCCATCGGCGGTCCACTGCGCATAGGACAGCGGCTGGGGCGTAAAGCCCCAGTTGCGCTTGAAGTGATAAGCGCCCGAATCCACCTTGGACCGGCCGAAATCGAAGTGCTTTATGCCGCGCCGGCGCGCGTGGTTCATCAGCGCGTGATACATCACGTCGTTGGCGCGCAGCGCCCGTGCGGCAAACACCCCGCCGCCCCAATAGGGCATGACCGCGCCGCGGTGATAGAGGCTGAGCACGCTCGCCACCGGCTGCCCTTCGTGCAGCACCGTCAGGATATCGGCGTCATCGCCAAAGGCATCGAGCACGCTGGCAAACAGCCGGCGCGGAAACACCGGCGTGCCCAGGTTGCGCACCGATTGCGCATAGACGCGATAGTGCCAGGCGCGATCCTGCGCGCTGTTTCCGGCGCGGATTTCCAGTGGCTGGGCCAGGCCCTTGCGCAGCTCGGCGCGCTGCTTGCGCGGCACGGCCTGCAATTGCGCGGCATCATCGGCCGCCAAGGGCATGACGAAGCCAGCGTGACTGTCGTGCTTCACATGCCAATCCGGCCCTTGCGGCAAGACCCCGCCGCGCAGTTCGATCGTCGGGCTGTTGAGCTGGCGCGCCAGATCCTGCGCGGCGCCGATCAGCGCGGGCGCGGCGGCCGCCGCCCCCACCACCCCGCCCCCCACCGCAAAACCCGGCGAAACCACCGCCCGCCCAAACAGGAACGACGAGACCGCCTGCAGCGGCAGCGCCGCCACGATAACCCCGGCCTGCTCGGCCAGCAGCAGACGGCTGGCATGGCCGCTGCCGCGCGCAACACCGTCAAGCCAGCGCGGATCGTGAAAAACCGTGGCCTGGTCGTGCCCCTCCAGAAAGCGGGCATAGGCACCCAGATCGGCCGCCTGCGCCTCGCGCACCTGCGGCGCTGCCAAGCGGAATGGCGCGTTCATGCCGCTGCCGCTGCGGGCGACGATGCCTCGCCGCGATCGACCCAGGCGCCCTCGGTCCGTGCCACCGCGTCCATCCGGCCCCACGAAAAATCGCGCAGCAGCCGCTCCAGCTTGCCGGCCATGGCCGCAAGGTTGGTGTAATGGCGAAAGCGCGAGCGCCAGGGCGCATCGGGGCGCCGCGGCTGATCGGGATCGATTTCCCACGGGTGGAAATAGAACGCTGCCGGGCGGCCTGCCGCATTGACCTGGCGCACCGCCCACGATGAAACGCCATAGGGCAGCAAGCGGAAAAAGCCGCCACCACCCGCCGCCATGCGCCGCCCCGCCACTTCGGCAGTGGTCACCGGAATTTCCAGCAGGGCGCTGCCCGCCACCGGGCGAAAGGCAAAGCGCGGCGCCTCGCGCCAGCCGTAATGGTCATGCACGATCGGCGCCACGGACGAGGAATAGGCATAGCCGGCCTGAGCCAGCACCGCGTGCGCCCAGGGCGTGCGCGCGTCGATCGAAAAGCTCGGCGCGCGATAGCCGGTCACGGCCTGCCCGCTCGCCTGTTCCAGCGCATCGCGGGCGCGCGCCAGATCGGCGGCGAACTGGGCCGCATCCATGGTGAACACGCGCTGGTGGTCCCAACCGTGGCTGGCCACCTCGTGCCCGGCATCGGCAATGGCGCGCACCAGCGCGGGATGGCGCTGCGCCACCCAACCCAGCGTAAAGAATGTGCCCTTGGCGCCAGCGGCGGCGAACATCGCCAGAATGGCCTGGACGTTGCGCTCCACCCGCGAATCCAGCCCGTCCCAGGCGGCGCGGTCGATCACCTTTTCAAAGGCGCCAACCTGAAACCATTCCTCAACATCGACCGACAGGCCATTGATGACACGCGCAGACATGGCTGGGCTGCTTCCGTTCAGGCCGCGCGCTTGGGGCGGTCGGTCTCGAACCATTCGATCAGCATGGTCAAGACGTGGCGAATGGCCTGCTCCTGCTCGGCCAGGCGATGCTCCAGCACCCCGATGCGCGCGGCAGCATCGCTCAGCGCGGCTTCCAGGGCTTGCGTACGGGCGGTGCCATCGGCCTGCGCGGCGGCGGCTTCGTCGCCCTGGGCGGCGCGCATTTCGGCCACTTCGATCACCGCCTGCTGCAGTTCGGCAATCTGCTCGTCGCGGCTGGCGATGGCCGCCTCGATCGCGGCGAGATCGAATTCGTGGCGCGTGGCGCGGCTGCCCTCACCCTCATCTTCGGCTTTGGCTTGGCCCTGCCCTTCGCCATGGAAGGTATCGGCCGTCAGCCCCAGCGCCTGCGACGATGCCGCCGCGGGCATTGCCAATGGGGCAGCGGCGGGCGCCGGCGCGCTTTCCACCGAAACGGCGCTGTCAGACGCCATGTCATCCAGCACGGCGTGCAGCAGCCCCGCCTCGATCCGGCTGGCCTGTTCCAAGGCGCCGGCCAGCAAGACGCGGCTCAGGATCTGGTTCACCCGGCGCGGCACGCCGCCGCTGGCGCGGGCCAGATCGGCAAAGAAGCGCGGCTCGAATGCCGGATTGCCGTTCCACCCCGCGCGCACCAGGCGATGCTCGACATAGGGGCCGACTTCTTCCGGCTCCATCGGCGCCAGGTGGTGCGTGGCGATCACGCGCTGGCGCAATTGCTCCAGCCGGGGCGATTGTTGCAGCAGGGTGCGGAATTCGGGCTGGCCCAGCAGCAGGATCTGCAGCAGCGGATGCGCACCCAACTGGAAGTTCGACAGCATGCGCAGCTCTTCGAGCGCTTCCACGCTCAGGTTCTGCGCCTCGTCCACCACCAGCAGGCAGCGCCGCCCGGCGCGGGCCTCGTCATGCAGGAACGCCTCGATCCGCGCCAGCGCGGCAGCCTTGTCGTGGCCGGCAACATCCAGGCCAAACGCGCGCGCGGCCATGTGCACCAGTTCCTGGCCATCGAGCTTGCTGGTAACGATCTGTGCCGCCGTCAGCTGCGCGCGGTCGATGCTGGCCAAGAGGTGCGCCGCCAGCGTCGATTTGCCGGCGCCCACTTCGCCGGTGATGACGATGAAGCCCTCACCCTGCGCCAGGCCATAGCCCAGGTATGACAGCGCCTTCTTGTGCGTGGCGCTTTCGAAATAGAAATCGGGATCGGGCGTCAGCTGGAACGGACGGGCCGAAAGGCGGTAAAAGTCATCGTACATCGGCGTTACGCCTCCAGAACCGTCAAAGCGTGTAGCGCAGGCCGATCAGGCCTGTCGCTTCCAATTGGTCCGCAGCCAGATCGCGGCTCACCCCGTCAAGCCCAACCGAAGCCGTTGCGGTGAGACGATCGGCCAGGCGGCGATAGTAAGATGCATAAATGCCATAGGAATTGGTCGTTCCCAACAGTGCGTTGCCACTATCGTACCAGGCATCGTAAACCGCCACGCTGAAGCTGGCATCGCGGCCCAATTGGCCCGAAACCCCGCCGGTGACATACCAGCTCTGGTCCACCGTGCCATTGGCCTGGGCCAGCACCGTGCCCGGCGCGGCGATGAAGCGGCGGCGGACATAGCCCGCGCCAACGCCCAGCCGCAGCCGCCCCATGGCAAAGCCATAGGTGGCGCTCACCCCGCGCTGGCGGAATACCGAGGACGAGACCGACGACAGCGCGCCATTGACGCACGAACCACCCGCCGCCCCGATGCCGCAGCCGGTTGCCCCGCCCGCAGCAAAATCGGTCGGCACCTGGCGCAGGGCGTTCGACAGGCTCGATCCGAACCCGGAAATGCCATCGAACACCGAGATGTTGAGCGAGCTGCGCGTGTTGGGCGCATAAGAGAAGCTGCCGAAATAGGTCGTGCTGTCATAGCGGCGGCCGATGAAGGCAGAAAGCGAGGTGCGCCGGCTCGGCCGCCACATCACGCCCACGTCCCAGGTCAGCCCGTCGCTGTCATAGGCAATGCGGCGCGGCTGGCTCTTGTCGGTCACATAGCGGCCATCGCTGCCGATCACCGGATTGCCATTGGCATCACGCACCGCGTCGCGGGACGAAACGCGGATATGCTCCCAGCCCACGTCGCCCACCAGTTGCACCGTGCGGCTGACCGGCAAGGTTGCCTGCACGCCGGCGCGCTTGTCATCGATGCGCTGATCGAGGTTGGAGATATCCTCGCGGTCCCACCCGGCGCTGGCGACCAGGCCCACCGGCAGCACCGTGCCGGCCTTGGTCCCGGCCGAGACTTGCGCCGATTGCATCAGCGAATGGTTGAACAGGTCGATGCGCGGCTGGCCGGCGGCGGGCTGATAGGCGTTCTTCTGCGTCAGCTTGGTATAGCCGGCCAGATAGTTGGCATTGATCGCCACGTCGCCGGCATGGGTCGTCAGGTTTGGCCCGGCATAGACCGAATAGACCTGGCTGATCGCATCGTTGACCGAGAGCGGATTGAGCGAGGCCGAACCATTGGCCTCCACCCGGGTGCGCGCGGCCAGTGCGCCGGCATCAATGCTCAGCGTGCGCGGGATCAGCTGGTGCGAGACGCGCGCAAGGCCCGAAATCGTGTCGGAATCGCCCACCTGCCCCTTTTCGACAAAGCGGCGTTCATAACGCACCGAGACCTGGCCCTGCGTGCGCCGCCCGGCCAGCGTAGCGTCCACCCCGGCAGCCAGCGCGGTATAGGTCACCACGTCGTTGCCCGGTGTGATCTGCGCCAGCAGGTTCTGCGTCACTTCCAGATAGGGGCGGATCGTGGTGCGCACGCCCGAGCCGGCACCGCGCGCGCCGCCATGCCCGTCGCTGCCGCCACCGGCAGGCGCCGCGGGGCGATCGTCGCTGCCCACCTGATAGGGCAGAACCTGTGCCTGCGCCGCCGTTGTGCCCGCCAGGCAGGAGCCGGCCAACAGGCCGCCCAGGATAAGGGAACGCGCGCGTTTCATTCCTTGTATCCATAATAGGTGCCAAAGCGGCGCCCGGTGGGCGAAAACCGCGTGCCGTTGAGCAGAAGCTTGATATCCGCGCAGCCCGAGAGGATGCCCACCGCATCGCGCAGCGCGGCCTCGCCCGTCACGTCGGCGCGCACCACCATCACCGCCTGCCCCACGTGCATCGCGAGTTCCGAGGCTGGCGAGGCGGCCAGCGCCGGGGGGCTATCGAAAATCACGATGCGGCTGGGCGCCTGCGCGGTCAGCCGGTCAAGGATCGCGCGGGTGCGGGCCGAGGCCAGGTATTCCGTGTCAGACCCGGTCTGGTTGCCCGCCGGCAGCACCGAAAGGCCGGGAATGTCGGTGGGAATGATGCATTCCTCCACCATCACCTCGGGATCGGCCAGCGCGTCCATCAGTCCCGGCCCACCCGGCAGGCCGAGCGTGGAGAGCACCGAAGGCTTGGCAAAGTCGGCATCGACCAGCAGCACTTCGTTGTCCTTTTCCGCCGCGATCGACAGCGCCAGGTTCACCGCACAGAACGTCTTGCCCTCGCCCGGATGGGCGGAACACACCAGAATGCGCTCGCCATGGCGGGCGGTGCGGCCGGCGCGCGAATCGGCGGCCTGCAACAGCAGCTGCCGCTTGACGATGCGGAACTCTTCCAGCAGCGCGCTGACCGGCCCTTCCGGCTCGATCAGGCACTGCTCGCGCAACAGGCGGCGATCGATCGGCTGCGGCGCCTTCTTGAAGCGCTGGCGCGAGGGAATGCCTTCCAGCGCGGGATTGGCAAAGGGCGCCGGCATGTCGGCTTCGACCGGCGCGGCATCGCTGCTCGCGGGAACGAACACCTGCGCACCTTCCGGCGCGAACGGAGCGGCGGGCGCTGGCGCGGCGGCTTCGGGCGCAGGCGCTTCGGGCTGAACCGGCTCGGCCATGGGCGCGGCAGGCGCTGGCGGTGCCGCCACCGGAGCAGCAGGCGCCGGCGCCGGTGGCACGGGCGGCAGCACCGGCGCGCGCAAGTGCTGGCGGAAATCGAACGTCCCGGCCGCGCGCTCGATCAGCGACGGGCCGGCCTTGCGTGGCCCGCTTTCGGGCGGCCTATCTTCCGGGGCTTGGGGCGTGTTGCTCTGGTCCGTCATGTCCTGCACCCTCATGCCACCATCCGCCGCTTCATGAATTCCACGGCCAGCAGCACGAACAGTACCAGCACCAGGCCGGCCGTGGCACCACCGAACAGTTTCAGCTGCTTCCATTGCCGGGCGCGCGCCGCGGCAGTCTGGGTCAGCGACACCGAACCCAGCACGATCATGCCCGTGGCCCGCTCCAACTGGGCGGTCGTGGCATAGCTCGAGCGCAGCTGCGCCATGGCAAAGGCCGCGCCACAGCCCGATGCCAGGCCCACGACAAGCACCAGCATCAGCAGCAGCGGCCGATCGGGCGCAGAGGGCCCGCGCGGCGTGCTCGGCGGGTCGATCACGTCGAACTTGACCGAGTTGTGCTCGCTTTCCACCTGGCCGCGCAGCCGCAGCTGCTCGCGATCGCGCAGCAGCTTGTCGTACTGGTCCTTGAGCACGTCATAATCGCGGTTGATCCGCGCCGCTTCGGCAGCGACCGCCGGCTCGCTGTATTGCTGGCCGGTCAGCTGGCCGATTTCCTGCTGCAACGACGCCTTGCGCGATTGCAGCGAGACAAGGCTGGCCTCGCGATCAGCCTTGATCGACTGCAGCGAGGCATAGGCCGGGTTGGGCGTGCCGGCGCTGCGCCCCTCGGCCGCAGCCTGGCGTTGCAGGCTGGCGATCTGCGCCTTGGCGGCCAGGACATCGGGATGGCTGTCGGTCAGCCCGCGCGCCTTCATCGATGCCAGGTCTGCCTGGGCCTGGGCCAGCGCGCCATGGGCGCCACCCTGCGCGCCGGGAATGGTGATCGTGGGGGCGGTGCCCGAAAGCTGCCCATTGATCGAGGCCAGCGCGCTCTGCGCTGCAAGTAGATCGGATTCGACCCCGCGCAATTCGGTGCGGGCGCCTTCAAGCTTGGCGGTGACCGAGCCGGTGCCGGGCATCAGCGCGGCGTTCTTCGCCTCGAATTCCTGGCGCTTCTGCTCGGCCGCTTCCAGGTCCTTTTGCCGGTCGGCCAACTGCTGGTCCATGAAGGCCAGACTATCGGTCATCTCGCCGCGCCCGCCGGCCAGGTTTTCCTCGCGGAAGATGTCGATCATCTTCTGCACCACGTCCTGGGCCAGCTTGGCGTTCTGCGCATCGGTATAGGAACCGCGGCCCGACGTGGCGCTGATCTCGAACAGGTTGTCCTGCTGGCTGACCACCTTGATCTGGGTGGCAAGGCCCGCCACGGCCGATTCCATCTGCTTGTCGTTGGTGACCTTGTCGCCCAGGCGGGTGGCGCGCACCACCTTTTCCAGGTTGACCGTGCTGGTCAGCGTCTGGCGTACCCGCTCGATATCCTGCTTGGCATTGCCGCCAATGCCGATCTGGTCGGACAGGACATCGTCGATCTGGATGAAGATGCGCGCCTTGGATTCATAGGAATTGGGCACCATCGCCACGACCAGCCAGCCCAGCAGGCAGACCAACCAGGCCACACCCAGCGCCAGCCAGCGGCGGTGCCAGATGCCATAGAGCGCGATGCGCACTTCATCGAGAATGTTGGTCATGCCGCCGCGCACTCCTGGTGGCGTGGCGCCGGCCTGATGTGGTGCCCCCGCGCCATCGTCAGAACGTGCTTTCGGGGATGATGATCACGTCACCGGGCATCAGCATGACATTGGCCTTGGTATCGCCCTTGCGCAACAGATCGCCGATGCGCACGGCGTATTCGGTCTGCTTGCCGGTGGTCTTGTCGAACCGCACCAGCCGCGCGCGGTTGCCGGCGGCATATTCGGACAGGCCGCCCACCGCGATCATCGCGTCAAGCAGCGTCATGTTGGCGCGATAGGGAATCGAGGCCGGCTTTTCGGTGGCGCCCACGATGCGCACCTGCTGGCTGAACGTGCCGGCAAACTTGTTGACGATCACCGACACGATCGGTTCTTGAATATACTGCGACAGCTGCAGCTTGATGTCTTCGGCCAGCATCGAGGGCGTCTTGCCCACCGCAGGCATGTCGGTGATCAGCGGCGTGGTGATGCGCCCGTCGGGCCGCACCTGCACCGAGGCGCCCAGCTCAGGATTGCGCCACACGAAGATGGTCAGTTCATCCAGCGGGCCGATCACGTATTCCTCGCCCGGCCCTTCCTGCAGCGCCACGAACGAGGCAGGCGGCAATTGCGGGCCATGGGCGCCACCGGCGCAGCCGGTCAGCAGCAGGGACAGGCATGCCGTTCCCAGGCCCAGACGGGCAAGACGCCCACGCGCGCGCCCGCGCTGGCCAACAGGCCGGGCGGCGTTCTGGGCTGGGCCGGAGTGGAACGGCATCGCAATCGATTCCTTTGTCTGGCTCTTGCGCCGGCCCACGTAGTGTCCCCTATCGGGACCATCGAGACCTGCGACCTTCATCATCGGCTATCGACAAAAAGGGTGAAGATACGGTTATCCTTGTTGTGATCCGGCTGTGCCGACAAGGCGCTTGGCGGCCTGGTCCCAATTCGGGACGGGTGCCCGGGCAAAGATTAACCCGCCCTGTGTGTGAGGCTTTCTGCCGGGCTTTCCGCCAAGATCTCCGTAGCTGGGCCATGGCCCAGAAACGCCGCCGGGCTGGCCGTGGCGCCATAGGCACCGGCACAGAACACCGCCACCACATCGCCTTCTGCCCCCATGGGCAGGGCAGCGCGGTCTGCAAGCCGATCGAGCGGGGTGCACAGGCACCCCACCACGCTCGCCACCTCGTCGGCCGGGGCATCCATGCGCGTGGCCAGCGCCAGCGGATAGTTGCGCCGCACCACGGTGCCGAAATTGCCGCTGGCGGCCAGCTGGTGGTGCAGCCCGCCATCGGTAACGAGGAACACCTCGCCCCGGCTTTCCTTGCGCTCGACCACGCTGGCGAGATAGACGCCGGCTTCTCCCACCAGATAGCGGCCCAGTTCCACCGCCAGGCGCGTGTCGCTCAGTTGCGGTTGGCGGCGGGCGAGTTCCTCGCCCAGCGCCGCACCCACGGCGGGCAGATCGAGTGGCTGGTCTCCGGGGAAATAGGGGATGCCAAAGCCGCCGCCCAGGTTGAGCGCGGGCAGCGGCACGCCAGCCTCTTGCGCCAGGCGCAGCGCCAGGTCGAGCGTGGCGGCCTGCGTGGCGATCACCGCCTCGGCATCGAGGGCCTGGCTGCCGGCAAAGATGTGAAAGCCGCGCCACTCTGCCCCGGCGGCAACGATGCGGCGGGCCAAGGGCGGCACATTTTCCGCGTCCACGCCAAAGGGCCGCGCGCCGCCGCCCATCTTCATGCCCGAACCGCGCAAGTCGAAATCGGGATTGACGCGAATCGCCAGGCGGGGTCGCTGGTTGGCGGCCGCGCCCAGCGCCAGGGCGCGCTCTACCTCGCGCGCGGATTCGCAATGCAGCGTGACACCGGCGGCAATGGCAGCGGCAATCTCTGCATCGCGCTTGCCCGGCCCGGCAAACCCGGCACGCGCCGCATCGATGCCTTGGGCCGCCAGCAGCGCGAGTTCCCCGGCAGAGGCGATGTCAAATCCATCGACCAGCCCGGCCAGCAGCGCAAGCAACGGGCCAAACGGATTGGCCTTGACTGCATAGTGCAGCCGCACCGCCCGCGGCAGCGCGGCGCGCAAGTGT
This sequence comes from uncultured Novosphingobium sp., assembly GCA_964468165.1. Lineage (GTDB taxonomy): Bacteria > Pseudomonadota > Alphaproteobacteria > Sphingomonadales > Sphingomonadaceae > Novosphingobium. Next base: position 10,613 of record CAYXUN010000051.1, on the reverse strand, counting down.
GCCACGCGCGCCCGCACCACGCCCGCATCATAGACGAACAGCGGCGTGCCCTGCTCCAGCGCCCCGGCCCCCCCCCCCCGCCCCGCCAAACACCCCCGAGCCCCCGGGCGGGGGCAATGGGGGGGGAAGGTGCCCGGCGCGCGCCCCCCCCCCCCCCATAAACCCCCACCCGCGGGGGGCGGGGCGCCGGCCCCCCGGGGGGCGCGGGGCGCCCGGCAATCATCAGGTCTGCCCCCTGGGTGGGGAAATGCGGGGGAATGGGGCCAAGCGGTTTCATCTGCCCGGGCCTTATGCCCTGCCGGTCAAGGCGCGGTAAAGATCGGCGTGCAGGCCGGCGCGCTCGTGCTTGCCATTGGCCGAAAGCGGCAGCGCAGCACGCCAGTGCACCACGCGCGGCAGCATGAAGGCCGGCACATCCCGGGCCATGGCAGCGCGCAGCGCACCATCGTCTTCCCCCATGCCCGGCGCGGCACGGCACACCAGGTGGATCGCCTGGCCCAGCGCCGCATCGGGCAGGCCCAGTGCCACCACCTCGGCCACCAGCCCGGTGGCAAGCGCGGCTTCCTCCACCTCTTGCGGGCTGACACGGTGCCCCGAGGTCTTGATCATGGCATCGCGCCGGCCCACGAAATGGAGCAGGCCCTGCGCATCGCGCCGCACCCTGTCGCCAGACCACACGGCAATGCCGCCCAGCTGCGAAAAAGCCGGCGCCGGGCGAAAGCGTTCGGCCGTGCGGGCATCGTCCTGCCAATAGCCTTGCGCAACGAGTGGCCCGGCGTGCACCAGTTCGCCCTCCTCCTCGTCGGCCGCCGCCGTGCCGGCATCGCTGACCACCATGACCTCGGCAAAGGGGATCGCGGAGCCGATCGCGGTGGGGTGCGCATCGATCAGCGCGGGATCGAGGTAGGTAGAGCGGAACGCCTCGGTCAGGCCATACATGGCAAACAGGCGCGCGGCGGGAAACAGCGCGCGCAGGCGCCGCACCAGATCGGGGGTGAGCGCCCCGCCGCTGTTGGTCAGCCGGCGCAGGGATTGCGCGGCTTCGGCGGGCCATGCACATTCGATCAGTTGCAGCCACAGCGGCGGCACCCCGGCCAGCGTGGTGATGCCATGGCGCGCCACTGCGCGCACCACGTCGCGCGGCATCAGGTAATCGAGCGGCACGGCGCAGGCACCCGCCGCCCAGGCAGACAGCAACTGGTTCTGGCCATAGTCGAACGCCAGCGGCAGGACCGCCAGCACGCGATCGTCAGGCGCAAGCCCCAGGTAATGCGCCACGCTGATCGCGCCGAGCCACAGGTTGGCCTGGCTCAGCATGACGCCCTTGGGCTTGCCGGTGGAACCGCTGGTATAGAGGATCGCCGCCAGGCTGTGCGGCAAGGCAGCCGAAGGCGGCAGGACGCTTTGCGCGTCGAGCGCGGCCAGCACCGCTGCCTCGTCATGCACGGCCGCCGCTGCGGCATCGCCGGGCAGCAGGGTTTCCAGCCGGCCGGCATTGCCCACCAGCAGCGCCGCGCCGCTGTCTGCCAGGATGTGCGCGGCCTGCGCCCGGCGCAGCACCGGATTGACCGGCACGTGGACCAACCCCGCCCGCACCGCGGCCAGCGGCATGATGCAGGCGATCAGCCCCTTGCCCAGCCAGGTGGCCACCCGCGCGCCGGGCGCTGCCCCCTGCTGCGCCGCCAGCCAGGCGGCCAATTGCCCTACACGGCGATTTAACTCCTCGTGGCTAAGCACCTCGTCCCTGAGCACCAGCGCCGGCGCATCACCCTTGCCGCGCAGGGCAAGATGGTCCAGCGGGTGAACGGCAGGGTCGGGCAAAGGCGTCACGGCACTCCTGACGGAACAAGGAAAGGAAACCAGGCAAAGCGTGGCCTGCCGGGTCTATCATGCCGAACTTGCCCAAGTGCAAGACCATCCGCGCCTGGCGGCGCTGATGGCGCGCGGGGCTGCGGCCGGCCCGTTCGACCGCGCCGACTGGCTTGGCCTGATCGCAGCCCGTGCGCCAGGCCGGACTTTCGTGGCCGTGGCCGAAGAGCCGCCCGCCACAGGCACGGGCCACGGCGCGCTGTTGGCGCTGCCCCTGGTGGCAACGCCTGGCGGCCTTGCCGCATGCGCCAACTGGTACAGTTTCTGGGCAAGGCCGATCGCCGCCGCGCCCGATCGCGCCGAAGTGCTGCTGGCCGCCATCGCCCGCGATCTGGCGCCCCACGGCGCGATCGATTTCGGCCCGCTGCCCGCGCCAGAGGCCGGCTGGATGGCCCGGGCGTTTCGCGCTGCCGGCTGGATCGCGACGGTCGAGCCGGCCCACGTCAACCGCCACCTCGTGCTCGGCGGGCAGGATTTTGCGCAGTGGTGGGCCAGCCGCCCCGGCGCCCTGCGCGCCACGGTGCGGCGCAAGGGCGCGCGCGGCGTGGTGGAGTGCCGCGTCGCCACCCGCTTTGATCCGGCGGACTGGGCCGCCTATGAAGCGGTCTATGCCGCCAGTTGGAAACCGGCGGAAGGCGATCCCGCACTGTTGCGCGCCTTTGCCCAGGCCGAAAGCACCGCCGGCGCGCTGCGGCTTGGCCTGGCAACGATCGACGGGCAGCCGGTGGCCGCGCAGTTGTGGAGCGTGGAGCACGGCACCGCATTCATCCACAAGCTCGCCCACCGCGATGATGCGCGCGCCGCCTCGCCCGGAACGCTGCTGTCAGCGGCGCTGTTTGCCCATGTGATCGATCAGGACCGGGTTGCCGCGGTCGATTTCGGCACCGGCGATGATCCCTACAAGGCAGACTGGATGGACCACACCCGCACCCGCTGGCGGCTGCGCGCGCACCATCCCGCCGCGTGGCGCCACTGGCCGGCGCTGGCGCGTGGGCTGGCCCGGCGCCTGGCGGGGCGCACCCTGCTTGCCCCGCCGCCGGGCGATGGGTAAGGCGCCAGGCATGACCGACACGCTCCCCGCTTCGCTCGACGCCGATCTGCGCGCGCTTCTCGCCGATGTGCTGGGGCTGGCCCCGGCGCGGGTGGCCGCGTTCACGGCGCAGACGCCGCTGTTCGGCGCGCTGCCCGAACTCGATTCGATGGCGGTGGCGGGGCTCTTCACTGCGCTGGAAGACAGCTTCGGCTTCATCCTCGAAGAGGATGAGATCGACGGCGACCTGCTCGAAACCTATGGCGCGCTGCTGGCCTTCGTCGCGCGCAAGCAGGGCCGTGGCTGAACCACTCGGCCCGCTGCGCTGGCCCTGCCCCGGATCGGGAGCAGACGGCGAATGGGCCTTGGCCAGCGATCCCGCTGCGCCCCAGGCGCGGCTGCTGATCGTGCCGCCGCTGTTTGATGAAATGAACCGCACGCGCGCGATGCTGGCCACCCTGCTGCGCGATCTCGGCGCGGCAGGCGTGGCCGCGATGCTGCCCGATCTGCCCGGCTGCGGGGAAAGCGTGCAGGATTTTTCCGCGCAAAGCCTCAATGCCTGGCGCGCGGCGATGGCCGCGGCGGCGCGTCATTTCGCCGCAAGCCATGTTCTGGCGCTGCGCGGCGGCGCGCTGGTTGCGCCGCCTGCCCTGCCCGGCTGGGCGCTGGCGCCGCTCGATGGCGATGCCGTGTTGCGCCCGCTGCTGCGCGCCGCCGTGCTCGCCGCGCGGGCACAGGGGAAGGACACCACGGCCACTGCGCTGCTCGAAGATGGCCGCGCGCACGGCATCGTGCTGGGCGGCTACCGCTGCGGCGCGGCGCTGATCGCCGGGCTTCAGGGCGCGCGTAGCCAGGGCGAAGGACAGCAAGTGCTGGCCGTTGGCGATCTGGGCGTGGCTGGTGCGCCGCCCTGGCTGCGCCAGGAGCCTGCCCCTGCCCCGGCCCTCGCCGCCGCTCTCGCCACGCGCATCGTGGCAGACCTGCGGGCATGAACCGGCGCGTCATCCCGTTTTCGTGCCAGGGAGCGCAACTGCTGGGCACGCTGGACATGGGCCTGGCGAGCGGGGCCACCGGCCTCTTGCTGGTATCGGGCGGAAACGAAATTCGCAGCGGCGCCTGGGGCGGCCAGGCCTGGCTCGGCGCCGCGCTTGCCCGGGAAGGCGTGCCGGTGTTCCGCTTTGATCGGCGCGGGGTTGGCGATAGCGAGGGGCAAAACCAGGGTTTTCGCGCCAGTGGCCCCGATATCGCCGCCGCGCTCGCCGCCTTTCGCGCCGCCGCGCCGCATGTGAAGCGCGTGGTTGCCCTGGGCAATTGCGACGCGGCCAGCGCGCTGATGCTCCACGCCGCCGCGTTGCCCGGGCTCGACGGACTGATCCTGGCCAATCCCTGGACGGTCGACGCGGAAAATGAAACGGCGCCGGTCCATTCCGC
>CAYXUN010000051.1:0-6273 GCA_964468165.1 uncultured Novosphingobium sp. | reverse complement strand
CACCCCCCCTGTTGCTTTATGAGCACGACACCCCTGCTCCCCACGACCGAGAGCCCCGGGACCACGGAGGAGTCCACCGCCGTGCAACGGGTCATAGCGGAGGCGGGGGCGGCGGAGCGCGCCGCCTCGTCGATCCGCGCCAATGGTGGCGGTTGCTGGCGGGCAAGGTTGCCCTGGGCAAGCTGATGGGCGGGCTGCACACGGCGGCCGGCCCGCAGGCGGCCTCGTCCCTGGCGGCAGACATGCGCGCGGGGCTGGCCGGCTATGGTGGCAAGGTCACCATCCTGTTGGCGCAGGGTGACCGCACGGCGCAACTGTTTGCCGGCCACTGGGGCGCCGATCCGCGCGTGATCGGCCATCCCGGTGCCAGCCATTCCTTTGCCGATGCGCCGGAATGGCTGCTGCATAAGGTACTTGCCGCGCTGGGCGCCTAGGCCTGGGTCAGTTGCCCGGTGGCAAAGTCCAGCTCTGCCACAAAGCGTTCGGCATCGAGCGCGGCCATGCAGCCAGTGCCCGCTGCGGTCACGGCCTGGCGATAGGTGTGGTCCATCACGTCGCCACAGGCGAACACGCCGGGGATGGCCGTCTTGGGCGTGCCAGGCTCGACCACGATATAGCCGCTTTCGTCGAGCGCGAGCTTGCCGGCAAACAGGCTGGTGGCCGGCGCATGGCCGATGGCGACAAACGCGCCGTCGGTTTCCACGCGGCTGCCTTCGCCGGTCACGGTATCGACCAGTTCCACCGCCTTGAGGCCACCGGCCATGGGATCGCCGGTAAACGCAGCCACGGCCTTGTTCCACAACACGCTGATCTTGGGGTGGGCATGCAGGCGCTGCTGCAGGATGCGTTCGGCGCGTAACGTATCACGGCGGTGGATCAGCGTGACATGCTCGGCATGGTTGGTGAGGTAGAGTGCCTCTTCCACGGCAGTGTTGCCGCCGCCGATCACCACCACCTTCTTGCCGCGGTAGAAGAACCCGTCGCAGGTGGCGCAGGCCGAAACGCCCTTGCCCGAGAGCAGCTGTTCGCCCGGCACGCCCAGCCACTTGGCCTGGGCGCCGGTGGCGATCACCAGCGTATCGGCCTCATACACATCGCCGCTGTCGCCCACGGCGCGGAACGGAGGGCCGGCCAGATCGATATCGGTGATGGTGTCCCACATCATCCGCGTGCCGACATGCTGGGCCTGCGCTTCCATTTCCTGCATCAGCCAGGGGCCCTGGATCACGTCGCGGAAGCCGGGATAGTTTTCGACATCGGTGGTGATGGTCAGCTGCCCGCCGGGCTGCAGCCCCTGCACCACGATCGGCTCCATCCCGGCGCGCGCGCCATAGATCGCGGCCGTCAGGCCTGCCGGGCCGGAACCGATGATAAGCATGCGGGTCTTGTGCGTCGTCGCCATGGAAACTCCTTCCGATGGCGCGCGAGATAGGGGCTGGCCGGGCAAAACACCAGCCCAAGCAAAACTTGCCTGCGGTTAACCTGCGGCGCGGATATGGCCTGGCTCAGGCACCCTGGCGCTGCGTCACGCCTTCCAGGGCGCGGCTGACGACAACCGCCGCTGGGGTCGGCTTGGGCACCAGCACGCCGCCCAGCTTGCGCACGGCTTCGTCCATGCGGTCAAGGTCACCGGTGTGCAGCACATAAGGCACGCCGCGCTCGGCCAGCGCCTTGGCCACCGGGGCGCAGGTCTGGCCATGGGCGAGCGAGACATCGAGAATGGCCGCGACAATCGGTTCGCGCTCGGCGATCGCCAAGGCTTCGGCCAGTTCGAGCGCGGTCAGCGGGACGCAACCTGCGTCCTCTACCGCAAATTCCAGATCAAGCAGAATGAGGGGCTCGTCATCGAGCACCAGCACGCGACAAGCATCACCTGGGCAACACGACTGGCCCATCAGACGGCGTCCTCGCGCAGGGGAACGCGCAGCCTTGCCCTCAATCCATCGGGATGCCAGTCACGCATGATGTTGCCCCTTGCCATGTGCAGCATGCGGTCGACGATCCCCACGGTGGGCGCCTCCGCATTGTTTTCGGGCGGGTTTACCACCGGCCCGCCTTGTTCAATCCAGTCGATCACGATCGTGGGTGCATCGCTGGAGCCGTTCTTCTGCCAGGCAACCGTAACCTGCCCCTCGTCACCGCTGAGCGCGCCGTGCTTGGCGGCATTGACTGCCAGTTCGTGCAGCGACAGGCCCAGCACCGAGACCGCCGAGAAATCGCTGCGCAACCCGTTGCCCTGGAAATGAATGCGCTTGCCCTCGGGATCATAGGGCGACAGCACGGAACGGATCGCCTGGCCCACTTCGATCGACCCGCTCGATGCTTCGTCCAGCGTGGTTTCATAGGCACGGCCCAGGGCCTGGATGCGATCGTTGATCTCGCGCGCCTCGACCTCGATCCCGCGGCTGCGCCCGGTGAAGTTGACGATGCCGCCGATCACCGCGAACATGTTCTTCATGCGGTGGGACAATTCGCGCGCAAGCTCGCGGGCGTGGCGTTCGTCGGCACGTGCCGCGCGCACATCCGACACGTCCCACTGGCTGCCGAAATAATAGATCAGGCGCCCTTGCGCGTCATAGATCGGGCCGAGGTGCAGCGCGTTCCAGAACGCCGAGCCATCCTTGCGGTAGTTGAGCAGTTCGACCACCACCACGTCTTCGTTGGCGAGTGCCTGGCGGATGCGGCCGACCGCCGCCGGATCGGTGCCCGGCCCTTGCAGGAAGCGGCAGTTGCGACCGATGATTTCCTGCTCGTCGTAGCCGGTCAGCCAGCGGAAAGCGCGGTTGACGAAGACGATCGGGGCATCGGGTGCATGGGGGTCGCACAGGCATACGGCCATGCGCGTCTGGGCCATGGCCTGTTCGAACAGGACACCAGATGCACCGATGAAGGCATCGTCGGGATGATTGGCAAGAAAACGGTCGGCGCTGTCGTCATAGGCGCCGCCAGCCTGGCTGGCGCGGTGCGAACCGGCGGCTTGTCCAGCCCCGCCAGCACCATAAAACGCATCGCGTTCACCGCTCGCGGCGTCACCCGCCTTCTTGGCTTCGTTCGGGCGCTTTGGCGCCTGATCTGCCCTATCACTCGACAAACGTTTGTTCCTGATGTTCTCTCGACCCGTGGCAGATGGCCACTCAATGGCGGCAAAATGCGTCGGGGGCCCCGGCGGTTCCCTGCGACAGCGAAAAATTTTATATCATAACGGTTCGCCGGCAAAACCGTGCGACAGATAGCGCAGCGCACAGCCGGCCAACACCGCGGTTCCCATCGGCAGGGCCGCTTCGTCCACCACCATGCGGGTGGAATGAATGCCGCAGGCGTGGCGCCAATCCGCCCCTTCGTGCGCCACGCCAAGGAAGAACATGGCGCCGGGCACCTTTTCCAGCACATAGGAAAAGTCTTCGGCTGCCATGATCGCATGGTCCAGCCGCACGAATGCATCGGGCCCGGCCAGATCGCGGGTCACCGCCTCGCCCAGGGCGACCGCGCGGGCATCGCACATCGTCACCGGAAAACCCTCGTGCAGCGTCACCTGCGCCGTCAGGCCGTGGGCCGCCGCGACGTGGGTGGCGCAGGTCTCCAACGCGCTGCGCAGACGCGTGCGGTTGCCCGGTGACAGGGTGCGCAAGGTGCCGATCATGCGCGCACGATCGGCGATCACGTTGTGTGCGCTGCCCGCCTCGATCCGCGCCACGGTGGCCACCACCGGATCGGCCACCGAGAACCGCCGCGTGACCATCGCCTGGATCGCGCTCACGATCTCGCACGCCACCGGCACGGGATCGAGCGCATCGTGCGGCATCGAGGCATGGCCGCCGCGCCCCTCGACCACGATCTCGAACTGGTCGGCCGAGGCCATCAGCGCGCCCGCCCGCCCCGCCACCAGGCCATGCCGGCTGTTGGGCATGATGTGCAGGGCAAAGGCCGCATCCGGCAGCGGATCGCCCAGCAGCACATCGGAGATCATGAAGCGCGCGCCATGGTGCCCTTCTTCGCCGGGCTGGAACATGAAGCGCACGTCTCCCGCCAGGCCCTGCGCCCGCGCGGCCAGCAATTCAGCCGCGCCGGCCAGCATGGCGACATGGGTATCATGGCCACAGGCATGCATCGCGCCGGGGATGGTCGAGGCAAAATCGAGCGCGGTTTCCTCGTGCATGGGCAAGGCATCGGTATCGCCACGCAGCAGCACGCAGGGGCGATCGGCACCAGCCGGCACCGCCCCGCCACGCAAAGTGGCGACCAGCCCCGTCGTCGATGGTCCCTGCGCCCATTCGAGGGGCAGATGCGCCAGGGCGGCGCGGATCTTGTCACGCGTGGCAGGGTTGTGCAGGCCCAGTTCCGGCTCGGCATGGATCGCGCGGCGCAAGGACACGATCTTGGGCGCGAGCGCCTGTGCCGCCGCGCGCACATCGCCGATCCCGCTGTTGCCGTCTGCCATCCCATGCTCTCCATGCCACTTGCGCGCCGCGCGGTGATGCACCGCGCCTCTCGCCCACGCCTCATGCCCTTTAGGACGGGCTGGACAGGCGTGTCGAGCCGGCGGTTGCGCAGGGCTGCGCCATAGGGCATGGCTGGAAGGAATGACGTCTGCGCCGCGCCCCCCGCTGTGGTCCATCCGCGGCCTGCAATCCTGCAGTCCTGCCACCCGCTACGCGGTGAGCGTGGTGCTGTTCGTGCTCGCGCTGTCGCTGCGCTGGGTGGCCGATGACCTGTTTCCGCCAGGCTTTCCGTTCCTGACGTTCTTTCCCGCCGTCATCATCGCCACGTTCATCGCCGGGCGTGGCCCGGGCATCGCTTGCGCGATATTGAGCGGCCTTGCGGCGTGGTACTTTTTCGTGCCGCCGGAAAACAGTTTTGCCGTTACACCGCAAGTCGCCACGGCCATGCTGTTCTACTCCGGCGTGGTTGCCGTTGACATCGTGCTGATCGATGGCCTTACGCGCCGCCAGCGGCAGTTGGAGGAAAGCCAGGCGCGCCTCGCCGACATGGCAGCGAACCAGGCCTTGTTGTTCAAGGAACTGCAGCACCGCGTGGCCAACAACCTGGCCTCGGTCGCCTCGATGCTGCGGCTGCAACGGCGCCAGATCGAACGCAACCCGGCGCTCGCCCTGCCGCTGATCGATCGCGCAGACCAGCGCATCGAGATGATGGGCCGGGTTCATCGCCAGCTCTATGATCCGGCCGCCCAGGCCAAGCCGGTCAGCGAAATCATGGCCTCGGCGGTCAACCTGGCGCGCGAAATGGCCGATGCCGGCGCGGTGGAGGTGGACGTGGTCGCCGATGACGTACAGTTGGAAGTGGGCCGTCTGCTGCCTTTGGTGCTGCTGCTGACCGAATTGCTTGCCAACAGCTTCAAGCATGCGTTTGCCCCTGGCGAGCCCGGGCGCATCAATGTGCGCCTCGAACGGGTCGACGATGCCCGGTTGTGCCTGACCGTGGCGGACAATGGCCGCGGCATGCCGGCCGCCGATCCGGCCGATCCTGTCCCGGGCGGGGTGCGCACCCGCCGTGGGCTGGGCACGGCGATCATTGCCGGGCTGGTAGCGCAGCTGGGCGGCAGCCACCGCGTGCGCAGCGGCACGGACGGGGCCGCCAATCCCGGCGTCACCACCGTCGTGCTGTTCCCCGAAACGCTGGGCCGCCAAGGCTGACCAGCCAGTCTGATCACCGCCTTGGCCGAAAGGCCTACGCTGCTTAGCGCGCGGCGATCGGCCCCGGCTCGTTGGCGACGATCGCCAGCGTGCCTTGCCAGGCGGCCACGTTCTGCGCCAGCATGGCCGGATCGATCTTGTCCAGCGTGTCATCAGGCGTGTGGTGCAGGTCGAAATAGTGGGTGCCGTCCTGGTTCAGGTCCACCACCGGCAGCTTTTGCGCGGCAATGATCGCGCCGACATCTTCGCCGCCATTGGCCGTGCCATCACCGGGCACCACGCCCAACGGATTGAGCGCGGCAACCAGGCGCGCCTTCACCGCATCGGCTGACGGGGCGAAGTTGGTGATCACGCGCCACACCCGGTCCGCGCCGAAATCGCTTTCCATCGCCAGGGCATGCGGCTCCTTGCCATGCTTTTGTGCATAGGCTTCACCGCCAAAGCCACCCACTTCCTCGCTGCCGGCAAACAGCACGCGGATCGTGCGCAGCGGCTTGCCGCCATCGGGCCCGCTGGTCTGCGCGCCCAGCGCCGCGCCCGCGGCCCAGGGGGCCCCCGCCCCCACCGGGGAACCCCCCCCGGCCCCCCACCCACGATACAGCGGGGCCCCCCCCCCCCCCCC